>NZ_BAAHYT010000009.1:0-165966 GCF_054657415.1 Paradesulfitobacterium aromaticivorans | reverse complement strand
CTGATCTTTGAAAACTAAACAACAAGACGCCAATGTAACTCGTCAGTTTAGCTGAGCAATCAGCCGTAACTGAGAAATTGATTTTGAGCGATCAAAATCTCTTAAGAAGAATCGAACTTCTAAAGAAGTAGGTTGACAAGACAAACTTTTAAAGAAGTAAGATAAAACTTTTATGGAGAGTTTGATCCTGGCTCAGGACGAACGCTGGCGGCGTGCCTAACACATGCAAGTCGAACGGAGAATCTTAATAAGCTTGCTTAGAAAGATTTTTAGTGGCGGACGGGTGAGTAACGCGTGGGTAACCTACCCATAAGACCGGGACAACCCTTGGAAACGAGGGCTAATACCGGATAAGCTTAAGGCTCGGCATCGGGCTTTAAGGAAAGGTGGCCTCTGAACATGCTACCGTTTATGGATGGACCCGCGTCTGATTAGCTAGTTGGTGGGGTAAAGGCCTACCAAGGCAACGATCAGTAGCCGGCCTGAGAGGGTGAACGGCCACACTGGGACTGAGACACGGCCCAGACTCCTACGGGAGGCAGCAGTGGGGAATCTTCCGCAATGGACGAAAGTCTGACGGAGCAACGCCGCGTGTATGATGAAGGCCTTCGGGTTGTAAAGTACTGTCTTTGGGGACGAACGGTAGTTATGAAAACATTGTAGCTACATGACGGTACCCAAGGAGGAAGCCCCGGCTAACTACGTGCCAGCAGCCGCGGTAATACGTAGGGGGCAAGCGTTGTCCGGAATCATTGGGCGTAAAGGGCGCGTAGGCGGGTAATTAAGTCTGGTGTGAAAGGCAGAGGCTCAACCTCTGGATTGCACCGGAAACTGGTTATCTTGAGGACAGGAGAGGAAAGCGGAATTCCACGTGTAGCGGTGAAATGCGTAGATATGTGGAGGAACACCAGTGGCGAAGGCGGCTTTCTGGACTGTAACTGACGCTGAGGCGCGAAAGCGTGGGGAGCAAACAGGATTAGATACCCTGGTAGTCCACGCCGTAAACGATGAGTGCTAGGTGTAGAGGGTATCGACCCCTTCTGTGCCGCAGTTAACACAATAAGCACTCCGCCTGGGGAGTACGGCCGCAAGGTTGAAACTCAAAGGAATTGACGGGGGCCCGCACAAGCGGTGGAGCATGTGGTTTAATTCGACGCAACGCGAAGAACCTTACCAGGGCTTGACATCCACAGGATCCCGTGGAAACATGGGAGTGCCCGAAAGGGAACTGTGAGACAGGTGGTGCATGGTTGTCGTCAGCTCGTGTCGTGAGATGTTGGGTTAAGTCCCGCAACGAGCGCAACCCCTATCTTTAGTTGCTAACATGAAAGATGAGCACTCTAGAGAGACTGCCGGTGACAAACCGGAGGAAGGTGGGGATGACGTCAAATCATCATGCCCCTTATGTTCTGGGCTACACACGTGCTACAATGGCCGGTACAGACGGACGCGAAGCCGCGAGGTGAAGCAAATCCGAGAAAGCCGGTCTCAGTTCGGATTGTTCTCTGCAACTCGAGAGCATGAAGTCGGAATCGCTAGTAATCGCAGGTCAGCACACTGCGGTGAATACGTTCCCGGGCCTTGTACACACCGCCCGTCACACCACGAAAGTTTGCAACACCCGAAGCCGGTGGGCTAACTCGCAAGAGAGGCAGCCGTCGAAGGTGGGGTAGATGATTGGGGTGAAGTCGTAACAAGGTAGCCGTATCGGAAGGTGCGGCTGGATCACCTCCTTTCTAAGGAGACATGTTTAGCAAGCTATTGCTAAACTAATCCTATGGTCGAGACTCAAATCGAAGTTCTGCCCCTTAGTTTTCGGACTAAGGAAAGAAAACTGGATGAGAGTTTAATGAAGTTGTAACAGACTTCAAGCCGGAAACGGCAAAACCATTGGCGGCGTGATTGCTTTGGCAATCTGCTTAAGTCTTGTTGTTTAGTTTTGAGGGACCAGATTATCGAAGTGCGAGGCCTAATGTCCGAAAGGACATTAGGACAAACGCTGAGAACTAAAAGCTGGAAACTCAGAAAGCGAATGCGAAGTCCGGGGTTCTAGTTCTTTGAAAGCAATGCTTTCAATCGAACCACCAACATCGAATATCGAATATCGATCCGGGCCTATAGCTCAGTTGGTTAGAGCGCACGCCTGATAAGCGTGAGGTCGGTGGTTCGAGTCCACCTAGGCCCACCAATTCAGAAGCCAGAAATCAGAGGCCAGATACCAGATAAAAGCTTAGCTCAATCTGACATCCGGCATCTGATATCAGATATCTGGATATGGGGGTATAGCTCAGCTGGGAGAGCACCTGCCTTGCAAGCAGGGGGTCAGCGGTTCGATCCCGCTTACCTCCACCAAAATCGAAGTTCGAGCTTGTTTGATGGTAAAAAGGACATCCGGATAGAAAGTCAGGGACTAAGAAAAAACCTGGAAACTCAAGCAAAAATTATGACGATAGTCTCCAGTGATGATAGTCTCCAGTGACGATAGTGTCCAGTGGACACTATCGCCGAAGGCGCCTGCTCTATAGAATCACTTATCGCCTGAGGATGACTATCACCGAAGCCGATAACTACTAAGTATAACCATACGGCTGAGGATGATTATCGCCGAAACCGCAAACTGTCAAAAAATACATTTGCGGTGAGGATTGCAACGTTAAAACAGAAATGTTAAACTAACAATCCAACATTGTGTTCTTTGAAAACTGCACAGAGAGATCTTTTTGTCAAAGGATTCATAAAAAAACGAACCTTAAAGTGTTGGCGAAAATAGGTCAAGCTAATAAGGGCGTACGGTGGATGCCTAGGCGCTAAGAGTCGAAGAAGGGCGCGGTCAACGGCGAAACGCCACGGGGAGTCGCAAGCAGGCTTTGATCCGTGGATACCCGAATGGGGCAACCCAGTTGGAGTCATATCCAGCTATCTCTAACTGAATACATAGGTTAGAGAGGACAACCCGGGGAACTGAAACATCTAAGTACCCGGAGGAAGAGAAAGAATAATCGATTCCCGTAGTAGCGGCGAGCGAAGAGGGAAGAGCCCAAACCGGATTCTTCGGAAGCCGGGGTTGTAGGACTTTCTATTAAGCAAGGAAATCTAATCGAAGCGGTCTGGAAAGGCCCAGCAGAGAAGGTAACACTCCTGTAGGTGAAAGATAGACTTGCTGTGAAAGTATCCTGAGTACCGCGGGACACGAGAAACCCCGTGGGAAGCAGGGAGGACCACCTCCCAAGGCTAAATACTCCTTAGCGACCGATAGTGAACCAGTACCGTGAGGGAAAGGTGAAAAGCACCCCGGGAGGGGAGTGAAAAAGAACCTGAAACCGTACGCTTACAAGCAGTCAGAGCTCTTTGGAGTGATGGCGTGCCTTTTGTAGAATGAACCGGCGAGTTACGGTATGTAGCGAGGTTAAGGCGAGAAGCCGGAGCCGAAGCGAAAGCGAGTCTGAATAGGGCGACGAGTTACATGCTGTAGACCCGAAACCGTGTGATCTACCCATGGCCAGGGTGAAGTCCGGGTAAAACCGGATGGAGGCCCGAACTCACTGTCGTTGAAAAGGCAGGGGATGAGCTGTGGGTAGGGGTGAAATGCCAATCGAACACGGAGATAGCTGGTTCTCCCCGAAATAGCTTTAGGGCTAGCCTCAATTGATGATTATTGGCGGTAGAGCACTGAATAGGCTAGGGGCCTTACCAGGTTACCGAACCTTATCAAACTCCGAATGCCAAATAATTTAGATTGGGAGTCAGACTGTGGGGGATAAGCTTCATAGTCGAGAGGGAAACAGCCCAGACCATCAGCTAAGGTCCCAAAGTATACGCTAAGTGGAAAAGGATGTGGAATTGCCCAGACAACCAGGATGTTGGCTTAGAAGCAGCCACCATTCAAAGAGTGCGTAATAGCTCACTGGTCGAGTGGTTCTGCGCCGAAAATGTAACGGGGCTCAAGCGTATCACCGAAGCTATGGCTTGCCACTTATAGTGGCAGGGGTAGGGGAGCATTCCAAGTGCAGCGAAGTTATTCTGTAAAGAATGGTGGAGCGCTTGGAAGAGAGAATGCCGGTATGAGTATGCGAAAAGGAGGGTGAGAATCCCTCCCGCCGAAAACCTAAGGATTCCTGGGGAAGGCTCGTCCGCCCAGGGTAAGTCGGGACCTAAGCCGAGGCGATAAGCGTAGGTGATGGACAACTGGTTGAAATTCCAGTACCACTCTTAAGCGTTTGAGTGAAGGGGTGACACAGAAGGATAAGTTAAGCGTGCCGTTGGTTGAGCACGTCCAAGCCAGTAGGGAGTGAGGTAGGCAAATCCGCCTCGCTAAGTCCTGAGAGGTTAAGGGGAGCGAAATTAAGTAGCGAAGTAACTGACTCCAAGCTGTCAAGAAAAGCCTCTAGCGAGCGAGAGAGTGCCCGTACCGTAAACCGACACAGGTAGGTAAGGAGAGAATCCTAAGGCGCGCGAGAAAACCCTCGTTAAGGAACTCGGCAAAATGACCCCGTAACTTCGGGAGAAGGGGTGCTCCTAGGAATAGGAGTCGCAGAGAAGAGGTCCAGGCGACTGTTTAACAAAAACACAGGTCCCTGCAAATTCGAAAGAAGAAGTATAGGGGCTGACGCCTGCCCGGTGCTGGAAGGTTAAGAGGAGAGGTTAGCGCAAGCGAAGCTTTGAATTGAAGCCCCAGTAAACGGCGGCCGTAACTATAACGGTCCTAAGGTAGCGAAATTCCTTGTCAGGTAAGTTCTGACCCGCACGAAAGGCGTAACGATCTGGACACTGTCTCAACGAGGGACTCGGCGAAATTGTAATACCCGTGAAGATGCGGGTTACCTGCGACAGGACAGAAAGACCCCATGGAGCTTTACTGTAGCTTGACATTGGATTTTGGTAAGGAATGTACAGGATAGGTGGGAGACTAAGAAGCTAGGGCGCCAGCCTTGGTGGAGTCGCCGGTGGGATACCACTCTTTTCGTACTGAAGTTCTAACTTAGGCCCCTGAATCGGGGTTGAGGACAGTGTCAGGTGGGCAGTTTGACTGGGGCGGTCGCCTCCTAAAGAGTAACGGAGGCGCCCAAAGGTTCCCTCAGAATGGTTGGAAATCATTCGCAGAGTGTAAAGGCAGAAGGGAGCTTGACTGCGAGACTTACAAGTCGAGCAGGGACGAAAGTCGGGCTTAGTGATCCGGTGGTACCGAGTGGAAGGGCCATCGCTCAACGGATAAAAGCTACCCTGGGGATAACAGGCTTATCTCCCCCAAGAGTCCATATCGACGGGGAGGTTTGGCACCTCGATGTCGGCTCATCGCATCCTGGGGCTGTAGTAGGTCCCAAGGGTTGGGCTGTTCGCCCATTAAAGCGGTACGTGAGCTGGGTTCAGAACGTCGTGAGACAGTTCGGTCCCTATCCGTCGCAGGCGCAGGAAATTTGAGAGGATCTGTCCCTAGTACGAGAGGACCGGGATGGACGGATCACTGGTGTACCAGTTGTCTCGCCAGAGGCACCGCTGGGTAGCTATATCCGGATCGGATAAGCGCTGAAAGCATCTAAGCGCGAAACCGGCCTCAAGATGAGATTTCCCACAGCATAAGCTGGTAAGACCCCTGAATGATGATCAGGTTGATAGGCCAGATGTGGAAGCACGGTGACGTGTGGAGCTGACTGGTACTAATCGGTCGAGGGCTTGACCTAAAATTAAGCCACACAAGAGGTTAGGCTCACTTGGGCTCAAACTAAAGTGAGTAAATGATCCTTTGACAAAAAAGATCTGTGCAGTTTTGAGAGAACAACTCTCAAACTAAATCTGGTGACAATGCCGGAGGGGTTCCACCCGTTCCCTTCTCGAACACGGAAGTTAAGACCTCCAGGGCCGATGATACTTGGATTGCAGAATCCTGGGAAAGTAGGTCGTTGCCAGGTAACAAGTGAAGAGACTATCTTTTGAAGATAGTCTCTTTACTTGTTACTGCGTAAAAAGCTTTATACTATGGAGTCGGTTCCACCCGATCGATCCTCGGGCGGTAAGTTAAATATGGAGAAGCGCCCTCGGCGATAATGTCCACCGGACACTATCATCACACGGCGAAAGTATTCGTTTGTAGGTAGCAGTGTGGCGAAAGGATACACTGTATCCTTTCGTATCCCGAACTCGGAAGTTAAGACCTTCAGGGCCGATGATACTTGGACTGCAGAGTCCTGGGAAAGTAGGTCGTTGCGACTGACAGGAGGTCAGGAGTGCCGCGAAGGACACGATGTCCGAGAGCGGCCCAGGTAACACATGAAGAGTACTTATCTCTTGGAGATAAGTACTCTTCGTTCGTATTTGGAGAATATTTGAATCTATCTGGGGGAGGGGTTCTACACTACTAATAGAGCGACCAGGCTTCACCTGACCGCTCTTGAACCTTACTGTCTGATATCTTCACCGTAAGCCATCTTTTCCTCGGCATACTCTACCATTTTCTTTACCATGTTACCCCCGATTTTGCCAACTTCGCGGGTAGTCATGTTTTCAAATCCCCGCTCCTGGATGTCATCGTCCAAATTAAGCTCTTGGGCCACTTCCCATTTTAATTTGTCCAATTGGGCTTCGGATTCAGGAACTTCCGGTTTATTGCGGCTCATAAGACCATCCTCCTCTGCTAATTTTGGATTTTGAAATTTAGGAAGAATTCCAAGTACAATTATAGTTTGTGCAGGCTAATCGGAAATATGTCTGTAAAAACTTTTCAGTCAAAGTATAGTTAAAACTTATTTTGCTAAATCTGGTTAAAAGATTTTGGGTATTACTCCTAAAAGTTAAAAAAAGTAGCCCACCTACTGGCGGGCATAGAGCAGAGGGGTTAGATTGAGGAGGAGTGAGATGAGAAGGTAACCAGTGTATACTAACACTAGTTGTGAAAGTTGGTGCTTTTCACAACTAGATTGTAACCTATTTCTCAAAGTTTGGCTACCCCTTTTTTGAAATTCAGAATATTAAATTTATTAATAGATGTAGCCTATAGAAAATTATGGCGGCTAAAACTGGAATTGCTTAGTCGAATAGGTTAAACTGGGTTATAAAGAAAGCGGCTTAGTTGCACTTATGCACCCTCAAATGTTGATTTATAAATAGACGATGAAAGGAGTGGTGAGATGCGCGTAGCAGTAATTGATGGGCAAGGAGGCGGCATTGGTAGACATATCGTGGAACAATTGCGCAAGCGCATTCCCAATCTTGAAATTTTAGCTCTGGGTACCAATGCCTTGGCCACTGGGGCGATGTTAAGGGCAGGTGCAACTGAGGGAGCATCCGGAGAATCAGCGATCTGCTTTAATGTCAATAGAGTGGATTTGATCGTCGGGTCGATCGCTATTATGATGGTTAACGGTCTTTTGGGAGAAGTGACAGCACCGATGGCGGCAGCAATTTCTACCAGCTCCGCGGATAAACTTTTGCTCCCAATTCAAAGGGAAAATGTTCAAATTGTTGGGGTTCCTAAAGCCCCGTTGCCTCATCAAGTTGAAGCTTTAGTGTCTGATATAGAGCGGCGTTCTACGCAGGATGCATCTTCCATTTAGCAAGGGGGTGTATTAGTGACGAGTTGCAGTTTGACAAGTGCGAATGAGGTTTATGATCATTATAAGTTTGACACACGGCTTAAAATGTCTTATTATTAATTCATACTAATTCGATTGGAATAGGGGGTAATAAAAATGAAAGTAGCAGATTCTATTATTGATTTAATTGGCCAAACTCCCATGGTTAGGTTGAAGCGCATGGCTGAGCACAATATGGCTGATGTTTATGTGAAACTCGAGTACTTTAACCCAGGCGGGAGTGTTAAAGACCGGATTGCCTGGGGCATGATCAAGGATGCAGAAGAGCGGGGGTTGCTCAAAGAGGATGGAACTATTGTAGAGCCCACGAGCGGGAATACAGGAATTGGCCTGGCAATGATTGCCGCTGCACGCGGTTACCGTCTAATCATTGTGATGCCGGAGACGATGAGCATGGAACGGCGGCTATTGATGACTGCTTATGGAGCGGAGATTGTGCTTACACCCGGGGCGGCTGGCATGAAAGGGGCAATAGAAGAAGCTAAACGCTTGGTGCAAGTTAACCCTGGATATTTTATGCCTCAGCAGTTCGAAAACCCTGCCAACCCTGCTACGCACAGAGAAGGTACTGCACCTGAGATTTTACGGCAGGTTCCCGATCTTGATGCGCTAGTGGCGGGAATAGGGACAGGAGGCACAATTACCGGAATTGCAGAGGTTTTCAAAAGGCAAAAGCCGACTCTGAAAATATATGGTGTAGAGCCAGCAGCGTCCCCCGTTTTATCCGGAGGGAATCCCGGTCCCCACAAAATCCAGGGCATCGGAGCTGGGTTTGTACCTGAAGTTTTACGGCGGGATCTTATTGATGAGGTTATTACAATCTCCAATGAGGAGGCGATGACAATAGCGCGGAAACTGCCACGGGAGGAAGGGCTCTTGGTGGGGATCTCGTCCGGAGCTGCTGTGGCTGCGGCCCTCCAAGTAGCGCGCAAACTGGGTCCTGGCAAAAAAGTTGTCGCCATTGCTCCGGATACGGGAGAGCGCTATCTGAGCACTGAACTTTTTAACTAATTTTTAGACTGTCCTTCAACTTTACAAAGGAAAAACCCCTGTGCTACAATAACTTGTGGACTAACACAAGGGGGAGTCATAGTGTCAGGACATTCTAAGTGGGCAAATATTAAGCATAAAAAAGCCAAAGTGGATGCGCAAAAAGGGAAGATCTTCACTAAGCTTGGCCGTGAACTTATTGTGGCCGCACGTGCCGGAGGTGCTGATCCGGGGAATAATTTCCGTTTGAAAATTGCCATAGATAATGCCAAAGCGGCGAACATGCCTAATGACAATATTCAGAGGGCTATTCAAAAAGGTGCAGGCGACGGTGAAGGCGCTAATTATGAAGAACTGCGCTATGAGGGGTACGGACCTGGTGGGGTTGCAGTAATGGCGACAATATTAACGGATAACCGCAACAGGACGGCTGGAGAGGTGCGTCACATATTCTCCAAGAACGGCGGTAATCTTGGGGAAACAGGCTGTGTGAGCTGGATGTTTGATGAGAAAGGGCAGTTGACTGTTGCGCGTGAGGACTTAAAGATTAGCGAGGACGACTTAATCCTGAGCGTTCTTGAGGCTGGAGCGGAGGATATGGTCAGCGAAGACGAAAGCTTTCAGGTATATACCGCTCCTTCGGACATGGAAAGTGTAAGGCAGGTACTGCTCGACCAGGGAGTTCCGATTTTTGAAGCGGCAGTAAGCCTGATCCCGCAAAACACCGTAGAGATTGCGGATGCGGAGCAAGCGCAAAAGATTATCCGGCTGATCGAAACCCTTGAGGAGCACGATGACATCCAAAATGTATATACCAATTTTGACTTAGCCGATTCTTTATCTGAGGCTGATTTGTAAACTGGCGGTTAGCCGAAAAATTATTAAAGTTACCCTCCTGAGACTAACAATCTGTCACAGGAGGGTTTAGCATGTCCCGTGCCAAGAGTAAAGAGGAATCATCCCCCTGCCGTCGAACTACTAGATAATAGAACGGGGGACGATGATGATTATTTTAGGGATAGATCCGGGAACAGCTATCATGGGCTATGGGCTGATCGAGAAAAAGGGAAATTTATTAAGGGCAATAGAGTATTCATCCTGGCGTACTGATGCCAATACTCCTTTCGCGGAACGCTTACTGCATTTATATCGGGAACTGGATTTACTTTTGAGCAGCAAGCGTCCGGAGGAATTGGCAGTAGAACAGCTTTTTTTTAACCGTAATACTACAACCGCCCTAGCGGTGGGGCATGCCCGGGGAATTGTGCTCTTGGCAGCGGCCCAGCATGGAATTCCTATTTATGAGTACACCCCGCTCCAAGTAAAACAGGCGGTAGTCGGATACGGCAAAGCTGAGAAACAGCAGGTCCAGCACATGGTGAAAGCATTACTTGGATTGGCTGCCATCCCCAAGCCGGATGACACTGCCGATGCCTTGGCAATTGCTATTTGCCACGCCCATAGTTCAACAATGCAGAAGAAGCTGGGGGGATCACAGTGATTGGGATGCTGCGCGGTAAAGTATGGGAAGCAGCCACTGAGCGCCTGGTGTTAGATGTAAATGGAGTGGGATATATTCTGTTAGTTCCCTATGTCTTATTAAGCAAAGCAAGAACGGGGCAGGAGCTGACTCTCTATACTCATCTGATTCCCAAGGAAGAGGAGTTCTTGCTGTTTGGTTTTGCGACCCTGGCTGAGAAGCAACTGTTTCTGGCAATGCTGTCGGTAAACGGGATTGGGCCGAAAACTGCTTTATCCATTCTCTCTACTTTTACGGTAGAACAAGTTGAAAGTGCGATTGCTCAGGAAAATGTAAACTTGCTGACAAAAGTTCCAGGGCTGGGCAAAAAGACTGCACAAAGAGCGGTCCTTGAACTTAAGGAAAAGTTTAAGGCCAGTTCAGGGGTGCGACTTACGGCAGAGCCTGGAGCCGGGGGTTCTGAGGCTCTTGACAGCATGCTCGCTTTAGGGTTTAGTTTAGATGAAGCACGCTGGGCTCTGGCTCAGGTCCAGGAGCAGGGTGGAGAAGAAGTGCAGGGTTTAAGTACAGAGCAACAGCTAAAGCTGGCTTTGCGGTGTTTAAGCATTTCAAAGTCACATTAAAAGGTAAATTAACTGAATAAATTTACGAATACCAGCTTGCAAGATTGCCAAGTTTTAATGAGAGGAGAATGAGATGGAAGAACGTTTGGTAGCTCCTCAGGAACAAGTGTTAGACCAGGAAGGGGAAGTTCTCAGGCCTCACCGTCTTAGTGAATATATCGGACAAGGCAAGGTAAAGGAAAACCTCAAAGTTTTTATTCAGGCAGCTTTGAGCCGAGGGGAAGCTCTGGATCATGTCCTTTTATACGGTCCTCCGGGTTTGGGGAAGACCACGCTTGCCAATATTATTGCTGCAGAAATGGGAGTGCACATTCGCACCACCTCAGGGCCTGCGATTGAACGACCCGGGGATCTGGCAGCGATTCTTACAACGTTGGAGCCGCGCGATGTTCTTTTTATTGACGAAATCCACCGTTTAAGCCGGACTGCTGAAGAGGTTCTGTATTCAGCAATGGAGGATACCTGTTTAGATATTGTAATCGGCAAGGGTCCGAGCGCCCGTTCCATCCGGTTAGCCCTCTCTCCGTTCACATTAGTGGGGGCAACTACACGCGCCGGGCAGTTAACTTCTCCTTTACGGGATCGTTTTGGAGTAATTAGCCGCCTGGAGTTTTATAAGGTAGAAGACTTGTTGACTATCATCTTGCGTACGGCCAATATTTTGCGCTTGCCGATTACGGAAGAGGGAGCCAATGAAATAGCCTGCCGTTCCCGGGGAACCCCGCGCATAGCAAATCGCCTGCTTAAACGGGTGAGAGACTATGCGCAAGTTTGGGAAAATGGGGCAGTGAGCCGTCAGTTGGCTCGGGAGGCCTTAGATCGTTTGGAAGTTGACCCAAAGGGGCTGGATCAGATCGACCGCAAAACTGTGAATACAATTATTCACACTTTTGCGGGCGGACCGGTTGGGCTGGAGACATTGGCGGCCACCATTGGGGAAGAAGCGGAAACTATCGAAGATGTGGTAGAACCATTCTTGCTCCAGATGGGCTTTTTGCAGCGGACCCCGCGTGGGCGCATGGCAACCCTTAAGGCTTATGAACATTTAGGGGTTCCCTTGCCTCAGAGCCAGGATGGAAGATTATTCGAATTTGAATAACCCGGTCATAAATCGGTATAGCCCTGAGATAGGAGAGCTTAACTTAAGAGAAAATGGAGAGAGTCAAACAGAATATAAGGGTTGAAAAAGGGGCAATCTGTTCACAGAGTGAGGTGTGTCTGCGTGTGCCTAAAAGTGAGCAGGGTGCCTTTGCTGCTGGTGTTGGTGGCAGTTCTTGTATTATGGGCGGGGGTAAAACCGGTCCAAGCGAAAGAAATAAATGTAAATCTGGTGTGGAAATTCGCTCAAGCCGGCTGGCTGGAAATCTCAGTCAACACCGGCAGTTATGAACTCAAAGGGTTTTCCGCTGTCAGCAAAATGACTTCAGGCTCTGTGCTGCAGGTCGGGTGGGGGGGCCTAAGCCCTGTTGCGCGCTTTAACCATGGAGATTATGCGATTTTAGAAAGTGAGATCCTGGAATTAAGAGCTAACGGCCCAGGGACATTCAGAATTAAACAACCCTCCGGCACGGAGGTGGTCTACCGCGGGAGCCTTACTCTCGCTTGGCAGGGGGCTCATTGGCAGCTTGTGAACACTGTCGAGGAGGAAGATTATCTTAAAGGTGTCGTTCCTATAGAGATGAGTAACGAATGGGCAGAAGGTGCTTTTGAGGCTCTGAAGGCTCAGAGTGTGGCTGCCCGCACCTTCATGGCTAAGCATACGCAAAATAATAAAGCGATCACTGATTCTCCCGATACTGATCAGGCTTATTTAGGGAAGACGGTAGAAGGGGTGGCGTCAGCAGCCGTGGAAGCAACTGCCGGGGAGATTTTGATTGATGCTTCTTCCAAGCAGCCTATTGATGCCCTTTATTCTTCGCATAACGGCGGCTATACCGAGGATGCTAAAAATGTCTGGGGAAATACGGACCCGCATTATTCTTCCCATCCTGACCCTTATTCTCAGGGAGTCGGCGGGGCGGTAGACCGCTGGTACTTTCTAATTTCTGCTCCTGCTTTGGGCAAGACCTTCGGCTTGGGACCGGTTAGGCAATTGACTCTTGACAAGCTGCCCTCAGGTAGGGTAAAAATGGTGAAGATGGTAGACTGGTTGGGCCGGGTCCAGAGTGTTTCCGGACGGGAATTTGTTAAGGCTTTTTATCCATTTGGCCAGCCTATTCAAGAAGAGGCTTTCCTTGGCAGCTTGTTTAATGTGGATTTTCGAAGGTCACGGGTCCAGGAAGCAAGTACCAACAGGCTATTCCTTAATTGGTTCACCGGGGATAAAGGATTCAGCAATTGGTTTACCGGGGATATAAGATTCAGCCTGAATAATGACGGGGCTCTAAGACCCGGCCCCTTGTTAGACCGCATTATAAGCTCTAATCAGGGAGTTGCTCCTCAGAGCCAAGCATATGGCGTATATGTGATTGACGGCCGCGGCTGGGGTCATGGTGTGGGCATGTCTCAATGGGGTGCGTACCGGATGGCGCAATTGGGCTATAACTATAGGGATATCCTAAATTATTACTATGATCACGCACTTATAGTTAAGAAGGAAGATAATTAGATCAACATTCTAAATTGGAATCCATTCCATAGGGAATAAACATTTGCGAGCGTGCATTGCCATGCGATAGCTTGAGGATAGCTTGAGGATAGGAGACTGTCTATTGAGAACTTCGGATTTCGATTTTCACCTTCCGGAAGAATTAATCGCGCAGAAGCCGCTAGAACCGCGGGACTCATCCCGACTAATGGTCTTAAACAGAGAACAGAAGAGGGTGGCCCATCGAGTTTTTCATGATTTGCCCGGCTTGCTTAAGGCCGGAGATTTGCTCGTTCTCAACAACACCAGAGTTTTACCCGCCCGTTTGATCGGGGTTAAACAAGAAACAGACGCGAAGATAGAGGTTCTGCTCTTGCGCCGAGAAGAACGTGATATCTGGGAGGTCTTAATTAAGCCTGCCAAACGTCTTAAAACCGGGCATAAAGTACTAATTGGCGAGGGGTTGCTCACGGCAGAGGTTATCGAAGTATTGCCTGATGGCAACCGTAAAGTTCGCTTCAGTTACGATGGCGTCTTCGAAGAATTATTGGATAGGCTTGGGCGCATGCCTTTACCTCCTTACATTAAAGAACAGTTGGAAGATCAGGAGCGCTACCAGACTGTATATGCCAAAGAAAGCGGTTCCGCGGCCGCCCCCACTGCCGGGCTTCATTTTACTCCACAATTGCTGGCACAGCTTAAGGAACGGGGAATTGAAACTGCCGAAATCCTGCTTCACGTTGGGCTTGGCACTTTTAGACCGGTCAAAGCGGAAGAAATCGAGGAACATGTTATGCACTCAGAATATTTCCGCGTACTGCCGGAAGTAGCAGAGCAAATCAACCGGGCTAAGGCTGAGGGCAGAAGAGTAATTGCCGTGGGTACCACAGTCACCCGTACTTTAGAGTCTATTGGGGATTCCGAGAGCCGAGTTAAGCCTGCGGAAGGCTGGACTGACATTTTTATTTATCCGTCTTACCAATTCAAAATAGTGGATGCTTTAATTACCAACTTTCATTTTCCGAAATCAACCTTGGTCATGCTTGTGAGCGCTTTTGCCGGGAGAGAATTTCTCTTGCACGCATATGAAACGGCAGTTCGGGAGCACTACCGTTTTTATAGCTTCGGGGATTCAATGCTAATAGTTTAGGAATAACTACCCGTTGAATTTTGTTATTTAGAAGAGATTGATATTGCAATTTATATTGAGTTTAGATAATATTGAAGTTTATGATGGGATGTGAAGGGTTTGCCTGCGGTTCATTTGGAAATACTTAAAGAAGATAAGCGCACGCGCGCGCGTTTAGGAAAATTACATACTCCCCACGGGGTGATTGAGACCCCGGTCTTTATGCCCGTAGGGACACAGGCAACGGTCAAGACCATAACGCCCGAGGAACTTAAAGAATTGGGGGCCGGTATTATTTTAAGCAATACCTATCATCTTTTTTTGCGTCCCGGGGCTGATTTGGTTAAAGAGGCAGGGGGGCTTCATGCTTTCATGCACTGGGACGGAGCTATTCTCACGGACAGTGGCGGGTTTCAGGTCTTTAGCCTGGGTGACCTTAGAAAGATTAAGGAAGAAGGGGTGGAATTCCGCTCCCATTTAGACGGCTCACGCAGATTTCTAAGCCCGGAAATTGCGACCGAGGTTCAGATGGCTCTGGGTTCCGATATTGTGATGGCCTTTGATGAATGCGCACCTTACCCCTGCAGTCATGAATACGCTAAAGATTCCCTGGAGCGGACAACACGCTGGACCAAGCGCTGCCGTGATACGCTGACTACTACCGACCGCCAGGGGTTGTTTGGAATTGTGCAGGGTGGAGTGTACAAAGACTTGCGCGAGCAGAGCGCAGCTGAAATAACTGAGCTTGATTTGCCGGGGTATGCTGTAGGCGGCTTAAGCGTGGGGGAACCAAAAGAAATAATGTATGAAGTCTTGGAGTATACTGTTCCCCTTCTGCCCAGAGACAAGCCCCGTTATTTAATGGGGGTGGGCTCGCCGGATGCCCTGATTGAAGGGGTCATGCGGGGGATAGATATGTTTGATTGTGTGCTGCCCACGCGCATTGCACGCAATGGCACGGCTATGACCCGTTTTGGCAAGCTGGTGGTGCGCAATGCAGAAGCGGCCAGGGATTTCTCTCCCATTGATCCTACGTGTGATTGCTATACCTGCCGTAATTATTCGCGTGCTTATGTCCGTCACTTGCTCAAAACAGATGAGATCTTGGGTTTGCGCTTGATGACTATTCACAACTTGCGCTTCCTGCAGAATTTAATGCGAGAAATTCGCGAGGCCATTGCAGAAGACAGGCTGCCGGAATACAGGGAGAAGTTCTTTGCGGAGTACGGGTACACCAGGCGCACCCAGGCAGCAGGGAGCGTGGGTAGCTGTTAGGGGTGGCCGGGAGGGATGATGATGACCTGAGAAAATAATGATTTCTCACATCCTAGCAGGATTTTGACCAAGGTATGCTGAATAGTTGAGTAATTTGGGAGAAGAAAAAAGGAGGATAATCTTAATGCCTAATTCAACCGTTTCCTTAGTCCTTTATTTTGCAGTGTTTTTCGGTATCATGTACTTTCTCATGATCCGGCCCCAACAAAAGCAGCAGAAACAGCGGCAGGCCCTGTTAAGCAGCTTGAAAGTCAAGGACAAAGTTATTACTGCAGGCGGGATTTACGGCAAAATCATTAAAGTTAAAGACAAGTCCGTGATCCTGCAAATTGCCGACAAAGTGGAAATCGAAGTCGCCAAAGCCGGGATAGCCAGTGTGGAAAACCGGGAAATCGTAGCCGAGGATAAAAAGAAAGACAATGATGACAAGAATAATCAGAGCGATGTTGACAACAATAAAGTAGGACAGGAAGAACAAGCATAAGAATAAGCAGCTGAGAATGCAGAAGGATAAGTACAAGCATAAGCATAAGCTCCAGTAAAAGCAAAGTATAAGCAAGCAAGATTGTTCTGCGGGTAGAATGGTAAGCAAGTGGTTTGAGCCGCTTGCTTTTCAATTAGGCCGGGGCAATCTAGTTAAGAAGAAAATTTCTGATTAGGCAGGTAACATGCATGGCATCCCAAATGGAAAAATATACATACGAGGAAAAAGTACGCAGGGAACTTGAAGCTTGGGCCAAGAAAGTATTAAAGCGCCCCGGCATCTGGGAACGGGTATCGAAAAAAGTGCAGACGAAGGTAAATGATGTGATCCCGGATAAGGTGCACGCCGTGTTGACGGCTACAGTCAAAGGCCTTGTCAAGACCGTACTTTTCGGTCTTGATTTCGTTCCGAAAAGTGCGCCCGCACAGGGGCTAAGTTTGGAAGACCGCGACCGTAAAGCCTATGAGCTTATTTCCAATTACAAAAAAATTGCGGCGGCCGAGGGGGCAGGGACGGGTGCTGGCGGTCTTGTCCTGGGCATGGCTGATTTTCCGGCATTGATCGCTATTAAAATGAAATTTCTGTTTGAGCTGGCCCATGTTTACGGTTATACTACCCAAGACTATCGTGAACGTCTTTTTTTACTTTATGTTTTTCAACTGGCCTTCTCCAGTCAGGAACAGAAGCCGACTTTGTACACTGCCCTAGCCGACTGGAACGGGACAGTGAGGAAATGGCCATCTGGAACGGAATACCTGGAACAGATTGATTGGGAAAAGTTTCAGCGTGAGTACCGTGACACGATTGACCTGCGCAAGACTTTGCAGATGCTGCCCGGGGTAGGAGCGGTTGTAGGCGCGTGGGCCAATTACGGCCTGTTAGAAGAACTGGGACAGGTCGGAATGAACTGCTATCGCATGCGCCGGCTGCAAACGGAGGAAAGATCGCATGAGTAGAGTAACCATAGCAGATATCAAGGTAGATCCTCTGGTACAAGGATATATCGAAGGAGGGAGCCGCCACCTGGAAGCTCTGGGTTACACTGAGCACGGGTATAGGCATGTGGGTTTAGTTGCCCATATCTCAACCAACATCTTACAAAAACTTGAACATGCGGAAAGAGAGCAGGAGTTAGCGGCTATCGCCTCATATCTACATGATATCGGAAATGTAGTAAACAGAAACGGGCACGCTCAGGCTGGTGCAGTGCTGGCGGCTCAAATTCTGGAAAGGCACGCGTTGCCTCCGGAAGAAATTGCCGTGGTGATCGGGGCGATAGGCAACCATGATGAAAGTGATGGGCATCCGGTAAGTGCTGTGTCCGCCGCTCTCATTCTGGCCGATAAATCGGATGTTCACCGTTCACGAGTGCGCAACCCCGATCTTGCAACTTTTGACATCCACGACCGGGTGAATTACGCTGTTGAACATTCTTTTTTGCGCGTTTATGACAAAGACAGAATCGCCCTCGAATTAACAATTGATACGAAAATTTGTCCGGTTATGGATTATTTTGAAATTTTTCTGGCGCGCATGTTATTATGCAGAAAAGCTGCTGAGTTTTTAGGAGCTAACTTTGAGCTTTGGATTAATAGTGTCAAGCTTCTGTGAGAAAATGAAAACACAGGCCATTATCCGTAAATAAAGAAGTTCGTTGGGAAACGATTAAGTTATAGGTGAAACTTTTGTAAATTGACACTTGGACAAGCCAAGCCTTATAATTAACTTTGGCATGGGCAAGTCCCATTATAGTTAAAAGGGAGGAACATAGATGAGACGGGGAAACATCATCAAGCTCGCAGCACTTGTGCTGCTCGTAGCCTTAGCCGTGGCATTTTCGATTCAACCCCTCACAGATACCACTAAAGGTATCCCGCTGGGACTTGACTTGCGCGGTGGCGTCCACTTAGTGCTTCAGGCCGAGCCGGGCACAGACGGCAAGGCAATCACTAAGGACGAAATGGATAAAGCCAAAGCCATTATCTCCAAACGTGTAAATGATTTAGGGGTTTCCGAGCCGTACATTCAGGCCGATTATGCTAAAAACCGTATAATCGTTGATTTAGCCGGAATTCAAGACCCGGACAAAGCTGTGTCGGTGTTAAAAACCACGGCCAAACTTACGTTTCGTGATCCACAAGGAAATGTGGTGTTGCAGGGCGAAGAATTGAAAGACGCCCGCGCCGGGCAAAACCAACGGGGAGAATATGTGGTTAATTTAACTTTCTCACCTGAAGGAACCAAGAAATTTGCGGATTTAACGACTAAATTTGTTAAACAAAATATTAGTATATACCTCGATGATAAAATGCTGCAAAATCCTAATGTTAACGAACCGATTACTAACGGGCAAGCAGAGATTACTGGGTATTCCTCGCTTGAGGATGCAGCCAACTATGCCGTGCTTTTCCGCTCCGGCTCGTTGCCGGTAAGCATGAGCATTGCTGAGAAACGGCAAGTGGGAGCATCGCTGGGTGTTGATTCCCTGAACAAAAGCATTAAGGCTGGTATTTACGGCCTAGTGTTTATTTTGCTCTTTATGTTGGCCTTTTATAGGCTACCCGGCCTGGTTGCCAACTTCACGCTCGTTGTTTTTGCATTGCTGATGCTGTGGGCGTTGTGGCTGTTTAGAGCGGTACTCACTTTGCCGGGAATTGCCGGCTTCGTCTTGTCCATCGGCATGGCGGTGGATTTAAACATTATCGTATACGAACGCATTAAAGAAGAGTTGCGTCTGGGTAAATCCCTGCGGGCAGCGGTTGAAGCCGGGTTTAGCCGGGCCTTCATCACAGTCTTTGACTCCAATATTACCACCATGTTTGCGGCTGCGACTTTGTTCTTCCTGGGAACAGGGTCGATCAAAGGGTTTGCGATAACGCTTGGCATTGGCATTATCGCCAGCTTATTTACGGCGATCACATTTACGAGAATGGTCCTGCGCTGGATTGTAGGCATTAGCCCACGCATGAGTTCATTCTGGTTTGGCGTTAGGAGGGAAGCATAATGGCTGAGAAAAAGAACGGGGCTGTCGGCACTTCCCAAACTCCCGCGGCCAAGGCTGAAAGCTATGAGCAAGTGCGCAAGCTGCATCGCCTCTATTTTAATATTGTAAAAAAAAGGTATTGGTGGTTCGCCATCTCGCTCGCTGTCATTATTCCGGGGATAATCTCCCTCTTTCTGCAGGGCTTGAACCTGGGCATTGACTTCAAAGGCGGCACTATGCTCGACATGAAATTTAACAAACCTGTTACCCAGACGGTGCTTACGGATACTTTGAAATCCGTTGGCTTGGAGGGGAGTGTGCAACTGTCAAATGGGGATACTGTGGCCTTGATCAGGACTGATGCGCTGGAAGAGGATCAACGCAACCAACTTTTAACAGCGATTCAACAAAAAGTCGGAGATTTTGACCGCGGTTCTTTGAAGGAAGACAAAGTGGGGGCGGCCATAGGCCAAGAACTTACCCGCAACGCGTTTTGGGCTTTGATTATTGCTTCAGCTTTAATGCTTGCCTATATATCTTTCCGCTTCCAATTTGCCTTTGCGATCTCAGGAATTATCGCTCTGCTGCATGATGTGCTGGTAACCGTCGGGATTTTCTCTATCTTTCAGATCCAGATTGATTCTACGTTTGTGGCGGCCATTTTAACCGTTTTTGGTTATTCCATTAATGACACGGTCGTAATTTTTGACCGCATTCGTGAAAATGAAACTCGCTTAAAGCGTGGAGAAAGCTATGAGGATATGGTTGACAAATCAATTTGGCAGACTATGGGCCGTTCAGTTAAGACAGTGGCAACTGTGATCATTGCGTTGCTCGCTATCTTTATTTTAGGCGGAGAATCAACGAAGGTCTTTGCTCTGGCGATGCTGATCGGAGTTTTCAGTGGAGCTTACTCTTCAATCTTTAATGCCAGCCAAATCTTGGTTGAGATTAGAAAGTTCTTTGGCAAAGGCGGGAAAGTGGCCAGGGCTAAAGCTTAACAGAGTCTTTACTAAATCAGAAGAAAAATAGCTTATTTCCAATTGATTTCTTTGCATAAGATTTAGGTCTCTGACTCGTTAACTCAATCAAAATGCTGCTTAAAACTACCCCAGGCCTCGCTTGGGGTGAGTTTTTTAGTATTTAAAGTGAAAATCTAAGGGTAGTTCAGTGAACAAGTTCTACGAATCGCAGCAAAATACATCCCGGTGTATATTTGTATAGTGACAAGTTTTGCTTGTGTGTACTATAATAGGAACATAAGCGAAGAGGGGGGCATCGTGTGAGAATTACGGGTGCAGAAGCAATTATTGAAAGTTTAAAAAGGGAAAATGTTGAAGTGGTTTTCGGTTATCCGGGGGGAGCAGTGCTCACCCTTTATGATGCTTTGTATAAGGCAGACTTCCATCATATCCTCACCCGCCATGAGCAAGGGGCGGTTCATGCTGCGGACGGCTATGCACGGGCGACCGGCAAAGTTGGAGTTTGCATGGCTACATCCGGTCCAGGGGCTACTAATTTAGTGACAGGAATCGCGACCGCATATATGGATTCGATTCCGATTGTCGCCTTTACCGGACAGGTGGCTGTTTCTTTAATTGGGCGGGATTCTTTCCAGGAAGCCGACATTCGGGGGATCACCACGCCCATTACTAAGCATAATTACCTGGTTAAAAAAGTGGAAGATCTGCCGCGAGTTATTAAAGAAGCTTTCTACATTGCCCGTACCGGGCGTCCGGGTCCGGTTGTGGTTGATGTTGCCAAGGATGTATTCGCGGCGACTTTGGAATATGAATACCCTGAAAGTGTCAACCTGCGGGGCTACCGGCCAATTTTCGAAGGGGATCAGACCGCCATCGACCAGGCATGGGAGGCCATGACAGAGGCCCACAGGCCGCTCGTCTTTATTGGAGGCGGAGTAACCCTTGCCAATATGGCACGCGAAGTGACGGAACTGCTTGACTTGACCGGCTTTCCGGTAACTTCCAGCCTGATGGGATTGGGAACTGTGCCGGATGACCATCCTCAACATTTGGGCATGGTGGGTATGCACGGCACTTATGCCGCCAATATTGCCACTACAGAATGTGACCTGCTGATCGGAGTCGGAGTGCGCTTTGACGACAGAGTGACCGGTTTGTTAGCGGAATTTGCGTCTAAAGCCAAGGTGGTTCACTTTGACATTGATCCGGCAGAGATTAACAAGAATGTCTTAAGCGATATTCGCGTGGTCGGTGATTTGCGCTGGTCCATTCCTGCTCTACTGACAAAGGCTGCCAATCGAAAATCGGAGGACTGGAGAGCCAAGATTGAGAATTGGAGCCAGCAAGTTCAAGCTTGGTCTGAGGAAAATCCCCTTGCCTATGCACAGCGATCCGATGTCATCATGCCTCAGACTGTTATTGAAAAAGTAAGTGAGCTTACTGACGGAGACGCTGTTATCGTAACAGATGTAGGCCAACATCAAATGTGGACCGCCCAGTATTACCGCTTTAAGAATCCCCGTTCTTTCCTGACTTCAGGCGGCCTCGGCACCATGGGGTACGGACTCCCCTCTGCGATTGGGGCACAAATGGGCAAGCCTAATAAAACGGTCTTTCTCTTTGCCGGAGATGGTGGTATCATGATGAATTGCCAAGAAATCGCAACTGCCGCTAATAATAACTTACCGATTAAAGTCATTATTATGAACAACCAAGTCCTGGGCATGGTGGCGCAGTGGCAGCGCATGTTTTATGAGGGACGTTTAGCCCACACCAGCTTAAAAGGGCACACTGACTTTGTCAAGCTTGCTGAGGCCATGGGTGCCACCGGCTTGCGGGTCAGCAAACCGGAGGAATTAGAGGAAACCTTGAAGAAAGCCTTAGAGATTTCTGGTCCGGTCTTTATCGATGTCTTGGTTCCAGCAACAGAACATGTTTTACCCATGGTTCCACCTGGAGCTCGTCTGGACCAGATTATCATGGGGGGTGAATAGCAATGAAACATACGTTAGCAGTTTTAGTAGAAAACAGGCCGGGCGTTTTGACCCACATTTCCGGGCTAATCAGCCGCAGAGCTTTCAATATCGAGAGCATAGCTGCCGGCTACACTGAAGAGCCTGATACGACCCGGATTACCATCGTCGTAGAAGCTGACGAAATTGAGTTGGAGCAGGTGGTTAACCAGTTGTCCAAGCTCGTAGATATCATCAAGATCACCAAGCTTACAGTGGGGGATTCTATTCACCGGGAGTTGGCCTTGATCAAGGTCAAAGCAAGCTCGGAAAACCGTTCGAATGTTGTGGATATCGTGGACATTTTCCGTGCCAAAATCGTGGATGTGAACCGGGAAACAATGGTGATTGAACTTACAGGGGAAGAAAATAAGATAGATGCTTTGTGTGAAGTCCTAAAAGACTACGGAATTATTGAAATTGTGCGTACCGGGAAAGTAGCCCTCTCCCGCGGTCCGATTCCGGCTAAGGAGCTATAGTTTGAATTTGCGCAAGATTTTTTACCCCTTCGGTTAGCTCCGGAGGGCTTTTCTTTACAAGCAGAAATTTTCTGAGATTTCTCATTGACACATACCCGTATAGGGTATTAAACTCTGAATTAAAAGAAGTGAAAATTCGCTTCAAATAAAGGTAGGGGGATTAGACGTGGGGCAAAAAGTGTCATTTAAAGATTACGCTATTGTTGCATGTGGGACTATGATTCCGGAACTAAACTATCTTAAAGAAACCGGCTTTCTTGAGGCTAAATTATTATACACAACCCCGGGATTGCATCAAGTTCCGGAGGAATTAGAAAACCAGTTGCAAAAGCAACTGGAACTGGCAAAAAAGCAAGCCAAGAAAATTATTGTGGTTTATGGCGGCAAGTACTGTTATATTAACATGCGTGATTCCTACCGCACGATTGACAGCGTGATTGACGAGCTGAGAGAGGAAGGGTACTATATTGCCCGTACCCAGGTAGAAAACTGCATCGATATGGTGGCTACGGTAGAGGAGCGGGAGCGGATTGCGCAAGGGCGCAAAATCTGGTGGTGCACTCCCGGGTGGCTTAAGTATCGGGATTTAGAGTTCAAAGGTTGGGACAAAGCCAACGCCAACGAGAACTTTGGACAGTATACAGACGGCGGTCTCATGCTTGATCCGATTAATTTCTTTGACGAATACGCCTTAGAACATGTGGAAGAGATACTGGATTTTTCGGATTGGGCCTCAATTCCGCTGGTGGCAGAACCCGTAGGGTTAGAGCGCTTAAAAGAGGTTTTGGTCAGTGCCATGGCAGAGGAAGACCGCTAAGAAAAGCACATTTTTCTGCCACGCAGCCCAAAGGAAAACCTGGCTCGTTCTCGTAAGAGAGCGGGTCTTTTTTTGCTATTTTTTCAAAAACTATTAGCACTTTCAGTTCAAGGGCATATTTTGTAATAGACCCAGATACTTCCAGGTAGAAAGGAGGAGGCAGTATGGCGTTTGCAGGACCGGCAGTTGACGGCTGCGGGCCGAACTTCTTACCGGGAATTGCGATAGTGGTGGTTATAATCCTCTTGCTTATTGCAATGGGTATTGTTTTCTAAGCGAGTAAAAATTTAAGGAGGGAAAGATATGTACGGATTTGGATACGGAGCAGGCGCTTATGGCGGAGTTGGAGTTGGAGCTGGGTGGGGTGTCGGTGTCGGCATCATCGCAATAGCAATTCTGATCTTGATTGCCTTGGGTGTAATCTTCTAATTTAAGCTTCTTAATCACGGAAGGTTTGGCCACAATCTTAGAATAAATCTTACGAATAAAAAGGAGGAATATTTCATGGCATTCGGAGCAGGTGTAGGCACAGGTTGGGGAGCAGGAATCGCGATCGTTGTTGTAATCATTCTTCTCCTCATTGCGCTGGGTATTGTCTTCTAAAGAACTCTCAAGGGCGGCCTCAGGGCCGCCTTTAACATAGTCGTGAGCCTGGCCAAGAGGATAAGTGTGGGGCTGCTCGCAAGCAAACATGCTTGAGCAGCCCCATTTCGCGCAGATATTGATATTTGATTTGAGGAAGATTAAGATGGCAAGATTTTAGAGAAAATGAGATTAAGAATGGCGGTCTACCACCACCAGCGACGCCAACCCCACCAAGGCCAGCCCCAGCCGAAGCCCCACCAGGGCCAGCCCCAAAACCAACGACCCCACATGCTTTTGCTCCTCCTTTTACTCTCATTATCCAGCAGCACGGAACGTCTGCCTAATACACAGTATGAATTGCCATGGGTAGGTGTTCCTCTGATGGTTTATTAAGGGAATATTGATTAGGGCCAAGGTGCTTGGGATATACTAGCAACAAAAATGCTAGGAGGGGGTTTCTTGGGGCTGGGGCCGATGATTTTGATGGAGGCACTGGTATTGCTGTGCGCCGGGATGACTTTTGTTGCCGGGATACGGGGGACGGTCGCAGCAGTTGCGTTACTTACCGGCATTAACCTTTTCGTGCACGAGGGGCAGGATTTTTGGCGCTGGGAACTACCCCTGCTCCTGGGGGCATTTCTTGGAATTCTGGTATTAATTTTGCTCAGCCGGAAAGCCAGCAGGAGCAATATTGTAAGCGGCTTTGTCGGAGGCATAGTCAGTTTGGTTGTTTTTGCTGCTTTTATCACTCCGATAGTGGCAGTTCTGATCTGGGTGCTTATTTTTGGGACCGGTCTTATTTCTGCGCAGAATAGAAAGCAAGTATTATGGGGTTTGGCACCCTCTCTGTGGCGCCTTTTTCTTAGCGTAGCTTTGATTGTATACGGTAATTTTCTTACTTTTTGAACAGCTGGACTAAGTATAAGTTCTGACTTGCACTAACGTTGCATTTTTGGTATCTTATACATAGAATAGAATGTGTCAGGCTGAAACGGCTGGGCCCTACTGCCGGGCAGCGGAGCGGATCCGTGGGACTTCCTTTGTTAGTTGGAAGTTCTTTTTTTACGTTAAAAACCAGGTTTTTACGCAAAAAAGGTTTTTAGTACTGGCAAAATGCAGATAGGAGTGTTTAAGATGGAGGCGAAGGCCCGAGTCGCTTCAATGTCGGTTATTTCAAACGCATTTTTAACAGTCGGCAAAGTGACCATCGGCTTCGCCAGCGGTTCGGTTAGCATACTTTCTGAAGGTATACATTCCGGGATCGACCTGTTCGCGGCCCTGATTGCTTTTTTCGCGGTGCGCGAATCCGGCAAACCGGCTGATGACAGGCACGCTTACGGACACGGCAAGATCGAGAATGTATCAGGGACTGTGGAGGCGTTGCTGATATTCGTGGCGGCCACTTGGATTATGGTGGAGGCTATCCATAAAATAACGAACAGAGTCCAGGTGGAAAGTGTCGGCTGGGGTCTCGTGATTATGGGAATTTCCGCTGTGTTAAACTTAATTGTTTCTACTATGCTGATGCGGGTGGCGAAAAAGACGGATTCAGTTGCCTTGGAAGCGGACAGCATGCACTTGCGCACTGATGTCTACACGTCAGCAGGAGTTTTTGTGGGGCTCATCCTTATACAGGTCACAGGCTGGAGCATTCTTGACCCCGTGGTTGCGATTGTGGTTGCGTTGCTGATTATTAAGACTGCTTTTAATCTGACACGGGAAGCATTCATGCCACTTGTTGATACGAGCCTGCCTGCGGCGGAAACGGAAATTATAACTTCTATTATTAATAAACATGAGCATGAATTTGTGGAATTTCATAAGCTGCGTACGCGTAAAGCCGGGGCTGAACGCCATATTGACCTCCACTTGGTTGTGCCAAAAGATAATTCGGTAGCCCAAGTTCATGACCTGTGCAACCGCATTGAACGGGAGATCAAGGAGGAATTGCACGAAGCGCATGTCCTGATTCATTCCGAGCCGTGCACTGACCGTCAAACATCGTGCGCCCAGTGTGAAGGGATGAAACGCAAATGCGACGGAACTTACGGCTGTGAAGATCCCGTTCACCGCAGCAGCCGCAATAATTAAGCAAAGGAACAAGCGGTAATTAGCCAGTGCGAACAAAGGGGGGTTGGGAATTTGTACATTTTAATGTTTTCCTTAATATTTGCGCTTCTGGTCGCGATTTTTGCCGTCCAGAACGCAGCGCCTGTGCCTATCAACATATTCTGGGCGGTCAAAGAGGTGCCGTTGGTCTTAGTGATTTTTGCTTCAGCAGTAGCTGGAGCTTTGATCGTTTTTTTGCTCGCCCTTGGGCGTGAATTTAAGCGTAGAAAAGCCGTGGGAAAAGAAAAAGTTAATGGGGACGTGGTGAAGGGATCTTCGTTAGATGCCGGTAGCGAAGCCGCCGAGAGCGCTAAAGATACAGCGGGCAACAGGGAGTCAGTGCTGAAGCACTGACTCCCTGTTGCCGTCCCTTACCTCTTTGCCTTATAATGAATAGGTCTGGAGGAAATGAAGTTGCGCAAAATTTGGAGAATTTCCCGTTCTGACAGATCTATTGCCCAGGAACTTGCCGATACTCTCGGAATTTCTCCCGTTCTGGCTGATATCTTAGCAAAGCGCGGGGTAAATACTCCCCGGGAGGCGGTTTCTTTCTTGAAGCCAAGCCTATTGAGCCTGTCTTCTCCTTTTCTGTTCAAAGATATGCGGAAAGCCGTCGGGCGTTTGACTTGGGCGCGTGAGCGCGGGGAGAAGGTGCTTGTCTACGGAGATTATGATGTGGACGGGGTTACGAGTACGGCATTAGTTTATAAAACCCTGATCGACTTGGGCTTCAAGGCTGTCACCTATATCCCTAGCAGGCATGATGAAGGGTACGGGCTTAATAAGGAGGCCATTGGCCGGGCTGTGCAGGCAGAAGTTAAAGTGTTGGTAACGGTGGACTGCGGGATTACGGCCACTGAGGAAATTGAATTGGCCACTGCTCACGGAATTGATGTAATAATCACGGACCACCACGAGCCGCCTGAGATTCTGCCTGCTGCGCTGGCTGTGATAAATCCTAAATGCGATCCCAACTATCCCTTTACTGAGCTAGCCGGTGTCGGGGTAGCTTTCAAGCTGGTGCAGGGCTTGCTTGAGGAATCAGATAAACCTGGTGCGGAGAGAGAACTCTTGGACTTGGTGGCTTTGGGTACGATTGCTGATGTTGTACCCCTGGTGGGCGAGAATAGGGTCTTAGTTAAACATGGTCTTAAGCAAATGCAGGAATCTCCGCACTTAGGGTTGGAAGTTTTGTTGGCGGAATGCGGGCTCAAAGGCAAGGAGTTGAAAGCGGGACAGATCGCTTTTATGGTAGCGCCCCGGATTAACGCGGCCGGTCGCCTTGACAGCGCCCGCAAAGGACTGGAACTGCTGCTCACCGGAAAAGAGGAGCGGGCTTATGAACTGGCCCGGGAGCTAACCCAAGAGAACCTGGCGCGCCAGCGCCTCGAACAGGAGATCGTGGCCAAAGCCATCGAGCAGATAGAACAAAGCCCGCTGCCCCGTGTCATTGTAGTGTCCGGTCAAGGGTGGCATCACGGAGTGATAGGAATCGTGGCTTCCCGCCTGGTTGAACGATACTACCGACCGGTGTTTATCATGGGGGAAGAAGGGGAGGAAGCCAAGGGATCAGCCAGAGGAATACCGGGCTATCATGTGCTGGAGGAGCTAAGGACGCAAGCTCAATTGCTACATAAATTCGGCGGCCACCGTCAGGCTGCCGGGTTTTCGCTGGCTGTCGGAGATATTGGGCGTTTGCGCGCAGAGTTGAATGAGCAGGCCACAGCATTACCGGAGGAGGTTTTTCAAGAAGTTTTAACCATAGATTGCGTGGTTGAGCCCGCAGTGCTTACAGTGGCACTTGAACAGGAATTAGAACATCTGGCACCGTACGGATTTGGCAATCCTTCCCCTGTTTTAGCCGTGCAAAGGATGCCTGTGCACCGGATTGATACGGTGGGCCAGGAAGGGAAGCACTTAAAGCTCTATCTGGGTGAAGCAGGGAATCTGGGGGGGATTGTTTTTCGCCAGGGCAGCCGCTTAAGAGAATTAGCGGACAAGCCTGCCGCGGATATAGCTTTTAATCTGGAATTAAACTCGTATCAGGGACATGAAAAAGTTCAGGTAGTCGTTAAGGATATCGAGGAAAACGCGCTTTGGCAAAAGGAGTTCCCTGAACTTGATAGATTGCCTAGGCAGGCTGGTGAGTTGGCTGCTAGAGAGATTGCAGCGGGGCTTGAAGCGGATGCGATTGCTTTGCCATCGGCGACCGGGAACATCGCCTTAGCAGAATTTAGGACAGACATTGATTCCACGCGTAAGCGCTGCGCTTCCCTGGAGCGGGAGGAACTGGCCAAAGTTTATCGCTCGCTCCAAGCCGCAGCCAACGTTGAAAACCCCTTTATCTGGGATGTTCAGGAGGAGCAGCGGGAAGCACTGCAGATTTTCGAAGAATTAGGGTTTGTGCGCTGTGCGGGTGGAAGCACCAGGGTTATGCTGGAACTGATGCCGGTACAGGGCAAACTCCCTTTGGAATCTTCCCTGCGCTATCTTAGTGGCAAAAGGTGCTAACCATTTTATCCGATGGCTAAGTGCCACTAAGACTTCCGCTTCTAAAGTGGGAGATAAGTGGCACTAAGCCCCTGGATAAGTTCAACTAAACTTCAGATGGAGTTAAAACTCCACCTGAAGTAAGTTTCCTTTATTAAGGGAAGGACGGGAAGAGAATGGACTATAAAAAGCACATCCGTGTAATCGAAGATTTCCCCAAGGTCGGCATCTCTTTCAAAGACATTACTACCCTGCTCAAAGACGGGAAAGCTTTTCAGACTGCTATTGATGATCTGATCACAGTGCTTAAACCGTGGCAACCCGATATTATTATCGGCCCGGAAGCCAGGGGGTTTTTGTTCGGGGCACCCGTGGCATACGCTCTGGGTCTTGGTTTCGTGCCTGTGCGCAAGCCCGGAAAGCTTCCCGCGCGGACTGTCAGCCAAACGTATGACCTGGAATACGGAGTCGATACTTTGGAAGTGCATGCCGACGCTCTGTATCCTGGGCAGAGGGTTGTGATTGTGGATGACTTGCTGGCTACCGGCGGTACCACGCTGGCGACAGCGAAATTAGTGGAGAAGACAGGTGCTCAAGTTGTGGGGATGGCTTATCTTATCGAGCTGACTTTTTTGGAAGGAAGAGATAAGCTTAAAGATTACCCTGTGTTTTCTTTAGTTCAATATTAATACCATACCCAAGTGAGAGAGGAGCTAAGGCATGTCTCTGGAGGAGCTGATGGCGAAATTGCCTCAAAACCTTCCTGCGTCACATCTCAATATCATCACCGAGGCCTATAAATTTGCTGAGAAAGCGCATTGGGGGCAACATCGCATCTCTGGAGAGAATTATATTCAACATCCTCTCGAGGTTGCGATGATACTGGCGGGGTTTGAACTTGATGAGAGTACGATCGCGGCGGCGCTTTTGCATGATGTGGTCGAAGACACAGCCTATTCCTTGGCTGATGTCGAGCGGGAATTTGGTTCGGAAGTTGCAATGCTGGTGGATGGGGTTACCAAACTCGGTCGGATTGAGTATAAGAGTAAAGTAGAGTTACAGGTCGAGAATTTGCGCAAGATGTTCTTAGCGATGGCCAAAGACATCAGGGTTATTCTCATTAAACTAGCGGACAGGCTGCATAATATGCGGACTCTGAAGTACCACTCCCCGCAAAAACAACGGGAAATTGCCCAGGAAACCTTGGAGATTTTTGCCCCTTTGGCTAACCGCTTGGGAATTTTCCGGTTTAAGTGGGAACTTGAGGATTTAGCATTCCGTTACCTCAAGCCGCAGGAGTATTACGATTTGGTTGAGGGAATCGCGCTTAAACGGCGGGAACGGGAAGCGCAAATCAATGAGGTCATTGAACAGCTGCGTTTGCGCCTTGATGAGGTGGGGATTCACGCCGACATTTCCGGAAGGCCGAAACATTTCTACAGCATTTATCGCAAAATGGATACGCAAAATAAAGAATTGAATGAGATTTATGATTTAACTGCAGTCAGAGTAATCGTAGACTCTGTCAATGACTGCTATGGAGCCTTAGGGATCATTCATACTTTATGGAAGCCGATTCCCGGTCGTTTCAAGGACTATATTGCAATGCCCAAGCCCAATATGTATCAATCCCTGCACACCACTCTAATCGGGGCGCATGGAGAACCGTTTGAAATTCAAATCCGCACCTGGGAGATGCATCGCACGGCTGAATACGGGATTGCTGCCCACTGGAAATACAAAGAAGGGGGCAAATCTCCTGCCGGAAATTTTGATCAGAAGCTCTCATGGCTGCGCCAGCTCTTGGAATGGCAGTATGATTCCCGTGATGCCGGGGAATTCATGGAGTCTCTGAAAATTGATTTATTTGCGGATACGGTTTTTGTTTTCACCCCCAAAGGGGATGTGGTGGAGCTTCCTGCTGAATCCTGCCCCATCGACTTTGCCTACCGGGTGCACACGGATGTAGGGCACCGCTGTATCGGGGCTAAGATTAACGGCCGAATTGTTCCGTTAGATACGAAACTGCACAATGGGGATATTGTTGAAGTCTTAACGTCCAAACAGGCTGCCGGGCCGAGCAGGGACTGGATGTCTTTTGTGAAGACTTCCCAGGCAAAAAACCGGATTAGAGCCTGGTTTAAGAAAGAGCAGCGCGAAGAGAATATCAACCGGGGCCGGGAAAGCTTGGAGCGGGAAGTAAAGAAGCTGGGACTAGAACCGGCGGGGGTGCTCAAACCAGAATACCTGTCCGAACTGGCCAAGAACAATAATTATACGACAGTTGAAGATCTGTATTCCGCGATTGGGGATGGCACCCTTAGTGCCAACAGGGTCTTAGGGCGCTTAAAAGACGAGGTAACGAAGGAAGTACGCGAAAAGCAACAGCTGGCAGCTCTGCAACAAGGAGATGGCAAGAATTTAAGTTCATATGGCAAAGCCTCTCACGGTGTGCGCGTTAAAGGGGTTGACAATGTCCTGGTGCGCTTTTCCCGCTGCTGCAACCCCTTGCCCGGGGATGAAATTGTCGGGTATATAACCAGGGGGAGAGGAGTATCTATTCACCGCAGCGATTGCGACAATGTCCAGTCTCATATCGAAGAGGAACATCACCGTTTGGTCGAAGTCATGTGGGATGAACAGACTCAGGCTGCTTACCCGGTCGACATTCAGATTCTCGGGCTGGATCGGGCCCGCTTGGTAACGGATGTGATTAATGCGGTTATGGATACGCGCACCGCGATCTTAGGGATAAATGCCCGCGTGGGCAAAGACAAAGCCGCCTATATCCAACTAAGCATAGAGATAAGCAATCTCGACCACCTTAATCATGTCTTGCAGAAGATCCGCAGGGTCAAAGATGTGGCCGAAGTTGACAGGGTGCATACCGGAGGGAAATAAAGTGCGCAGTGTGGTACAAAGAGTTAAGAAAGCAGCAGTAAGAGTGGACGAAGAGATAGTGGGACAGATCTCTGCCGGTTTTTTGGTCTTGCTCGGGGTAGGAGAAAATGACACAGAGGCGGATGTAAGCTGGATGGTTGAGAAAATTGTAGGCTTACGCGTTTTTGAAGATGCGGAGGGGAAAATGAACCTTTCGCTCGCAGATGTTCAGGGAGAAGTTCTGTTAGTATCCCAATTTACACTCTATGGGGACTGTCGTAAAGGAAAACGCCCCAGTTTCTCCACTGCGGCCCCGCCTGAGCAGGCCTGCGCTTTGTTCGCACAGGCGGTGGCTGCCATGAGGGCAAAGGGACTCAAAGTTGAGACAGGAGTATTCCAGGCAGATATGGAAGTAGCGCTCGTAAACAACGGCCCGGTTACTCTGCTGTTGGACAGTGAGAAGAAGTTTTAGGAGGTAAGGATATGATTGAGGGACGTCCGGTAGGGGTTATGGGAGCAAATTGTTATCTGGCTTACTGCCTGAAGACGAAAAAAGCGGCAGTGATTGATCCGGGCGCGGAAGGAAAAAAAATTTACCGCTGGGTTCTGGAAAAGGAACTTAAAGTTGAGTACATCCTGCTTACCCACGGACATGCGGATCATATCGGGGCGGTGGATGAGCTTAAGGAACTTTTGGGAGCCAAAGTTGGGATTCACTCTGCTGATGCCGACATGCTCACGGACGAACGCCAGAACCTTTCGTCCTATTTCGCCCCTGTGATCAAGATGCAGCCGGCTGATATGCTGCTCCATGATGGACAGGAATTAAAGGTGGGGGATGAGAAAATAACGGTCCTCACCACCCCTGGGCATTCACGCGGAAGTGTGTCTTTTCTCACTGCGGACGGTGTCATCAGTGGGGATACCCTGTTTGCGGGTTCGATCGGGCGCACTGATTTTCCGGGCGGTTCACTCGAACAATTGCTGCAGGGAGTAGAGCAGAAACTATTGGTTCTGCCGGATGACACGCCTGTGTATCCCGGGCATGGGGAAGCTACGACGATCGGCACGGAGAAGAGGAACAATCCGTTTTTGGTGTAGCTCAAGCTGGTTAAGTAAAGAGAGATTCTGTTAACATAAAAGGCATAAGCATATTGTTAAATTTGCTATCGGTAGTGGAGGTGTCCCCTGCATGCATGAGATAACTGAAATTATCTTACTAAGTTCAACTTTCTCGCTAGACGAGTTGCAGGGCGCACGGGCTTTGGTCAAAGCCTTTTTCCCGGAGGCTACGGTTAAGTTCGAGGAAGCAGACCCTGTTTCGAACCGAATAAGAACAGATAATCTTGGAGTACCAGGAAAAAGAGCAGAAGCAGCCGGTTTGGCGGGGGTAATAAGGATCGAGATGGAGGGGGACGGCCCCCTCTTTGCTTTCTGGCGGGTAGGGAAACAGGTGGAGGATGCAAACATTTTAGATTCTAAACGTACCGAAACAATTCCGATAGCGTCAGAAGACATCACTAAAATTTTAGCTCATACGAATATCGGTAAAGAATCTTCGCGCAAGCTCCTCGTTAAACATGCACTCATACGTTTGCTCAGCCAAGTGTGTGCAAAGGAACTGCCGTGGGGGATTTTGACCGGAATTCGCCCGAGCAAAATCGTACATAAGATGGATGATCAAGAGCTTCCGCCTGGGCAGCAGTTGAAGATGCTGACTGAGCGTTATGTCATGCGTCCGGATAAGGCCGAGTTGCTGCAGGAGATTGTCGCAGTTCAGCGGCCGTACCTAAATGACTTTGCGGCTAACCCCAAACACATTGCCCTTTATCTGGGGATTCCTTTTTGCCCGACGCGTTGCTCTTACTGTTCTTTCCCGGCGTACGCCATTGACCGGGAGCGGCAGGCTCTGGCTGCTTATTTGCATGCGCTTTGCGCAGAGATTCTTCAGGTGGGCGAAATGATGGCCCGGCTTGGCTTGGCCGCTGATTCTCTCTACCTAGGGGGCGGTACCCCCACCGTCTTAACTGTCGAGGAGTTAAAGATACTTTTGCAGGAGATAAAAAAGTATCTGACGCTGGCACCTGGCTTGGAATTTACCGTGGAAGCGGGACGCCCGGACACGCTCACGCCCGCGAAGTTTGCGCTCATGCGGGAAGCAGGGGTAAACCGCCTCAGCGTTAATCCCCAAACGATGCACGCCCAGACCCTCAAGCGCATTGGCCGGGCACACCGGGTGGAAGATGTTCTCGCTGCTTATGAGTTGGCTCGCGAAACTTCCGCCTGGGTGATAAACATGGACCTGATTTTGGGGCTTCCGGGAGAGGGAGTAGCAGAAGTTGAGAGAACCCTCGAACTCATAAACCCTCTCGCGCCCGATAACCTAACCGTGCATACCCTCGCTCTCAAACGGGGGTCGCGCGAATGGGAGCAGGGTTACCGTCACGCTTCAGCCGCTGTTATTGAGGAAATGCAGAACTTAACTCGAAATGTTGTGCAGGACTGGGGACTGCGGCCATATTACCTATACCGGCAAAAGCACATAGCCGGGAACCTAGAAAATATCGGGTATGCCCAGCCCGGCAGGGAGTGCCGCTACAACATTGCAATCATGGAGGAGCGCCAAAGTGTAATCGGCCTGGGAGCGGGCGCATCCAGCAAAGTTGTTAACCCGGATGACTATAGTTTAACGAATTATCAGCACCCCTCAGACTGGAAAAGCTATGCCGCTAGATGGCAGGATGGACATGCCAAGAGGGTGCAGGCTTTCGAAGCAGTGGTTCTCGCAACTTAATCTGAAGAAAGTTTACCCGTTATGATCATTAGTAGTTCTGCTAAATTGAACCTATGGTATAATATGGGGAAAGAAAGGGGGAGTCTGTATCAAACTTAAGCTTAAATCTCCAAGGATTGTTTTAATTCCTAATATTGTTAGTTTAATCTTTATCCTGATCGTTTTTGCCCTGAATTTGCTCTTTCCGCTCTCTAAATTCACGTATGATATGAATCTTAAGTTATCCATGTCGCATAATCCCGATGATAAGATTGTCATCGTTGGTATTGATGACGCTTCCATGCAAAAGTACGGAATTTTTCCCTGGGATCGCAAGCTTTATATTCCGTTAATTCAGAACCTTGAGAATTCAGGTGCCAAAGTCATTGCCTTTGATATTATCTTTGATACGGAAAGCAAGGATAAAACGAGTGATACTGCTTTGGCGAACGAATTTGCCAAATACAATAACATCGTCCTGCCGAGTTACGGAGAGATGCCAAGTAGCCCTACCAAAAGCAACGAGCTTGTAACAGCCAGGAATTTTACCAGGCCGCTTCCTATTTTTGCCGCTAATACTAAGACGGGTCATATCAACAGATTAGCGGATTCTGACGGCAAAATCCGCAAATCCTGGTTGATGATTAATGACCAGGATAAACCCATGTACTCCATGGCTTACACCGTGAGTGAGCTATATGGTAAAGATGCCAGTGGTTATCTTAACAAGCACCCGCAGACCCAGATGTATATCAAGTATGACGGGAATTCTAAGGATTTCACCACCCTTTCATTTGCTAAGGTCGCGGAAGGGGCATACAGCCCGGATACTTTTAAAGACAAGATCGTACTCATCGGCTTTACAGGTCCTGGATATGACGAATCCATCACCCCGGTCGAACGCAATATGAAATTAGTGTATGTACACGCGAACATCATCTCGCAGTTATTGAGCGGAGAATACATAACCTACGTTTCCATGCCCTTTATTTTCTTTCTAAACTTAATCGCCATTGCACTTGTAATTTTCCTCGCCTGGAAGTTTAATTCTACCTTGAGTGCAATGCTGACGCTGGGAATAATGGTGTTGTTAGCATTGGGACAATATCTTCTGTTTTCAGGCACAGGCATCTTTTTCGATGTAGTCTATATCATTCTCGCTTTATTTGTTACTTACTTGGTCAATGTCAGTATCAAGGCCTATCGCACCATGAAAGAGAAAGAGCATATTACGCGCCAGTTTGGAAGGTACATTTCCCCGGACTTAGTCAGTCAAATCGTGAAAGAACAGATCGACATCAAACTCGGGGGTATCCTTAAAGACATCTCCATCCTCTTCTTAGACATTAGAGGCTTCACTCCGATGTCCGAAAAATTAAACCCGGAAGAAGTCGTGGATGTCCTCAATAATTTGTTCAACATGGTGACGAAGAATGTCCTGAAAAACAAAGGGACCATCGACAAGTTTATTGGGGATGCGGCCATGGTCATATTTAATGCTCCCCTGGAGCTGCCCGACCATGAATACCACGCGGTCAAAACGGCCTTGGACATCCAAAAAGACATGGAAGAAATCGCGCACGAGATTTTGGCCAAATATGAAGTAGAACTTGCCATCGGCATCGGAGTGAATTGCGGCCAGGCAGTTATTGGCAACATCGGCTCTTACTTAAGGCTTGATTACACGGCGATCGGGGACAATGTCAACACTGCCGCCAGGCTGGAGTCAAACGCCGGGAGAAGAGAGATCTATGTTTCGGAAGAGACTTATGAGCGGACCAAAGATAAATTCGTCTATGAATATGTGAAAGAAGCCTATATGAAAGGCAAGACAATTCCGATAAAAATATACAAAGCGGTGAGTGTCCTGAACGATGAACAGCTTGAACGGGCCTTCTGACATCCTCCTACCCCTGAAGGGGTAGGGTTCCCCAACAGTTGAGGAGGTCTTTAATTCGTGGCTGCTCAGGAGTTGCTTTAAGCAACCGACCTGAACGTCCCTTGTTTACGGCCTTTCAATGTGGTTTTTCTCCACACAAACAAGTTGACCACTGGGCGTGCCAGTCCGCCCACTACTTCTCACAACAGAAGCCCGCTGTCTCGAAGATACCTTTGCAGGATATTGAACGCTCCGACGACATCCGCATTGAAGGCTTTTCCGCAATGCACGAACAGGCCGCGCTCGACCCGTGCTGCTTTAACTCTCTTACCGCATACCGGGCAGGTTGTGCTGGTGTAGTGTTCGGAAACCTTTTCGGCCAGAATGCCTTTAAGCGCCGCTTTATAGGTCAACATCTGAATGATCTTGCGATAAGGCCAGGCATGCAGTTCTTGGTTTTGCTGAGCACCCCAATCCTTATCTTGACGAATATTTAACTTGACTTGCTGGACTTTGCTCAATGTGGTGCCCGGCGGCAGTTGGTATTCCAATGTTACGGCCTGCCGGGCATACGTCTTGGGCAGCTTCAGGAGAACCTTATTCTCGTCAACCATACCATAGGCATTCTGCTTAAAAGTTAGTGTACTGAGCGCATCCTTCTTCCGAAACCCCGGCGGTTTGGCAGACAAGTCACCGTTCTTGCGATGGCTATACCAAGAGCGGTAGGAATCGTCCAGTTCTGCTAAGACTTCCTGAGCTGTCTGACTGGGCAAGAGCTTATACCAGCGGTTGGTTTTCAGTGTTTTGCACTGGTCAGGAAACCCCGGAATTTTTTCGGTTTCCTGCCAAACAGCCTTACGTTCATGGTTCGCTACATTCCACATTTTCGTGGCGGCATACCCGGCAAGCCCTAAGAGTAGAGCATCCTGGTCGCTCAGATTCATAATCTTGGCCCTGGTGGTGAGCAGTTGATACGGTTCGTCCCTCGATGAGTTGGCCCGACTCATCATACTTTTTCTTCTTGCGCTTCACATTCTCACCCCCTTGTCTTTTGTTCAGCAATATATCGCTGAATGGTTTCGCTAGATACATTGCCAGCAGTAGAGCAAAAGAAAGAACGAGTCCACAGACTGGGCAAATGTCGCAGGTGCTTGAATTCCTGCCGCAGTTTTCTCGATGTCACTCCCTTCACTTTTGCCATAATGTCTGATGGACTGATAGAAGGCAGGGCGTTGAGAAAAAGATGAACATGGTCTGGCATTACTTCTAACGCCACAATCATTAAAGAATGTTCATCGCATATTTCTTGTAGGATTTCCCTAAACCTTCTATCGACGTCCTTAACCAATACCTTTCGCCTGTAGCGTGGACAAAAAACAAAATGATAGTTAATTAAAGAAACGGTGGTGGTTGTTCGTCTATATTCTTGTCCCGTATGAATATTGCATCAGTTACATGAGAATACTGCAACAAAATATATGAAAGGAGACAAAACGGGAGTCGCCTTCATCCCACGATTAAAACCGTGGGCTTTCGGCTACGTTTCTGTAACAACGAATGAACTAGGCTTACTGTTTTTCCGGCCTCCCGGCCATTCCCAGCATGAAACCGATGCCTAGGGCTGAGCCGATTCCTGTGCGCGTAAAAAAGTTAGTATCGAAAACCATTGATATTAGTAGAAAAAGAGAAAACAGCCCGACCATGCTAAAGAATCCGACAGCAAACCATTTGTCCTTGGGAACCAACCTTTTGAGCTTGTATCCCGCAAAGTAAGCCAAAGGGACAACGATAATCGCTGATAAAACCGGCCAGAGATAATTCATGCTTCATACCTTTCTCTCATCCTTGCTATCGGGACATTTATTTTAGATGCCGTCTTAACACTGCTTTTAGACTTCATAGATCCCTTCGACAGAGAGGGGATTTTTCCCTGCAATACAGCGACAACCGATACAGATTATATGCACTAGATTCAGATCCAACAAGGACAGGAAAGTCGGATCTCAGTAATAACCGACGTATCAATTTGCTTTGCTTTACCAACGAATGAAATTCACAGTTTGGATCAATAAGGCACAGAAGCGGCTGTGGAAAATCTTTGTTGTAACATTGCGTTCAGGAATCCCCATTTGGATACTGGGCGCTTTTTAATTTTGGAACCTTCATAACAAATTCATACTTTTTTCATGAGTTGCTCAAACGGCAAGTTTATACTAAGGGCGTAAGCTTAAGTGAGCAATTAAAAAAGGAGGAATTACAAATGGGGATAATAAGTCGCTTGAAAAATATTTTTGAAGCTAAATTGGAGAAAGGAATTGACACGCTTGAAGATCCCAAAGAAATGCTTGACTACAGCTTGACCAAAATGGAGGACAACATCCGAGCCATGGCCCACAATGCGGTTGAGCTAGGTACTGCCAAGAAAAGAGTTGAACTTGAGCGGGATACGGCCCTGGAAACTGCCCACAAGTACGAAGAACAAGCGGAGAAAGCTTTGGAATTAGGGCAAGAGGATCTTGCCAAAGAAGCGCTTCTGCGCAAAGTGGATGCTGAAAGCCGTGCCGTTGAGCTGGCTTCGCAAATAGAGAAAATGGCTGAGCAACTGCAAACGATTTCTAAAAGGCAGGATGAGCTGCGTAACAAGATCCGCACTTTCCGCAGCAAAAAAGAAGAGTTAAAAGCAACTTATGCAGCTTCCAAGGCTCAGCTTAAAGTTAAGGAACTGGTAACCACGATTGGTTCGGAGTCTGAGAGTATCGCAAGAACCGTGGAAAGGGCAGAAGCCCGGATTCAGGATATGCAGGCTAAGGTGCTGGCGGTTGACGAGCTGGAAGAGCAAGGAATTATTAGCGATGTGTTCGCTGATAGCAAAGACGAAATTGAGCGTAAGCTTAAACGAATGAGTATTGATTCCCAAGTAGAGCTTGAGTTGGCAAGGCTTAAGGCCGCAAAGGCATCAAACGCATGATTAACAATGGCACAAGGGGAGGGAGATAAGATGTGCGGAGGCAGAGGTTGGGGCAGCGTGTTCGGTTTTGGTTGTGGCGGAGGGTTTTTTGATCCTTACCCGGGCCGCGACCGCGAATACTATGAGCCAAGAACAAGAAACCAGGAATATGGAAATCTGCGCATTGACATTCGTAATAGCTACGCCAGCGGAGAAATTACGCAAAATCAGTACTACGATGCTCTGGATCGGTTGGACAGAGGGTCTTTTACTCGGTTCGACTTAGATGAAATGCGCAGCCGTGGTCAGGCGGTTAGGAGAACATATAGAGGAGATAACGGTTCTGCTGGGCGTATACCCTACGATATCCGTGCGGAAATCGAAAGTCTGGAACGTAAACAAAGGGAAATCGGCAAAGCAAAAGGAGAGGCGAATAACGTCATTGCTGATTTTAACAATTCTCTATCAGTGTTGACGCAGCACATGTCACTGGCTGAAGAGTTGGCCAAACAAACAGTTGATTCGGACGAAACAAGAGCACGCTCGTATCTCAAACAACGGCAGGAACTGGCGGAGCAGACAGCAGCTTTAGAAGTTAGGCTGAAAGAACTGAAGGAAGACTTGGAGAGATTGGAGCAGGCAGAAATAACTATTGATGCTAAGCTTTTGGAATTAAAAGCTGTAGGTCAAAGAGAAAGGCTGGCAACCCTGCTTTCCGATTAAGAGAAGCACGGATAAGATTATTAGAATTGATTTAGTCGCTTCGATGAAGTATCGCGAGAAAATTTAGGCTTTTTTTAGACGATAAGAAATTTTGAATTGTAAGCAAAGAATTGGAGGATGAAAAGAATGAAAAGAAGTAAATGGACGCTGGGAATGCTTTTAGCCGGAGTCCTGGTGCTATCAGGCGGTGCTTTAACCTTGGCGTCCGGAGCAAACTTTTCCTTGGGCCAAAGCCTAAAGGTCAAAACGCAGGCTGCAGCTTATGAGAACCAGGCAGGTGTATCGGTAGGTGCTCAAGTTTCTGACACTGAACAACAAAAGAATGAGGCTGCGCAGCCGGGACAGGCTCTTGCTGATTCCACTCAAGCTGTACCTTCAAATACCCAAAATCCTGTACCAAAAGGAAATACATCTTCAACAGGAAAGGCTGTGATTTCAAGCACGCCTAATGCTCCTTCTCCGTTCAGTTCTATAGGCGGGCCTTATGGGTTCGACGGCTATGGCATGATGGGAGGAGGCTTTGGCGGCGCTAACGGTGCTAGCTATGGTATGATGGGAGGTTCAGGATCTGGGACGGGAAACGGCATGATGGGCGGAGGGTATAATGCCCTGAGCTTAGGGGTTAATCTTAGCAACGGGCAAGTAGCTACATCCGAGCAAGCTCAAGCTCTGGCTAAAGCATATCTACAAAAAGTAAGCCCGGGCTTGGCAGTTGACGAACTCCATGAATTTGCGGATTCCTATGAAGCAGAAGTGAAAGATGCAAGTACCGGCGCTATAGCCTATGAGTTTGTAATTGCTAAAAACGGCGGCTATATTTACGCGGAAATGGGTCCTAATCTTATGTGGAATACCGAATACGGCCATATGAATTGGGGCAACAGTGAGACACCTACTGTAAATGCCGAACAGGCGACAAAAACGGCTCAAGACTATGTGCAATTGATGGGTCAAGGATATAGTCTCGAAGGCCCGGAGAAGGCTCCTGGTTACTATGAATTCATGGTCTTGAAAGACAGCAAAGACTATGCGGAACTGAACGTCAATGGTTACAGCGGGCAAGTCTGGTTCGAAACATGGCACGGACCAATTGTCAGCACGGTTGAAGTGAAATGATCAGTGCAAAGGAGTGAGATCAATGCCCAGGAGCAGCTATGGACAGTCGTATGGCGGACATAATCTAAGGAAGAATTCCGCGCTTTTCAGCCGGGACAGAATAGTGCTGAGGATTAAGGGAATGACTTGCGGACATTGCAGGGCAGCGGTAGAGAGGGCATTGCTCGGCGTTCCCGGAGTGACAGGGGCTCAAGTGAACTTGATGCGACAGCAAGCGGTAGTGATGGGGCTGGTTGACAGAGCTTTGCTGATCCAGGCTGTCGATGATTCCGGATATTTCGTAACAGGTTTAGTCTAAATAATCAGCTGCGTTTCTGTAAAGGACACCCATCGTAAGCGAGGATGAGTGTCCTTTTAGCATTTAGAATGCATCGAAAATAGAGAGGGTTGCATATAGACAGGGGTTCTACCTTTTCTGATAACGATGTGATATAGTCATGGTGAATGGAACGATTAAACTTAGAGACAGGGTGAACGCAGCATGGGTTTGGGTAAAACGATACGCGATTTTCGCAAACAGAGAGGATTCACTTTACAGGTGCTCTCCGATCAATTAGGGGTATCTTGTTCTTTCTTAAGTGCCATTGAACGTGAAGTAAAAAAACCCTCTGTTAGCATGGTTAAAAAACTCTCTGATGTCCTAAACATTTCCCCGACATACCTTTTCGGGAGCGGGACTGAGACGGTATATGGAGAGAAAATCCGCTTTATCCGCCGGGGAAGGAGCTTAAGTATTGAGGAACTCAGCGAACTATCCGGAATACCGGTGAAGCAGATTGAAGCTTATGAAGAAGGAAGCCAGGAGCCTGATCTCGAGACTCTTGACCGTTTGGCTGAGGCCCTGAGCGTGACTGTGCGCTATTTTCTTGAGAAGTCGGCTGATATTGTGTCCATCGGGGAAAGAGTGCGCCGGGAGCGGGAGAAAAGAGGGTTTACGGGTGCGGCATTGGCAGATAAAGCTGGGATCAGCCCGGGAATGGTAAGCCAAATCGAAAATGATCAGGCCGAGCCTTCCCTTGATACCTTAGAAAATGTCGCCAAAGCGTTGGGCGTCTCAGTTTGCTATTTTCTTTTGGAACAGGAAGACGTGGAGAACCTGGTATCATCCCTAAACTCAGAGGTTTTGGTATTGCTTGGGGACCCACGGGTGCAGGCGGTGCTGAGGGCGGTTCGGGATCTGGAAGCGGGGGATTTGAAATTTATTCTAAATTACATTCAGTTCTATAAGCGCAATCGGGCTCTTTTAGAGTAGCTGTCTTAACAAAGGCAGCTATATTATTTTTGTTATGCAATTAATAAAAAAAGGTTTTAATTTATTAAAACAGTAGCAGGGTATTTCGTAACAGTGTCGAACTAATAAGCGAGGATTAAAGATAGGTTCATATTATTTGAACCATGGTTCAAATAATCCCGAAATCACAAAACTGCAAATCTTGCTGTGCCAAAGAGAATGAATATTTTTTTGAACCAGAGTTTAATAATGGAGAAATACTAATAAACCAGCATTTACTCATTTGTGCTTGTGATACCTAACACAAGGGGGTGGGGTCTTAGTTTAGGATTATTCTAACTTGGCTTGGAGGCACAGCGAATTTGCAGCTCAAGGCAGGAGTATTACCTGTAACAACGAGAGGAGAGAAGTTTATGAAAAACAACCTGACAACTGCACAGATGGGCAGAATCAAAAACATTTTCGATGACCGGGTTCGTTTCAACAAAGTTGAACGCATTGTTTATTCCCATGATATGGGCATTATGCCGGAACAAATCCGGTCTATGATTCAATGTACGCCGGATGGTGTGTTGCAGCCAGTTAGTGCTGAAGAAGTAGCTGCCCTGGTGAAGATAGCCAAAGAAGAACAAATCCCGCTAGTCCCCCGCGGGGCGGGCAGTGCGGGATTTGGCGGTAGTGTTCCTGCTAAAGCTGGAATTGTGGTTGATTTCGTCCGCATGAACAAAATCTTAGAGATTGATTCAGTCAATCAGACCGCGACCGTCGAACCCGGAGTTATTTGGATCAACTTGGAAAAAGAACTTAGCGAGCGTGGTTTGGCTTTGCGTGCCTTTCCGTCCAGTTCCAACAGCTCGACTGTGGGTGGTTGGGTTGCGCAAGGAGGTAGTGGGTATGGCAGCTATGAATATGGGGATTGTGGTCAGAATATAGCTTCTGTCGATGTGGTTTTGCCTGACGGCGAAATCAAAACTTTTTCCGGCTCAGACCTGCGTAAGGTGTACAGCCTGTGTGGAATTACCGGCATGATTGTCCGGATCACGGTCAAAGCGCGGGAAAAGGATGAGGAAAGTGTCATTCTTTCTGCCTTTCCGGACTTACAGAGCGCGTCCGGTTTCCTGAATGACTTATCGCGGGAACGGGTCCAAGTCTGGAATGTGAGTTTGGCAACCCCAGCTTTCACGGGCTTGAAGCAGAAGGCATTGGAGCACTATGTTCTGCCTGAAGACGAATATCTTGTGACCATGGTGTTTCCAAAGCCCCGTCGTTCAGCGGTGGAAAACCATATTCTCCGGCTTACCTCTGCTCACAACGGGAAAATCATGCGGGAGAAATTAGGCATAGAGGAGTGGGCGGACAAATTCTACCCGATGCGCTTTAAGAAGCTCGGCCCCACCCTCGTGGCCAGCGAAGTGGTTGTGCCGGTGAAAGAAGTGGCCAACTTTGTTGGGGAAGTAGAGCGGAAGTTCAAGGGAGAATTCGCTCTTGAGGGCACAATGGTCGGGCCTGACCATATTTCTATTCTGGGCTTTATGCTCGCTGATGAGCGAAAACTCGGATTCCCCTTGGCCTACGCCTGTGCCCTTGATGTGATCGACACGGGGGAAAAACTCGGCGGCAAGGTCTTTGCGGTCGGAATGTATTTTACGGATCGGGCTAAAACCTATTATGGGGAGAAGGGTTTGCAAGAAATTTGGAGTTATAAGCAAGCGGTCGATGCACAGGGAATTATGAATCCGGGCAAAATCATTCCTCCTTCCCTGGACAAGCAGTCTCCCACCAAAATGCTGACGACAGCTATGAAAGTTGCTAATGCGGGCAGCGGCTTGATTGGTTTGGCCGGGCGTCTGCTCAGCAAATGGCAGTCCGACAATTTTAGTTCTCCGCTTGATGAGCATCTTACGGACGATACCTTTTCCTGTGCTATGTGCGGTTATTGCCGCAATGTGTGTACTGTCTTTGACGCCGTTCCCTGGGAAAGCAATTCTCCCCGCGGCAAGTATTTCATCCTTAACCAATATATCAAGGGTAAGATTCCCCTCGATGATGAAGTAGGCCGCACGCTCTACCCGTGCACCACGTGCAAGAAATGTGACAGCGTCTGTCAGATTAGGGCTCACAATGCCCATCACTGGATGTCTTTGCGCTATGAGTTTAATAAGAACAAACTCCAAAACACGGGTTTGAACATTATTCGCAACAATGTGCTCACCACCGGCAATTTCTGGGGCGTCCCGGCAGAGGAGAGGCTTAAATGGCTGGATGTTCCCACCCAGACTCACGGTAAGATCGCGTACTGGTCCGGCTGTTGGGCAGGGACAATTATGGACAACATGGCCCAAAATGCAACTCGGATTCTTAATCAATTAAACATTCCTTTTGTGCACTTTGGGGAGCGGGAGCGCTGCTGCGGACTCTATCTGACTTTGGGTGGATACAAGAAAGACTTCCAGGCTTTGGTCCGGAGCAATCTGGAGATGTTTAACGAAGCAGGGATAGACACCATTATCTTCTCCTGCCCGGGCTGTTATGCCACATTCAACGAAAACTATCCGCAAATGGCCTTGGAGATGGGGCTGGAATGCAATATCCGCTTTAAGCATATCGTTGTCTACTTGAGCGAACTTATTGCTGACGGCCGTCTGAAGTTTTCCGCGCCCCTCAATCACAGCATAACTTATCACGATTCTTGCCATGTCGGGCGCTGGTTTGGGCACTATGACGAGCCGCGCAGCGTGATCCGGGCGATTCCCGGGATTGAACTTAGGGAAATGGAGCACATCAAAGAGGAAGGATTGTGCTGCGGCCTTGTTTCGGCCTTTGATTCCCTGCCTTCGGTTGCGCACAGCGGGATGAAACGGGTCGAGGAAGCGGTGGTGACCGGAGCGGAGTATCTTGTGACCAACTGTGCCGGCTGCGGCTCTCAGTTTAACGCGACTTGCCATGCTATGGGCACTGAAGTTCAGCAAATGGATTTGACTGAACTGGTAGCTAAAGCGCTCGGAATTGCAACCACAGATCCCTCAGAGAAAGTCGGCGCGTATATGGCCCAGTGTGTTGAGCTTCTTAAAGACAGCGTTTTAGCCCCGATAGTTGTGCCCGCTGAGGCGAGTAAGTAGGTCGGAGCCGAAAGGGCAGTATCCGGCTTAATAAGGTAGTGATTATAATATTTAACACAACCTCGCACCATAGCAAAAGTGGTGTGAGGTTGTGTTTTCTTTCTTCATCAAAAATTCATAAATTATTCACGGCTTATTCAAGCGGAAATTGTACATTATCTATAGATAGCATAGGAGGCTACCCTATATATAGGATTAAGATGGAAGGAGAAAGCTTAATGATTAACCTGCGCCAGCAAAAGTCCACCGATGAACAGCCTGTGGAGGGCTTGAAAAGATTGGGACAGTATCTCAATGAATTGCGCTTACACCGTGATCTCTCGCTGGCCCAAGTAAGTAGCCGGGTGGGGACGAATTCTTCCTATCTCTCGGAAATAGAACATGGCCGCAAAATGCCTGACGACAACCTGATGCGCGACCTGGCTGAGTTTTACGGTTTGGATGAGAACAAACTTTTTGAGATGGTTGGCAAAGTTCCTTTAATTGCCCGCGAAGAATTGGAGAGCAATGTTTTGCTGCAGCGAATATTGAAAGAAATTGCGGGCACCCCATTTAATTCCGAGACAAAGCAAGAGCTTTATGTGAGATTTTATCTTACATTCAAGAAGTTTGCTTATAACGGTGTGCAGTGAACCACTGTTGCCCGGAGCACGGCATTCTTGAGCCTGAACGGAAAAGTTCTCCGGTTACAATACTGTAACTGAACTTGAAAATTGGAGGCATAAGATGTGAAAGTTAAGGTAATAGTTGCATCTCTGGTCATGGTAGCAATTGTTGGGGTTTGGTGGGGACTTGCAGCCGCGAAACCGGGCAGTACCACACCGAATACTACGTCTAATACAGGCGCTGCGCAACCGTCACCCTCTCTTTCTCAGACGAATCCGGTGGTCGATGACCAAGGAGGAATCCAAGTCGGAATTAGGTGGGAGAAACAAGATGCACAATCAGGGACGCAAAAATTTTTAATAGAATTAAATAACCATGCTTTAGACCTCGATAGTTTTGACTTCTCCCGCAATGTCCGGCTTCAAGTTGATAGTATTGATGTCCCGGTGAGCATTAAGGCAGCCAACAATAGCGGGGGAGGGCATCATGTCTCGGCTGAGATTATTGCCCAAGGTTCGGAACTGACAAAGCTCAAAAATGGCAGCCGAGTGTCCTTGATTGTGGAGAATCTGGGCGATACACCGGCCCGGACGTTTTCCTGGGAGTATTAGAGAAGGAGAGAGGCAATTGAGTGCAACTGTAATCGTCATAGCGTTTGCGGCCGGGGTTCTTTCCTTCCTTTCGCCATGTATTATTCCGATGCTGGGAGTGTATTTTTCCCTCATAACCGGTTTAACTGTTTCTGAACTTAAAGAAGCGACGCACGATGCCGTTCTCCGGCGCAGGGTAGTGAAGAACACCTTTGCCTTTGTGGCCGGTTTTGCCGTGGTCTTCATTGCAGCCGGGGCTTTAGCAGGAGAATTTGCATCTTGGCTGAACCGCTGGCAATGGGTTCTTAGTATTCTGGGAGGTTCGGTTGTCTTAATTCTGGCTCTCAAGATGCTGGGTCTGTTCGACTTGCCTTTTCTGAGCCGCTTGCATTGGGAGCCCGCATTCTTTGAAAAGGTTAGGACCAATTCCACTCGAAGTGCGTCGGCATCCTTTGTTGTGGGTTTGTTGTTTGCAGTTGCCTGCTCGCACTGCATTGCCCCTACTCTTTTCACAATTCTGGCCTTAGCCGGGGCTACCCAAAATCCTCTAAGCGGCATGATTGTGATGTTCTTCTTCTCTGTCGGGTTGGCTATTCCGTATACCTTGGCAGGTCTGTCCTTTAATAAAGTTACGCAGGGCTTGAAACGCTTCCGCACCAAGCAAGTGATTGCCGAGAGGCTTGCAGGCTTGCTTATGCTCTATATCGCCTACATCCTCTATACCAACCAGCTTACGGAAGTAACCGGTTTCCTGGCTCGTTTTATGCCCCGTCTGCCTATCGGCATGTAACAGAATTAAGTTAAATCTTGAGGAGGTGGAAATCTATGGTAGGATTTCTTAGTCAATATTGGTGGGTAATTTTGATGTTTGTGGTAATGCTCTTTATGCACCGATCCGGTGCGGGGGGCTGCTGCGGTGGGCACGGCAGCCACGGCGGCCATGGCCGACACGATGGACGTGATGGTCATAGACATGATGGTCATGATGGGCATAAAGGTCATGACGATGGTTATGCTGGACGCGGTGGGCAAGATAGCACGATACAGTAAGAAGCTATGTGGGCAAGATCTTTATGCAACGCAAAGTATCAACGAACTAATTGTTATCACTTGCGATAGTGCCATTGACGTTAGGGTCGATGGCACTATAATTTTGTTTAATAATAGATCATTGCTATCATGGTTGTGATCATCATACTCGGTTTAACGGTTAACAAGCAAAAAACAAGAGATTATCAATATAAAGCCGTAAAGACAAAAATTTTCAGCCAAGAAGTACCGGCAGTGCTATAATTATGGTAAAAGGGGGCTACGGAAAATGAATTTAAGAATATTTAAGGGATATGAGAGGTTCGAGGATCATTACCCGACAGAGGCTGTAAAATATGCCTTGGCCAATAAAGAGAAAGCGATCCCAGAGCTGCTTGAGATATTGGAATATACTATAAGTGATGTAGAAAATCTATCAAAAGACAATAAGTATCTGATTCATTTTCCAGCCATTTACATACTGGCTTACTTTCGAGAGGAAAAAGCATATGAAAGTATGATAAAGATTGCATCTCTGCCGGATGAGCAAATATTTGACTTACTGGGGGATTCGGTCACCGAGGATTTCAAAAATATTCTTGCTTCGGTCTGTGATGGAAATATTGAACCGATTAAAGGCATTATTGAGAATTCTTCATTGGATGAATTTGTTAGAACAGAGGCCTTAGAATCTCTTCTGATCCTATTGAATCATGGAGTGGTATCGAGAGAACAGCTGGTGTTCTATTTCAAACAACTTTTTAATGGAAAGCTAGAGGTAGACTACAGCTATGTGTGGGACATTCTTCCCAGGTGCTGTTCGTTAATACATCCTTTAGGACTGACAGACGACATATTAAAAGCGGTAGCAGATGACAAAGTAGTAGAGATTCTTGCTGACATTCCGTTTATGAATAAACAGGTTAATAGATCTATGAAAGAGGTTCTGGATGAACTTAAGGAAGATGAGGATTATTCCTTTATATCTGAAGAGGATGTTAATTCGTTGGAAGAATGGGTTGGGAAATTTACAGATGAAGAGGACGATGAGGAGGAATATCTATTTGATAAAGATTATAATGATGAGCATGAGGATGAGATGTTTAAGAGGATTTTCCATGACGAATACGAGGAAAATAGAATTTTTTCGGTGAATGTTCCTTACAGACGGGAAAACTTTGTTGGACGAAATGATCCATGCCCCTGTGGAAGCGGAAAGAAATATAAAAAATGTTGTCTTGGGAAAGAAAAATAAAAATATGAGGCAAACATAGACCGCATTTCCGATTTAGAAATCTCATATGGTAAACCTACAGAACAGCTTGAGATATTTACACCATACAGAAAAGATGGACCGAAAATTTAGCCAGACTATTGTGATGATTACCCATAACGAGGAAATTGCCCAATTTGCGGACCGGATTATCCGTATTGAGGATGGTCATTCTGGCCATAATGCTCATCACTACTCTGCCTGATTATATTCAAGGTTATCTCATTATCTACAACATTTTTGAAATCTCCGTGGTACGGGATATCCGTTTTTACGGGAGCGGCTCTTTTTTCACTTCTCACCGTATGGATCAGCTCCCGAAAGCCGGGGAAAATTGCCGGAGCTGTTTCACCGGTTGAGGCTGTGAGGTATACAGAGCAGGGATTAGGCAAGGAAAGACGTAACAAAAAGTCCTGCGGTAAAGAAAATACGGGGACTATCTCTAAAATGTCTGTCTCCAACCTGGCCCGAAATAAAAAGAAAACGGCCATCGTTATCACTTCCATGTCTCTCAGCCTAATTTTGCTCAATTCTGTTTTCACGCTCACCAACGGTTTTGATATGGACAAATATTTTTATTACATTTGTGGTGGGTGCGTTATTCTCCTATGGTGTGATTCAGTCCTTAGCCGTCAATTTGTGGTTTTTCCGCTATCGCTTTACCATACTGCCAATGCTCCTTTCCTCCCCGCTGCTTATTATGGTATCCATGGTGATCCCCCTTACTACAGAGGTACAAACAGGCAGTCTATTGTTGAACGCCTGCGTGAATCGGAATAGTCGACAAAACAGAGAGCAGCTCTACTCCATCTGAAGTAAATTTCCGTTTATGATAAAATAACCTTGAGGTGCGAGCTGCGAAGCAGCAGGAATCAAATGAAACTGCTGAAAGACCAGACCGAACAAATCGTCATTGAACTTTTTCGAGAACTTCACCGGGAAGGACATACGATTGTAATGGTCACCCATGATCCGGAAGTTGGGGAACTGGCCCAGCGCCGGGTGAGACTGGAGCACGGGAGAATCGTGGAGCTGGCATAGAGTTGGCAAAGCAGCTTTATTGGACTGCGCGCAAATGAAATTTTGGGAGTATTTAGGGTAGTACAAGGAGAGAAACAGCATGAAGCGACTATTTATTATGGTAATACTCTTATTTGCTCTCTTTTTGTAAACGGGTGTACTGGAACCCAAGCGACGCAAACAACAACTCAAACACCGCAAACACAGCCTGGTACTCCCGGCAATGCAGTAAGCGGACAAAATGCTGCTCAGGACGTATGACGTGACCAACTCTAAGCTATGGAAATTGGGCAAGCATACTCCTATGGGCCAACAGCTCGTGGCAGGACAGGATCTAACGGGCCTGCTGGAAAAGGCTCCACCGAATCACCAGACACCGGAGTTCTGGGGTAAGATTTCTAAGGTAGGGACTTTAAAGAGTACACAATAGACTGTACAAGCTTTCTAAAATCATGTATCATTAAATCAACTAAATACTAGGGATGAGTGATTCTTTCCTGAGGGAAAAGAATTGAAAAGGGAAATCAGTAAAAGCTGATGCGGTGCCCGCCACTGTTAGAGGGAGTTAACTTACACTCTGTCACTGGAATATTATCCGGGAAGACGTAAGTTGATGAGGATCTTAAGCCAGGAGACCTGCTCATACCAAACACACGACGACCTACGGGATGTTAGGGAGGTATGCCTGTGTCACTGCTCTTGATTGATACCGGTTAAGCTTTGAAAACCCTTTCGTTGGTGGAGGGTTTTTTGTTGTTTTAAGCAGTTGTAAGGAGGAACAATTTTGAAAGAAATACCCCAAAAAACTAGCCGCCCTAAATGGATCCGTTACGGAATATCAGTTGCAGGTATACACCTTTTAGGCATGATTTTGCTGTTTTTGAATGTCAAGCAATTTCCTCCATTGCTGGGATTTGCTTTCTTGGCCTATACCCTAGGGTTACGCCATGCTTTTGATGCTGACCATATTGCCGCTATCGATAACACAGTGCGCAAACTGATACAGCAAAAAGAGGATCCGACAGGAGTAGGATTTTTCTTTTCGCTTGGTCATTCTACGGTTGTCTGTATTATGGCAATCATTACGGCTTTTTCAATGCATTGGGCCCAACAGAACATCCCTCAATTAAAAGCTGTCGCAGGACTCATCGGTACTATGGTCGCCGGAAGTTTTCTTCTTCTCATTGGGCTTTTTAATCTTTACATTTGGTTCGATATTTACCGGTTCTTCGTAAAGATGCGTCAAGGGGAGTATGATGAGGAAAATCTTGATCAGCAGCTTCTAAACCGTGGCTTGATATCACGTTTCTTAAAACCAGTGTATCGTTTTATTAACAAGAGTTGGCATGTATACCCGCTTGGCTTTTTGTTCGGGTTAAGTTTTGATACTGCATCTGAAGTTGCCTTGTTAGCTATTTCAGCGAATGTTGGGACTCAAGCGATGCCTTTTACCGTAGTACTGTCCCTTCCAATTATATTTGCTGCCGGTATGAGCTTGATGGACACTGCGGATGGAGTTTTTATGACAACTGCCTACCATTGGGCCTTTTCCACTCCGTTACGCAAGATTTATTATAATTTATCGGTTACCGGTCTTTCCGTAATCGCAGCACTGTTTATCGGTCTAATTGAATTGGCCCAGATAATTACCGCAAAGCTAGGACTAAACAGTGGAATTTGGGGATGGATACAGCATTTGAACTTTGGGGGTATGGGCTATATATTAGTAGGACTTTTCATTGTGGCATGGGTCATTTCCTATTTGCTGTGGAAAATATTAAGGCTTGAAAATGCCTGATGGTTTTACGCCGGCAGGTAAAACGAAAAAGTTGTTCCCTTTCCTAGTGTACTGTCGACCGTTATTGTTCCGCCCGACTGCTCTACTTCCAGAAGATGACTCGCCATGTAATTAAAAACGCTGTAAAAGAATAACGGCTCGCGCTACTTTGTTTAGCTGATTATCCGGTTTGACCTGAGTTTTCTCGTAAAGCTAATGATCAAAAGGAGACTTGTTTTTTAGTAATGTGGTAGATAGCCGTAAGCATCATTCTTGCTACAGCTATGACAGCCCGTTTGTGGCCACGGCGGCGTTTGATCGCTTCATAGCGATAACGAAAGTGCGGAAAATTCTTATCCTTTATTACTGCATTAGCGCATTGAACCAGCAAAGGCTTGATATAAATACCGGCACGGCTAATACGAACAGATTTTTTCTTACCTGCACTCTCGTTGTTTTGAGGGGTAAGGCCAGCCCAAGAGCAAAGGTGTTTAGCAGTTGGAAATACCGACATGTCAGCACCAATTTCCGAGATGATTGCAATAGCAGAAAAATCTTTAATGCCTGGTGTCGTGGCCACAACTTAATCTCTTTGCTGAATTGTTCAGATAGCGAAATAACAGTTGATTCAAGCTTTGCGATACACGTTTCAACATCATTATAGTGTTCCAGACATAGGGAAATTTTTTCAGCTTGTTCGCTGGATATTCTACCTTCAAACGAATGTCATCTTGCTGATTTATAACTAGCTTAGGCTATCACCCCTTACTTTTACAGCCGACAAGATCAAAGCCCAACTGGCTCAGTTAGACGCGCAGACGCTCCAGGCCCAAAGAGATTTAAAGGAAAAACAAGAGGCTACAAGGAAGGCGCGGGCGCAATTGCTGGCTGCCCAAAAGGAACTCGCTGCCAAGCAAAAGGAAGTGGATGAGCGGCGGCAGGTACTTGGAGCAAGGCTGCGTGCGATTTATGAAGTTGCTCCCATCAGTTACTTGGAGATTCTTTTTCAGGCGACTGACCTTGGTGACTTAATTACACGTTTTGAATACCTGTCAAGGCTAGTCCAAAACGACCAGAATTTGCTGGAGCAAACGCGTTCAGCTATCCAGGATGTTAACGAACGAACCAAGGTGCTCCAGGCAACTCAAGACCAGGCTGTTCAGTTGGAGGCTCAGGCACAAGCTGCCAGGGCCGCTCTCAACAATAAGCTCCAGCAACAGCAGGCCTTGCTAACCCGTGTTAAGAAGGAACAACAGGAAGAGTGGGAAGAGATCGAAAAGCTTGCCGCCCAGGAACAGGCATGGCAGGCGAAAATACGCCAACTTCAGGTCGCGAACAAGTCAGGAGTCAAAAGCTCGATCACGACTTGGCCCCTACCCGGTTATTATGAAATCAGCAGTCCATTTGGTTGGCGTACAAACCCTGTAACAAAGAAACAGGGACAGCATTTAGGGATTGACATACCGGCTCCAACCGGCACGGCGATTTTGGCTGCTGCCTTCGGAGAAGTGATATTTGCCGGCTGGGACAACATCTACGGATATTTTACGGTAGTGGATATTGGGGGCGAAACAACGAATACTTATGGTCACCAGTCCAAATTGGGGGTAAGCGTGGGTCAACGCGTTCAGGCCGGACAGGTTGTGGGTTATGTCGGCTCCACCGGCTGGAGTACCGGGCCTCACCTTGATTTTGGGGTGAGGATTAACGGCAAGCCGGTCGATCCGTTACCGTATTATCGTTAACTTCCGGTTTTCGCCGAGTGCGGGGATCCACCTTACTCAATGATCATGGACTGCCATAGAATTATGGTCAAAGAAGTCTGGTCCCGCGACCAGGAAATATACTGCGGCAGCGACTAAGAACATTCCCAAAGCCGGACGCAAATAGCGAGTAAAGCGATTAGGCTTGAACAACTTACGTACCCAGGGCGAGAAAGCGAACCCCAACGGCAGACTGTGACCCAGGCCAAAAAACCCTAAAGCCAATGCCCCGAACAACGGATGCCCGCCGGCCATTACAAAGGCACTTACGGCCAAGATTACCGGTATCGTACACGGGGAGGGAGCCAGAGCAAAAACTGCTCCCATCGCCCCGGGGTTTAGCCCTTCCCGGTTGATGATAAATCGGAACAACTGAGGTGGTTTATGTCTGAAAACCTGAAACCCGTGGATTGCAATGGGAAGTCTAACCCCTAACAGAATTAGGCCAGCGATCAGATATAAAAACCCGAGGAAGGAGGTCCAAAACCATCCTGGCAGGGTCAACACCTTACCTAAGCTTGCGGTCACCACCCCTAAGAGCATTAAGGTGGTGGTGAACCCACCCATAAATAAAAAGGACCTTTTAAGCCCGCTTTGCCTATTGCCCCCGATGACTAACGGTGCCATGGCTCCCATACATGGATTAATGGAAAGGGCTAGTCCTGCCCCAAACATAATCAATATGGAAAGCAAGGAACCTTGAGCCAAGCTCGAACTTAGATACTGGATAATTTCCTCCATAATAAAGCCTCCCTTTGTCATGGTTTCAAAAATTATTATGACAAACCAGGGTTGCTTAGACTCCAGGAATTCGAACTTTTTTACATTACCGGGGCAAATTCATGAAAAATTCATCGGAAATTCATCTGAAATTCATAACCTAAGCGAATTAACGCTTGAAAAAAATAGTATAGGGGAGTATCCTATATTTGAAAGCAATAATTAAAATATTGCCAAATAAAATAGTCATAATGATTGTTAATTAAGGGGGAATAAGAAATGTTTGGATTTGGACGTAAAGCTAGGAAAGAGCATATGGGGCGCAGTCAGATGGAACATGGTGAACACCCTCAGGCAGAGATGGGTGGTCATGTGCAGGGTACAAGTCATTCCGGGCAGAAAATAGTGCTGCGGGTGCAAGGAATGACATGCATGCACTGCAAGATGTCTGTGGAAAAGGCTTTAAATAGTGTACAGGGCGTCGAAAGCGCCAGTGTGGACTTGATGCGCAAAGAGGCGGTCGTAAGCGGTTCGGCAGCAAAGGATGTGCTGGTCAAAGCGGTGGAAGATGCCGGCTATTCTGTGGTTGATTAACTTAAAAGGGATCAGATGAAGGGGTGTTCTGTTTTTTTTGCCGGGAAACATAGGGTAGACTCCTATACTATTTTCTCTGAATGGTGGTGAGCTAATGAACAAACCGGTTATAAATGTCTCATGTGATTACCCAGATATAGCAGAGGAAAATGGTAATCGCAAGAGTCATCATGAAGACAAGACGATTGTACAGCTCATCGCCCGGATGAACCGGATCGAGGGTCAAGTCCGGGGTATTAGAGGAATGATCGAACGTCAAGTGTATTGTGATGACGTCTTAAATCAGATTTCTTCCGCCCGGTCTGCCCTCGACGGGGTATCCAAGTTACTTCTGGAAAAGCACATGAAATCATGCGTGAGGGAACGGTTAGAAACCGGCGATATACAAGTAGTGGACGAAGTCTTAAAAACGGTGTTTCGCATGATCAGATAATCTCAAGTAAATATTAAGTAGCGAGGGAATCACGTAGATTTCCAAGTGGAGGTGAATATTGTGAGTGAAATGACAAGAAGCGAGAATTTAGCGCAAGTAAGTTTGCCCGTACAGGGAATGACCTGTGCCGCTTGTGTGGCGAAAGTGGAAAAAGTCCTGAAGAACCTTGCCGGTGTGCAGGAAGTGCAGGTCAATTTGCTTTCGGGCAAGGCGGCTGTGGCTTATGCAAGTGATCAGGCCGGAGTTCCCCAAATGGTGAAAGCTATTCAAGACATCGGCTACGAGGTGCCGGAGGAGGAGATCCTGCTTACCGTACGCGGCATGACCTGCGCGGCTTGCGTTGCTAAAGTCGAGAAGGCTGTCAAGGGGCTGCCGGGAATAACGTCTGTTGTGGTCAATTTACCGGCTGAATCCGCCAAAGTGAGATTTTATCCGGGAGCGGTGGATAAAACCCGGATCAAGAAAGAGATCAATGCTCTAGGCTATGAAGCTTCGGAAAAGCTTAGCGGCCAAGATGCCCTGGATCGGGAGAAAGAGGCACGGCAAAAGGAGCTCAGGTACCAGACCCGCAATATGTGGATTGCCTGGCCGCTCGCTCTCTTGGTAATGGTCGGGATGTTCCGGGACATGTGGATCTTCCCCTATTTCGTACCCGAGTTTTTGGGCAATGTGTACGTCCTGTGGGCTTTGACTACCCCTATTGCCTTTATCCCCGGCTGGCAGTTTTTTAAGCACAGCTGGAACGGCCTTAAGCGAGGGGCTACAGATATGAATCTCCTCTATGCAACGGGGATTGGCGCTGCCTACATCATTGCCACCATCAACACCTTTTGGCCTAACGCCGGTTTCGGCGGGCGGGGTGCCACCTTTTTCGAATCAGCGGCTTTACTCACGGCTTTCATTGTCTTAGGCCGTTATCTGGAAGCGCTCACCCGCGGCCGGACCTCGGAGTCTATCCGCAAACTGATGAGCTTGCAGGCGAAAACGGCCCGGGTTATCCGCAATGGTGAAGAAATGGAGCTTGCCGCCGATGAAGTGGAAATCGGGGATATTGTAGTTGTGCGGCCCGGGGAAAGTATTCCGGTGGATGGCGAAGTGACCGAAGGGTATTCAGCCGTCGATGAAGCGATGATTACCGGGGAAAGCATGCCGGTGGAAAAACGTCCCGGTTCTCAGGTCACCGGTGCCACCATCAACAAGACTGGATCATTTAAGTTTAGAGCCACGCGGGTCGGCAGTGAAACCGCTCTCGCTCAAATCATTAAAATGGTGGAAGATGCCCAGGCTTCCAAGGCACCCATCCAAAAACTGGCGGATTTTGTGGCCGGCCATTTCATCGCCGGAGTTCACGTGCTCGCTTTGATTGTCTTCTTCTTCTGGTTCTTTATCGGTTATGCTTCGTACTTTTCCCCGACGAGTCAGTTTATTCTCTCTCCTTACAGTTTAGCCGAAGTTGGGGTGTTCGGGTTCGCCCTGCTCCTGTCGGTTACGACCTTGATCATTTCTTGCCCGTGCGCCCTTGGCTTGGCCACTCCCAGTGCAATTATGGCTGGAACAGGCAAAGGGGCGGAGAATGGTATCCTGTTCAAAGGGGCCGATGCCGTGGAAGCCAGCAGCAAGCTGAACGCGGTTGTTTTCGATAAGACCGGAACCCTGACCAAAGGGGAACCCTCTGTGACTGATGTGTATGTGACGTCGGGTTTTGTCCGCAATGATGTGCTCAGGTTGGCGGCGATGGCCGAAAAGCCGTCTGAGCATCCTCTGGGGGAAGCGATCGTGCGGGGGGCCAAGGAGGAAGGCTTAACGATCGAAGAGATAGAGAATTTCGAAGCGATACCTGGACACGGTGTGCGGGCGGCCTATCAAAGTCAGGCGATTTTGTTAGGAAACCGCCGCTTGATGCAGCAGCAAAACATCGATATCGGGAACTTGAGCGCAAAGATGGAGCAACTCGAGAGCGAGGGCAAGACCGCCATGCTGATGGCCATTGACGGTAAGGCCGCCGGGATCATCGCGGTCGCCGATACTCTGAAGGAAAATGCTAAAGTTGCGGTCGAACGCTTGTACCAGATGGGTGTGCGGGTAGCCATGATTACCGGGGACAACCGGCGGACGGCTGAAGCCATAGCCAAGCAAGTTGGGATTAAGACAGTAATGGCGGAAGTACTGCCCCAGGATAAGGCCGCCGAAGTGAAAAAGCTGCAAGAGAAGGGTCTGAAGGTAGCGATGGTGGGGGACGGAATCAACGATGCCCCGGCCTTAGCCCAAGCCCAAGTTGGGATCGCTATTGGCTCCGGTACTGACGTAGCCAAAGAAACCGGAGACATTATCCTCATCAAGGACGATATCCGTGATGTGGTCGGGGCCATCGAAATCGGGCGAGCTACTATGCGCAAGATTAAACAGAATCTGGTCTGGGCTTTCGTGTACAATGTCACCGGGATTCCCCTGGCTGCCGGTATCCTTTATCCTTTCACAGGGCTTCTGGTGAGCCCGGAATTGGCTTCCTTCTTCATGGCCATGAGTTCGCTATCCGTGACCATGAATACACTGCTCTTAAAACGCTATCAACCATATTTCCGGAAAGAGCAGGAAAAAAATGGCATACACCCGGTACATCAGCCGCAACCGGCACGTTAAGCGGAAGGAGGTCTTCTTATGAACGAGTTGGAAGCAAAAGCAGCCAGACAGGCAGCGCTAATTTACACCGTACTCTCCCTGGCAATAGCCATTCTGTTTCTGGTGTTTACCTTAGTGAATGGAAATACCTATACGACTGTTGCTAGGATCGGCGGTATGATTTGGGTATTCATCCTGGCTATGATTGTCACTATGCCCATCATCATTCCAGTGGTGAAGAAAAAGGTCATGGGCTAAATGGGGAGCGCATAATTGTTTGGAGTTGATTTTCTACCGGCTGCGGTCGGTAGATTAAGATAAGAAAGAAGAGAGGAGGGGTAATGATGCTTAAGAGACAATGGATGCTGAGGGCAGTTGCCCACTGCAGCGGCGGGCATTAGCGGGCTTTGAGGAGTTTACTCCGCATTACCCTAGAGGCGATACTGTCCACCGGACAGTATCGCCTCTCCCCCTTGAAATAGGCAAATAGGTAACTGTTTTTCAAAAACCCGGTACTCACTTGAAGAGAACACCGGGTTTTTTGTATCTTTTTTTTGGACATTCATAACTTCTTCACATCTATATACTAAAATATTTGTCGGTAACAACTTTAAGGTTGCTATTAAGTTGCAGTTGCTTTGTGCCATAATACGCAATACTTCAGGAGGCTGAAAATGAAAAGGACAAACATAATTGATGAAGTTAAAAAGATGCTAACTTTAAAAGCAGGAAACATTAGCGAAACCGCCAAAAGGCTTTTCCGGAACATGAACCTTAAATCTTGGAAGGTTAGAGGAGGATTATTGGCTTTAGCCTTAACCTTAACCATAAGTGGTTCGCTCTATTACTTTACTAATTATGCTTTTGCCGCTTACATAGTTATAGATGGGCAACAGGCTGGCTTGGTTTCGAGTGTGGCTGACGGAAAAAGTCTGGTCCAGTCAGTTCTTGAGGATTCTGGTCAAGCCATAGGACAGATAGCCAAAACGAAGCACAAGATTGACTACCGAAGCGTTTGGGTAGATGATAGCACCTTGCTTAAAGAGAGCCTGAGTAAAGAAGAATTAAGAGATAAGTTAAACCCTTATGTTGAAGGATACGCCATACAAGTTGCGGGTGAAACGGTAGCTGTCTTACCTTCCCAGGGCAATGCAGACAAAGTGCTTGCAGATTTGAAAAGCTATTATGCCCAACCTAGTGACTCGAGCAAAGTAACTTCTGTGGAATTCCAGGAAAATGTTACGGTTGAAAAGATGGAGACAGAACCAGGAAATATCCAATTCCCGGATCAAGTTCTTGCCATGTTAGAAAAAGGAAAAGAAAGCGTCAAAGAGTATACGGTCGAGGACAATGATTCCTGGTGGCTTATTGCGCGCAAGAACAACATGCTTACTCAAGAAGTACTTGGCAGCAATCCTGATATAGCTGAAGATACAGTCCTCAAGCCGGGTCAAAAGATCAGTTTGGTTGCAGTCACACCGTATATTAATGTCATAAGCAAGGGAGAATATTCGGTCACGGAAACGATTCCCTTCGATGTCATAACTAAGAACGACTATAATTTAGCGAGCGGACAAACTAAGATCAGAGAGCAAGGAAGTGACGGAAGTAAGGAGGTAACTTACAGCTTTGTACAAACGAATGGCAAAATTACCGAGAAAAGTGTTTTAGCCGAAAAGACATTAAAAGAACCGGTCGATCAAGTTATCGCTCAAGGACCAAAAGCGATTGTCAGTGTGGCCAAGGGAGACAGTTCCACTATTGCGCGTGGAACCGGGAAGAATACCGGTTTTATCTGGCCCCTGCGCGGCTCGATCACTTCCTATTTTGGTTGGCGATCCCGAGGCTTCCACAATGGAATTGATATTGACGGTTATACCGGTGACCCAATTGTGGCAGCAGCAGCCGGGAAAGTGATTTCAGCGGGCTGGAACGGTGCTTACGGTCTTAGCGTTCTGCTTGACAATGGAAACGGGATTTCCACGCGCTATTCACATGCCTCGAAATTGCTCGTTACACCAGGGCAAAGTGTTAAGCAAGGACAGAAAATTGCTTTGGTAGGGTCTACCGGCAACTCAACCGGTTCCCATCTGGATTTTGAAGTCATTCTAAACGGTACAAATTTGAATCCTCTTAACTATTTGCCTTAATGAAAGGGGCTAATTCACTTGGACGCAAAGATTCCGGCAAAAGTATACAATATCTTATAGGGAAGGAGAAATTAAGATCATGCAACAATAATATTGCTGTATGCTGGGTCGGCATTTTCAGGTAAAGATTAAATAATAGTGATTCGAATCACATACACTATCGGTTAAGAAGATTAGAATAGACTCATAAGAATTAAGTGTTTAAAAGGGGGCTGTAATATGGTTAATATCATGAAAAATATTGAATTCTCTCAGGCGCTCAATCTCAAAGGACTCATTTCCTATCAGCAGGGTCAAGTGGTAAGCATGACGGTTGCTCAGATTCCTGCGGTAAACATCACGTTATTTTCCCTGGATGAAGGGGAAGGAATAAGTACGCATACAACCTCTGGGGATGCGATGGTGCAGATTCTCGACGGGGAAGCGGAAATTACGATAGGTGAGAAAACGCTAACTGTTAAAGCGGGCGAAACGGTGATTATGCCATCAGATATTCCGCATAGCTTGGAAGCACGCAAGCCCTTCAAAATGCTGCTCACGGTGATCAAGCAGCCAAAGGCGGAATGATAAATTAAATAACGAAGAGTTGGCCGTTAGTTAGACAGTGCTAAATGGCCAACTTTTTTTAGTTATTTTGTCCGTTTTTTTATGGGAAACTTTGTTAGATTGGGAAATTTGGATATTGATAGAGTCCACGCATGTTTAGTATAGACATTATCTACAGATACAAATATGTATACATTATATTGACAAATAAGTATACCTACATTATTCTTAAGACAGATAAGTAGAAGGAAGGGGGTAACTTTACTGGAATTACTTGAATTAGTCAAAGAGAAATGCCAGCTGGAGGTGAAGAAAAAATTTTACGAATTGGGTCCAAGTAATAAGACAGTCAAATGGAGCAACCATTCTTTGACCGAGTTAGATGCTGACGGTCTGTCAACCGAGGACATCAAAAACTCGATTGATTCACTCGAATTGATCGAAATTTATTGGTCATATGGATTTAAGTCTCCAAAATTAGTTTTTCACCTTAATGTTCCTGGCAAGCCACATACCCATATTGTAGTTCTGTACAATGACGAATATGTTCTTGTAAAGACGGCATACTTGGCTACAGATTCCGAAAAGTTTGAAACTGATGGAAAAACAAGAGTTCGTAACTTTGATAATTAAGGCGGGGGATCTTTTCCTCCGAAACCTATCAGATAAATATAATAATTATTTTAGAAGGACACAATAAAGTTTAGATCTGTAAGCCAATGCGAAGTTGGTTGGGGTCTGTAGAGAAATATGCGGGACTTATTTAGGGAGTCCAGGTTTGGAAAAGTTTGAGGGAGGAATTGTAATGAAATGCGTTTTTTGCGGTAGAGACTTGGTGAAAAGTTATGAAACAATCGAACGCAGGATAAAAGGCAAACTATATTACGTTAAAAATGTTCCCGCCGATGTGTGTAAGTTTTGTGGAGAAGTTTATATCGATGATGAGATTGTATCAATTATTGGTAACATGTTAGAAGGGTTTAAAGAAAATCAGTCAACGGGTTCAGAGGTAGTAGACTATAAGGAATTAAATCGGATTCCAAATAGTGACTTTGAAGAGCTAAATAATAATAATTACGCCCTAATGTAAGATGAAAGAAATAAAGCTAAAGAATAATTTGAAAGAAGTAAGGAACCATTTAGGCATTACTCAAAATGAAGTCGCATACAGGATTGGTGTGCAAAAGGCATACTATAGCCGCCTTGAGCGGGGTGAGTTTGTTCCAAATATAAAAACGTGCTTACTGATAAAACTGGCCTTAGTAGAGATATATCACGAACGTACAGGTAAATATCTTGAAAAAATAACTCTTGAGCGTTTGTATTATTTGGATATCGAGTAGATTAATTATTGAGACTAAGCTTTTCGCGGATTCTAAAATGAGTTTGGCGGAAAGCTTTTTCTCTTGGCAGAGTATTTACAAATCGCCGAAGGTGGAATAAAATATACCATAGTACATTACATGACTAATGCACTAACATACCTGGTGTAATTACATACCCTAATTCACTAACTGAGCCGATGACATCATATTATTACTTCACTAAACTACCCAATATAATACCCTACCTGCCAACTTACCTACCCAATTTTAGTAATGACCTAGGGTTCCGGAGGTGAAAGCCGTGATCTTTAATCCCGATAGCATCAAACCCATCTATCTTCAAATTGCGGAATGGCTTGAGGCCGAAATACTTAGCGCCAACCTTAAAGAAGACGAGCGGATCTACTCGCAATATCAGTTGGCAGATATGTTTAATATTAACCCGGCCACGGCGGCAAAAGGGCTTAACCTTTTAGCCGATGAGAACATTGTCTATAAAAAACGGGGACTGGGTATGTTTGTGTCCCCCAATGCGCAAGAGTTTATTTTAACCAAGCGCCGTAACCAGATGCTTGCCCACATGATCAGGGAGCTTGTTATTGAAGCCAAGCGTTTGAATGTGAGCGAAAATGAATTAATCCAGATGATTGAGCAGGCCAGCCAAGAATGGAAGGGGGAACAGCCATGAATGTGGTCGAGTGCAGGAATTTGGCCAAGACATATGGCAAGCTAAGTGCAATCGATGACTTATCTTTTGACATTGAGGAAAACAAAATTACAGGTTTAATAGGGAGAAATGGTGCTGGCAAAACAACATTGTTAAAGATGATTGCCGGATATTTAAGACCTACAAGCGGTGAACTCAAGGTGTTTGCGCATAATCCATTCAATAGTTTAGAGGTTAGCGCCCATACGATTTTTGTAGACGATAATATGTCCTTTCCGGATTCCTTGACCCTTGCTGACATCTTGGTCGAAGTGGCTCCATTTTATCAGAATTGGGATAGCCGACTGGCACAAGGCTTGTTCGACTATTTTTCCTTGAATCCGCAACAACGCCACAGCCGCTTATCCAAGGGGAGTAAGAGTACTTTCAATACCATAATCGGCATCGCCTCCCGGTGTGCTCTGACTCTGTTTGACGAGCCGACAACGGGAATGGATTCCGCAGTCAGAAAGGACTTTTACCGGGCGCTGCTCAAAGATTACATCGAACACCCACGCACAGTAATCCTTTCAAGCCATTTGTTAGGAGAGCTAGAGGGAATTCTTGAAGACGTTCTCTTGCTTGATCAGGGAAGAAAGCGTTTACAGCTCCCGCTGATTGAGATGAAGGAATTTGCAATAGGCCTTAGAGGAAATGCTCAGGCGGTGCTTCGTTTTATTGAAGGCCGGGAAATCATCTATAAAGAGGAATTTGCGCCAGGCAGCTTATATGTCGTGATAAAACGGGATTTAGCCCCGGGAGATTATGAAAGAGCAAGACAAAGCGGAATCGAATCCGTATCGGTAACGATTAATGACCTCTGCATTTATCTGACTGGAAAAACCAAGGGAGGGATCGATGATGTCTTTAAACGAGATTAACCTGCGCTCGCTTACGTTGAAGCAGTATCTTTTCAAGCTGAAGGGCTATTCGGGTTTAGTGTATGGGCTAATCATTACGCAGATTGTTGCCTTGCTTTTCTCCCTGGGTCCCAATGGAAGTGTGGGCTCTGGCACAGATGGATTATCCGTGTCGGTTAAAACGTATTCCGCCAATATCATAATCTTTTTTTCCTTTGCTTGGATTATTGTAATTGCCGGCTCATTAACCACCAAACAGTATAAAGATATGGAATTTTCTCTGGTCGCGAATCGAATCTCAAGTAACCTATCAAATATCGGCTTTTTAATCACGTGCGCTGTCTGGGCGGGCATTAGCTCAACCCTGATGGGTGTGCTGCAGCGGATGATCATGTATTTTACGCTTGATAGAGCCATGTTCATGCGTGACGGATTTTTGACAGTCCCTGCCGATCTATTGCTTGGGGCTTTCGTCACCAGTCTCTATCTGATCCTCCTTGCCGCTAGCGGGTATTTAATCAGGGTGATAATAGAGGTTCATAAGGTTTTTGTTATCCTTATCCCGGCAGTATTGATCGGATTATTAAGATCTTATACCGATTCCTTGATAGCGATCTTTAACTTTTTCACATCAGAACATTTATTATTATTTTTTACGCTCAAAATCCTGAGCGCATCCATCATTCTTTTTGGAATGAGTATTCTTCTTTCGAACAGAATGGAGGTCAGACAATGAATGTCATGCCAAGAAATATTGTTCTTCTGCCTTTGTTATTGCTAATCATTTTTGGGTTTGGCCTCTTGCTGGTGAAGGCAATTAGACCCCGTGTGAACTATTTTACGACCTGGAGAAATAATGCGCGGTTCGCGGGGTTATACCTTGCGTTGCTCATTGTACTCGTCCCTATTTACTATCTGCTGCCGGACCAAGGATTCATGCAAGTTAGTGAAGGTAAAAACTTAGCAGATGCAAGAACGGAAGGCGATATGACTGGTGTATATGATTATCGCTTTCCTCCTGAAGGAAATCTCGATCAACTGCCAGGGGTTTATAAAAACAGCAGTCAAAAATTCAAAGTGGATACGAACAAACTGACTTTGAAGGAAGCGCCGACCATGGGTTATCAAATTCTCATCGCCAGAAAAGACGTCGATGACAGTGAAATCGAAGTGAGTACCTATGTCGCACCCCATGTGGCTGGGGGTATGAATTTTACGAACTTGGTTTTACCCCCAATTATTTCTGTGCAGAATGGGATGTTATCGGTTCAAGCCCCAAGTCAGCAGCAACTGGAATTCAGCCGCTTTAATGCAGACTTTACAATCAATCAATTCAAACAGGTTAATCAAACAATCCAAGGCATGTCGGCTTCGGTGAATGTTGGGTGGAAGGTCATATATCTTCTTGTTCCTAAAAGTTTGGAAATTGACAGTGGAGCGGCTAATGTCCAAATGGTACTTGACCAACGGGACTAAGTTAGTTAAAATCTAATTAGCAATATAATATTTCAAATGTTACAGGTGCCCGCATGGGAGAATAGGGAACTGGGTGAAATTCCCGGACGGACCCGCCACTGTAAAGGTAAGCTGTCGCCATAACCACTCCACTAGGGGGAAGGGGCGAGTAAGCGATGAGCCTGAGCCAGGAGACCTGCCTGTAATGATCTATACCGCCTCGAAGGTAAGGCCGGTTAGGTGAGGATGAAGGTAAAATCCACGCCCTTGTTTTGGTGTGGATTTTTTATTTTACAACAAGAGGAGGAGATTGTTATGACTCAATTAAGCCGTGCCTTAACAGGCATAATCACACCCGAAATGGAACAGGTAGCTGCCCGGGAAGGGGTTGCTCCTGAATTGGTAAGACAAGGAGTCGCTGAAGGGACCATTGTCATACCTCGGAACACACAGCACCCAAACATGATTCCAACAGGCATTGGCAAAGGTCTTAGAACCAAAGTCAGCGCCAGCATTGGTTTGTACGGCAGCAAAGGAAGTATGGATGGTGAACTTGCCAAGATTAAAGCGGCCGTAGGAGCTGGAACGGATGCGATCATGGATTTGAGCGTAAGCGGAGATATTGATGCTATGCGCAAGGAAAGTTTGGCAGCTGCAAGTATGCCGGTGGGAACACTGCCTTATTACCAAGCGGTGGCTGAAACTGCCCAAAAGTATGGTACATCCGTAAAAATGGAAGTTGAAGAATTATTCGAGGTCATTGAACGGCAGGCCGCCGACGGTGTGGACTTCCTGGCCCTGCACTGTGGTACGACCATGAGCATTGTGGAACGGGCCAAACAGGAAAAGAGGCTTGATCCTCTGGTAAGTTACGGAGGCTCGCATTTAATCGGCTGGATGTTACATAACCGGCAGGAAAACCCACTGTATGAATACTACGACCGAGTTCTGGAAATTGCCCGCAAGTATGACGTAACAGTCAGCATTGCCGACGGGATGCGGCCGGGCTGTTTGGCTGATTCCCTGGACGGCGCTCAAGTTCAGGAGTTGGTGGTTATTGGTGAACTGGTAAGGCGGGCCAGGGAAGCGGGTGTTCAAGTCATGGTCAAAGGACCGGGTCACGTTCCTTTGAACCAGTTAAAAGCGACTGTGACCCTGCAAAAGAGCCTGTGCAAAGGGGCTCCCTACTTTGTGTTCGGACCGGTAGTCACGGATATTGCTGCCGGTTACGACCACATTAGTGCAGCCATAGGGGGTGCAATCAGCGCCTGGGCCGGGGCTGAGTTCTTATGCTATGTCACGCCTGCCGAACACATCGGTCTTCCTGATGTTAATCAAGTTCATGAAGGCGTGGTAGCTGCCCGGATCGCTGCCCATGCCGCCGACTTAGCTAAAGGTTTACCCGGGGCGGCAGAGTGGGATCTGGAGCTTTCCCGGGCCAGGAAAGCTTTGGATTGGAAAAAACAGATTGATTTGGCCATAGATCCTGAACGCGCCGGGTATATGAGAAAGACCAGGAGTGATGATACCGTGGCCGGCTGCGCCATGTGCGGTAAGTACTGCGCCATGGACATCGTGTCACAATATTTAGGGACATCCAAAGTAACTTGCTAATAACTCCCATAGCTCTAGCGTGGCACTTATAGTCACCGGGAAATATCGTTTCGAACATCAATTATAGGAAAGGGTGATATTAATGACGCAGGTATTAGCAGCCCGGGCGGGTAAAATTACTCCGGAAATGGAAGCGGTCGCTAAACGGGAAAATGTTGACGTCAATTTTATCCGGGAGGGAGTGGCCTCCGGCAGGATCGTCATTCCCCGAAATATTAACCGGAGAGATTTTAATTACTGTGGCATCGGACAAGGTCTGCGCATCAAAGTCAATGCGTTGATTGGCACCTCCAGCAACCGTGAGGATCTGTCCATGGAAGAGAGAAAACTGGCCTTTGTTGAAGAGGCAGGATGTGATGCTCTTATGGATTTAAGCACCGGAGGGAATATTGACGGCATGAGGCGTCTGAGCCTGGAAAAAGCCAACATTGCTGTTGGCAGTGTACCTATTTACCAGGCCACAATTGAAGCTATTGAAAAACGGGGCAGCATTGTCGCCATGACGGCAGAGGATATGTTTGAGACGATTGAGAAACAAGCTGCGGACGGCGTTGACTTCATGGCCATTCATAGCGCTTATAACTTTGATGTTCTTAAACGGCTGCAGGGAAGCGGACGTGTCACCGATGTGGTCAGCCGCGGCGGTTCATTTCTTACTGCCTGGATGCTCCATAACAACAAGGAAAACCCCCTGTACGAACAGTTTGACCGCTTACTGGAGATCCTGAAAAAATACGATGTCACCTTAAGCCTGGGAGATGCCATTCGTCCTGGTTCTACCGCTGACTCGTTGGATGCGGCTCAAGTTCAGGGACTTATCGTTGCCGGGGAGTTAGTTGCCAGGACCCAGGCAGCCGGGGTTCAGATCATGGTGGAAGGACCGGGACACGTGCCCATGCACCACGTCGAGGCAACCATTCAACTTCAGAAACGTTTATGCAATGGTGCGCCGTACTTTATTTTAGGCACACTGTCTACGGATGTGGCACCGGGATATGACCATATCACGTCTGCCATCGGCGGGGCGATCGCCGGTGCAGCCGGGGCCGACTTCCTGTGCTATGTCACTCCGGCCGAGCATTTGGGATTACCAACGGAAGAGGATGTAAAAGAAGGGGTTATCGCCGCCCGGATTGCTGCCCATGCCGCAGATCTCGCCCGGGGAAACAAACACGCCTGGGAGCAAGATATGCAAATGGCGCGGGCCAGGGTAGCCCTTGATATTGACAGCCAAATCAATGCTTCCGTCGATCCGGAAAAGACAAAATCCGCTCTGGCGGCCGGGGATGACCACCAGTGTGCTGTATGCGGACCGGATTGCGCCGCCCAGGTGGCGGCTAAATATTACGGGATTGCATAACTTCCTTCCCTAATTACTATTGAAGCGGACAGGCCTAATCTAAGTTAGGAGACATGCGCCTTGGAATTCTTACTTGCCATCCAATTTCTCACCAAAATACCGATAACGGTTCGCGGTCCCATTGAAGAAAAGGACCTGGCCCGGGCTATGGCTTATTTCCCGCTCGTTGGGTTGCTGCTGGGGGCAATTGCGGGAGGTATTCACACTTTACTGTCCTATGTTTTCACTGCCGCCACTGTCGACCTGATAACCATTGCGTTCCTAGTGATCATCACCGGGAACCTGCACGGGGATGCCTTGATGGACAGTGCCGACGGCCTGTTCAGCGGCAGGCCGCTCGAAGGCATTTTAGCCATCATGAAGGACAGCCGGGTTGGCTCCCACGGAGTAATAGCCGGAACGCTCGCAATATTGGCCAAGTTCGTGCTCTTGGGTCAATTGCCCCTGGCATCTAAGGGATGGGCATTAGTTTTGGTTCTGGCTCTTGGCCGCTGGGCCCAGGTGTACGGTGCAACCCTATATCCCTATGCCCGTACCGGCGGGGGTACTGGAAGTTTTACGGAACATGTCAGAGCACGGGAACTGGTTTGGGCTTCCTTGACTGTTTTAGTTCCTATTGTTCTCTTGCTGGGCTGGCAGGGCAGCATTTTGGCAGGGAGTGTGTTGATCGGCACAGCCGGATTGGCATATTATATCTCTGGCAAGATCGGCGGCATGACCGGAGATACTCTGGGAGCGCTCAATGAATGGGCCGAGGTCTTAGCTTTGCTCACTCTGCAGATTATCTTAAAATAATTCTAACTTTATAGGTATTCAGAAGTCAGAATTCAGAATTCAGAATTCAGTATTCAGTATGACCCGAGAATATGGTTCTCTTATTCTGACTACTGACTCATGCTCCGTTCGGCCGGAAGAACTTCTCTTTGGTTTGGCCGAACGGCGTAAGTCATCCTCGGGCGATAAGTTTTCTTTGGAGTTTCGCTCTCGGCGATGACATCCACCGGATGTCATCGTCACCGGAGACTTACGTTCTTAACTAATTAGAAATACTTATTACCTGGGAGGTTAGATAAAAATGGGCTTAACACTGGCGGAAGCTATCAAAGGAATTGAACCTTTAAGCGCTGAATGGCGGTTAAAGGCCAGAGACTACCTGAACAATTTGGCCATTCCCCAGGGAAGCCTGGGGGAACTCTTAAACCTGGCGGAACAACTGGCTGCCATCAAACAGAGTCTTAAACCATCTGTCCGGCAGAAAACAATAGTGACTATGGCCGGAGACCACGGAGTTGTGGCCGAAGGAGTAAGTGCTTTTCCTCAGGAAGTTACCCCACAGATGGTGGCCAATTTTGTGGCAGGCGGAGCAGCTATCAACGTTCTCGCCGGGGTGGCAGGGGCCCGTGTGCTGGTGGTCGATATGGGAGTTGCCGCCGACCTAAGTGAATTGGTTCAGAAAGGAAAAATTATCTCCCGCAAAATAGCTGATGGGACCCGCAATATAAGCCAGGGGCCGGCCATGACCCGTGCCCAGGCGGAGCAAGCCTTAGAGAGCGGCATTAACCTGGTTGGCGACTTGGTGGGGGAAGGGGTTGAACTCCTGGCCACCGGAGATATGGGTATCGGCAATACCACACCCAGCAGTGCTATTCTTGCTGTCTTTTCGGGACTTCCGGTCCATGAGGTCGCCGGCAGGGGAACAGGCATCGCAGATGCAGCCCTGGAGAACAAGGTCAGAGTGATTGAAAAGGCTTTGACCGTTAATAAACCTGATGCCGGCGATCCGGTGAATGTGCTGGCTAAAGTAGGTGGCTTTGAAATCGGCGGGATTGCCGGGATTATTCTGGGAGCGGCTTATTATAAAGTACCGGTGGTGGTGGACGGATTTATCTCTTCGGCCGGAGCCCTGCTGGCCAAAAAGTTAGCGCCTCATGCCCTGGACTATATGATCGCTGCCCACCAATCCATGGAGTCTGGGCACCGGTTCATGCTCAAGGAACTGGGCCTCAAACCCCTTTTGAACCTGAACCTGCGGCTGGGTGAAGGTACCGGTGCCGCTCTGGCCATGAACCTGGTGGAAGCCGCCGCTCAAGTGATCGCTAAGATGCTCACTTTTGAGGATGCAGGCGTTTCCCGGGATGAGTCCGGGGTGAAGGAATAATGAGGGGGTTGCCCTATTTTAACCATAATCCTCAGGAGGCCGGCCCCCAGTACCTGGAAGATCTGGCGATAGGGTATTGGTTTTCCGAGGCCCTGTTTACGGCAGTTGAACTTGAGGTTTTTACAATTCTCGAAACATGTGGAAAAACCGCTGACGAACTGGCAGAAGCACTTAAGCTCCACCCCCGGGGGCTTGGGCGCTTTCTCCATGCCCTCTGCGCTATGGGGTTGCTGACCGGTGATGGCACATATTATTTTAATACCAAACTATCCAGTGAGTATCTCGTCACAGGCAAGAGCAATTACCAGGGAGATTCGATCCTGTGGCGCAAGCAGCTCTTTTCCGGCTGGCAGGATCTTACGAAGTGCCTGGAAGCCGGTGAAAGGATTAATTACGCTTCACCAGAGGAAGATCCTGAGCAATTAGCCCGGCGTAGCCGGAAATATATCAGCGCGATGGACAATGTAGCCCGGACAAAAGTTGAAGAGATTGTTCCATTTTTGGAAGGTTTACCCCTTGCCGGAAAGATCCTTGATGTCGGGGCGGGTTCCGGAGCAATGGCCGCTGGTTTTCTGGAACGTTTTCCATCTCTGACGGCAACAGTTCTTGACTTGTCTCACGTTTTGGACTTTACCCGGGAGTTTATGGACAAGAGAGGATTTGGAGAGCGCATAACTTATTGTCCCGCTAACATTTTGGAACCTTGGCCCGTTCAACACGAGGCGTTTGACCTGGTCATTCTCTCCAATATCATTCACGCTTATTCGGAGGAAGAGATTCCTGCTGTCCTGGAGAGGGCTGCCCATTGTCTCAAACCGGAAGGACTCTTGCTCATCCACGATTTTTTTCCCGAACATTACCCTGAGAAGGCCGCTCTGTTTGATTTGAATATGTTCATCAATACCTATAACGGCAAAATCTTTTCCCAAACCTGGGTCCGGCAAGAACTGGCCCGGCTAAAACTTTTCACGACGGAGCTTATTCCCCTGGCAACCGATACGGCTGTGATCTTTGCCGCGAAAAAGGACGGGAACTTCGGAACTCTCCGTCTCGATGCCAAGTCCCGCTTGCAAGCGAGGATTAAGGACCTGGGATTCAGGGAAGTTGCTCTTATTTCTACAGAAAACATTCATATCCCTGATTGGGCAGAGCTTAAGTGCCGGTTTGGCTGTGAGCGGTACGGAAAACCTCACTGCCCGCCCAATAGCCCTTCTCCGGGGAAAACAAGAGAAGTTCTGCAAGACTTTACCCAGGCACTGCTCTTGGAAGGGGAGCCTCCGGCCAGAACCTTCCAGCGCCAGGTATTGCAGGCTGAAAAAGCAGCTTTTGCCGCAGGTTTTCACAAAGCTTTTGCTTATTGGGCCGGACCGTGTGCCATATGTGAGACTTGCACGACTGACGGGACATGCCGCAATACACGGGATGGCCGGCCCTCGATGGAGGGAGCGGGTATCGACGTCTATGAGACAGTGCGGCGAGCGGGGCTCAGCCTCAGAACTTTACCTCAGCAAGGTGATTACGTTAAATATTTTGCACTCGTGCTATTGGAGTGAATTAGCGTGCGTGTTTTAATGATCCAAACTCCTTCAGTGGAAGGAATTTCTCAGGAAAAAGTCTATCCCATCGGGATTGTCTCCCTGGCTGGTCGCCTTCAGGGCTATGGTCATGAGGTTGCGCTCCTGGATATGAATCTGGCCACAGACCCTTTCGGTGCTCTGAAGGAGAAACTGTTAACGTTCCAGCCGGAAGTCGTAGGGTTATCGCTGCGCAATATCGATCCTTTGGCCAACAAAACCAGTTCACTAATCCCACCGTTTATGGTCACGGTTCGCCTGATTTCAGCTGTCTGGCCCCAGGCCTGGCTGATTGCCGGCGGTACCGGGTTTTCTCTTTTTCCGGAGCGCCTGCTGCGGGAGTTGCCGGAAATTGACTACGGTATTGTTGGCGAAGCAGAATCGTCCTTTCCGGCTCTTCTCTCTTCCATAGACAGTCCATCCCCGCTGCCGGGGCTCTGCCTGCGGGACGGCTCCGGCATCAGAGTGATACCGCCGGCCAAAGATTTTGACATGGCAAGCTATATCCCGCCGGACCGGAGGCTGCTCGATCCTTCGCTCTACGCGGGGATTAACAACTATGTTCCTACCATCGGCATAGAGACCAAACGGGGATGCCCGATCAACTGTTCCTATTGTGTTTATCCGAAACTCCAGGGCAAGAAATTGCGCTGCCGCCCGCCGGCGGCAGTAGTGGATGAAATGGAACTCCTGCACAAGGAATATGGCATTGAGAGTTTTCATTTTACCGATCCGGTTCTGAATATGCCCCATGGCCACCTGGAAGAAATTTGCCGGGAGATATTGCGCCGTAAACTTAAAGTCCGCTGGGATGGTTTTATGCGGGAAGACCAACTGAATGAACAAAATGTGGCCCTGTTTGAACAGGCCGGGTGTGAATGTTTTTCCTTCTCTCCTGATGGTTTGTGCCAGGAATCCCTGGATATCCTTGGCAAACACCTCAGTGAAGCGGACATTTTAAAAGCGGCCGCTCTTACCGCCCGTACTGACGTGCTTAGCGTATTTCATTTTATGGTGAATGTACCCGGGGAAACAGAAAAAACCGTTGACAAAGGAATCCGTCTCCTGGATAGGCTCTATGAAGTGTACAGCGTGAAAAAAAACCTGGGCACAATTATTTTAAACAATATCCGTATTTTACCCGGCACACCGATAGAGGCCATAGCCAGGACGCAGGGAGTTATAGATGATGAAACCGACTTACTCTATCCGGTTTATTACAACCCGAAACCTTTTGATACCCTAAGATACCGGTTAGAAACACTCCATCTATGCCAAAATGTGTTCATGTGGCAGGAAGTGAGGCAGGATCATGAAGAGTAGTACGATGAAGATACTATTATTGGAGCACCCTCGGAACGTGAGTGCAGAACGGTGTAACGATATCGCCAATACACCACTTTCTTCCTGCCTGCATTCCGGTTATGTTGCCGGTATGCTAAAGAGCAAAGGACACGAGGTTGAGATTGTTGAGGGATTTCTGGACAGGCTTTCCTACCGGGAGCTTGACAACAGGATCAGTGCTTTCCAACCGGATATTCTGGGTGTACACATGGTCTATCACTGGCAGAACGATACGGCTCTCTACGCCTTTTTGGAACAGGTAAAGACAAAGGAGTTTGCTTCATATATTACGGTTTACGGGTTTTATCCCACGATTGCTGCGGAAGATATTTTGGCGAAATGTCAGGCTGTTGATTCAGTCATCCTGGGCGAACCGGAATTTACGTTTGCTGAAATTGCCGAAGCAGTTTCCGGCGGGATTAATCATGCAGCTACATCTTCATATGCTTTAATTAATCCTGAACTCATTCCTGGCCTGGCTCTGAGAGACGAATCCGTCAAAATTGTTTCCCGGAGGCGTGAATTGGCAGAAAACCTGGATGAACTTCCTTTTCCCGTACGCACGGAAGCCATGCTCCGGATGACTGAAGTCAACCTGCTGGGAAGCAGGGGATGTTATGGCGGGTGCACTTTTTGCTACATTAACCCGTTTTATGGCCAGGGGTCGCGCTGGCGGGCGCGAAGTCCAGAGAATATTGTAGCGGAAATAGATAGTATTATTGCTGAAACGGGGAAAAGAGATTTCTATTTTACCGATCCCAACTTTTTCGGCCCCGGGCCCAGAGGCCAGGAAAGAGCATTACGTTTGGCTTCTCTCCTGAAATCCAGAAATATTCGCTTTGGCATCGAAGCCCGGGTCAATGATATCCATGAAGAAACGATCGCTGCGCTGGTCGATGCGGGTCTCCGTGATATCCTGATTGGCCTGGAAAGCGGGAGGGATGAATCTCTCAAAAGGTTGAACAAAATGACCACCGTAGCCCAAAATGAGAGGGCCATCCGGATTCTTCGCCAACACGGAATTGAACCCAATGTCGGGTTTATCATGTTTGAGCCCGATTCATCATTGGGTGATGTTCGCACAAACTATGAATTTCTTAAGCGCAATGACCTGCTCAAAAATCTGTCGATCACGGCTAATGTATTATATCACCACCAGATTATTTTGAAAGGAACCCCGGCTTACCATAGACTTGAGCAGGAAGGCCGCCTGCAAACCGATCCCTCTTTGACTTATGAAGGCACGACCTCGATTGCCGTCCCCAAGGTAGCGGTTTTAGCCAAAATAATGAGAGAAATTACGAATTTCATTTTTGACTATATGGCTGAGATCTGGAGCGAAAAATTGATTGAACCCATAGGCGCCAGGGAAAAATACCAGCAAGCCAACAGCTTTTTGCTGGAAACTTTTGAGAATAGCTTAAAGACGCTGGAAGCCGGCGAACTTTTGACGGATCAGCAAATAGATTCATTGGTAAATGAAGTCATCAAAAAAATAAGAGAAATGTTGCCGGGATACGGCGTTATAGCGTAGGTGTATGTTTAAGGAATCACGCATGGGGCTGTCCCAGAAGAATTCAAATTTCTGGGCAGTCCCTTTCGTCTTATAATCTGTGAACTAATCCTTGCAACGACCGTTAACAAGTTATTTTTGTTAATTTGATTCAGCAAATATTGAATAAAGTTAAAATACACTTACGTTTTTTGCTTATGATTTACTTGCTCAGATTCAAAAACGCGGTACTATTTTGGTAGGGACTGAAGGCACTTATCCACCTTTTACCTTTAAGGACAATCAAGGTAGATTGACTGGTTATGATATCGACGTGATGAATGAAGTTGCCAAGAGAATGGGGGGGTAAAGCTGAATACAAACTTGAGGACTTAAAAGGCAAAAAGGTAGGTACAAGCCAAGGAAGCAATTATGACGCGATGGCCACTGACGCCGGGGCAATCATCGTGCATTACCCCGGGGCGAACGAGATTTTTGGGGATCTTAAAGCCGGGCGGATCGATGCTGCGATCAATGACCGTTTGTTTGTGGCCGAGTATCTTTTGAAAAACCCGAACTCCGGTCTCAAAGCAGCAGGGCCGGTATTTAACACTTCGCAGAATGCTTTTGCATTGCGCAAGGGGAATTCCAGTCTGGTTGAGGCGGTTAACAAAGCGCTTGCAGGCATGAAAGATCCTGACCCCTTTACCGCAGCTTTCAGTGGCCTTATTTTCCATTTTGGAGCTTATATCTCGGAAACGATCAGAGCGCGATCGGGGCGGTGGATAAAGGCCAGTGGGAAGCCGGTTTTGCTTTGGGCATCCACCTCGCTGGCCTCAGTGGTCACTGTGCCTGAACTTACCCGCAGCATTGAAGAAATAAGTTCGGCCAGGTTTGTGTTTATGCCGTTGTTTTTAGAGTTGGCTCTTTTTTACTGGATCATGGTGCTGCTTATGACTCGGGTTCAAGTTTACCTTGAACGCAGGCTTAGCATGAGTTAGTAACCTCTCAAATTCATCAGAAGTTACCGGAATTCTTCAGAAATTCATCAGAAATTCATAACTTGTTCATCTCATAGTCGCATCAGGCTGTTAAACTAGGAAAAGCCGCAAGGCTAATTTGATCCAAACAAAATAGCGCTGAATCTAAGGTAATCCTTAGAACGGGGGATATTTTTTTTGGGGTGAATCACGTCTAACGTGTAGGGCTTACACCTTCCTGCCCGAATCCGTCAACTAACCTCGTAAGCTAAGAAAGGTGGAGGAATTTTGTTTTCAAACAAGCAAAAGTGGGTGGGCGCAACAGCGTTTGCTGCCGTGCTGATTTCGAGCAGCCTCACAAGTCTGTCGCCTTCCCAAGCCGCGGTACCGTCAGCAGTTTCAGGCATTCAAGCCACGAACATCATTAGAACCAATACCAATAGTAAGGACAGTTTGCAAACACAAACGTATCCAGGGATACTATCTCTACAGGAAAGCTTAACAACCGCACCGCTTAATGTCGCAGCAAACCCTGCACAGGGCAGGGGTCTAGCCGTAACCACTCTTGCACTAAAAAGCGCCATCCCGGTAGAGCTGGAAACCAAACCTACCTCGGCTCAGTTAGGGTCGGATACGAGTACCAATAGTTCAGCTTCTAAAACAGTTTCAACTTCTCAAACACCTGCATCTGTACAAGCTTCGGTTAGCGGGCCAAAGCAACAAGCAAAACCAGCCTCTTCCGGGAGCACGAAGAAAAATTCTGCGCCCGCCAAGCAGGTGCAAACGGCGAAGGCCTCAAATCCGGCCCAACTCTCCCGTGGAGGTTCACAAGTCAGCAGTATTATCGAACGGGCTCTCAGCCTGCGCGGCGTACCCTATCTCTGGGGTGGGACGACTCCTAAAGGGTTTGATTGTTCCGGTTTTGTGCAATATGTCTTTGCCGCTTCAGGTGTCAAATTGCCCCGAACCTCTTTCGAACAATATAAGGTAGGAACCCCGGTTGCGCGTGACCAGCTGCAAGTTGGGGACGTGGTGTTCTTCTCTACTTATGCTCGCGGGGCTTCAGATGTCAGGATCTATATCGGGGGAGGCCGCACTATAGGGGCTTCGAGTGACGGTGTGGCAATTCACAGCCTTTCTGAAAGTTACTGGTCTAAACACTATTTAGGGGCCAGAAGAGTCCTGTAGCAAAAGAAAAGCTACTGATTTGTTTGATAACTTAAGTTTCCGCAACCTGGACCGGAAACTGAGTTCATTATTTACATGAAGGAGGTAGTGCAAACATGGCTCCGATTCTCTTTACTGTCGGCGGCTTTTCCCTGCGTTCTTACGGAGTTATTGTTGCCTTGGCGATTGTGCTGGGACTGGGTGTGGCCTATTTCCTAGCGTCTAAAGAAAAAGAATACCGGATGCACCTGGTGGATTTGGTGCTTTATGCCTTAATCGGGGCGATTCTGGGGGCACGGCTGTGGCAGGTTCTGTTTTACGACTGGGCTTATTACAGGGAGAATTTACAGGAAATTGTGATGCTCTGGCACGGGGGTTTAGCCATTCAGGGGGCTCTGACAGGAGCTTTCCTTACGGGGTGGATTTATACGCGCATGCGTAAGCTGGATTTTTGGCGTTTGGCTGACGTGGCTGCGCCTGGCCTAATTTTTGGCCAGGCTGTGGGGCGGATTGCCTGCTTCTTAAACGGGGACGCTTACGGGTCACCCACCGGCTCGGCGTTTGGCTTGGTCTATCCACCTGGGACACCGGCCTATGCCGCCTATGGCAATCAACCGCTGTGGCCGGCCGAGGTCTGGGAAGGGCAGTGGAACATGGTGGTGTTCGCCTTGATCCTGATGATGTCGCGTTGGCGACCATGGCCGCGCGGAGTTTTGTTTCTCACGTATATCGTGCTCTATTCCAGCGGCCGCTTTGCGCTGGAGTTTCTCCGAGGGGACGGACCGCGCTACTTGTTCCAGTGGACTGCCGCCCAGTGGAGCAGTGCCGGAATGATTGCTGTTGCTATCGTAGCGTTCATTATAACCAAATTGCGTCTTCCTAAAGAGAAGGCAGTCCAGATCAATTCGTGAACGAAGGCTAAGGGTGGCTCCTTAGCCTTTTTATTCGTGCAGCGGTTCGCTGGATTTATAAGCACTCTAACTTTATAGTATTATAAAAAAATTTTATAGGACGTAGGGCAGTGGGAAAGTAAGATTCACCAGATATTGTCTTGTGTTTGGAAAAAAAAGGGCTAGAATAAGGAAGACGTTTGTGAACTTACAAATACCCGAGAATAAAGGAGCCTTGGTCATGATTCACATTGGCCTATTCGTCAGTATGCTCACTATCGGAGTTAGTTTTGCGGTAGCGTTCCATTTAATTGCTCAGCCCTTGTTTGATAATGTTTTCTTGCATTGTCTTATCTTAGGTGTACTCTTTGGTATAGCCAGCTATTTAGTGGCGGAAGTTTTTTACCGCAAGTACACCCGCTTGCACATAAATAACCACAGTTTACGTCAAGATGTCCGAACAGATAACTTAACCGGATTGTTAAACAGGAGGGCTTTCGATCAAGATATATTGAATGTCTGTTCTGACGCGGTATGTTCCGTACTGTTTCTGGATATAGATGACTTTCGTTCGTTTAACAACAAATTCGGGCACGAGGCCGGGGATGAAGTTCTGAGAAAGGTTGGTCAAACGATTAGCTCAAATCTTCGTGTTGGAGACAAAGTATACCGTTACGGTGGCGAGGAAATCGTAGTGTTGCTGAAAGACTGCGACAAGAAGAACGCAGAAAGAATTGCGGAAAAGATGAGGGATGAAGTAAGTCAACTGGATAATTCACCATATGGAACAATAACGGTATCTATGGGTCTGGCCTGTTGCCCGGAAGACGGAAATGATATTCCGAGAGTAATTAATGCCTCCGATAAGGCACTCTTGGAGGCTAAACGGAAAGGAAAAAACTGTACCGTTTTGTGTTAATGGAACTGACTGACGTTGTGTAGGCGTTGCATGCGGGCATGCGGGCGTGCAGTGCTGAAGCACAAATCTAAGAACTAAGATATACCAAGACTTCAGGTGAACAGAATGAAGAAATTTTGTCGCAAATAGGGCTGAACATTCTTTTTCAAATATGGGACAATAGTGTGGGTATATGTAGATAAAGGAGAGACTCCACTATGTTTGACCTGTTTGAATCAGCGCCAGTTCTACTCTGTGGTCGAGAGTTTACCTTTCAGGAATTAGAGGAGATTCAGGAAACCGTACGGATGTTTCAGTCCCTCAGTCGAAAGGAGCTTGCGTTAACCGTTTGTGAGAATTTAGAGTGGTTTTCTCCAAACGGTCGACTTAAAGTCGAGTCATGCAGTAAGTTACTCACTAAATTAGAAACACTGGGCTTTCTCAAGCTACCGGAGTTAAGAAAGACGATAAAGGGTCTAGAGAAACCCGTTATCCCAGGGGCAAAGACGAATCCAGAGGCTCCTAACTGGATTGGATGGACTCAGGCCGACCGTAGTCAAAAACTGCATCTGGTTATCAACAATACCCGCTTTCTCATTTTCCCTTGGGTCAATATTAAGAATCTGGCAAGTCGTGCTTTGTCTCTGTCCGTCAAGCGGATTCGCTCGGACTGGCAGGCACGTTATGGTTATCAACCGGTTCTCCTTGAAACATTTGTGGATCGGGAAAAATACCGGGGCACCTGTTATCTGGCAGCGAACTGGCAAAACATTGGAGAAACCATAGGTCGGGGAAGGATGGACCGTTATAGAGAATACCTTTCCTCTCCGCCCTCGTTAAAGACTTTCGCCAGGCCTTAAGGGTTAAGCCTGGGAAGGGGGGGAGATTCTCATGAATAAAATGAAAACAAAGATACCGAGTTGTCGTCAACAACGGAACGCTCTCTACAGGGTTCTTCACCAAAACCAAGTGGAACAAGGGCTTAAGCCCAAAGAAACACCTGCATTACCCAACCATAAGAGCTATCTCAACAGTCCTGAAGAAGAACTAGCGGCCCGACAGGAAATGATCGAAGCATAGCTTAAAATACTGCGTCCCCTGCTCCCAGGATTACTAAAGGACTTGGCCCAAATTGAGGATCCCCGTCGACCGGGCTCGGTCAAACACAAACTCACCGTGGTTCTCCTGTACGGTCTTTTGCTCTTTGTTTACCAGATCGGGTCACGCCGTGAAGCCAACCGGATCATGACCGAACCCATTTTTACGGAAAATCTGAAGGCTCTTTTCCCGGAACTAGAAACATTGCCTCACGCCGACACCTTAGAACGTTTACTCCAAAACATCGAAGTAGAAAGGCTTGAAGAGGCTATTATCCATATCCTACGGAAATTGCTGCGTGGGAAAAAACTACGGCGATATTTAGTTACCAAGCATTATCTGATCGCAATCGATGGGACCAGAAAAATGAGCCGTCCCTATCGCTGGAGTGAAGAGTGTCTGCAGAAACGGCTTCCCGGAACGGAGGATCAATATGAATACTATGTCTATACTCTGGAAGGGTTGACGTTACCACTCATGAAAGCTGGCAAGAACTCAATTCAAAAGGAGAGATCATAACGAAGCAGTCCCGACATGCTTGGCTTTCCAGCCAAGCTCTCACAAAAAACAACGTGCATAACTACTGCAATTTAGAAGCTCGGTATCGCTGGAGCCTAGAAAACAACTTTCTTGTCGAAAAGCACCAGGGTTACGAATATGAACATACCTATTCCTATGATTGGCAAGCCATGAAAGGGTATCACTATCTCATACGTTTAGCTCATCTACTCAACAATTTAGTGATGCGTGGGGTTGAAATTATGAACTGGGTAAGGGAAAAGGGAATCCGGGGCTTGATCCATTTTCTGCGCCAACAAAGGAAGAAAATGAAACGGTCGTTGGCACCGGAAACATGATCAAAAAACAACAAACACAATTGATGATACTACGGATATTTTACAATATTTTGTATCAATGTTATATCGATAATGGTAAAACGATACGGAGGTTGCTCGAACCGCTCAACGACAGCCAACCGAAGATCGTTCGCTATTTGGGAATACCCGAATCAACTTTTGCTTGGAATGGTGTATAAGTATGAAAGGAGGAGATGTTATTGTCTAGGCTATCCCAGCTTAACAATAGAACTTTTCTGCTTTTAGGTTTCTTTGGGATATCTTCTCTGCTCTTTTTAGGAATCTTCAGTTCCTTTCTCACAATCGCTCCGATGGCTAAATTTATACGTCAATGCACCCAACTTGTGGCTTTACCTACAGTTTATAAGGGGGTAGGCTTATTAGCGGGTATCCTTTTCCTGCTTTGGTTAAAGCATGTAATAGGGTTTGGTATGCATCAGAAAAGAGTTTTCCAAGATTTTATGAAAAGGATAATCCGAAAAGAAAAATTGCCTAAAGGCTTGAAGGAAACAGCTGAGGAGATTGGTGTTTTAAATAAGCTACTATTCGTTACCGAAGCTTATCCCATTGCTTTTACCTTTGGATTATTTAAACCAAGGATAGTGATCTCAGACTGTCTAGTAGAAATGCTTGAACCCAAGGAATTAAAGGCTGTCTTGCTCCATGAAAAATGTCATGTTATGAAGAAGGACCCCTTTAAGATTTTTTTGCTAAGGGCTTTGTTTAATAAAGTTTCTGCATTAGGCGTAATTACCCGGTTAATGCAAAGTTTTTCTGTAACCATGGAACTGCAGGCAGACAAATATGCACAAAGAAGTTTAGGTGTAGACCAGCAATTCCTAGCCTCAGCCTTATTGAAACTTATAAAATTCGAATTCACACCTCCACGATTCGCCGTGGGCGTGACGTACGTCTTGGAGGCAAGAATCGAACATTGTTTAAACCATAAATGGTTGCCTGAGCCCACACTAAAGCTACAGGATTGGACTATTTTGGGAGTATATGTTGCTTTTCTACTCGCAGCTGTGTATATGACGATAACCTATAATCAATCTTTTGTCTCCGTATCGTGTCATTCGACTTATCTTTGTCATCTTACATATCTATAGGTTCTTGGATGCGCCTTGTACGTATAGGAAAAGTTGGGCATTTGCACTGAAACAAAAATGAAAATGAGGGTTGGGCAGGTTAACTAAGTTTACCTGTTTCTTTGTTGTTTCTACCTAATTGATTTTATTCATATCCTGTGTTGTCAAGGTATCATAATCGCGTGGTTTCCAGTTCTTTAAATCAGTTTCATTAACTACGATTTCTCCTTTTTCTTTATTGACGGTATATTTTACTTCTTGTGGGGGGTATTTGACACAACCGCCACTTAAACCTGTCAGATCGGCTAAAGCCCAACGGGTGTAGCAGACATTGCAGACCAAAACATCCCCCTCAATATGGAATTTGCGGGAATAGCAGGGCTCACAAAAACTAGAGGCAACCATTACTCTTCCAGCAGGGGTGAGGTAGGCCATGAGGGGTAAGCCCTTTTGACCGTTCCCGATTTCGCGGTCAGGGTCATACATGGCATAGATAATTGAGCTTTTTTCTAAGCTGGCAAGGGGAATTTTAATTTGCCCATTCTCTATTTCCGGTTTGATTTCCGTCATTTCTATCTTCACATTATCTTTATATTTCATGCTTCGTCCGATTGAATATTTGTCATCAAAGCCCGGAATACTCTCTCGGGTAGAGAGTATGATCACGGCAATTCCTAAAATTAGCAGTCCTACTAGGGAGCTAAGGACGATTTTTTTACGTTTCTGGCTACGTTGGTTTTTGAGCGCTAAACGGGCTCTTTTTTCTTCTAAGTTAGCCATGGATTCACCTCCAGCTCACATTCCGCAAGTTAAATTTTGGGAAAAGTTATTTTATTCCATTTAAAGGATTTCAGCTATTTCGTGTCGAATGTTATCTCTAAATTTTCATGGAGGTAACATTATGACGAATTCATTCGCTGATATCCGCACCATACGAGCATCAAGTGTTCCTGTCGCTGCGGCCCTGTGCCGTACGGCAAAAATCGCTCAGACGGTAAACCAAATGGTTCACTGGAAAGAAGCTAATTCAAAGATTTCTCCCGGTTTGCTCATTGAAACCTTGGTGATTTGTATTCTTTGTGGCCGCAAACCCCTGTGGAAGATCGAACAATTCTGGGCCCAACAAGACTTGCCAAGTTTATTCGCTGATGTTGAACTCAGTGTTGAACAACTTAATGATGATGCTTATGGCCACGCCTTGGATAAGCTTGCCGAGGTATCGATGGAACAATTGGTCAGTACAGTTTCCCTATCCTTACTCCAGGCACACTCCCTTGGCATAAATGTTGTTCATTTTGATACGACATCAAAGTCCGTCCAGGGGGCGTATACCGGTCAGGCCCATGATGAATTTGAGATTAATCACGGGTTTAGTAAGGATCTGCGCCCCGATCTGAAACAGTTCAAACTTGGTGCCGCTGTTCAGGAACATGGATTAGTCATAATGGGTGAATTATTAGCCGGCAATAAAGCTGACGTAGAGTGGAATCCGGATGCTGCTCTCAAGATACAGGAGCTTTTCACCAAGCAAGGATTCAAAGACGTCATCTTTATCGCCGATTGTGCCCTGATTTCTACCGGAGGCTTAAAGCGCTTAGCCGGACAGGAGGTGCAGTTTATCTCTAGGTTTCCCGAAACCTTTGGCTTAGCCAGGGAATTAAAACAGTTGGCATGGGACCAAGACGATTGGCAGGACATCGGGATGCTAGCGAGTAGTAATGCCAACCAGGCAGCTCGCTATCGGGTATTTCCGGTACAAAGAAAACTGGATGATCGAGCATACAACTTCCTGGTCGTTCACTCTAGCATGCTGGAAGCCAGCAAGGAGAAAACCTTGATTAAGAGGATAAGCAAACAGAAAGAAGAATTGGAACGCAAGGCGAAAAACCTAACTTCCACAGCTTTTGCCTGTGAACCGGATGCCCAGAGCGCTCTCCAAGCTTTTGCCAAAGAGGTTGCTAAGCTAAGCTACTCATTTTCTGGAACAGTGGAGTGCCAGACTGTCACAACCTATGCACATAAGGGACGCCCGAAGAAAGGTGAACAACCGATCGAGACGGTTAGTTACCGAGTTAACTGCACAATAGGAGACTTGAATCCTGATCTTTTTGAACGGCTGCGCCAATTGGAATCAACCTTCGTGCTCATTTACTCCATACGGGATCAACAGAAATATACTCCGGCAGCCATTTTAGCTGAATACAAGCGTCAAATCTTGATCGAAACGAAGTTTCGGTTTTTGAAAAGTCCGGTGTACCTAGGGCCGGTTTTTCTAAAGAGCAAGAAACGAATCCATGCGCTGGGATATGTGTTTATTTTGGTGCTCATGTTGGCATCTTACCTTGAGTATCGGGTACGACAGAGTCTTAAGGAACGAAATGAATTTGTCCAGTTACCGGGAAATAAGAAGACTGACACTCCATCAATAGCAACAATTCTGGAGGTGCTAGCCACAATAGAAGTTGTCGTTGTGCAAGGGCAACGATATTTCCCGAGCAATTTGAATCGCCAGGCTTTGGACATGGTGCAGTGGGCAGGTTTTGACCCATCAATTTACCTAAAGCCTGCTGAAAGCATCCAGTAAGACATTGTAAGGATTTACCATGTCTTAAATTAAAATGAGTGAATCTGAACTCGCGGAACAAGAGCTCCAGAGGTCAACTGAATTTTTAAGGTTTAATACAAGGGAATGATTTCCTTCAGGACATTCAGGCTATCGCTTCCTTGAACAGCAATCCAGAGCACGCGGTTGCCTTTGAGCCAATAATAGTGATCTTGACCCATACCCGTGACGAATTTGTATTCCTGATTATCGAGTTTAACCGTTTTATAATCCTTGAAGGCATCTGAGTTGGGCATTTTCTGGTCCATGGATTGGAAGAGAAGCTGGGCATCTTGGAGATTGCCGGTTTCAGAGTACCAGATGGTCATTTGTTTGTCTCCCTGGCCTTGATAGTTTGCAACATAAGCCCGCTGCATGGGGATATCCTTCCCATGGAGCAGCGATACGGATTTAAGTGCTTGCTCACCTGCTATTAACTCTATTCTGTTCATTTCGGCCAGCTGAGAGGGAAATAACTTCTCGGTTTCAGAATCAAGAGGCTGGCTGGCTTGCTGAGTTTTGTCAGGAGAGGCTTGATTGTTTGTAGAACTTTGAGCCGTTGCTGCTTGAACCTGAGGTTTACTTGAGCGGTTTCCGTTGAGTGCTGCCGTCATAGTATAAGCGATTATGAGAAGCGTCAATATCACGGCGACAGCCCCGAGAAGTTTTAAAGCTTTTTTCTCCATATCAACCTCCGGTGGGGAAGCGGTCTTGTAAAGATTTTTTCAATAATGTGAGTTCTTCCTGAGTTGTTTTGAGGCGGTTGTCTAAGCGCCGGGTATACCAGAAGATGAGAGCCCAAATGAAAGTGTAGGCTATAAATAGATAGAATAAGCTATCCAAGTAACTCCCCTCCGTTTTATGGTTTTTATCCGATGAGTTGAAGTAAGTTTTCTTTACCGATCACCAATGATACGCTCACGTAAGGTTTTGAGTTCTATGCTGAGACGCTCGATTCGATAACTTTTACTCATCAAGTAGAAATAGAGCAGAGTAAAAGAGATCAAGCTTAGGAAAAATGCAGGTTTCATATCCGGGGCTAAACCGATTCCACTACTGCTGATTAAGGCGCCAGGGTGCATGGTTCGCCACCAACGGATAGCAAAAAAGACGATCGGGACGTCAATAAAGGCGAGAATCCCATAAATTGCGGCATAGCGGGCACGCTTTTCTTCATCTGGGATTGCTTTGCGGATGCGACCATAGGCCAAATAGAGGAACCACATGATTAACGTCGTCGTAAGCCGGGGATCCCAACTCCACCAGGTTTGCCAGATCGGCCTGGCCCATAAGGGACCGGTGATTAAGACGATGGTGGTAAAGACAACTCCAATTTCAGCGGAAGTATTGGCAAAGATATCCCATTTGAATTCTTTCGTTATCAGGTAGAGGATACTTGCCACAAAGACGACGAGAAAGGCAAACATACCTAACCAAGCTGAAGCCACATGAAAATAAAAGATTCTTTGAATATCACCCATCGTTTTTTCCGTAGGAGCATAAACCAGAGCGAGGTAAAGAGCAATCCATACTGAGAAAAAAGTTAACCAAGAGAGGAGTTTTTCCGGCAGGCGATTCTTGAGTTTAGTCATATTGGCTACACCTCCAGCAGATAGTCGAACAAAAGGGCTGGCAGGGCGGTAAAGACCACTGCATAAGTGACGAGGAGTTTAAGGTAAAGACTTACACCGGTTACGGTCAAACCGAGGGATTGTTGTGTGATGAGAACAGCACTGAGAAGTACAGGAATGATTAAGGGAATGAGAAGAACGGGCAGTAAAATTTCGCTCGTGCGTGTTCCGGCGGCTAAGGCTGCGAGAAAAGTACCGGCAGAGATAAAGCAATAGGTGCCTAAAGCCAAGATAAGCACGAACAGGCCTGGGCTTTGGGGCAGGGGGTAATTGAACATGATAAAAAATAGGGGGATGGCGACAAACTCGACGATTCCCATCAGAACCAGGTTGGTGATGGTTTTGGCAAAATAGATGAGACTACGGTCAATAGGACATAGCATCAGCCCTAAAAGACAATCATTTTGTTTTTCTGCTACAAAGGATCGGTTGAGCCCCAGGAGTCCAGCAAATATCAAGGTGACCCAGATGAGACCGGGCAGGATTTTGCCCACTTCCTCCCGCGGTAATTCCAAGGCAAAACCAAAAGTGGTCACAACGAGCAGGGAAAAAACGAGCATGGAAGTGAGGACTTCTTTGGCCCGGGACTCGTTTTTCAGTTCCTTCCATAGCAGGAGGTAAAGTTTGTGAACAACCTTCATTTAATAGCCCCCTGCGAAAGCTAAGTATTGCTGTCTGAATTCTTCCCGGGTCGTGTTTTGAGGTTGGCAGCGGAAAACGATCTTGCCACTGACAAGGATGAGAGCCTGATCACTTTGTTCGAGGCCTTGATCAAAGTCGTGGGTGATGAGGAAAACCGTATGCTTGCTGGCGGAGAGTTTACCCAGGATGGTGTTAAGGATATGTTTTGCCATTTCGTCCAGACCGGTATAAGGTTCATCCATAAGCAGGATGGGCGGGTCGTGAATCAGCGAGCGGGCGATGGAAAGCCTTTGTTGCATACCGCGGGAAAAGGTGCCGACGAGGTCGTTGGCTGCATAAGTTAAACCGACATCATCTAACAGTTCCGCGATCCGGTTATTCACATTTGTTACCTCGTACATTTGCCCATAGAAGAGAAGGTTTTCACGTGCTGTTAAGTTGTTATACAGAAGAGAATTGTGGGAAATCACCCCAATTTTGCGACGCAAAACGGGGTTGGAGGTATCCGCTTTCTGACCTGCTATCCACAACTCGCCGTTTGATGGTTTACTGAGAAGGGCCAGAATCTTTATAGTGGTACTTTTGCCGGCCCCATTGGGTCCAAAACAACTGACAAACTCGCCAGGTCTGATCTCGAGATCAATGCTTTTTAGGATTTGTTTAGAGCCAATACGTTTCGTGAGGCCTTGAGCAACGATCATGAATTGGCCTCCTCACCCTCGGCTAGTTCCCTCAGTTGAAGTTTAACCTGGACGAGGAGCTTTTTATAGTTGCTCCGAATTCCTTCATATTCGTCGGCAGGAATTTTGCCGGACTGATAATCTTCATCTAAAGCTTCGAGGCGCCCTAAGAGACGATCTTGCTTAAGCTTCAGTTTCAAGAAGAGAAGATCCTCCTGATCGACTCCGGAATTGGCGACTGAGTTTAATTCGGTTTTTCCCTTCCGTTTTTGGCGGAAGAAGAGTATGGAGGCTGCAACAGCTAAACCCAGCATGACGAAAAGATAGATTGCCCAGATATGGGGATTTGTATAGACCAGCGGTTCGGAATTGAACAACGCAACATGGGTACTCGGATGACCTGTAACTTTATACCCATTCGCGAGTCGACTCCCATTTTGAGTGAGAGAACTTGTCCCTTTAACCACGGTGAAGTTCAGGCGGGTGCCTGTTGCCACATTTTCGCTCGCCAGTTGAATATACGAAGTTCCGTCGAATTGGAACGTGTCCCCTGTTTTCAGGGTATCTGATTGTACAGGGTAAGCGTCAGGGGAGATCAGGAAAAAAGACTGGGTCGGAAAAGGAACTTTCTTCGAGAAAGAGATCGGGTAGGCGGATGGGATACGGTAAAGGATAATCATTTGAGTTTCGCCTGGGGGTATAGGTTTATAGATCTGAACCCCTTCGCTGATGATCGAAAATTCATTATCGGATAAGCTATCAATTTCAGCTTGGGTAAAACCCTTGGGCAAGGGAAAAAGCCAACCTGTTTTTTCTTGACCCGTAGAGTCTTTAAGCGAGTTGCCTTTGAAAGGCTCTGACCCTGTGTTTTTTAATTGGAGAATTTCTTGAATTCCGATACCTTCGTCTTGAGGATAGATAATCATATGATCTTGAAGAAGTTCGATTTGCTGGGAATCCCCGGTCTGGCTGGCAGCATTTGCAGCAGAAATCGGGGCGAACGTAAAGGAGAAAATCAGAAATAGAGTCAAAATCAATCTGCCCATCGCTGGCCCGCCTTTCTTCGTAGAGTCAAAATTGTCTTTCACCGCAGTTATGACAATGTTCTTGACCCGGTTTCAAATGCGCATGGCAAAATGAACACTGGCTACCAAGAGCTTGTAATTCGGCTTCAATTTCAGCTTCAATCTCAGCTTCGATGTCAGCATTCGCCTGCTTAGCAGGATTCATTGATTCTTCGGATTGTAAAATCCGAATGGCTGCTCCGGAATAAATATTTTTAAGGTTCTGGTAATCATCCGGGGAGAGTTTGTTCATATGATAATCGAATTCAATCTCGCCTAAAGTACCAAGAATGATCTCCCGATCGGGTATGTTGGGGTTATCAGGACCGGCGAATAAGGGTTTAGCGGTTCGGGTACCCCGGATAAATGGGTAGCTTACCAGGACCAGCGCGATCAGAGTCAGCAGGATCATGATAAAGATATTCAAGGCCTATCCTCCTCATTAAAGGTACTTTTTGATTTCTTCCTCAAGTTTCTTTTCGTATTGGGGGTCAATGGGCACGGGGTTCGTTTCTTCCTCATTATCCCTGGAGGAAAGGACCCATTTTTCGAGACCCAGATAGATTAAAGCTCCTCCGCCGATTGTCACAACAAAGGGAGCAAGCCAAACCGTCCAGTTAAAGCCTCTCTTAGGAGGGGCTGCGAGAACCTTTTCACCATACGTTTGGACAAGGTAAGCATACGTTTGTTCTTTGCTGAGACCGTCTTTAAACATTTTCTCGCGGATGTTGAGGCGCAGTTTTTCGGCAGCTGGGGTTTCGCAAACATTGAGATTCATCATGCAGCCATCAAGGACACAGATAACACCTACCTCAACATCTGTAGGAATGGGTCGGGTTTCCCAGCTTTCCTGAGCTGAGAGGGATTGAGGAGCAAGAAGCATCATGACTAAGGTCAAAAGAGGGAAAAACTTGCTCATAATCCCCGGCCTCCTTCTAAGTGTTGGGATAGGTTCATCGTGCTTAAATATTTGGAACCGGTCTGGCTGCCGCGTCCGGGCCAAAGGGCAAAAATTGCACCAAAGATCAGGACATATCCCCCGATCCAAAGCCAACTCACGAGCGGATTAATAATGATTTTGAAGGTCGCCGAACCATCTTGCTCCCAAGTGGACAAGATGATGTAGAGATCCTCTCTCAGGGTCGAACGGAGACCGACTTCGGTCATGGGCTGCTCGTTGGTTGGGTAGAACACTTTTTGCGGTTCCACGCTACCGAGAAGTGTGCCCTTCGTTTTATCAAAAACTGAGATATCAGCAAATACAGCATCTCGGGAGGTGCCGATCGATTTTTCCCCTAATTGGTTGAAGGTAAGGTGGTATTTTCCCACATCCAGGCTCTCTCCGGGTTTTAGGGTTTTGGTGATGTCCAGGTTGGCGGTATGTGAGCCTACGATAGCGATGAGCATGAGTACCAACCCTAGGTGAATGATATATCCGCCATGTCTTCTGCGATTTCTAAGCATCAGACCGAGGAAAGCCTTGGGATAGCCCTCGCCCGATAGCTTGTGCCGAATTTTGGTACCGCGGAGGATTTCCAGGATAATTGTGCTGATCGTAAAGGTAGCTGTGGCATACCCGAGCAAAGCGTAGCCCTTTCTAACACCGAGGAAAAAGAGAAGTGCTGCGCAAAGAAGAGCGGTGAGGAGCGGCCACAGGAAGTTATCGATCAGGTTCTTTGGCGAAGCTTTCCGCCAGGCGATTAGAGGACATATACCCATGAGCAGGAAAAGGGCGATGCCTAACGGGGCACTGACGGGGTTAAAAAAGCTTGCGCCAACAGATACCTTAACACCCCGGACTGCTTCGGAAACTAAGGGATAGATGGTTCCGAAGAAGACGGCGACTGCGAGGCCGATAAGAATCAGATTGTTAATGAGAAAACTACTCTCTTTGGAGAGGAAAGACTCAAAGCTTCCATCCTGTACCAATAAATCACGTCGGAGGATGATTAGGCCGAGAGAAAAGAAGAACATAAGAAGAGTAAAGATAAGGAAGTACCTCCCTAGAGCATTGTTCCCAAATGCATGCACCGAGGTAAGAACCCCGCTGCGTACAAGGAAGGTTCCGAAAAGTGTGAGCACGTAAGTAACACTTATAAGGACGACATTCCAAGTTTTAAGCATATTTTTTCGTTCTTGAATCATGACTGAGTGTAGAAAGGCTGAGCCGGTGAGCCAAGGTATGAAAGAGGCGTTTTCCACAGGGTCCCAACCCCAGTACCCACCCCAACCTAATTCCGCATAAGCCCACTGGGCACCCCAGAGGTTACCTAGGGTTAAGAACAGCCAAGCGATAATGGTCCAGTGTCTTGTTACCTTGATCCATTGATCATTGGTAGTTTTGGTTAGGAGGGCGGTCATGCCATAAGCGAAAGGAACAGCAAAACCAACATATCCTAAGTAGGTAGTCACCGGATGAAAGACCATACCCGGATTTTGCAGCAGGGGATTCATCCCGGCTCCGTCAGGAATAATAGCTCCCGGATACCAGCCAGGAACTCTTTCAAAAGGATTAACGAGAAAAGTCAAGATAAAGAGGAAAAAGGCGGAGTTAAAAAGCAGGATTGTGCTGGCGTAGGGTGTGAGGTTTTGAGCTTTTTTGGAGAAAGCAACCATTACGGTATACCAGGAGAGTAAGAAAAGCCAGAGAAGTAGGGAACCGGCATTACCAGCCCACCAGGCAGCGAAACGATAAAATATAGGGAGGTCATTACTGGTATAGTCATGAACGTATTTGATCGAATATTCCCCTGTCATCAAAAAATAAAGCAAGATGACTGTAGCAACTGAGCTGAAAAATGCAACACCAAGGGAAGCCCCTTTGGCGCTCGCCAGGAAAATGGGATTATCTCGCCGGGCAGCGATGATAAAGACGATGATGCTATAGAGGCTTAGCATGAGGGCGAGGACAAGGGAAAAATAACCGGCTTCAGCCATTCATAAGCGCTCCTTCTTTGCGGTTTAATTAGCGTTTAAGCCCTAGGGATCTTAAGAATTTTGTAATGACTCCTTCATTTTGAGAGGGGTTTTCCTGTTCATATTTGGATGGGCATTTAAGGTTTAGGGTGTCTGCTTGGAAAGTCCCATCCGAATTAAATTTTCCTTGAACGATAGCTGCCGTTGCATCTTGGAAATTGTCGGGTTTGACATCGTTGAAAATCACAGTAATTTTCTTGCTCGCGTCTTTTTCGTCATAAATTTGGAATTTAAGTTCAACCGGGGTTTTAGCTGTATTATAGCTAACCTCATCCAGATTGATTTTTCCTTCGACGCGGTAGTATTTACCTGCTTCGATACTTCCGTTTAAGGCCTCTTCAACGGTCATGTAATAAGCTGCAGTAGCCGTTTGCATACTAGAGAAGATAAGATAAGCAATAGCCAGGACAATAAGGCCCATCCCTAACATGATCTTTACATTTTTGTTTTTCAGAAAAACCACCTCCAGACCAGGAATAAGTCCTACTCCTCTTTCAGATCCTGCAGTAATTCTTTGTAGGTCTCTTCGTTAATTTTGCCGTCCAGAAGCATCTGACGAATTTTTTTCTTCTGAGTAGCAATACTGTTCTTATTTTTATTTGTGTTTGTGCCCTTGGAGTTCGATAGATTCTTGTCCGATTTTCCTTTGGGTGGTACGGGAGGTTTGCCCGGCTTTTTCAAACCGTACACTAACAAAACACCCAATAGTCCTATAAAGATAAGCATGCCTACTAAAAGCGCTGGATTGTTTAGGGGACTTGTACTCTTGCTACCCGTAGATGAGTCGGTGTTGCCTGTCTGAGGTTTGTCAAACGTGGGTTTGTTATCATTTTTGGTATAACTCACCTTGAGCGTTACGGCATCGCCTGAAACTTTATTCGTGAAATTATAAAGGTAGTTGTTTAGCCCCTCCTGATCGCGTTGAGTTGTTGGAGCAGAAGGAGAAATCGCAAAGCTTGAAGAGGCCTTTGGAGCAGTTACGGTGAGATTTAAACTATCCAAATTGTAAGTCGGGGTGAAGGTATAATCGAATGTTTTGTTCGGTGCTACAGCTTTATTGTCGTAATAAAATTCGAGGAAAATAGGGTACTTTTGATTGGGTTGAAGATCTTTAGTAATATTCCAACTGAGTTGGACTTTGTTATCTCCAAGGTCCTTCGTCGTGTAAGGTTGACACTCATGCCCACCTTGGGCGTTGAGCTCACACGCCATGCCAACAGTGGCATCCTTTGGGATAATAAAAGAAATAGGGGTGTTTTTCTTGATAATCTCTGTTCCCGAATTGATGAAGTTGCCTTCATAAATGACCAGTGTTCTTGGATCGTCGTACTCAGGTTTAACCATGACATTGAAATCCACTGCCTTAAGTCCGGAGGTTTCTGCGAGAACGGATGATGGAGACACAATGGGGAGGAGAAGGGTTAGTACGAGGATAATCGAGACGGACTTTATTTTTATTAGAGACTTTATCATAGGCTCTCACCTCTTTCTGCAATAATTTTTATATGACTATTATTAATGTGATAAGATTTACTAATCTACAAAAGAGAATTCTCTTCTTTATGAACACTGGTAAAATCTTTAGTAATCGTAAGCGTCTATAGATTAGTGAAGTTATTAGTCTTTCTGTTTATGAATGAGATCCTCAAGCTGCTTTAGTTTGATCGGATCGACTGACTTGATTTTCTCGATAAAATGCGCTACAGCCGGTTCGGAAAAATCATCAATCAACCCGTCAACTACTTCACCTACAACCGTATTCAGAAATTCTTCTTTAGGGTAGGCCGCTTCGTAAGAATAAGCATTTCCCTCTGTGAAAGCTTTGAGAATATCTTTCTTTGCCAAGCGAGTCATTGTTGTCATTACTGTCGTGTAAGCAATACTTTTGTCCGAATTAGCTAACAATGCCTCATGAATTTCTCGTACGGTCACCCGACCTTTGGACCAGATAAGGTCCATGATCTCACTTTCTAACGGTCCCAATACTTTTTCCAAGCCTTGTTTCCTGGTTCTAAAATCAAAACCAAAGGGAGTCATGAACAATCACCTCTCTTCTGCAGTTGCGCTCCTAACACGAATACGATTACCTGTAATACTACATGCTATGGTACTACGCAATGTAGTAATTGTATTATAACTCTCTTCATGTCAATTATCAACTAAACTAATAAAAATTGAATTTGAAAGGGTTTAATGCAAATGGTCTTGTGTATTACCGAAGGAGATTCATTTGGAAGAAGCATTTATGATGGCGAGGGAAGCACTAGAGTTACACGCACCTTCTGCAGAGCGCAATTAAGAATCACTTGGGTCGTAAGCGTCATTGCGCTAGGATAAGTCTGGTAAAGGGGAATGCCTTTAGGCTGAAACCTTTAGTAGGAACCTAGCAGGGAGGAAGTACCCTGCCCGGTAAAGTTTGGTCAACAGCCGGAAGCGAGTTTTGCGCGGTAGGAAGCGATTTCTAGCGTGAAGCGTAGACAGCGAGTGCGAAAGCTGTGTGATTGAGCCTCGAAAAACCTTCGTTGGAGTATTCCAGCGGCAGGTTTGCGCTGGAGTTCCTCCGAGGGGACGGACCGCGCTATTTGTTCCAGTGGACTGCCGCCCAGTGGAGCAGTCGTCAGACATTGTGCGGGTTTATATGCGTGCATGCGTGTTGACAGCTTTCCTCTCCTTTGATATTATGAAAAATACATGATAAGGTATAACTAAATGACCTATTAACCCTTGGGACAAGGCAATGCATCATCTCTCTCCAGGGAAGGCCGACTAACTGAGACCGGCCTGGGAGACGCAGCGCGGGACAGCCTGAGGAGGGGATTTTAGTCCGGGTGGTTTCGTTAACAACCGTAAGAGTGGACGGAAAGTATCCGTCAATGAGGGTGGCACCACGAGAAGTTCTCGTCCCTTGCAATAGGCAAGGGAGGGGACTTTTTTTAATGTTTTTCCCAGAGCCCTTTTATAATATGAAGTGTGTAAAACACTAAGCACGTAACTAATAACTTTTATTACTCTTTGATAAGGGGGAACAGGTATGGCAATTCAGCGCCCAAAAGGGACTCAGGACATACTGCCGGGAACGGTTGAAAAGTGGCAGTACCTTGAGGACACAATTCGTGCAGTTTGCCGTGAATACGGCTATGAAGAAATCCGCACTCCTCTCTTCGAGGCTACTGAACTTTTCCAGCGCGGAGTGGGAGAAACGACAGACATTGTAAACAAAGAGATGTACACTTTTCTGGACAAAGGGGAGCGCTCGATTACGCTGCGCCCGGAGCTGACGGCTGCGGTTTGCCGTGCCTATGCGGAAAATAAGCTTTATGCCTGGCCTCAGCCGGTAAAGCTTTATTATATCGGGCCGATGTTTCGCTATGAAAGGCCTCAGGCTGGGCGCTTTCGCCAATTCCACCAGTTCGGAATTGAGGTTTTAGGGGCGGACAAGCCTGTGGTCGATGCGGAGGTTATCAGCCTGGTGTGGACCCTGTATCAGCGCTTAGGGCTTACAGGGCTGGAAGTGCATATTAATTCTGTCGGCTGCCCGACTTGCCGGGCTCAACATAAAGACAAGCTGTTAGAGTTTCTGAAGCCCCGCAGTCATGAACTCTGCCGGGACTGCCAGGATCGGCTGGAACGCAATCCCATGCGGATTTTGGATTGCAAAAACCCGTCCTGCCAGGAGATTACCAAAGGGGCTCCTACGACCTTGGACATGCTCTGCGATGATTGCAAGAGCCACTTTGAACAACTCAAGGAACTGCTGGAGGCAGCCGGCGTTGTTTATAAAGTAGATCCCCGCCTGGTGCGCGGCCTCGATTATTACCGCAAGACCGCTTTTGAAGTCTTGGTGGAGGAAATTGGGGCTCAGAGCGCCATTTGCGGCGGTGGCCGCTATGACGGGCTGGTGGAGGAGATCGGGGGACCGGCAACACCGGGAATCGGCTTTGCCATGGGTATGGAGCGGGCGTTAGCAGCGATTGAAGTGCAACAGAAGATGCCGGAATTCGAAAAAGCGGGGTATGCAATGATTATCGCTCTCGGACAACAAGCCCAGAGACATGGGTTTGCCTTAGTGAATGCGCTGCGGGAAGCCGGGATTCCTGCGAGTATCGACCTGTTAGGGCGCAGTCTTAAGGCCCAGCTCAAAGCGGCTGACCGTGAAGGTGTTAAATTTGCCTTGATCTTAGGGGAAGAAGAACTCAGTAAAGGCAGGGCGATCCTTAGGAATTTAAGGGTCGGAGAACAGGAAGAAGTTGCCCTAAGTCAAGTTGTATCCGTGCTTAAAGATAAATTCGGAGAGGGTGTAAAAGCATGACAATGCTGCAGGAAAGAGTAGAAGGTGGATCTTTAAGAATTGAAGATTTAGGACAAAAAGTCCGTCTCTTGGGCTGGGTTCAGCGGCGGCGCGATCACGGCGGCCTCATCTTCGTCGATTTAAGGGACCGTTCAGGCTTAGTTCAGGTCGTATTTGATCCGGATATCGGCGCGGATTTTGCCAAAGCTGAGGGTTTGCGCAACGAATATGTGGTATCCATTTACGGCAAGGTCAGTGCCCGTCCGGAAGGAACGGAAAATTCCAGCCTGCCCACCGGGGGAATCGAAGTCTATGCAGAGTCCCTCCAGGTTTTGAACTCCTCCAAAACCCCTCCTTTCTATATTCAGGACGAGGTTGATGTGGATGAAATGCTGCGCCTTAAACATCGCTACCTGGATTTGCGCAGGCCGGAAATGCAGGAAGTATTCAAAACCCGGCACCAAGTGACGCAAATTATGCGCACCTTCCTAGACAAGCAGGGATTCTGGGAGATCGAGACTCCCATGCTTACGAAATCAACGCCTGAAGGAGCCAGGGATTACCTGGTTCCGAGCCGGGTGCATCCCGGGGAGTTTTATGCTCTGCCCCAGTCTCCCCAGCTTTTTAAACAGCTCTTAATGGTTTCCGGGATGGAGAAGTACTTCCAAATTGCACGCTGTTTCAGGGATGAGGATTTAAGAGCGGATCGGCAGCCGGAGTTTACCCAGCTAGATGTGGAGATGTCTTTTGTCGAGGTGGAGGACATCCTCCCGCTTATGGAAGAGCTTATTAAAGAGATATTTTCCGGAGCGGCGGGCATCAGTGTTCAGATCCCGTTTCCCCGCTTAACTTACCGGGAGGCGATGGAGCGGTTCGGCTCAGATAAGCCGGATACCCGTTTTGGCATGGAGCTCATCGATGTCGAGGAAGTAGTAAAAGACTGCAATTTCAAGGTCTTTGCCGATGTCATTGCCAAAGGCGGCAGGGTCAAAGGGATTTGCGCCAAAGGCTGCGCCGACATGCCGCGCCGGGAATTAGACGGCTTGGTGAAGTTTGTCAGCCAGTACGGGGCCAAGGGCTTGGCCTATATTGTCATTGCCGAGGAAGGTCTCAAATCACCCATAACCAAATTCTTTGCGGATGAGGAAATGCAAAGGCTGATTAAACAGATGCGGGGGGAAACCGGGGACATCCTGTTCTTTGTCGCGGATAAGGACGGGATCGTCGCTGATGCCTTGGGCCATTTGCGCCTCGAACTCGGCAAACGCTTGAACTTAATTCCGGAAGGGGTGCGTAATTTCCTTTGGGTCACAGAGTTTCCTTTGCTTGAATATGATGAGGCGGAAAAACGTTATGTAGCGATTCATCATCCATTTACTGCTCCCATGGATGAGGACTTGCCGCTGCTTGATTCTGAACCGTTAAGGTCCAGGGCCAAGGCTTATGACCTTATCTTAAACGGGGTTGAACTTGGCGGCGGCAGCATCCGGATTTACCGCCGGGAAGTTCAGGAGCAAATGTTCAGTTTACTTGGGATGTCGGAAGAGGAGGCCAACTCTAAATTCGGGTTCTTGTTGGAAGCCTTTGAGTATGGAACTCCTCCCCATGGCGGGATTGCTTTTGGCCTGGACCGCCTGGTGATGCTGCTGACAGAAAGGGAAAGCATCCGGGATGTCATCGCTTTTCCCAAAACTCAGAGTGCGACCGACTTGCTCACGCAGGCACCCTCAGCCGTGGCACTCAAACAACTAAAAGAATTACACATCAAGACGGATATTGTAACGGTTAGCACAAAATAATAGTACGAGTAGGAAAAGTAAAAGAACTGTTTGACAGCAGAAAACTTTACCAGTATAATGATAAAGGAGTTACCCCCTAAGGGTATCGGAGGGATATTTATGGATACTACACCGTATACAGACTCCAAAGACGATCTTATCCGGCGCCTGAAAAAAATTGAGGGACAGGTTAAAGGGCTGCAGCGCATGGTGGAAAGTGACAAGAACTGTGTGGATGTCCTGGTTCAAGTGGCAGCAGTGCGGGCTGCCGTTCATAAAGTGGGCACGATTGTGTTCGAAAACCACTCCCGTCAATGTTTAACAAATGCGGTGGATGTTCAAAATAAGGAAGGCGCAATTGAAGAACTGATTGGGGTACTGACCAAGTTTGTCAAGTAATAATTGACGTTACGGTATAACTAAGGAGGGATTTTGCATGGCAGGAGCAAACATTAAAACTTTTACGACAGCAAATTGGAATCAAGACGTTCTGAATTGTGACAAACCGGTACTGGTGGATTTTTGGGCTGAATGGTGCAGCCCCTGCCGCATGGTAGCTCCGATCGTGGCAGAATTGGCTGATGAATATGTGGACAAAATCGTCGTCGGTAAGCTTAATGTGGATGAGCACGGCCCGGTAGCCAGTCAGTACGGAATTATGAGCATTCCTACCCTCGGCATCTTCAAAGGTGGCAAGATGGTAGACAAGATCATCGGCTTCCGTCCGAAAGCCGAACTTGCTAAAATGCTCAATGCCCACGCTTAAATAGAGTTGCTATAGTCTTAATAAAAAATATGTTAATATGCTGTTTAAGGCGGTGCCGCTTCTGGCATCGCCTTATTTAAGTCATTAAGAGATAGAGACATAAAAACAATGTTCGACACTGGGGTTAAACCCAAAAAAGTAGTACAATTAACAAAAAGCTAGCACTGCATTTATGGCAACAGAGGAATACAGAAAGGGGAACCGGAGATGGAGCAAAATTGGATCAACTTTCGCAGTGACACGGTGACGCTGCCAACGGCTGAAATGCGGGAAGCGATGGCACAAGCGGAAGTCGGGGATGATGTTTACGGGGAGGATCCGAGCGTTAACCGCCTGGAAGCCTTAGCAGCGGCAAAAGTAGGAAAAGAAGCGGCTCTGTTCGTGACCAGCGGCACGCAGGGCAACCTGGTGGCGGTGTTGGCCCATACGCAAAAAGGGGACGAAGTGCTGCTCGAAAAGGAGTCGCATATATATTATTACGAAGTCGGGGGCATGTCCGCTTTGGGCGGGTTGATTCCCAGGCTCTTAGAAAGTGAAGGGGGAATTTTCAGCGCCGAAGCTGTGCACGAGGCCTTGCGCGGAGACAACATCCATTTTCCCAGGACTTCTTTGCTGTGCCTGGAAAACACGCATAACCGGGCCGGTGGGACATACTGGACGCCTGTTCAAGTAGCTGAGGTTGCCGCTGCTGCCAAAGAAGCGGGACTTAGGGTACATGTGGACGGTGCCCGCATCTTTAACGCCGCTGTCGCCCAAGGGGTCGACGTCAGGGAGCTAACTGCTCCGGTAGATTCCGTGCAGTTTTGCCTATCCAAAGGGTTGGGGGCTCCGGTCGGGTCCATGGTAGCCGGGAGCAAGGAGTTTGTCGCGCGGGCACGCAAATGGCGCAAAATGCTGGGGGGCGGTATGCGCCAGGCGGGAGTCCTGGCGGCAGCAGGGATCATAGCCCTGGAAAAGATGGTGGACCGTTTGGCTGAAGACCACGCTTTGGCCCGTAATATCGGGCGGGAATTGCCACAAATGCCCGCGCTTGAAGTAGACTTGGAGCGGCTTCAAACAAATATTGTGGTTGCGTCTGTGGATCCGGCCTGGGGCACTGCGCAAGCCCTACTAAATAAGCTGCGTGAACACGGAATCTTGGCAACTGATTTCGGACCACAAAAAGTACGCTTTGTGACGCATGAGGATGTGGGAGAAGAGGATGCCGTCAAACTTATAAAAGCTTTGAAGGAGATAATGTCAGAATAGAGAGTGTCAGAGTTTCGGCTTTCCCCCAGGGTTCTGGAATTGATCCTTTCCCATCCCGGAAGGGGTAAAAAAGACCTGGCCTTTAACATCAGATGGGAGGTAATCCTGTGCAACCCAATGTCCCGGGTAGGGATGGGGATAGAGATATCCTTTGCCATGTCCAAGTTTCTGGCCCCCCGGGTAATGGGAGTCGCGCAGGTGGAGGGGGACTTCTCCGCTAGGATGGGTGCGGACATATTCGAGGGCACTGTCGATGCCCACAATCGCACTGTTACTCTTGGGAGCAGTGGTGATGGCAAGGACAGCCTGGGCCATCGGGATGCGTGCCTCCGGCAGGCCGAGCCACTCTAAAGCGATGGCAGCCGCCTGGGCTTGCAGCATCGCCTGCGGGTCGGCGAGGCCGACATCTTCAGAAGCATGGACTAAAATCCGGCGCATGATAAAACGGGGATCTTCTCCGGACTCCAGCAGGACTGCGAGCCAATACAGAGCGGCATCCGGATCAGAGCCGCGCATACTTTTAATGAAGGCGGAGATTATGTCATAGTGATAATCTCCGCTTTTGTCGTAGCGCAAAGCCCGTTGTTGAATCGATTCCTCGGCAACCTTGAGATCAATGCGGCGGGTGCCGTCAACGGGTAAAGTGGTAAGCACTGCTAGTTCCAGGGCATTAAGGGCGCGGCGCAGATCCCCGTTGGCGTAATTCATCCAGTGCTCCCAGGCCTCGGGCAGGATTTCAACATGATAATTCCCAAGGCCTCTTTCCTGGTCGTACAGGGCAAGTTCGAGCCCGCGCCGGATTTCATCCGCAGATAAAGTTTCTAACCGGAAAAGAGTCGAGCGGCTGAGGAGTGCGGAATTGAGTTCGAAAAAAGGGTTTTCCGTAGTAGCCCCGATAAAAGTTATGGTCCCGTTTTCCACAGCAGGAAGCAGGGCGTCTTGCTGGCCTTTGTTAAAGCGGTGAACCTCATCACAGAAAACCAAGGTGCGTTTGCCATATAGGTGCAGCTGGTCCGTGGCTTCCTGGATTATTTCCCGGATTTCTTTTACTCCGGCCGCGACGGCGTTAATTTTGACAAAACGCGAAGCTGTTTGCTGCGAAATGACATAAGCCAAGGATGTTTTTCCTGTTCCGGGCGGTCCGTACAGGATGAGAGAAGTGACGCGGTCTGCCTCCACAGCCCTCCGTAAAAGCTTGCCCGGTCCAAGAATATGGCTTTGTCCGATATATTCGTCCAGAGTGCGCGGGCGCATACGTTCCGCCAGAGGGGCCACCTGGTTTTGGTCAAAACTGCTTGAAAACAGATCCATAGTAAGCATTCCTTTCGTAAGAGTTTAGATTTAATAAAACAGCAATAAACTTTGTCTCATATGCAAAAGGATTTGCGCTAGCCTGAACATTGTTATGTAAAAGTTAGATAGGCAGCATAGGAAGATGCTTGTCCGAACATATTATAGCATATTGATAAGAATTGCCTTGACAAATCCCGACTACTTTAATAAGATATCAATATAAAAATTATCTATCATTAAAGTAAGAGAAAAATAAAGTAACGGAAAAGAGGTGAGGGTGTTGAAGCTCTCGACCAAAGGTCGTTACGGACTGAAGGCCATGTTTGATTTAGCCCAGCATTTCGGGGAAGGGCCGATTTCCCTTAAAAGTATTGCTGAGCGCCAGGAGATTTCCGAACACTATTTAGAACAGCTTATTTCCGGTTTGCGCAAGGCCGGCTTGGTTAAGAGTGTACGCGGAGCCCAAGGCGGTTATGTTCTGGGACGGGAAGCAGGCAAGATTAGAATTGGGGATGTAATCCGCGTCTTGGAGGGGCCGATTGCGCCTGTGGACTGTGTCGCGGAAGAAGATCCGGAATGTTGCTCCAAGGCGGACTATTGCGTGACTAGGTCAGTGTGGGAGAAGGTCCGCGATTCCATTGCGGAGGTGCTTGATTCTATTACGCTCGAAGATATGGTTAAGGACTCAGAACAGAAGGAAGCCGACCGCAGGCTTTATATGTACTATATCTAACACTCGGGTGTTAGGCAATGAGGGGTTTTAATTACCAAATTAGTATACCGGAATTCGAAGGAGGAATGAAGATGCGGCGTGTATATATGGACCATAGTGCGACTACACCCGTTGACCCGGAAGTTGCATCTTTAATTATGACCTATTATACCGAGAAGTACGGAAATCCTTCCAGTATCCATAGTTTCGGCCAAGAGGTCAGGCATGCCGTGGAAGAGGCGCGGTGTCAGGTGGCAGAGCTTATTGGAGCTAAGCCTGAGGAAATAACGTTTACCAGCGGTGGCACCGAGGCAGACAATATGGCTATCTTGGGTGCTGCGGACACTTACCGCAAGAAAGGAAAACATATCATAACCAGTGCGGTAGAGCACCACGCGGTCCTCGACACCTGTGAATATTTAGCCAAGAACGGTTTTGAACTGACAATACTTCCCGTGAATGAGGACGGGATCATCTCGGTTGAAGATGTGGCTAAGGCAATACGACCGGATACTATCCTCATAAGCGTGATGCACGCCAACAATGAAGTTGGAACAATTCAGCCGGTGGCGGAAATCGGGAAGCTTGCTAAAGAGCATAACGTTCTGTTCCACGTGGATGCCGTACAGTCTCTAGGTAAGATTTCGATAAATGTCAAAGAAATAAATGCTGATCTTATGACGATCTCGAGTCACAAAATCTATGGACCGAAGGGTGTAGGCGCGCTTTATATTCGTAAAGGCGTACGGCTTGCTCCCCTCTTTCACGGAGGCGGGCAGGAGAAAAAACGCCGTTCAGGGACGGAAAATGCGCCCGGCATCATTGGCTTTGGCAAGGCGTGTGAGTTAGCCGGCCAGCGGCTGGCGGCAGAGACCGCAGAACTAAAAGTCCTGCGGGACAGGCTTTTGCAAGGGATACTTGAGAGGATAGACTATGTAAAAGTGAACGGCCCCCAAGGCGACTCCCGCCTGCCGAACAATGTTAATGTCAGTATTCAATTTGTGGAAGGGGAATCCCTGCTTTTAAGCCTTGACATGCTAGGAATCGCGGCTTCGAGCGGTTCAGCCTGTACTTCCGGCTCGCTTGATCCCTCCCACGTTTTGTTGGCCATGGGCATGCCTCATGAGATTGCCCACGGCTCCCTGCGGTTTTCTTTAGGCAGGCAGAATACGGAAGCAGATGTGGATTATGTCTTAGAGCAGCTGCCAAAAATAGTTGAGCGTCTGCGCATGATGTCTCCGCTTTATGATCAGGCTAAAGCTAAACAAGCACTGTAGAGGGGTGAAAAGAGATGTACTCAGCTAAAGTAATGGATCATTTCATGAATCCGCGCAATGTGGGTGAGATTCCGGACGCTGATGGCGTAGGGGAAGTAGGGAACGCCAAATGCGGCGATATTATGCGTATCTACTTGGATATTGAAGGCAACACTATTAAGGATGTTAAGTTTAAAACTTTCGGCTGTGGTGCAGCTGTTGCTACCAGCAGCATGGTGACAGAAATGGTCAAAGGAAAAACGATCGAGGAAGCTTTGACAATTACGAATGCTGCGGTTGCTGAGGCCTTGGACGGCCTGCCTGCCAATAAATTGCACTGTTCTAATCTCGCAGCCGATGCTCTTCACGAAGCGATTAAAGATTACCATGAAAAAGAAAAGCAAAAGGGATAGATTTGTATGACCCTGTCGGACAAACCTAAAGTAGTAGTGGGAATGAGCGGCGGTGTGGACAGTTCCATGGCCGCCGCTTTGCTTAAAAAAGAAGGATATGATGTGATCGGGGTTACGTTGCAAATCTGGAAGTCGGCCGGGCCCGAAGTCGAGGGGGGCTGCTGCTCCATCTCAGCGATTGATGATGCGCGCAGGGTGGCTTTCCAGCTAGGTATTCCCCATTATGTCCTTAACTTTCGCTCTTACTTCGAAGAAACAGTAGTGGACTATTTTACTGAGTCTTACTTAACCGGATTTACGCCCAATCCCTGCTTGGCTTGCAACCGCTATGTCAAGTTTGGGGAATTGCTAAGGAAGGCGCGCGGGCTGGGGGCCGAGTACATAGCGACCGGACACTATGCCCAGGTCTTACGGGATCCGGACTCAGGGCGCTTTCTCTTAAGCAAAGGTGCGGATGAGTCTAAAGACCAGACGTATGCTCTGTATATGCTGACTCAGGAACAGCTTGCCCACACCCTTTTTCCACTGGCCGAGTATACGAAGGAACATGTGCGCGAAATGGCGAGGGAAAGAGGGCTTTTAGCCGTGGCTGACAAGCCTGACAGCCAGGAGATTTGCTTTGTTCCGGATGATGACTATGCTTCCTTCGTCCAGGAACGGGTGGGGCAAAAAACAGTACCCGGGAATTTTGTGGACAAAGAGGGGCGTATCTTGGGGCAGCACCGCGGGCTTATTAACTACACGATCGGGCAGCGCAAAGGGCTGGGCGTAACCTTTGGCAAGCCGATGTTTGTTATTGGCCTTAATCCGGAGCGTAATGAAGTGGTGTTGGGGGAAGACCCGGAAGTTTACACGGACACGCTCTGGGTAACGGATTTGAACTGGATTGCGATCGAGGATCTCGTAGAGCCGCTTGAAGTGGAAGGTAAAATCCGCTATAAAGCCCACCCGGCTCCGGCGGTTGTGTACCCGCCGGGTTTAACTCAACCCTTAAAAGTAGTTTTTGATTCCCCCCAGCGGGCGGTGACCCCTGGCCAAGCGATAGTCTTTTATCAAGGAGATATTGTGATAGGGGGCGGGAAGATTGTTTCTGATCCGAGGGGAGTTGTAAGATAAGCTAAAGAAGATTTTTTTCCATATTATGCATGAATATTTGAATGTCTGGGCATGCTTTAGTTTAAGAAAAGGCTTTTACAAGGAGGAGGAGTATGCGGCGTACGCGGGAAATCGTGGGGTTGCCGGTTCTTGACTTGAAGACCGGAGAACAGGTAGGATGGGTGCAAGATCTCACCTTTAACGAAGAAACTGATGAGGTGACCGGCTTTCTGCTGGAAGGTGCGCACTTTTTCCAGAATAATAAAGGAATTCCGCGCCTAACCGTGGCTGCCGTGGGTAAAGACGCTCTGACTGTCAATGACTACACTGTCGACGAGTTAAGCGGCACCAAGTGGTCTGAGAAGGTAGGTAACCAGGTTTACACCCAAGGTGGGGACTCAAGGGGAACGATTGAAGATGTTTTCCTCGATGATTCGGCACAACACATTGTAGGATTTGAAGTCTCGGATGGGCTTTTTGCGGATCTCATCCACGGTAGGGGAGCTATTCTGGAGCAACAAGTTATGGTGGACGGGAAAGATATCTTGATCGTTGATGACCAGGTATCCCCCTGGGAAGAAGATAACAAAGGGGGTTCACTGTCATGAACTGTCCAGTGTGCGGAGGCCGTGCCATTGGCAAGGTCGGTGTGGAGCAGTTTTACTGCTGGGATTGTTATGTTGAATTCACTACCCAGGAAGACCGGGTTGTAATTTACGACCTGGCTGAAGACGGTTCTCTCGTTGCTTGGGATGAGCCGATTATGGATCCGGGAATTACACAGACGGCTGTAGAATGAGGAAAATGCATCAGACCTTCCTTGGTGGGCACAGAAAATCAGATGAATTGAACTTGAGCGCGCTTGGCGCGCTTTTTTCTTGGTAGAGAACGGGGGCGGATAAGTATGAAGAAAGAGAGCTGGCGCTGGATTTTCTTTGCAGTCCTAATGGTGTTAGGAGTGTTTCTGCTCTTTAGGGTGCGCGAAATTCTAGGCCCTTTCATCGCGGCCTTTGTCTTGGCGTATCTGCTCTGCCCGCTGGTGAACTGGCTTGAACGCCATCACTTAAGCAGGCGTACGGCGATTGCTGTAGTTTTTGTCGGGATTCTCGCTGCCTTAGCGCTTGTTATTTTTCTGGTACTCCCACTCCTTTATAATGAGCTTGCTAAATTATCAGTGGTCCTCCCCCAATTCATGCAGTCCCTGGATAAGCAGGTTCAGGATCTGCGCAAGGCCTTCCGCAGTACAGGCTTGCCGAATCGAGTGGTCACGGTTTTTGATCAGCACCTCGGGCGGGGGGAGGACTACCTGGCTGAGAAGTTGCAATATTTTCTAAGCCATCTGCCTGAGTTTTTGGCTTCCCTGAGCTTATTCATACTCTCCCCGGTCTTAGCGATTTATTTTCTGGCGGATTGGCATCGGCTGGAAGCAGGATTTGCCCGGCTGGTTCAGCAACGCTGGCGTTTGGAATGGCAGCGGGTGTGGCGGGATATAAGCCACGTGATCAGACGTTTTGTGCGCGGGAATTTGGTGGTTGCGGTGATCGTCGGGGTTCTGACAGGTATCGGGGTTAAATTGCTGGGGATGGAATATGCCCTTCTGATTGGAGTGATTTGTGGAGTTTCTGACCTAATTCCGTATTTTGGGCCGGTGATCGGAGCGGTGCCATCGGTGGCTTTAGGCTTGATTAACTCTCCCTGGATGGCGTTAAAGGTATTGCTTGTTATTCTAATTGTACAGCAGTTGGAATCAAATGTAATTTCCCCTAAAATCATGGGAGAAAGTGTCGGGCTTCATCCCCTGTGGATTATTTTTGCCTTGCTCGCAGGAGGGGAGATTGCCGGGGTTTGGGGAATGCTCATAGCAGTACCTGTGGCAGCGGTACTAAGAGTGGTGATCCGGCATTTTTACCTGCGCTTGGTGGCACCGGAGATTTAATGGCGAAATGGCTGCGTGTTGACAAGAAAGTCGGATTTCGTATATACTTGAGAAAAATTGTTAAAAACCGATGAGGAAATGAGTAGTATTTTGGGGTTGTGTGCAGCGAGGCTCCGGTGGGTGTGAGGGGCTCAACTCTTGATATGAAAGCTAGTTCTGAGGGCAAGCAAAACTTGCCGTGGCACGCGTTAAGTGCAGGGGCAGCCTCCTGTTGTCTGGCACGATTTGAGTGTTGAGGGTAACAGCAGTACGCTGTCGGCTGAGTTGACCTGACCTGAGACAGTCGTGAATATTATGCGTCTCAGGAACGGTAACCAGGGTGGTACCGCGGTAATCCCGTCCCTGCTTTTAGGGAGGGGTTTTTCTATTTTGGCTTGCCACCGGCTGGTAGGCCGGAAGTGGTCAAATAGGCGGGCTGCAGCCCGTCATGAATACATAGCATAGGAGGAACACATCATGTACACTGGCAACGAACTACGCACTATGTTTCTTAAATTCTTTGAAAGCAAAGGGCATAAGATGCTGCCCAGCGCTTCTTTGATTCCGAAAGATGACCCTACGCTTTTGCTTACAGTGGCAGGGATGGTTCCTTTCAAACCTTATTTCCAAAGAAGAGTGGAACCGCCGTTTCCCCGCGCCACTACATCGCAGAAGTGCGTAAGGACTCCTGATTTGGAAATTGTGGGCAAGACTGCCCGCCACCATACTTTCTTTGAGATGCTTGGGAATTTCTCGTTTGGAGATTATTTTAAAGAAGGGGCAATTAGCTGGGCCTGGGAATATGTGACCCAAGTGCTGAAGCTTCCGACAGAGAAACTGTGGGTTTCCGTGTATCCGGAAGATGATGAGGCCAGAAAGCTCTGGACTGAGAAAGCAGGAGTAAACCCGGAGCGGATCGTTGATGATGAAACCAACTTTTGGGCGGCAGGTCCGACCGGACCGTGTGGACCCTGCTCTGAAATCTATGTGGATTTAGGAGAAAGCCGCGGCTGTGGCAGCCCTGACTGTGGTGTGGGGTGCGACTGTGACCGGTTCCTTGAGATCTGGAATCTTGTGTTCATGCAGTACAACCGGGATGAAGAAGGCACCCTTACTCCGCTGCCAAAGCAAAACATTGACACCGGGATGGGGTTGGAGCGGATTGCTTCAGTGATGCAAGGGGTAGAGTCTAATTTCGATACGGACCTTTTCCGCCCAATTATCGACAAGGTTGCAGACATCGCGGGAGTCCGCTATAAAGAAAATCCCAAGAACGACTTGGCTTTGAAGGTGATTGCCGACCATACCAGGGCTGTATCTTTTATGCTGGGAGACGGGATTAGGCCTGATAACGAAGGGCGTGGTTATGTTCTGCGCCGGATTCTGCGCCGGGCGGTGCGTTATGCCCGCCTCCTGGGAATAGAGAAACCATTTTTAGAAATCGTGTTTAAAGTCATTCAGAGAGACTATGCCCATCATTATCCTGAGCTTAAAGAGAATGAGAATTTTATTCTAAATCATCTGCGCTTGGAGGAGAAAAACTTTCAAGCGACGCTTGAACAGGGGACACTGATTCTCCAGGAAAAGGTGCGTGAACTTGTAGCTCAGGGGAACGGGATCTTATCCGGAACTGATGCTTTTTATCTCTATGAAACTTACGGTTTCCCGGTAGAACTTACGGAGGAAATGTTGGTCGAACAAGGATTAAGCGTTGACATGCTCACTTTCCAAGAAGCGGCTGCAGAACACCGGCGTAAAGCGAAAGAACAGTCCCAGCAAATGCGGGCGGTCAATGAAAGTCCGGCTTTAGCGGAGAGGGCAAAGAAACTGGGAGCAACCCTGTTTGTGGGCTACGGGGAACTCACGGCTGAGGCCCGAATCGAAGGGATTTTTGCCGGCGGGGAAGAAATTAGCGATGCCGGCGAAGGAGAGGAAGTGCTCTGTTTCCTGTCCCAGACTCCTTTTTATGCAGAAAGCGGCGGTCAGGTCTCAGACTCCGGGGTAATTAAAAGTGCGCGCGCGGAAGGGAAAGTCTTGGAGGTAAAGAAAGGGGTCACAGGCACAGTCTATCATCGTATCCTGGTGACGCAAGGGGTTCTTCATTCCGGTGAAGCGGTAGAGGCTGTTGTCGATACCACTGACCGCGAGGCCACAGCTCGCCACCACAGTGCCACTCACTTGCTGCAGGCTGCTCTGCGCTCAGTTTTGGGTACACATGTGCAGCAGGCCGGGTCGCTCGTAACTCCGGAGCGCCTGCGTTTTGACTTTACCCATTTTTCTCCTCTTACTCCGGAAGAACTGGAGAAGGTCGAAAAGGAAATAAACAAAGCTGTCTTGGCTAACTTCAAAGTGCAAACCCAGGAAATGAGCTTGGAAGAGGCGAAAGCAGGCGGGGCTACGGCCCTGTTCGGGGAGAAATACGGGGATGTTGTGCGGGTTGTAGGTATGGGAGATTACAGCAAAGAACTGTGCGGTGGTACGCATGTGCGCGCCACCGGGGAGATAGGACTGGTTAAGATTCTTACCGAAGGAGGGATTGGCGCAGGGCTGCGCCGGATTGAGGCTGTCGCAGGGCTGGAAACCTTGGAATTGGTGCGTTCTCTAACCGACCAGCTTGAAGTAACAGCTGCCCTGCTGAAAGTTCATCCTAACGATCTGCCTAAACGGGTGATAGGGTTGCTGGCGCAAGTAAAAGATTTGGAGCGTGAGATCCAGCAGCTGAATTCCAAGGCGGCCAAATCCGAAGTGGACAGTCTGCTCGGAAAAGTGACAGAGGTAGAAGGGGTTTCGCTCTTGGCGGCCCAGGTGCACGCTGCAGACATGGAAGGCTTGCGCCAGATGGCTGATCTTCTGCGCGCCAAGCTTAAGCATGGAGTCTTGGTCTTAGGGGCTGTGGCCGAAGGGAAAGTGAACTGGGTCACTGCTGTTAGCCCTGCAGGTTTAAGCGGGCTGCATGCCGGGCAGATTATTAAGGAAGTGGCGAAAATTACCGGCGGCGGCGGTGGTGGTCGGCCGGATATGGCTCAGGCCGGCGGCAAAGACCCGGCTAAGCTCGGAGAGGCTCTGGATCAGGTTCCGGCAATCGTGCGCAAGCTTATGGGTAAGTAGGGTAGCGTTCGAATTTCCCGCTCACCAATGCAGCGTGACAAAGGAATGTGCTTTGTTTGACTGCGGGCAGACGCCAAAGCGTTAAGGGTATGCGTTTTCCGTTGATGGCGTCTGCTTTCCCGAGTCAAAGTCGCACCTTGATTTATCGCTGCGAAGGGATTCACTTGGAAATTGCGAACGCATGGCTTTAAGGAGGAAAATGCGACGGCTTTGGAGAATACTCTTGGTAGTATGAGGAAAGTTATTGCATTCAGTATTCGCTGGGCTGGACATGGAATATAATTCTAATGTGAGTTGGGGATTGCGAAAGGGGAGTGGCTTAATGGACGGCTTGGATCATACCATGATGTTTAAGACCCAGGGGGAGGATGTTCCCGCCCGGGAAATTTTACAACAGGTTTATGCGGCTTTGCAGGAAAAAGGTTATGACCCAATCAACCAGTTGGTAGGCTATCTCATGTCCGGTGATCCCGTGTATATTACCAGCCATAAGCAAGCCCGCACTTTAATCCGTAAGCTTGAACGCTATGAGCTTTTGGAAGAACTTGTCCGTTCTTACCTCGAAAAATAAGGACTTGCCAAGAGCCCTTTCTCAGTTAATGAGAAAGGGCTCCTCAGTTCGAGAACAGGGAATCAGCGGAATCTAAATCGTAGCTTACAAGCAGGCAGGAAAAGGAAAGAGTATGCGTCAGGTTAAATTAGGTTTGAAAGGACCGCTTGTGTCCGAAGTGTGCTTTGGCAGTTTAGCCATCTCCCCTCTTCAAGGGCGTGTTACAGCCGGTGAGGGCACGGAAATTTTGCGCTATGCCATTGAGCAGGGGATAAACTGGGTCGACACAGCGGAAATTTACGATAATTATCCTCAGTTGGCCAAGGCTATTGCCGGGAATCCAGAGGTAATGGTGGCTAGTAAGTCTTATGCGGTGACGGCGGCTGAGATGCGCGCGAGCCTGGAGAAGGCGCGCAGGGGCTTGAATCGGGATGTCTTGGACTTTTTCCTGCTGCATGAACAGGAAAGCGCCTTAACTCTGCGCGGGCATCAGGCGGCCTGGGACGAACTGTTGGAGGCCAAAGCCCAAGGGATAGTGCGCTACCTAGGGATTTCTACCCATGCGGCGGGTGGCGTGCGGGCAGGGGCTCTCCAGCCGGGCTTGGATGTTATTCATCCAATTCTTAATTACCAGGGAATCGGGATCATTGATGGCACACTTGAGGATATGCTTAATGCTATCTCTTTTGCAGCCGAGCTGGGGATCGGCATTTATGCCATGAAGGTTCTGGGCGGCGGACACCTTGCTCATGACCCGGTTCAGGCATTTGATTTTATCCGCCAGGTCAAAGGAGTCCAGGCCATGGCTTTGGGGATGTCGAGCAAAGCAGAAGTAGATTTTAATTTGCTCCTGCTTGCCGGCCAAGATGTTCCGCCGGAGCTTAGTCAGGTTGTGCACAAACGGGAGCGTAAGCTTTATATAGCAGACTGGTGCCAAGGCTGTGGCCGCTGTGTCGAGGTTTGCCCACAAGGGGCTTTATATCTGGAGGGGCAGGCCAAAGTCAAAGCAGCTGAGTGTGTGCTCTGCGGATACTGTGGCCGGGTTTGCCCGCATTTTTGCTTAAAGATTGTGTAAGAAGCTTGAAAAAAAGCCTGAGTAAGAAGCGATGTGTGGAGGTTGTAGAAGCTTGCGTATAATGGGTCTGGATTATGGGGAACGTACGATTGGGGTGGCTGTGAGCGACTCCTTGCTCTGGACGGCTCAAGGGGTAACGACCATTCGACGCTCCCGCGCCGAGCTTGAGCAGCTTGAGGACATAATTAAGTCATATGAGGTCAGCGAGATTGTGCTGGGCTATCCTAAAAATATGAATGGCACGATCGGTCCGCGCGCCCTATTGACAGAGGAGTTTGCCCAAGTTCTGCGTGAACGCTTCGGACTGCCGGTAGAGTTTTGGGATGAACGTCTCAGTACGGTGGCCGCGCAGCGCTCCCTCCTGGAAGCTGACTTGTCACGGGCTAAACGCAAAAAGGTCGTGGACAAGATGGCTGCGGTCGTGATCCTGCAGGGTTACTTAGACCGCCGACAGGCAGAGGAAACAAAGAACAGGATGAAAATGGACACGTTACTCCCTGATGACGAAAATCTCCAGTAAACCCACCAACTCCGGCGATTTGACAAACATTACCTGCGGGTAGTAAAATGACATTATCTTTTATAAGAGGTGAAACGAATGACTGAGCACGATCACGACCACGAGCACGAGCACGAGCATGACCACGAGGCGGAAGAATTCGATACAATCATCCTCACGGACGATGAGGGGAAAGATCACGAATTTCTCCACCTTGACACTTTGGAAGTTGACGGTTCTACGTACTTTGTCTTAATGCCTATTAATGAACAAGATGATGAAGAAGCTGATGAGGCCATTATTTTGAAGCTTGGGCACGATGAAAACGGCAATGAAATGCTGCTCGACATCGAAAATGACGAAGAATGGGAAAAAGTCGCAGACGCCTGGGAGAACCTGGAGGACGAAGAAGAGTAGTCCGAAGCCCGAAGTCGCGGGGGATAGTACATATTTACTGGGGTCTATTCTAAAAAAAGTGTTACGTAAGATTTACGGACACCAAGCTGAACTTGGCAGCAGGGTTATCGAACGCAGTAGAAAAACTCGCCTAATTAAAGAGGCGAGTTTTTTCTATGTGCGTGCAAAAAATGTGCTGAGAAAGGTAAGACTAAAAAGGTGAACAGGGGGTGAAGATGTGCGCTTGACAAAAAAGTCAGCATTCCAGGTAATTCTCATTTTGGCTCTAACGGCCCTTACAGGATTTCTTGCTGGCTGTGCGGGCACTTCTACTCTAAATGCGGATACGCCGCTGCCTGCCGGAACCAAAGTTGACGACACAGACTTAAGTGGCTTATCCTTGAAAGAAGGGAGACAGAAACTAACGCAGTATGCAAAGGACAAGCTGGAACAAAGTCTGTTCCTAGTGTACAATGATAAACGGGTAAGTGTAACTTGGAAGGAGCTTGGAGTTGGGCTAGATGCAGATCAGACTCTGAATAGGGTTGCGAGCATGCCCGGCCAGGTGAGCGCCAGCATCTTAAAGATAGACCCCTTAAAGGCAAGCAACGCTCTCGATGAAAAGCTTTCCTTCCTCAAACGTCCGGCTCAAGATGCCAGTTACACGATTAAGGATGACAAGTTTGTAATCAAACCTGCTGTTTCCGGACTCTCAGTAAATGTTGATCAGATCATCCACAAGGCTAAGGAATATTCTTTGGCTTCCTTGCCGCCCCAGATCGAAGTGTCCTTGGCCGAAGTTCCCGCAGCGGTTACGACCGAGGGTATGAAAGAATTGGCTTTTGACGGGGTGATTGGGGATTTTAGTACGAAATTTGCAGTGCAAGAGGAGAACAGAACAGCGAACTTAACGGCAGCAGCCAAAGCTCTCGATAAGAAAGTTATCAAGCCAGGGGAAACCTTCTCTTTTAATCAAACAGTAGGTCCCAGAACTCCGGATACAGGGTACAAAGATGCTTATGTAATAATTAATAATGAGTACGTCCAGGGCACAGGAGGGGGAATTTGTCAGGTTTCCTCCACCTTATATAATACTGTTCTTCTGGCTAACCAGCCCGTAATGGAAAGAGTGCCTCATGCTGTCGCCGTTACTTACGTTCAGCCGGGGCTTGACGCTACGGTTAACTACCCTAATCTCGACTTCAAGTTCAAAAATGATACGACAGGCATTCTCTATCTGCGCACGGAAGTGCGTCCGGGAATACTCACGATCCGTTTGTGGGGAAAAAAGAATGACAAGACTATAACTTTTCAGCATGAAGTTGAAAAGGAAATAGACTTTCAGACAGAGCAAAGACCAGACCCCCGCTTGCAGGTTGGTAAAGTGGTTCAAGAGCAGACAGGAAGCAAAGGGTACATTGTCAAGACTTGGCGTATAGTGAAAGACAGCCAGGGTAACGAGGTGCGCCAGCTTTTAAGCCGGGATGAGTACAAGCCTGCTAACCGGATTCTGCGCGTTGGGGTAAAGGAATAGGTTTTTTAGGTGCTTCAGGAGAAAGAGAGAGTGTGGGTGTGGGTAAAAAAATTTTAGTATTGCTGCTAGCTGTAGTTATCACCTTGGGGGGGATTACTGCCTGGTGGAATACAGCCAGTAAAGCTTATGCTCAGACAGATAAAACAGAATTATTCGTGCTCACTCCGGGTATGACGGCAAGTCAGGTGGCCGCAGAATTGGAACGACGTCATCTCATTCGCAGCGCCTGGGCCTTCAGGGTCTTAGTTCGCTCCCACCAGGCTGATTCCAAGCTCTTTGCCGGAGATTATCTGCTGTCTCAGGCCATGAGCCCTGCCGCAATAATCGACAGTTTGCTCAAAGGTCCTCAGGCCGCGGCGGTCAGGGTAACCATTCCCGAAGGGTTCACGACCGAACAGGTCATTGGGGTGCTTGTGGAAAAAGGACTGGGAAAGAAAGAGGACTTTGTGCAGGTTATCTCATCATATGACTTCCCGTACAGCTTTCTCACAGGAGCAGCCAAAGGAGAGCACAGGCTGGACGGATTTTTGTTTCCCGATACCTATTTTATCGACAAGAAAAGCAGTCCGAATGAAATCCTAGATATTTTCCTTAAGCGGTTTGGGCAAGAGCTGACAGCTGAGGCAACAGCCCGGCTTAAGGAGATGCGCATGTCTGTACATGATTGGGTAACTTTAAGTTCTTTGGTAGAAAAAGAGGCGGTTCACGAATCTGACCGCGCGCTCATAGCCTCAGTCTTCCTCAACCGCCTTAGGATAAACATGCCTTTACAGTCTTGTGCTACTATCCAGTTCCTCTTAGGCACACCTAAACCCAAGCTATATGACAAAGACCTGCAGATTCCCTCTCCTTATAATACCTATCTTAATACCGGACTTCCGCCGGGTCCGATTGCCAATCCCGGCCATGCTTCGTTAGATGCCGTCTTGCACCCGCAACAGACCGATTATTTCTATTTTGTGGCGAAAAGTGACGGCTACCATGTCTTTGCCAAGACGTTCGCTGAGCACCTGCAAAACCAACAGAAATACCAACCATGATGTTCACAGGCTGAACTTTTTCCTCTCTTCGTCAAGCTCCTCTATTAAGGTGGTAAGCTCTTGGGCGCGCGAGCTGATCGATTCGGCGGCGGCACTCATCTCCTGGGCTGAGGCGGCAATCTCTTGCGCTGCGGCAGCATTTTCCTGTGAAGAAGCTGCCACCATATTGATTTCTCCAGCTATGCTTTGACCGTAACCCAAAACTTCACGTGGCCGTTTCGGCCTTTTTGAGCGCAGAGGAGACTTCACGCGATCCGTCTGAACTCGCTTAAGGCTTTAATTGCAGTTTCCCAGGATTTCTTCATGGTATAAAATCCTTTCTCAAAATGGTTGGTAGTTCTGACTATTTTTATTACTTCTTCATTTCCAAAATATTACCAGTACAAGCTGTGATTTGTCTTTAGTTTGTCATTTTAGTAAGTACTTAAAGCATAGCAGTGGTGTAAGCTGTAAGCAAACGTTTGTCTTATTACCTAAGTATGATATCCTGTAAGTGTTTACTGCTACATAAGTCCTGGGTATGCGAGGAATGATCTTTGCACACAAATGATTTCGGCGAGAATTGAGGAGCTTTGGATGAAACCTGAATTATTGGCACCCGCAGGGGACTTGGAAAAACTAAAATTTGCGTATGTGTACGGAGCAGATGCTGCTTATATCGGCGGCAGTGCCTTTGGGCTGAGGGCGTATGCGGGAAACTTCGATTACGGTGAAATGGAGGAAGCGGTGAAGCTCGCTCACAGTCTTAAACGTAAACTCTATGTTACTGTGAATATCTTTGCCCATGAGCAGGATTTTGACGAACTTCCGACTTACTTGCAGAAGCTCGAAAGCTTAGGCTTGGATGCGGCGATTATCTCTGACCCCGGGGTTTTGGCCTTAGCCCGCGAAGTCGCGCCTAAGTTTCCTCTGCATCTTAGCACCCAGGCGAATAACACGAATTCTCACACTGTCCGTTTCTGGCTTAAGCACGGAGTGGAACGGGTGGTATTAGCACGTGAACTCACGTTGGAGGAACTGGGGCAAGTGCGAGCCAAGGTCGAAGGTGAACTGGAGATGTTCATCCACGGGGCCATGTGCATGTCCTATTCCGGACGCTGCCTTATCAGTAATTATCTCACAGGCCGGGATGCCAACCGTGGGGAGTGTACTCAGCCTTGCCGTTGGAGCTATTCTTTGCAAGAGGAGAAGCGTCCGGGAGAGCTTTTTCCGATTGAGGAAGATGAGCGTGGAACTTATATTTTCAACTCGCACGACTTATGCCTGTTGCCTTATTTACCTCTCTTGAAACCCATGAATATTGAGAGCTGGAAGATTGAAGGCCGCATGAAAAGCGTGCACTATGTGGCCAGCACGGTCAAAGTCTATCGTGAAGCGATTGACACCCTATGGGAGCAGGGGGAAGAAGCCTTTCAAGCCCGTTTGCCTGAATGGCTGGAGGAGATGGACAAAGTAAGCCATCGGGACTATTCGGCAGGATTCTTGTTTGGCAAGCCCGGACCCCAAGCGCACAACCTTGAGACATCACATTATGTGCGGGAGTATGACTTTGTGGGAGTAGCGGCGGAGCAGGAGAAGGTGCGTGAAATGAGTTCCGCTGAAAGTACCCGCGCCTGGGTGGAACAGCGCAATAACTTCCGCATAGGAGAAGTATTGGAGGTTCTTACCCCACGCGGAGAATCCTGGAGCTTCGAAGTCAAAGGAATGTGGGATACGGAAGGGAATCCCGTGGAAGTAGCCCGCCATGCGCAACAGCTATTGCTGCTGGAAGTGCCGAGGGAGCTTGAGCCCCATAGCATATTGCGAAGGGCTAAGGTGGAGAAGAAGGGGTAACTCTTTGATTCGACAAATATCGGGAAGCACCAGACCCCTTATGGGATAAACTGGAGTATAAACTGCTGCGGAGGAATTTACATGGTAGAAAAGCTTAATGCACAAGAACGAATGCCCTCCTATGCTGACGCTGACATACTCGTTAAGGCCAAGGTTAAACGCGAGGACATCCAGATGCTGGTCAAGCTGGTCGAAGGTCTGGGACACCTTGGGGTGGTTACGACAATTAACAAAGTCGAAGGGGAAGTCGTCATTCAGTCCACTAAGGACTGCTGGCCGGACATAAGGACAGCGATTCTTAGCATGCCTTTTTACGTAGAACTTATGGATTAAAAAATTTACTCGCAATTGGTCGGCTTTTCAGAAAAAACTGCATTGACGAGCTATACCTAAATCAATTACAATATGTGCAGATAGTCTTAAAGTCAATAGGACTATCGGGTAATATTCGGAATATTTATTACATAACGGGGGTTGAGTTAGGCTTTTTTGCCCATGTAGCTCTTGGTCGGTGGGTAAACTCAAAAGCGAAACTACTAAAATTGGTGGGAGGAAAAAAGAATGATGAGACAGGTTAATGCGGCAAGAATGAGCCGAAAAAAAGAGGGTGGCTTCACGTTGATCGAGTTGATGATCGTGATCGCGGTGATCGGGATTTTGGCGATTGTGTTGATACCGAAGGTGGGGACGGTGAAGACACAAGCGAAAGCAGCAGGGATTGATACTAATATCAGAATGGTTGAGGCTTATGCCCAGAGCCGTATCAATAGTTGGGCTAATGCAACAGACAACAGCGGAAACTTGACAGGGACAACTCAAGCTGTTATTGCGGCTGATATTGCCAGCGCATTTTCAACCGGTGGTAGTAATGGTCAAATGGCTAATCCTTTTTCGGGAGATATAATGGTAGCCAATTTGATTAGTGGTGGAACGTGGGGAAATGATGCTATGGATATTTATAGTAGTGATCCAGGTACACTAGCAACAGTGGCAGGTACTATTGTAGTCGTTCCGGATGTTACAGTAATTTCAAGTTCTCCCTCCAGTGGAATAACGATTTATGCCCATGATAATGCGGGAAAGCTAATGAATGACAAAACCATCCGTATTACTCCTTAAGTAAAAATATTTTGTTAGGATTAAAAAGTCTTTTAGGGTGTTTACCAAAACACCCTTTTCTTATATCCGCAACCGTTATACACTTATTCTACTACCCATTAAGGAGGCACATCCCATGGCCATACGCCAAGAACGCAAACGCCTCGGCGAAATCCTCATCGCTGGGGGCGCGATCACACAATCTCAGCTGGAAGAAGCTCTGAAAGCGCAAAAGAACCTTGGCCTGCGCCTTGGCGAAGTGTTGATTAAGCAGGGTCTGGTCACGGAAGATGACATCCTGCGCACCATGCAGAGCCAGTTGGGGCTGCCCTCGATTGACTTAAACCGGGTTGTCGTTCCGGAGCAAATTTTAAAGATGCTGCCGGAGACGGTTGTCCGCAAATATACGGTATTGCCGATTGAACTGACGAATGGGCAGTTGATGGTGGCGACGAGCGACCCTACGGATTATTTCGCCTTGGATGACATTCGGCTCGCATCGGGCATGATGATCAAGCCCTGCCTGGCGAAAAAAGGGGATATCCTGAAGGCTATCGACCGTTTCTATGGGCGCAGTGAAGCGGTGAAAGCGGCCCGCGAGTATGCCAAACAGTTAGGAGTCGTGCAAACGGCCGCCACCTCTCAGACGGCTGCGGTGCTCCCCCAAGGCACCGGACCGACTGCGGCTGAGAATGAAGATGAAGCGACCCCGATCATCCGCTTCCTGAATACGATTATCGAAAATGCGGTTAACAATTTCGCCAGTGATATTCACATCGAACCCATTGAAGAAGAGCTGAGAGTGCGCTTTCGCATTGACGGGGTGTTGCGGGAAATCATGCGCACGCATATCAGCATGGCCGGGCCGGTGGTCAGCCGGGTGAAGATCATGGCGGACTTAAACATTGCCGAGCGGCGGCTGCCCCAGGATGGACGGATTTCTTACTTGGCGGCCGGCAAAGCGATCGACCTGCGGGTTTCGACGACCCCGACGATGTACGGGGAAAAGGTCGTCTTGCGTATCTTGGATAAATCGAGTGTCATCCTGGAGAAAAGTGCGCTGGGCCTGCAGGGCCAGGATCTGGAGCTTTTTGATGAGCTGAGCGCTAAACCGTATGGGATCGTCCTGGTGACGGGGCCGACAGGAAGCGGCAAGACGACAACCCTGTACACGATGCTGAACCAGCTCAATACACCGGAGAAGAATATTGTAACCTTGGAGGATCCGGTGGAGTTCAATTTCAAAGGGGTCAATCAGATGCAGGTTAACCCGAAAGCCGGGCTGACCTTTGCGGCGGGGCTACGTTCCATTCTGCGCCAGGATCCGGATATCATCATGGTGGGTGAGATGCGGGACAATGAGACGGCCGAGATTGCGGTGCGTTCAGCCTTGACCGGGCACTTGGTTTTGTCCACGATCCATACGAATGATGCGGCGAGTGCCATTACCCGCTTGGTGGACATGGATATCGAGCCGTTCTTGATTTCCGCTTCTCTTCTTGGGATTATCTCCCAGCGCCTCGTGCGGCGCGTTTGCCCTCAATGTGGGGCTGAGTATGAGGCAAGCCCGAAGGACCTGCAGTTGTTAGGGCTGGAAGCGGGAGAGAAGGTCAGTTTAAAGAAAGGCCGAGGCTGTGCCTACTGCCATCACAGCGGCTACAAAGGGCGGGTGGCCATTTTCGAGATCATGCGCATCACCGCCGGGCACCGGCATTTGATCGATAGCCGCGCGACGGCGGATGAATTGAAAGCGCACGCGATCGCTGAGGGAATGGTCACCTTGAAAGAAGCGGCCGCCCAGCTCGTGAAACAAGGGGTAACCACCGTCGATGAACTTCTGAGAGTTACGTATGTTAATGATTAGGCCCAGTTAGAAGCATGGAATTATTGTAATCGTCAGGGCTGGGAGTGATGTCGATGCAGTTTCGCTATAAAGTCATCAATGAGCAGATGCAGATTGCTGCCGGGGTATTGGAGGCGGTGGATTTGGACGCCGCCAAGCGCACGTTGGCCGAGAATGCGTGGCAACTGATCGAACTCTCTGAGGTCAAAGGCTGGAGCAGTTTGCTCGGCCAAGAGTTCAAGGGCAAGGTGAAATACGAATCCGTTGCGGCTTTTTGCAGCCAGATGGCGATGATGATTCGTTCGGGGGCCAATCTGGTGCGCGGTTTGGAAATCCTGCAAGCCCAGTCCGAGGATCGACGCCTGAAAGAGGTCATTGAGACGGTGTTTCGCGGCGTGAGCCGGGGAAATTCTTTGGCCCAGGCTATGCGCGATACCCAGGGAGCCCTGCCCGATCTCCTCGTCAACCTGGTTGCAGTCGGAGAGCAGAGCGGGATGCTGGATTCGGTCTTAACGAGCATGGCTGAGTATTATGAGCGGGAGAATTTTATCCGAAAAAAAATAGCCAGTGCGGCCATTTACCCTGTGATCATGACGGTGGTGCTCGTTGGCTTGATCGCCTTTTTTCTCGGTTTTATCCTGCCGGAGATCATGGATCTCCTGACCCAGAACGGACAAAAGCTGCCGGCGATCACGCAGTTTATTGTGGATAGTTCCAATTTCCTGAAGGCTTATGGCTTGGTGCTAGTTGTAGTCCTCGTGGGACTTTCGGCCGCGCTGTCCCGGCTTTTCCGCATACCCAAATACCGTTATTACCTGGATGACTTTCTCCTGCGGCTGCCGCTTATGGGCAAGAACACCCGCGATGTCGTGACGGCGCGCTTTTCCCGGACGTTGGCCCTTTTTCTGCACTCTTCGATCCCGATCGTTCCCATCCTCAACTCGATGGAGAACATCGTGGGCAACGAGGTTCCCCGCTTGGCGGTGGTGCGCGCCCGCGAGCGGGTAATCCGGGGGGAAACCTTGGCTTTGGCCTTTGGTCAGGAAAAATTTTTTGATCCCTTGGTTATTCAGATGATGTCGATTGGAGAAGAGACGGGGCGCTTGGAGGAATTGATGGAAGAAGTGGCGAATAACTATGATAAACGGGTAGAAATTGGCATTGCCCGCATGGTGGCCTTGGTGGAACCCATCTTTACCATCATCATCGGTATTTTTGCCGGAGGGATGATTATTTCGATCGCTTTGCCGATCTTCAACATGGCTAATGTAGTCAAATAAGAATAAGAATAAGAATGGTTTAATAGGGTTCTGAGATCATTGAAGGATAGCGCTAAACCCGAACATATTGGATTAGATAGGAAGTTTGCCATGACTCCTGCTACCAAAGTGGAACGCGGACGGTTCAAGTCTAAGGCGGGTTTCACCTTAATCGAAGTCATGCTGGTGATCGCTGTAATCAGCATTATTGCTGTCGTGTCTGTGCCGAAATACCAGGCGCTTACGGATCATTATCACTTAGAGTCCTCAGCCCAAGCGGTGTCCGGGCGTCTGCGCTACGCCAAACAGGCGGCGATGGATCTGCGCCAGACCGTTTATGTCGGTTTAACCAACAACGGGGTGCAAGTTTTTAATGCATCCGGAAGTCCTGTGGGCGAGTTCCAGGCTTTTGACGCAGGTATTTCTTTTTCAGACCAGGCTGGTTCCGGACTAAGCTCGATCCTGGGCACAGGGTATACCGGGGTCGCCTATGATTATCGGGGGTTTGTGCTGGCTGGCGGCTGCAGTTCAAATCCGGGCTTTGCCGCCTGCATCCCTTTAACCAGTGCCCGGACAGGGCAAAGTGTGCACATCAATATCGGGAGTGGCACCGGGTATGTGACAATCGGCTCTCCTTAACCGGAAAGAGGGGTCAGGATGGGAAACGAAAAAGGAATGACTATTCTCGAAGTAGTTATCGCCTTGACTATTTTCATCATTGGAATAGGATTTTTAGTACAGAGTGACGCGGTGTCCTACCACTACCGGGCACAAAGAGAGCTCAGACAGCAGATGCTTTTTTATGCAGCCGGACAAACCGAAGTTCTGTTGGAAGGGCAGAATGTCTCAGATCCCAACCCTCCTTTCAGTAACTTCAGTGTGCAGACAGATATTACTGAAGTAAATTCGCAGCCTTCAGACAAGGTTACCCTTGAACAAGTGCGCCTAACGGTGACGAGTAATGCGGCGAGCGCTCCGGAACCTGTCAGTATTTATACCTATAGGATTAAGCCATGATGAAGCACAAACACAACGGCTTTACTTTATTAGAGGTAATGATTGCCATCGCTATTTTCGGGTTTCTGATGCTGTATACTTCGCAGCTCATGAGCCAGGAGATCCGCTTGTTCAACTCGGCCTTAAAGGAAAACGAAGTGCAGCAGAAAGCCCGTACCTCAATGATGCATGTCCTTGATGAAATCCGGCTGCATGCTTTCACCTATTATTTCCGCAGCGGGCAGGCTTCTGACAGCGGGGTTTATTATAATGATACTAACAACAACGGTGCGATTACCGCCTTGGTCGTACCGAGTCCCGCAGACCCTGATAACTTGCCACAGGGGACGATTTATTGGGATGCAGCCGGACAGAGGCTCTGGTTTAAGCGGGATAATACGGAAAAGTATCTGGTTGCCGACCAAATTTCTGCATTCAGTATTACTGAAGTAAGCCCTCCGGCCAACCAACATTTAATTAAAATCGAAATAACTGCGGGAGATCCGGGTTCCCCAGAGTCTTACCGGCTCGTTACTTGGGCCCGTTTGTATTAGGTGAGAATAAATTTTCGACAACAAGCAACAGTATAGAATTCAGGCCGGAGTGCGTTAGGCCAGAGTGGTGGTGTCATATGCGCCAAAGGGGTTCAGCCCTACTGACATCCGTGATCGTGGTGATGGTCTTATTCCTTATTTCCGGAGTATTTTTTTCTATAGTAATGTATCAAACGAGACTGGAAACTTCGGAGGAAAAGGCGCTTAAAGCATATTATTTAGCAGAAGCAGGAATTAATTATGAGATTGCCCAAGTCTTAAACCAGGCTACTCCGCCGCCCCAAAACGATCTTGTATCGGTTAGCTCTCCTTTTGGCTCCGATTACGGCGGGGAATTCTCAGTGCAATGGGTAGATGACGGGAACGGGCATACATTTACGGTTACCAGTTCCGGTAGCTATCAGGGGATCAGGAGGACGCTGAAGGAACAATACAAATACCCCACGGGGCCCAATCCCTGATTGAAGATTAATGATTTCTCCGATCAAGCCGCTGTTACTGGCTAAGTATCTATATCCACGGGCTAACAATGCAGGAGGTGGAGGCAATGAAGAGATCGCTAAGGTATTTACCGCGGTTGTTATTTGTAATACTTGTGGGTGTGAGTTTGCTTCTGGCCGGATGTGACAGCGGTGAGAACGATAATAATAAACCTCCTTCTGAGTGCGATAAAACAGGGGGGCGTACGTTTGCGGTATCTGACACATTGCCGGACGGCTCCGGCAACGGAAACGGGGAATCCGGATCGAATAAGGATGTATTGATCAAAGACAAATATGTTAGCCAAGAGTTTACGGTTTATATTTATGTCAGCAATAACGGGGAAAAGGTTAAAGACAATGAGGCCAAAGATGTGAAGGTTTCTCTCATTAATGCGGATACTGAAGCAACAATCAGAACTTTTGGCTCGTTTGACATTCCTGAAGGAGGGAATCACGCTTTAAGCGTAACTTATGACAAGCCGGCCCGTGTGTATTTTCATGTAGAAGGGGAAATACGTAAGGGTGGAAGTGACAATGATAAGGACGAAAATGGCAACAACAAAAATTCCGGTGATGGTGGAAAAGGTAACGAAAGTGAAAAACACTGGGAATCTATATGCGGTAATAGCAATGTGTTTAATATTGCTGTTATTGCCAACAAACTAAAATTAGAAGGTTTTAAAGATTTTGCATTAGATCAGGCTCTTGATGCCTCAGATCCTAATGCCACTGAACCGAAATGGAAAGCGGGACATGGATTCTATATTAAGATTACGGCCCAAAAACCTGATGACACTACTGATACAAGTTTTTCTTTTGATGATTTGCCGGCAGGCTGGAAAATAGTTGCACTTGATCCTTCCGGTAACCCCTATCCTGAGACTGTTTTTGCTGTTATAGGAGAACCGCAGCAGGTAAGCCCAGGTATTGGCAGGATTAACGCAGAGTTTAATGATGTTGGAATTATTAAGCTGCGTGTCGACGGAATCGAAGGGGTTGAGTCTGATTCTAAATCGGTAGGCCGTTTTATCCCTGACCATTTCGAACTTACGGCAGGTCCGGTCTTAAAGGTCAGAGGCGACATCGGGTCTGAGTATGACTCGTTACCTGATGCTGAACGCTTCTGGGGCTATATTGGGGAGCCGGTGGACCTTCAGCTTACCGTTAAAGCCGTTTCCGCGAATGGGCGCACGACCGAAAATTATATCGGGGACTTCGCTAAGTTTAACAGCGTACTCGGAAGCGCCTCTAATCCCGGCTGGGGACTTAAGCTGAGCTCGGATGCCGGGGATACCACAGGGCGTCTGCAACTGTCACCGGGGGTGGGAGCTTTTAACGAGGGGGTAGCATCTTTAACTGCTACGGTTAAAGTAGGGAAAGCTTCGAATAGCCAAGAAACCCTTACGGGGTTAAGCTTAAGCGTGCAGCCAACAGATCCGGACGGAGTAACATTAAACGCTGCGGCCCCGGCGCTGATTATAGGGAGAAACAACTCACTTTCAGGACCGTTTAGTCTTTATGGAGGCCGGATTCACGTAATCGGGGGTTACTATACCGAACCGACCGTAACAGTACCGTTATATGTGGAGCGCTGGGATAATGGACAATTTATTAAAAATACCTTGGATTCCCAGACATCCATTCCTCAGGGGGGGTTAACTGAGTCCGGAGGTCCGCCTAATGTCCTAAGTATCTCTAACAAACTTCTGGAATTCAGGGACGGAGAGGAGGGCCTTCCTATCACCAATAACGGTGGCAGCAATATTACACGTACGCTTGCTCCGCTTGCGATCCCTTCCTACTTCGACTTCTACTCTGAGAACTTGGCTTGGGGGCAAATACTCCAGCCTGGTGGGTCTCCGGGGAACAGCGATATTATCTGGGAAAAGGAAGAGCCCTAACAACAACTTTTAGCATAGAGGAGTTAAAGCAGGTGTTCAACAAACGGAAATGGGTAGCAGTCCTGCGTGATGATAACTGGGTAGTCGCCAAAGTCGCACGCGCTAAGAATAATGTCAAAGTCTTAAAACTCAAGACATATCAAGCAAAACGAGCTTCATCCCCTGGAACTGACATGACACTGAATACTCCTCCCGTAAACTTTGATATTGAAGCGGTTGAGGGTGGCGCGCGCGCCCGGGCAGATTCCCCTGTGGAAAATGATCTTGCCTCTTGGCTGCGTCAGGAAAAGATCCCGCTGCATAAACTCCATCTAGCTCTTTCTTGCCCGGGAGTAATTACCCGGATGATAACCCTACCTGTGCTTAAGGCCAAAGAGTTGGATAAACTTCTTACGGAACAGGTGGATCAGTATTTCACCTTGAATATCGAAGATTACATTGTTGATTATAGGATTCTAGAGCAAGTTAAGGAAGACGGGCAGGATCGCCAGCGTATACTCTTGGCGGCCCTGCCAAGGTTCCAGTGGGAAAGGTTTTGGTCAGAGTGGGAGAAAATCGGACTTAAGCCTCGGGCTGTTGATCTGGTGGCAGATAGCCTGGCCCGGCTCTACGGAGTTTTAGGCAAGCCCTCATCCGTCCACGGTCAGAAGGCGGTACACGGAGAAATACGCGGTGCTACAAGCAATGCTACCAGCAGTGATACAAGCGTAACTGCCGCTGCCGGCAATCTGTCGGAAGATAAAGCGGTGAGCGAAGATGTGGCGATCATAGATTTAAGCAGTAGCAGAGTAGAGTTCGTTTTATTGGAGCATGGGATCCTTTTTCTCTATTCGGATTTGGAACTGCATTTGGAAGAATTCGCGGACTTTATGATTTCTCGGAAAGCTGATGCGGGGATAGAATCTGCGAAGGAACTAACCACAGATACTTCTGCAGAATCTGGAATAGATCAAGAGCTGGAACTGACAGGTGAGTCCGCTGCGGGAACTTCCGAAACTGAATCAGCCTTTGGGTTTTCAGAATCGAAGACCGCTACCCGGGAATGGGTGCGCTCAGAGATTGAAATGGCCTTACTGCCCATTTTCCGGACGATGGCTGACTTCTTAAACTTTTTTGCCGCTCGTCATTTTGGGAAACCAGTTGACCGGGTATACCTGACGGGCGAATACGCGAACTGGAGTTTTGTGCCCGAGCTTTTTGAGAGTAATTTGGATGTTCCGGTTCAAGCCGGGTTTCCTCAAAGCTGGAGGCCTAGGTTCGGCCGGAGGGCGCGCAGTTTGCAAAAAGACTGGATGAAGTATGGGAGCCTGTACGGGTTGGCCCTGCGGGAGGACTAGATGCGCGAAAAGATTGAATTTGATTTTTTGTCGGCTTGGGAAAGACAACAAGCCAGGGCTGCAGGCAAACGGATTTCGCGGCTTTCGCCCCTAGCGATGGCTGCCCTGATCGTTGGAACATTGATAATCCTCGTAGGAGCAGGTGCGCCCTGGCTCTGGGAATATAAGCTGGATCAGGAGTTGGCCGGTGTAAACCAGAAACTGTCAGGTCTGTCCCGGCTGGAAAGCAAAGTGCAGCAGCTTACGGCGCTCCAGGCCCGGAAAAATAAAGAAGAGCAGCTTCAGGCGGCGGTCAAGCAGAATACTAAAGACCCGGGGCCGCTCCTGGCTAAGTTAAGTCAGCTCCTGCCCACGGGGGCAAAAGTCAGTTCTTTTTCGCTGCAGGGTGACAATACCGTTAATTTAAGTGTGACTGTGCCGACTCCGGTAGACGTTGCCAGGCTCTGGAGCAGCCTGCGTGACTCGGGCCTGTTCCAGGACGTGGATATTAAGTCGGTATCCCTCGAAGATAAGGAACAGCAGTTAGCCTTGACCCTAAAACTGAAGACAGATAATAAACCGGATACAGGCACTAAGTAAAGACAGAGGTTGACAGGCATGAAAAAGGAAAAACTTGAGGCTATTGCACTTGCTGTGCTTTTGGGATTAGGACTAGTGTATGCTTATTACACCTACCTTTTAAGTCCGGAAATTGAGACGATCAAGCAAAAAACCGGGCAGCTTTCCGAGCGGGGAACGTATTACCTGCGTCTGCAAAATTATGCTGACAATGAAGCGGGACTGGATAAAGAAATCCAGACCCTTGAACAGGAAATGAAAGGGTTAGCGGCGATGGCCCCGGCCCGTTTAGACAAGCCGCAGATCATGGTTGAGCTTTACACTCTAGCTAAGCAAAAGGGGGTTTATCCGCAAACCGTGGTGTTTGCCGAGCCCCAAACGAAAGCGGGATATCTGGAGCTTCCCCTGACCTTTTCCTGTTTGGGCCAGCCGGAGCCTATCCTCAGTTTAATTTCAGCTCTGGTGGCCGATCAAAATTCCAAACTGGCTTTGCAGGCAGTGCATCTGACCCAGCAGCAGGGAACACTGCGGGCGGAACTTAAGCTCACCGGCTACTTTAGCCAGGATGCCCTTCCCGGGGAAAAACCGCCGTTCATGAATGCTTCATTTGGAGTGGACAACGCAGCGCAGCTCTTTCAACCGTAGGTAGGAAACAACTAACTTAAGGCAGTGGCCCCTGCATGGAACTCACCAATAGGTGTTATGCTATAATGATATCTGAACTGAGGAGTTGGTTTTATGCCTATACCACAATCGGATAAAAAATATACTTATGCGGACTACTTGACCTGGCCGGACGATGAAAGATGGGAAATTATTGACGGAATACCTTACATGCAGGCTGCTCCAGCGCCAATACATCAAGAGATACTTATGGAGTTATCAAAACAAATTGCGATCTATTTAACCGGTAAACCCTGCAAAGTGTACCCGGCACCTTTTTGCGTAAGGTTGCCGCAAGACGATGAAAATGATGAACAAGAAGTTAAAAACGTGGTCGAGCCCGATATCTCCATCATTTGCGATAAATCCAAAATCGACGATAGAGGTTGCAATGGGGCACCGGATATGATTATTGAAATAATTTCCCCGTCTTCAACCAAAAAGGATCGAGTTATAAAGTTTAACAAGTACGAAAAAGCCGGGGTTAAAGAATATTGGATCGTGGAACCCGATCAGAAACTCGTTAGCGTTTTTCTGCTTCAGCATCATGAAAGATTTAATCGCCCGGAAATGTACACGGATGAGGATGACATAAAAGTATCTTTATTTCCTGACTTAACGATAAATTTGAGTGCAGTTTTTAATGGTGGTTGAAAATCTTATTGTCAAGATATGATTAAGAACAAATCAAGCAAGAATTGAGAAAAAAAGCAGTGGGAAAAGCAGTAATCCCCCTTTTGGCGCATAAATATTAAGACAACGCGCGAAAGGGGTGGAGGAATGCTAAGCGAAATTCTCCTGACCGGGCTTGCCTTGTCCGTCCTTAAAGGAATAACGCTGCTCGTTTCCTATATTAACAACAACGCTTTTCCCCAACCGCTCAGCGAAGTGGAAGAAGCGCGTTACCTGGGTGTACTAAAGAAGAGCAAGCTCAAGAAACTCCTGACTTCCAAAGAGAAAACGGAAGTTGAACACGCGCGCAATCAGTTGGTAGAACACAACTTGCGCTTAGTGGCCCATCTCGTTAAAAAGTTCGATGGCACCGGAGAAGACAGTGATGATCTAATCTCGATTGGGACCATCGGCTTAATCAAAGGGATTAATACTTTTAATGCGGACAAAGGCACCAAACTTGCTACTTATGCTGCGCGCTGCATTGAAAATGAGATTCTTATGCACTTGCGTTCACTTAAAAAATCGCGTGGGGAAGTATCGATCTATGACCCAATTGGGGTTGACAAAGAAGGCAATGAAATTTCACTCATCGACGTGCTGAGTTCCAATGCGGAAGCTATCTCTGATCAGGTGGAAAGCGAATTTGAACAGAAGGCTCTCCTTGAAAAAGTGAAGAAACTCACCAAACGGGAACGGCTCGTTTTAGAGTTGCGCTACGGCCTCATGAACAGCCCGCGACGCACGCAACGCGAAATAGCCAAGGCTCTTGGAATTTCCCGCTCCTATGTCTCGCGCATCGAGAAAAGGGCCATTCAGAAGCTGATGGAAGAAATGAGTGAGGCGAGATAAGTGAAAAGAGATTGTTCGAAAGATATTTATATTTTCACCCTTAGTAGACACTTCTTCCGCATCCATCTCTGAATGGAATCAATGCTCCAATATTGCAGAGCTTCATCATTATACATGGGGCAGATTTTAGCATGCGCTTTATGAGGGCAGGTGTTCAGACAAAAATCCTGGTCAAGTTGTTCTTTAACCCAGGCAAGTCTTTCTGCGACTTTGTCTTCCACTGGCGGGATTTCCTCCTCAGACTCTGTGCGCAGTTTATAGGATAGTTCGTCCACGACAATTACATCATTAATTACATGCTCGCTGGGTCTTAGTCTCATTTCCTCACGCCGCTGGGCGGTGGCGTCCCAGTCAATATCCATGTTCCCGTTATTTCTAAGCAGGATTACTCCATACTCTTCAGTTGCCCGTTCCGGGGAGATTACTTCTTCTTCTACATCAGTTAGAACGTGCAGAGGGTCCCTGCCCAGAGGATTTCCATATCCTCCTCCGCCGGACATGATGATGGAAAATTGGTCCCCCGTGCGCAACCGTAAATTGGAAAACTTAGAAGGGGAGGCAGTCCCCATGATTTCGGCAAAAGTTCCTGTGGTTTGAGCAGAAGTCCCTATAGCTTGCGCTTTAGTGACCAGGAAGGCATTTGTCTCGGCTGGTTTGCCCTCGAAGAGGCCGTACGGTTTGAGCTTATGGCGTTCCCCAAGGGCGTTCACTTCAATATGATCTGTCAAAACTTGCAGGGTTCGAATTGTGCCGAATCCCCCCCTGAATTTTCCCGCACCGGCTGAATTAGGATGAAGTTCAGCCGTCTTATAGAGAAAAGGATAATTACTCTCTACAACTTCTACCGGCACATCTTTACAATTCCCAATCGGATTAAAGGTCGAGGTTAAGCCGTCTCGGTCACAACGTGCGCCCCAGCCGCCTTCGTTGAAGAAATAGAAAACAAAAGGACTCTCTCTTAGGGGATCATAACCGCCACCGGTAAAGTTATTGCACGTACCGTAAGTAGCAGCCGTTACTTTGTCCGGTAATACCTTGGCCAAAGCACCGATTACTACTTCAACGATTCTCAGGTTGGTGTCGGTATTGGCTCCGAAAGTTGCCGCGGGGTAGTTCGGGTTTACCAGGGTGCCACGGGGAGCAATGATTTTGACGGGGCGAAACAGACCGCAATTTATCGGAATACCGGGATCGGTAATCTGGAGCAGGGCATTAAACACGGACGAAGCGGTGACCCCGTAAACGGCATTTAGTGGCCCAATGGCTTGGGGGCTGGTACCGGTAAAATCTACGGTCATATGATCACTGTCAACGGTTATTGTGATCTGAATCTTGCGCGCCAAGGCTGTGATCCCATCATCTTCGATGAAGTCGGAAAAGGCATAAGTTCCATCCGGTATCGCCAGGATTTCTTTACGCATCCACGCTTCTGAATGCTCCTTTAACCTTTTCATGCTTCGCTTAAAAGTTGAAATCCCATAGTTGCGGCACAACTGGATCACACGTTGTTCTGCTGTAAGCACAGAAGCTAATTGGGCCCGGAAATCTCCGATCTGAACCCAGGGCAGACGGACATTGGACAAGAGGGTGTCGAAAATATCCGTGTTTTCCACGCCGCCGCGAAACCACTTCACGGGAGGGATGCGGATGCCTTCCTGGAATATTTCCGTGGCATCTCCGGGAAAACCGCCGGCCGCTTTGCCGCCTACATCCAAGTGATGGGCCCGGTTGGTTGCCATTGCTATGATTTTTCCCTCATAAAAAATGGGTTTGATAATCGTAAAATCAGTGATATGGGTGCCCCCGCAATAGGGGTCATTGGTGAGGATGACATCCCCCGGCTGGAGATCGTTCAGTCCGACTTCCATCAGCGCCCATTCAGGAGCAAGAGCCATAGCAGCCAGATGCACAGGGCAGTAATTGACGGCTGCCACCAATTCCCCTAGTTCATCAAGAATGCCACACGAAAAATCCATGCCATCGGCAAAGATAGGGGAATAGGCGGTGCGGAGCATGGTTGTGCCCATTTCCCTGCAGATCGATTCGAGGGAACTTATAAAAACTTCATTACCTACGGGTTCAATGTACGCAGATTTCTCCATCTGGTACAGGCGCGTGGTGATAGGATCTTGTTCAGATTCGGTTTCGTCCCCGGCTAACATTAAGCGTTGATTGATAATAATCCTAATGTTGCCAAACTCATCAAGTGTGCATTTGTGTTGAGGAGGTATGATCACGCTGGTTTCCCCGTCCTCGATAATGGCCGGCCCCTCCAGCACAATCCCATTACCTAGAAGATGCCAATCATAGATGGGGGTAGGAACATATTCAAACGTGCTGCGGAAGTATACCGGCCGCTGTGCTTTTAAGGCATCCTCCAGGTTCCCGGCTTGAAAACGGGGAATAAAGCTGGGTTTAGGCTGGGGGACTAAAACTTTGACCCGCAGATTAACCAATTCCAAAGGTTCGTCCGGCCTATTAAAGCCATATAAGCGTTTGTGTTCAGCATGAAAAATGTTCACCGCTTCATCAAGCGCGAGGGCGGTAAGATGCTTATGAAAAGATAGGGGTACGGTGATTTCAAAGGTCTCACCCATATACCGAAGGTCGAACAGGTAAGTAAAACGGGAGGAAGCATCACCATAATCTTTCTCAATCTGAGCGATTCCTTGCGCATAAAGCTGTGAAAAAATGCGATTAACCCTGGCAAAATCGAGTTTGGCCAAAGGAACATAATAAGTTTGTAGATAATCTAAAATCACATCCGCGCACAAACTGCCAAACGCGGAGAAAACACCGGCGTTGGCCGGGATATAAACTTCCGGGATTCCCAATTCTTCAGCGAGGTCGGCGGCATACATGGCTCCGGCTCCACCAAAACAGATCAGTTTAAAGTCCTGCGGCTCCTGTCCGCGGTTCGTCGTCATTTCCCGAATTAATTGAGCCATATCGCTCATTGAAAGCTGATATATTTGGTGGGAAATATCCTCTTTACTTTGCTCGCCACCGCCTAATTTATCCAAAGCATAAGCCGCTGCTTGCTGATCAAGGATCATACTTCCGCTTAAGAAATTAGTCGGGTTAATTCTCCCCAAAGTGAGTTGGGCATCAGTAATTGTCGCATCCTGCCCCTCCAGGTGGTAGCAGGCAGGCCCGGGCAGGGCACCCGCACTTTGGGGCCCCACTCTAAGCCTGCCTCCTCTGTCATGCCACGCGATAGACCCTCCCCCTGCTCCGATTGATTTTACATCTAACATTGAGCCCCGCACAGGAATATTCCAGGCAATATCTTTTTCCATGGTAAAGAGGGGTTGATAATTTTGAATAACCCCTACATCTGTGGTTGTGCCTCCCATATCCAAGGTAATTAAATTAGGCAGTTGCATGTGCAGTCCAAAATACACAGCTCCCATGACGCCCCCGGCAGGACCGGAAGCAAACGCCTCTACGGGTTTTTCTAAGGTAGATTCAGCCGTAACGACACCGCCATTGACCTTAAGAATACGCAGGGGTGCCTTAATATCCATCTCTTCTAAGCATTGGCGCAAGTTCCGGATATAGTTGAACATAATGGGCTTAAGAATCGCGTTAAGCACAGTGGTACTGGTCCGTTCATATTCCCGGATTTCCGGAAGTACCTCACAGGAGAGAGAGACAAAGGCTTCAGGGTGTTGTTCCAGGATGAGTTCTCTGACTCTGCGCTCATGGTTAGGATTTAGAAAAGAGAAAAGGAAGCTTACAGCATAAGAATGTACTCCTTGAGCTCGAAAATAGCGGATGGTTTCAATGACTTCTTTTTCGTCAAGCGGGGTGAGGACATTTCCCTGCCAATCGATCCTTTCACTGACTCCCCGGCGCAGCTTGCGGGGGATTAAAGTTTCCGGCCTGTCCCAGGTTGTGTCAAAAAGCTTTTCACGCCATACTCTTCTGATTTCCAAAGTATCGCGGAAACCCTTCGTACAGATTAAGCCCACATTTTCTTGCTTGTGTTCCACCAAACTATTCAGTACTAAGGTGCTGCCGTGCACAAGGTAAGAGATTTCTTCCACCTTGACCCCTGATTTTCGGATGGCTTCCATTACTCCCAGTGCAGGATTGCTGGGGGTAGAGGGTGTTTTGACAGATACAACATCCCCGGTGTCCTCGTTGATTGCGACTAAATCTGTGAAAGTGCCGCCAATATCAATACCTATTCTAATTCCCAAGATTATTCACCCCGTTTTATTCATCCTCACGCCAGAAACGCTCAGTCTTTTGGTGATACTTTTTGGCCTTTCTGACGATGGTGGACTGGCTTACTCCGAGCACTTTCGCTGCGCGGTAGGTGCTTCCGTAAATCGTGAGTGCTTTAATAATCATCTCTTTTTCCACCTGGTCCATTACCTCTTGCAGGGTTCTCATGTCACCGTTGTGTTCCTGCTCAAACGGCTGGTCAGGCAACACCGGGCTGTTCGCGGACACGGATTGTTCGCGTTTGAGTACTTGAATTGGCAAGTGCTGCGGTAAGATAATATGGTCGTCGGCTGTTATTACCAGCCGTTCGACGACATTTTCCAGTTCCCTAACGTTTCCGGGCCAGCTATACCGGGATAGCAGGTCTAAGCTGTCCCCGGCAAGCATCTTGCCGCTTCCGTATTTGCGGGAGTATTTCTCTAAGAAGGCTGTAAGTAACGCCGGGATATCTTCCGGTCTGGAGCGTAAAGGCGGGATCTGAATCGGCAGTACATTAAGCCGATAAAATAAGTCCTCGCGGAAAGTCCCTTGAGCTACCATTTGCTCTAATTCCCTGTTCGTAGCGGCAATAATTCTAACATCTACTTTTTTGGGCCGGGTATCACCCAGTCTGACCAACTCGCGTTCCTGAATGACCCGCAGCAATTTGACCTGTAAGTCGAGCGGCAGTTCCCCAATTTCGTCCAAAAAAAGCGTTCCCTGATGGGCTAATTCAAAATAGCCGGGTTTTCCTTCTTTTTTGGCCCCGGTAAAAGCACCCGCTTCATACCCGAAAAACTCGGATTCCAGTAATTCGCGGGGAATTGCGCCACAGTTAACTTTGATAAACTTTCCATTTTGTTTGCGTTTGCCGGCGCTATGAATAAGTTTTGCGATCAGCTCTTTGCCAACGCCTGATTCTCCTAAGATTAATACGGTTGCATCAAATTGGGCCATTTTTAACGCTAAGTCGATGACCTGAAGCATCTGGGGGCTTTTGCTGACAATCCCGTGTTCAAGCATGTGCTGGGTGCGTAAAAGGGCGGCATCCGCAGAAAACTCCGCAGCTTGCACTTTGGTGTCTTCCAGCGCGACTTTTAGTTCCACTAATTCGGTTATATCTCTAATACTGGTCACTACCCGTTTGATGTTGCCATCTTGATTGAATACGGGAATTGCAGTTGCAACATACTCTTTGCCGGTCGCTGCAGTCTTTTTAAGAGATATGGGTTTTTGAGAGGACAAAGCCGCTAACGTGGCAGATTGATCGATCAGCCCCCGCTCAATGAGTTCCCTGACATTGTTTCCAACTATTTCTTGAATGGCGAGGCCGAAGATGTTTTCCGTGGCCCGGTTTACTCTAAGAATGACTCCCTGACCGTCCGTAATCACGATTCCATCGTGCGTGCTCTGCATAATAGTGTTTAACTCATCTTTGCTCGTGTGGTTAGCGGACAAAAAAGCGGAATTTTGTTTCAACGTTGCGGAAACGAGTTTGTGGATCCAGAGAACGCCGATGAGGCGTTCTTTGTCATTAATAATCGGGATCAACGGGCTGGCGGATAGGGAAATGCTTGCTATTGTCTGTTCTTCCCTTGCAACCGGGATACCAAGATGCATAAAGTCTTTCACACAGAGGTGGGGATTTCTGCCGCGCTCCTCCAGCACTTACTTCAGCACTTGTCGATTGAGCATGAAAACTCCGATATTACCCAAGCGGTCTAGGACCGGTGCCGCGGTAACCTCCCATTCGGCTAATTGACTGAGAGCTGAGACAACGGTTTGTTGAGGAATTAAGAGGGGGAACTCAATATCCATTAAGTCCTTGACTTTCAAAATCTTGTGTTCCCTCCTTTCAAATCCTCTAACTATACATTATATTTCGGCAAATCAATCAATTTATCCTGTCTGTCTAGATCATTTCTCCCTCTGAATTGTTGAAATTCAGGGAGTGGATCTGAGTAGTAAGTCAAGGGTGAATCAGTCAGGACTAAATTATTGAGTCAAAAATAACTTATGCTTACTCCGTTTCAGCTTCCAAAATGCGATACAATTTGGATTTTTCGAATATTAACTCATTTGGTATGAGATTTGCTATAGATCATTAAGCAAGCCGTTAATCTGAAAATTTAGAATAGAAGTATTTGTTGGATTAAAGAAGAAAGGAGTGCTTATTGAAGATTAGGGGCAAAAGCTTAAGTCCGTATTAGTTTTTTTAATGCACTAGAGCAGATCTGATTTATTTGAGGAGGGATTTTACAGTGTCTAAGTACAGGGTCGCAGTCGATGTCGGAGGAACGAATACAGACGTCTTCATCTTCGAAGAGCAGACGGGTGAAATTCAGGTGACAAAAGTACCGTCGGTTCCGTCTAATCCGTCACTGGCAATCGTCAACGGGGTGGAGAAAGCCGGAGTACCGTTGTCTGAGGTTACTTTGTTTTCACATGGTACGACCGTGGGCACCAATGCTTTGATTACCCGCAATCTTCCGCTTACGGGAATGGTTAATACCAAAGGATTCCGGGATGTTATAGAAATCCGGCGTTCGACCAAGGAAGATTTGTGGGATGTCTATAAAGATGTAAACCCTCCGCATGTGCGCCGCCGCGATCGGTTAGAGGTAGAAGAAAGAATTGATGCGGCAGGCAGCATTGTGAAACCGCTGAATGAAGAAGAGGCACGACAAGTTGCCCGGCTCTTAAGGAAAAAAGATGTCAAAGCAGTCGCGGTTTGCTTCATTAACTCTTATATTAACGGAATTCATGAGCAGCGGATGAAGGAAATCCTGGAGGAAGAACTGCCAGGGGTATTTATCTGCGCTTCCAGTGAGATTCTACCGGAGATTTTTGAGCATGAAAGATTCAGTACGACAGTGGCTAATGCGGTACTTGGGCCTGTGGTCGGACAATACCTCAGGGAACTCACTACCCGATTGTCTGATATGGGATACGGAGGGGAAGTTCTGGTCTTACACTCCGGCGGTGGGGTGATGACGGCAGAAACTGTGGTGAATTATGCGGCCCGGATTGCGAGTTCCGGTATTGCCGCCGGGGCAATTGCCAGTGCCCATATTGCAAAACTGTGCGGGTATGAAAATGCCATCGGCCTTGATATGGGCGGGACCAGTACAGATATTTCCCTGATGTATAACGGTCAGGTGCGGGTAACTAAGGAATGGAATATTGAATACGGGTATCCGATCATGTTCCCCAGTATCGAAGTGTTAACGATCGGGGCCGGCGGCGGCAGTATCGCCTGGGTTGATGAAGGGGGATCGATGCGCAACGGCCCTCAGAGCGCCGGTGCCGATCCTGGACCGGCTTGTTACTTAAAAGGGGGCACTGAGCCCACCAACACGGATGCCAACCTCGTGCTGGGCCGTTTGGATACCAAGCTCTTAGCCGGTGATATGACAATTGATAAAGAAGCAGCAGAAAAAGCGATTAAGGAGAAGATTGCTGACCCCTTTAATTACAGTGTGGTTGAAGCCGCCAATGCCATTGTCAAAGTTGCGAACGCCAACATGTGTGATGCTATGAAACTCATTTCCATCCGCCGCGGGTATGATCCCCGTGAATTTGCCCTGGTAGCGTTTGGCGGAGGAGGTTCTCTGCATGCCGCTTACCTGGCCCGGGAAATGGAGATTCCCACTGTTATCGTTCCCCGCTATCCCGGAATTACCTCCGCAATGGGCTGCTTGTTGGTTGATGTGCGCCACGATCTCTCGAAGACGTATCTTGTCGATGCGAAGACAGTCAGCATCGAAGATTTGGAAAAAGTATATGCCGAGCTTGAACGGGAAGGTAAAGAACTATTGGAGGCAGAGGGTACGCCTCCGGAAAATATGCAGTTTCTCCGTTTTGCTGATATGCGTTATGCGGGGCAGTGGCGTTCCTTAACAGTTCCGGTGGCAAATCCAATCTCATCCTTGGAAGAAACTTTGGAAACTTTCCACAGTGAGCACCAGCGGGAATATGCCTGGTCCAGCCACGAGCAGGGCGTAGAAATCTATGTTTTGCGTGTGACGGCTGTCGGTCTGGTTCCCAAGCCGAATCTGCCCAAATATCCCAAAGGCGGGGACGCGGAAGATGCGCTCATAGGCACTAGGCCGGTTTTCTTTGAGGAAGCGGGCGGGTTTATCGAGACCAAGATTTATAATCGCGAGGGTTTGCCTGCGGGTGCCATTTTAAATGGTCCCGTCATTGTCGAGCAACTTGATTCCACGGTGGTTGTTCCCCCGGGAGTGAAAGCCGAGGTCGATGAGTATTTGAATATTATTATGCAAATTGGAGAGGGGAGGAGATAACATGGCGCACACAAACCATTTAGATCCGGTAACTTTTGAAGTCTTAAAGAATGGCTTTATTAATTTGGTCGATCAGATGTCTGAGCAAATCCTGCGTACCTGTTATTCCTTTGTCATCTATGCCCGCGACTTTAGTTCAGGGTTGTGTGATGTCAACGGAGATACGGTTATGCAGGGAACCCAGGATGTGGCTGTACACGTGGGAACTCTGCATTTGACGGCAAAAGCGGTGATCAATACCTTCAAAGAAGATATCAATCCCGGGGATGTCTTTATCATGAATGATCCCTATGTTGGAGGAACTCACTTCAATGATACGCGTATCATTCGGCCGGTTTTTTACCAGGGTGAACTGGTTTCCTATATGCTTTCCAACGGACACTGGGCCGATGTGGGCGGTTCTGTTCCAGGCTCCTTTGATATTACCGCCAAGGAACATTATGGGGAGGGAATGCGCATCCCGCCGACCCGGGTCTGGTCCCAGGGTCGCTACTTGGCCGATGTAGCCAATCTCCTGGTAGCCAATATGCGGGTGGCTGAAGACCGGTTGGGGGACTTAAGGGCGCAAGCGGAAGCAACCAGAGTCGGGGAACAAATATTAATCAATATGATGGATAAATACGGGAAAGATACGGTTTTAATGGCCTTTAAAGAGTGTCAGGATTATGTGGAAAGGGTGGCCCGCACTAAAATCAGTGCCCTCCCGGATGGCACGTGGGAAACCGTGGATTATATTGATATGGACCCGGAGCAGGAAGAGGGCTTGATTCCGATTAGAGTGAAGATGACTATTAAGGGAGATTCGGTTGAGTATGATTTTTCCGGGAGCAACCCGGTGATTGGCTGCTTCCTTAACTCAGCCTATAGCGCTTCCTTTTCCGCAGTCATTGCCGGTACCAAGACGTTCTTCCCGGAAATCCCGTTAAACTCAGGTTTTTACCGGGCAGTGAAAGCCTATCTTCCGGAAGGGACGGTTGTGAATGCACCTTGGCCGACGGCGGTAACAGGGTATTGTTCGGGAAGTTATGAGAAGATAATGAACGCGATCTTTAGCCTCTGGTCACAGATTATGCCAGAACGGGCGCTTGCCTGTTCCTTTAATCTTGAATATTTGTTGATCGGGGGCTGGGATCTTCGTTCCCAACAAAAAAGTTATTTCATGTGGTATGACTGGATGGCCGGGGGTCATGGCGGCAGAAGCTATAAAGACGGCTCAAATGCTTCCGCGCCCCTTTTCGGACTGGGGTTGAGTGTGCAGCCGTGCGAAGGGCAGGAACGATTGTCACCGGTACTAACGAATGTTCACGCCATTGTCCGGGATTCCGGAGGCCCGGGCAAGTTTCGCGGGGGCTGCGGGGTGGAAAAGGGAGGCACACTTTTAAGCCTGGAGCGGACCGTTATGTCGTATAGCTGTGACCGCGCCCGTTCCATCACCTGGGGAATCAACGGTGGTCTCCCGTCTAATCCCCATGGTGTCCGGCTCAATCCAAACAAGGAGAATGAGCGTTACTTAGGTACAATCTTTTCCAATGTTCCGGTGCAACAAGGGGTCTCCTTCACCAGACCATCAGCAGGTGGGGGAGGACTGGGGGATCCGTTAGAGAGAGAGCCGAAGCTCGTGCTCGAAGATGTGATCGATGATTACGTTTCCGTGGAAAGGGCAGCCAAAGATTACGGAGTCGTGATTAAGACGCTTGATGAGGAACTCAGTGAATACGAGCTTGACTTGGAAGGAACAGAGAAGGAACGCGAGTATATCCGGCAAAACCGCAAGGCTTGGATGAAAGAAGACCCTTATGCCGTGAGAGATATGTTTGTCAAGGGGGAAATTGAGCTTTTGGATGTGATCCGGAAATACGGAGTCATTCTTGATTGGCAAACGAACGAAGTTTTGCCGGAGACTACCAAGGAATACCGGAAGATGCTTGGGACCAGAACTATTGCTCATTGGAAGGAGTAACGGTTCCGAGGTAAGCTTTTGTGCTTTGTTCAGGTTGATTGTCTGTATTCCGGGAGTGTTCCATCACTCCCGGAGTCAAGCACATTAAGCTTCAGGACTGCAAAAGCTCTGGAGTCGCAAAAAGAAAAGTAGTTTACCAGCTTAAAGAATCAGAAATTTGGGATTATTGGGTAGATAAAGTTATTGGGAAGATCCCGGATTTAACAATGAAGGGAGGTGACAAAAGCATCTAGTAGTCTTAGAGATAACAGCGGGTGTTTGGGGTGTAGAGGAGAGTTAAATAAATAATCCATATTGGAGAGTGAGGAGGCAATTTACATGGCAGGAGGTACTATTCAAGCTGACGCCAAGCAAGAGATGAAAGAGGATTATGCCTTGCGCAAGGTGCCGCAGCATTGGCGTTGGCCGTGGTATTCGATCATGAATGTTGCGCTTGGAGTAGCAACGGCAATGGTCTTCATGCAAATGGGGAGTCTGATGGCAATTTCCTATGGCAGTGTTAATGCGATGCTGGCGGAAATTTATGCCACCGTTGTCGGTGGAATTTTGGGCATAGCCATAGCTTATTCTGCGGCTAAGAATGGGTTGAATGTCAATCTCATGGCCCGCGGAGCCGGCCTTGGCTTTACCGGTTCGTCCATTACTTCTTTCATTTATGCAATTAACTTTATTATGTATGCCGCCATTGAAGGCAGTATCATGGCTTATGCCATTAATGCTTATATCCCTGCAATTCCGGTCTGGCTTTTAATGGTTGCTGTCGGTCTGGCAATTATTCCTCTTAACTGGTACGGTGTGGCTCAACTCGATAAGTTCCAGAAGTTTTCCGTACCGATCTATGTGATTTTACTGGTGGCTGGAATTATTACGGCAGCGCGCATGAATCTTCCGCATTCTTCGGACTGGCTGACATTTCTGCCGCCCGGCGGTTCTGTAGGCGGAGTCGGCTTGTTGACCTCAATTGGAGTTATGAACGGCTTGGTCGGTATTATGGCCTTGTTGGTCTCAGACTATGCCAGGTTCATTAAGCCCAATGAGCGTAAAATCGGGGTGATTGCCGTTGGGTTTGTTCCTCAATTCGTTGCTTTCTTCTTAAGCGGTTTAATCGGGGTGTGGTTTGGAGTTAGATTCGGGGAAGCAAACCCTGGAAAATACTTTGTCACCGCAATGGGAGTTTGGGGTGCGCTTTATACTATTTTGACCCAGCTCAGAATCAATGTGACAAACCTCTATAGCGGTTCGCTCTCGCTCGCGAATTTCTTCGCCCGGGTTTTGCACTTTGCGCCGGGTAGGGTTTTCTGGGTTGTAGTGACAGCGATTGCGGCAGTTATCTCAATGCTGGCAGGTGCACTGGATCATCTCGGGCCGATGCTGACATTCCAAGGAGTGTTTTTGTTCGCCTGGGTGGCACTGATGGCTGCTGATTTGCTGGTCGTGAAAGGAGTGCTGAAACTCGGGCCGATTCACATTGAACACAGGCGTGGGCACTTGCGCGAATGGAACCCAGTGGGAGTGGTTTCTTTGGTTGTATCCAGCGTCATCGGCTCCTTAATGGCCTTCGGAATGTTTGGCGCTTTCTGGGCCGCAATCTCAGCCTTTGCTGCCGCGGTGATCGCATTTGTACTTCATATCATTATGGCCGTAGCTACTCAAGGTAAATATTATGAAGCGCGGAAAAGGGAAGAGACTTTCAAGGCCGAAGTTATCGAAATCAATAATTACGGTGAGCAGTTGGTGAAGTGCAACAAGTGTGGGCAAGCATTCATTACGGAGGATATGTTGACCTGCTCTGTTCATAAAGGGCATTACTGCTCGCAGTGCTGCGCGGAAGCTGCCTGTGCGGCTGCCTGTCAAGTCTAAGGTTAATTTTAGAAGATATTTGTAATAAAGACCGTCCCGGAAACATTGTATTCATATTAGGAAGGTGTGAGAGCGGCTGTACAATATTCGGGACGGTCGCCAATTTTTTATCCTTTATTATTCGCCGAGGGGGATTGAAGATGGAGCGAAGGAATTTCAACGTCATCTTAGACAGTTTGCCGGAAGAGGGTTCGCGGCCGAAAGTGCTGTTTAGGCAGGCCGGAGACGGTTTTCTGCAGGTGGAGTATGGAGAAAATCCAAGATTTAACCTGGTGGATTCTTTCAGAGTATTAACGGTTAATGGGGCAGTTAAGAGTAAAAAAATTCCCGGGTTGTTTGAAACAGTGCCGGGAATAAGGACGAATCTCTATCACTTTGATCCTGAGATTCTTCCGGTCAAGAAATTAATTGGCGAGATTAAGGAAGTAGAAGAGTCTATTTCCGATGTCAAGGAGATAGAATTCGAATCAAGATTAATCACTCTGCCAATCGCTTTTGAAGACAGCGAAACTAAAAAATGCGTCCAAAAGTACGTTAAAGAGGTACGCCCGGATGCCCCGAATGTGATTAATGACTATAACATCGAATACATGGCCCTCTGTAACGGGGTAACAGTTAGTGAAATAAAAAAGATGGTCTGTGGCACGGAATGGTATAACAGCGGCAACGGTTTCTGGCCAGGCGGCGGGTTTTTCTGGCCCTTAGATCCAAGGTATGCGATCGTTGTGCCCAAGTATAATCCACCCCGAACCTGGACCCCGGAAGGCACGGTCGGTATTGGGGGACCTTGCTTATACGTTTACCCCACACCCACAGGTGGAGGATACCAGGTATTTGGCCGTACCATTCCGATTTTTCAGTTCAGTCAAAAACACCCTTTGTTCAAAGAAAACCCGACTTTTTTCCGGGCCGGCGACAGGATTAAGTTTTTTGAGGTTCCGGAGGAAGAAATCTTAAAAATCTATCAGCATGTCCATGAGGAAACAGACTATGAGTATGACATTAAGACTGGGAAGTTTGTGGTCAAGGAATGGCAGGATTTCTATCATTCAGACTCCGTTCACCAAGAGGTTAAGGAACTGTTAGCTAAGCAAGAAGCGGGAACCAAGATTGCCCCTAAAGTCTGAGAGAAAGGAGGAAACCAACATGTTTAAAGTGCTTAACGGAGGGATTGAAACAGTTGTCGAAGACTGGCCCGGTAGAATCGGTTATTTAGATAACGGCATGTCATCTTCCGGTGCCTTTGACAATGTCGCGCTTGGGTTTGCCAATCTGTTGGTAGGAAACCCTCCCGGCGAGGCCGGTTTGGAGATCACCGGAGGATATTTTGAAGCTGAGTTTGGGATTGACACGGTGATCAGTGTAACCGGAACTGACATGAAACCTACGATCAACAATCAGCAGCTGCCGTTGTGGGAGTCGGTGAAAGTAAGCAAAGGGGACATCATCAAGTTTTCTCATTTCGGAGAATTCGGCTTTAGAGCGTATCTGGGGGTTGCGGGTGGAATTGATGTTCCGGTCTACCTCGGCAGCAAGTCTACGTGCTTGTTTGGCAGTTACGGCGGATTCAACGGCCGTAAACTTCAGGCCGGAGATGTAGTAAACTTTGGGCCTGTAAACAAGGGGCTTGAGGGATTGGCAGGAAGAAAAGTCAAAGATGATGCCCGACCGCAATACAGCAGAGAGTGGATCTTGAGAGCTGTTCCAGGGCCGAACTCCTCTCCGGATTACTTAACTGAAGAAGGAATGGATTTTTTATTTGGCAATCCATTAAAGATACAGCACAGTTCTAATAGGTCTGCTTACCGTCTGCAAGAAGCTAAAGGGTTGTCTTTTGCCAGGAAAGATGGCGGAGTTGCGGGGAGCCATCCTTCTAATGTCTTAGACCATGCTTATGCCATCAGGGGTGCTCTAAATATTTGCGGTAATACCCCCATTCTCTTGGTTGCAGATGGCCCGACTTTAGGGGGTTATATGTGTGCCCTAAGCGTAATTAACGCTGATTTATGGAAAATAGGTCAAGGAGCTATTGGCAGGGATTTTATCAAGTTTGAATATTGCACCCAGGAAGAAGCGATTCAGGCCCGTGTTCAACAAAGAAAATGGTTGAGCGAGGACTCTCTTGTTTAGATGAAAGGGGTAGTCAGGATGGATTTGAATGTGGACATGGGTGAGAGTTTCGGCAGGTATCAATTAGGGGATGATGAAAGTGTAATGCCATATATTACTTCAGCTAATATCGCCTGCGGTTTTCATGCCGGGGATGCGTTAGTCATGTATAAAACTGTGCAATTGGCTAAACAGTACGGGGTTGCTGTTGGTGCTCATACCGGTTTACCTGATTTGCAAGGGTTTGGGCGCAGGAAGATGGAAGTTACTCCCGAGGAACTAACCAGTGATACCCTTTATCAGCTAGGGGCTTTAAACGGAATTGCGAACCCAGTGGGAATGAAAATTCATCATATTAAGCCTCATGGCATACTTTACCGCATGGTCTCTGATGAAGAGAAGTACGCCAGTGCTTATCTTAAGGCGGTAATGCAGTTTAACCCTGAATTATTCATCTATGTACCCAGAGGAACCTTGATTTGGGATATGGGAAAAAATATGGGTCTGAGGCTGGCCGCAGAGATTCTGGTTGATCTTAGCTACGATGATAACGGCAATTGGGTGTTGGAGAGGAACAAACAGGCAAGGTCGCCGGAAGAAGTTGCCGAGCGTGCCCTTATGGTAGCTCAGGAAAAAATGATTACTACTGTTAGCGGAAATAAGATTTCTGCCGAAGCGGACACAATTTGCTGTCACGGGGACTCTCCCAATGCGGCTGAAGTAGTAGCTAAAATCAAAGAGGTTTTTGTAGAACAAGGCATTCAGTTAGCAGCCATTTAATAAATGATTCTTGGTTTTGCTGGATAGTTAGGCAAAATTCCTCTAATCATGCTTACTCTACAATGATACTTGCTGCCTTTTGCATCAACCAAAAATGAGATAGTTAATGAAGGAGGAAAAGAAAATGGAGAAGACGGTACAAGCACATATGCCTGGGCTAGTTGCCAGAGTTGTGGTTAATGAAGGTGATACCGTACAACCGGGTCAGGAAGTAGCTGTAATTAATTGCATGAAAACAGAATTGCCGGTCAAGACGGATTGGGCTGGAGTGATAAAAAGTATCCTGGTTAAAGAATGGGACGAGATGGAAGTCGACAGTCCGATGATTATTGTGGAAACTGAGGCAGGTTAAAGTGATGATAAAAAAGCTATTGATATCTAACCGCGGTGAAATTGTGCGCAGAATTATTAAGACGTGCCGGGACTTAGATATAAAACCGGTTGCTATTTTCTCAGATGCCGACAAGGACGCCTTCTATCTTCAAGAGGCCCACGAATTATATTATGTCGGCCCCTCAAATCCTCTTAAAAGCTACCTTAATGTAGAATCAATTATAAATGTGTTACATGAGTCGGGAGCAGATGCTGTTCATCCAGGTTACGGTTTTTTGTCCGAGAATGCTTCTTTCGCTGATGAAGTTGTTGCTGCCGGTGCATTATGGGTGGGACCGCCACCTAGGATTCTCAAATCGATTGAGTCAAAAAGTTATTGCCGGCAAATAGCTGTCGCTGCCGGCGTGCCCGTTGTGCCCGGTACTTTTCAGCCTGTCCGGGAATTGGATGATGTTTACCGCTTTGTTTCAGATCACGGTTTTCCAATTATCTTTAAACTAGATAAAGGTGGCGGTGGAAAAGGCATTGAGCATGTAAAGAAAAAAGAAGAAATAAAAGAAGTCTTTGAGCGCATTTCGAGAATTGGCCAAATGGCTTTTAGTTCACCTGATTGTTATATCGAAAAGGAGATCATAAGACCTAGGCACATAGAAATTCAGTTTATAGCAGATATGCAGGGCAATTGCGTTTGCCTCGGCGAAAGGGAATGCTCGCTTCAAAGAAGATATCAAAAAATAATTGAAGAATCTCCGTCCCTTGTGGTTTCCGAGCAGGAACGTCAAACTCTTTATGATTATACGGTACGGATAGTCCGCGCAATGGGATATTATGGCGCTGGGACAATGGAATTTTTAAGGGCAGATGACGAGATGTATTATTTCATGGAAGTTAACGCTAGGCTTCAAGTTGAGCATCCCGTATCCGAGTATGTTACCGGGATAGACATTGTCAGAAACCAATTAAATATTGCCGCCGGAGAAAAGTTGGAGATTAGGAAAGAAGATATCCAATTGAACGGGCATGCCATCGAAGCCAGGGTTTATGCCGAAGATCCGGCTACCTTTGTGCCGTCGCCTGGTACGATCCAAAAACTTAGTATACCTGCAGAAGACCTCTATTTGAGGATAGACCATGCCTTGGCTTCGGGAGCCAATGTGCCGCCTTATTACGATCCCATGCTGGCCAAAGTTATAGCCTGGGGAGTAAACAGGCCGGAGGCAATTAACCGTCTAAGCGAAGCCTTAGCGGCATTCCAAATTGAAGGGGTAAAAACCACCATTCCGCTGAATTTGGAGATCTTGCGAAACGAGGCCTTTAAGCAAGGACTTCTTTACACGGGGTTCATCGATGACTACATCAAACGTGGATAAATGATTATTCTCGGACTCAACAGATCTTTCTAAACAGAATTTTATGTCATAGTATGGAGGGGGATTTAACAATTAATGATCTCAAAGACCCTTATTATTTAAAAGGACGAAAAATTAAGAATCGGTTTTTACGCTCGGCGACTGCGGAATCAATGGTTGATTTCAACGGCCATTTAACTGATCAGTTGGTGAAACTCTATTATGACTTGGCGGTTGGCGGCACAGGAGTAATTATCACAGGTGTGGGCGCTGTCGATCCGCAGGGGCGTACTTTTAATCACCAATTGGGAGTCTGGGACGACGAATATATTCCTGACCTAAGAAAACGCCTGCGGTTTCTGCTTGAAGTGTATTCAACTGTTAGGGAAGCTGTGGGCGATGAATTTCCGATCTTGTGGAAAATTAATACGGATGATTTCCATCCCAACGGTCAGGGGATCAACGAATATGCTATGGCAGCTGGAAAACTGGCAGAAATGGGTGAAGCGCCACTCATTCTAGGCCGGGCTGAATACCAGGTGATCGCCGAAAGATGTAACCAATGCTTTCAGCCGTTGGTTACATTCTTAGAGTCGCTAACCAAAGATAGAGTCTAGTAACATTAAGAGTGCCCTTGCTTCCTCTGGTTTTCCTGGAGTATAATAGATTCAACTCTTGACACAGGCTGGAGGAAACCTCATGTTCGAGCTTTTTAGCCCTAGTTTTCAAGCTGATTCCATTGACAGCATTCAAATTGAGATGCTCGCGCAGGCGGGGATTCGGGGCTTGATCATTGATCTTGACAATACCATGACTCCATGGAATGACGTGGAAGTGGGACCGAAAGTTGCCAAGTGGTTCATGCGCTTGCAGAAAGCCGGTATCCGCGCTTGTGTTGTCTCTAACAATAAAAAGCGCCAGCGCGTGGCAGTGGTGGCGGAAAAACTGGGAATCCCATTTGTGTTTAGAGCAAGCAAGCCCAGACGTCGCGCCTTTCAGGCCGGAATGGACATACTTGGTACGGGTCTTAAGGATACAGCTGTTATTGGAGATCAATTGTTTACGGACATATTAGGTGGGAATAGACTGAGGCTGTTTACGATTCTGGTCTTGCCAATCAGCGAGCGCGAATGGATTGGAACTCGCTTTATGCGGCAGTTGGAGCGGGGGCTGGTATGGGCGATGAAGCATTTCGCCCGCTTTGAACTCCATGGTTCGAAAGTGCGCTAAGATGTTTTCGGAGTTTATACGGAATGGTTAGGCCATTCCGTTTTCTGTCGAATGGAAGTGAATGATCAACCAGTGTCCATTGTACTCTAATGACGGCTGTATTTTTGTATGAATACATAGAAAGAGAACTTACATAGAGAGGTTATGTTACTTATGGAGAAGCACTTTGCCGTTATTGGAGATCCGATTGAACATTCTCTTTCTCCTGTTATGCATAGAGCTGCTTTTAAGGCCAAAGGAATCGTGGCCGAGTACCAGCGCTTTAGGGTCAGCCCGGATAATCTCGGGGCGGCGGTTTCCGGCCTGGTGGCTTTGGGGATTGACGGCTGGAATGTGACGATTCCGCATAAGGAAAAAATCATTCCGTTTTTGCATGAGCTGACTCCGGAGGCTGCAAGGGCAGGCGCGGTTAATACGGTAAAAGTGAATTCAGGGAGATTGATTGGGCATAACACAGACGGCTTGGGTTTCGTCCGCTCGATTGAAACGGAGTTTCTTCGAACGGAGTCCATTGATCCGAACACGATAGGGTTTAACGGCAAAAACGCGGTGATTCTTGGTGCAGGAGGAGCTGCCAAAGGGATAGCATTTGCGCTTGCAGACAGAGGGACGAAGTTACATATTTTGAACCGGACAGAGGAAAAAGCTCATGAACTGGCCGGGCTTGTACGGGCTCAAGGCGGAGAGGCCACGGGCGGGGAACTGCTTCCCGGCAAGTGGCTGGGACAAGCTGATTTGGTTGTTCAGACTACATCTGTTGGGCTTAAGGGAGAGAAGTTTTTATTTTCTTTGGATGGTATTAACCCAAAGGCGTTTGTTGTTGACATTATCTTTCGCCCCCGGGAAACAGCGTTTTTGTGCGAGGCTAAGGCCAGGGGCTGCCATACTCTTAACGGTTTAGGAATGTTACTGCATCAAGGGGTTTTGGCCTGGGAGTTCTGGCTCGAAGAGAGGGCACCGCTTGCAGAAATGTGGGACGCTTTAACCAAGGCTTTAGTTGAGGGATAGAAGTTAAAGTCATGCCGGGTCATAGCTTGACAAAATACAGTTGGAAAAAAGATCCGAGGTTAAGATGGAAGGTTTTAAGGAATAGGATACTGGTGGTTGAGAAGGGTTGAGAGCTTGTGGTGGGATAAGTAAGGAAAAGGAAGCACAGTCCTGGGTCAGGGGAGCAACTTTGCTGGAATTATTGTTGGTACTCGTCATTCTGGCTGGGAGTACTTTTGTTTTAGGAGTGAAGCTGCCCGGGCACCTGCAAAGCGGGCGTTTGGCGCAGGCGTCCACTCAGCTCCTGGAAGAGCTTAGGGATGCCCGCCAGGCTGCTATGTCTGAAAATACCTGGTACCAGGTGCGGTTCTTCTATGAGGACAAGTATTATCAGATCTTACGCGTCGGCACTCAGGTAAGGAATGTGCGCCTGCCTGACGGGGTTTCATTTGTTACCGCGCCTCAGGATTTACAGTTTAATGCTGCGGGAATCCCGAATGTGGGGATGACTATTTTGCTCCGGACAAAGAGCGGGGAAGAGCGCAAGGTAATTGTGGCTCCGGTGGCAGGGCGGATTCGCGAAGAGTGATCTAAATAAAAGCAAGGGGGAAGATGAGTGCGTTTTCTGACAGCGGGAGAGTCCCACGGCCCCAAGCTGATAGGGATTATTGAAGGCCTTCCAGCAGGCGTCAAGATTGAGAAAACTGAGATTGACCGGGCTTTGCGCCAGCGTCAAGGCGGCCCCGGCCGCGGCGGGAGAATGAAGATTGAACAGGATGAAGTGCAGATAGTTTCCGGCATGCGCGCAGGCTTAACGACAGGGGCACCGCTGGCTTTAGAAGTGGAAAACAGGGATTGGGTCAACTGGGAGAAAGTAATGACCTGGCGCGAAGATGCCGATCTTGTGAGTCGCAAAGTTACCGCTCCCCGCCCAGGACATGCGGATTTAGCCGGAGCTTTGAAATACCGCACTAAAGTGCGCAATATTTTGGAGAGGGCGAGTGCGCGGGAGACGGCTATGCGCGTTGCTGTAGGGAGTGTAGCGCGTCAACTTTTGAATGCGCTGGGGGTACAGATTAGGGGCCGTGTTTTGGCTGTCGGCGGAGTAAGGGCGCTCGTTGAGAATAGCCCTGAATACTGGCAAAGGGTTGAGTCTTCAGAGTGGGCTGTGGGTGATCCTGAGGCAGAACAGAAAATGTGGGAACGTTTAGAACAAGCTCGGGCTGAAGGGGAATCCCTGGGTGGAATGATTGAGATCCAGGCTCTCAATCTGCCTGCCGGACTCGGTTCACATGTTCAGTGGGACCGCAAATTGGATGGACGCCTGGCCCAGGCGGTTTTGTCCGTGCAGGCGATTAAAGGAATTTCATTCGGTCGTGGCTTTGAGCTCGGAGATTTGCCAGGCTCCCTGGCCCATGACCCGATTACTTATACTGCGGGCTATGGCTATAGCCGCGCTTCCAATAATGCCGGCGGGATTGAAGGCGGTATGACTAATGGGGAAAATGTTATCCTTACAGCAGTAATGAAACCGATTCCGACCCTGTACAAGCCTCTGGCAACTGTGGACATGGAAACTAAAGAACCAGTGAAAGCCAGTATTGAACGGTCGGATGTTTGTGCTGTTCCGGCCGCTAAGGTGGTATTAGAGCATGTGGTGGCTTGGGTGTTGGCGGAAGCAGTCCTGGAGAAGTTTGGAGCGGACAGCTTTGCGGAAGTAGAGGACGCCTGGCGGCGATACCTTGAATACTTAAGAAGTATTTAATTTAGGACGGGTGTATTTATGGAGCAAGTCCGAAATATTATTTTAACCGGCTTTATGGGTACAGGAAAAAGCACAGTAGGAAGACGCCTGGCCAGAACCTTGGGCTGGGATTTTATTGATACGGACTCGGAAATTGAAAGGATTACCGAGATGAGTGTGGCCGAGATATTCCGCCGCCACGGGGAAACCCGTTTTCGTTCGGAAGAGAACCTGATGGTCAAAAGGCTGATGACCAGGGAAAATTGTGTGATCGCTACCGGGGGCGGTACAGTGCTTAATCCGGAGAATCAAGCAATTTTGTCCGGAATAGGCGTGGTTATTTCCCTCTATGCTCCGGTTGAAACAATTCTCGACAGGGTAGGGCAACGGACAGACAGGCCATTGCTCAAAACAGGCAGAGAGGAAATCGAGTTTTTATGGCAGGCGCGCCAAGTATCGTACGCGCGGGCAGAATACACGGTAGATACGACAGACAAAAGTGTTGAAGAAGTAGAGGGGGAAATTTTAACTTACCTTGAGGGGAGGATTGAAGAACTTGGCTAATTGGCAAAAAATAGAGGTGGCGGCTAGCCGCCCATATCCGGTATTTTTGGGTGTCAGTCTTGAAGATTTAGGAGAATATCTTCAGACCCGGCAGACTGCTGACACTCACATTTTAGTGATGACACAGTCTGTGATAGCAAAGCTTCATGGTGAGCGTTTAATTGAAGGTCTAAAGGGCTTTAAGGTGGATGTTGTGAGCGTTCCTGAGGGTGAAGGGGAAAAGGCTCTTGACCGCTTAAGCCTGCTAACGTCTGAAGCCGTGCGCCTGGGTGCGGACCGCTCGACTTTGGTTATTGCTTTAGGGGGCGGGGTTATCGGGGATTTGGCGGGCTTTTTTGCCAGTGTGTTTATGCGCGGTATCCGTTTTGTTCAAGTCCCGACCACCCTGCTGGCTCAGGTAGACAGCAGCATTGGGGGCAAAGTGGCTGTCAATCATCCTGCGGGTAAGAATTTATTAGGAGCATTCTATCCCCCGCTCGCAGTCTGGACGGATTTTTCTGTCCTTGCGACCTTGCCCTGGAATGAAGTGCAAAATGGTTTGGCCGAGACTGTGAAGCACGCCCTGATTGCGGACAATGAGTTGTTTTCTTTCTTAGAGCAGCATCGGGAGCGAATAAAAGAGCGCGAGCAGGGAATTTGGCGGGAGATGGCTACCCGTTCCCTGGCAGTTAAAGTGAAAATAGTGTCTCAGGATGAACGGGAAGCTGGAATCAGGGCCTTACTAAACTTGGGCCACAGTTTTGGCCATGCCCTGGAAACAGAAATGGAGTACCAAGGGATCACGCATGGACAAGGTGTAAGCTTAGGGATTGTAGCGGCAGCCAATTTAGCGCGGGCACGGGGGTATATTTCAGAGACGGAAGTTGAGCGGATTGTGCAATTGCTTCAAGGTTTCGGGCTTATGACAGTAGTTTCTGATAAACCTACGGACAAGCTTTTGCGTCTGATGGAAGCAGACAAAAAAAATCAAGGTGGCCGCAAGGTGCTGATTTTACCTAAAGGGATTGGACAGGCTGTTGTGGTTAAAGACTGCAGTGATGAGGAAATCTTAAAGGCTTGGGAAAAAGTAGTGGACTAGAGAGCGGAGCATTTTATCACCCACGAGGAACACATTTTTGGTATAATGAGGTAAAGGGGTGATTTAGGTGAAATCTGAAAAGTTTCAGGAGTTAGTGCTTGAGCAGTTAACGGGTCTATCAAAGCGTCTTGATAGGCATGACGAGCGTTTTGACAGGATGGAGAAGCGTTTTGACAAGATGGATGAGCGCTTGGATTCACATGAATCTTTAATAGAGACCATAGCAAAAAAAGTTAACCTACTTGAGTTAGGACAACAGCAGATCATTACCCAACTGTCGCAGATGGCTAATGTACAAAATGAAATTGTGAGCAATATGAAAGTTTTGGTGGAGTCTGATAGGTTGTAGAATGAGCGCATAAGCAGACTTGAAAAAGCAGTGAGATGATTGGCTAGAAGGTATATATAAATTGTCGGAATTTATAGAATTTCGCAGGGCATTGGGATAAGTGCATCGAACATATAATCTTATGTCGAAAATAGACAACCTCTGTCGTACGAGCAGGATTTGTCCAAGCAAAGTTGAAGTAATTGCAGTATTAAGATGAATCGATATGAAGGCGAATCGCTAAGACTCTTCCGAGGGGGAAGTCTATGCAAGGAGTGACACGATCCTGCTCTGCCAGACCAAAGGGTAGGGACAATGGTTTTACCCTTTATGAACTTTTGCTCGTATTGTTTCTGATGGGCATCTTGCTCCAAGTGGCTACTCCAAACTTCTCTTCATCGCGGGATAGGATTAAGGAAAACGTAGACTTGGCTAACATTAAAAAGATTGAAGGAGCTACCCAACTTTACCGCCTTGATGTGGGCTCATTTCCGGGGACAGTTGACGACTTGCTGGAGCCTCCGTCTGGGATGAGCAACTGGAATGGCCCTTATCTTAAAGAGTTGCCCACTAATCCATTTGAGACGACTCGAACATATGAATTAAACTCAATTGGTCAGGTTAAGGAGTTTAATTAAGGAGCCCTGAAATAGATGGCGCGGACAACTAAGTCAAAGGGGTATGTTTTGCTCGATGCCCTGATGGCGGTTTTTTTCTTTAGTCTAGGTTTTGCAGTCCTCTTTGGCCTAATTGAATCTGCCGTGCGGGAGACAGAAAGCGCCCAGAATCTGACCCAGGCAGCTAACCTGGCACAGCAGACAATTGAAAGATTGTCCGCCAAGCCCTGGAGCCAAAATTTGGCCCAGGGTCTAGTAGTCCCTGGCGCGAGTGTATTGGGCGAAGAAGGAAAATTTAACTGGATTATTGATTCTGACTGGCACATTCCCTCGACCCTTATTAGGATAAACGTGCGGGTGAGTTGGCCTGAACAGGGGAAGACCGGCACTTATACGTTGGGAAGCGTGTTTTATGTGCAATAATTTTTGTGCATCAGTCAGTGAATGTGAAAGCCGCAGAGTGCGGGAGTGGAGAGTTCTGAAGCAGAGAGTGTGCGAGTGGAAAGTCTCTGAAGCAGAGAGCGTGGGAGTCAGAGAAAATGCGCAGAGGTATGTCCAAGTGGATAGAAAAAAGCACAGCGGGGATGACCTTGCTTGAGGTGTTGTTTGCCCTCCTGATCTCTGGGATTTTTCTGTCTACAGCCCTTTATTTCCTTGTGGGGCAGTGGCGCGCAGCTAAGGATCTCAAAGACCGGCTCGAGCTTCAGTATGCGCTAGTCTCGGCAGGAAAAACAGTTTCTGACGCTATTCGCACGGCTCAGGGAATTCGCTGGGTCGAGCCTGGGGTCTTAAAGATCTCGCCCCCTGAGACTGTGTTTACTCCTGACCGCTATTATCTTGACGACAAAGACTCCGACGGCATAATTGACCTCTATTGGGAGCATCTAAACGTTCCTAATCCTGTTGCCAGCAGGATTACAGCCTGGGAGTGCAAGGAGGTGGAGCCCGGATTATGGCAGGTAAGGCTTCAGTCTTCTCAGGGCAGGCAACAGGTAGAGTGGAAAGGGTTAATCAGACAGCGCACGTTCGTCCTGCCCGCTTCCTAGGCGAAACGGGGTTTGCGAGTTTGCTGGTCCTGGTGATTTTGACCACATCGGTGTCCCTGGGGCTTGAAATATATCTTAAAGCCAATGGAGAAAACCGGATTGCACACCGGGAGGCGCAGGGCAGACAGGCGGTGTACGCGGCTGAGGCCGGTATCGAGTGGGCCAAGTCTCAACTTTCTCTAAATCCATCCTGGCAGGGTGGAATTTTTGCCTGGGAAGGCGGCAGGGCTGAAGTTACCGCAGTACCTGTGAGTGGGGGCTATAATGTAATATCAGGCGCGCAGGCAGCTCTGGCCAGGAGGAAGATTAAGGTGTATTTGCAGTTGAATGAAGGAAATTGGGTTATAAGCAAATATCAAGAACTGCATAATTAAGTCAGGTGATTCGATTGAATAAAGCTAAGGCAGTTGTTGAAGAATTCGGACAATTCCTGGTGCGGAGCGGGTATATTGAGGCGCAGGCTTTGTCCGAGGGGTTACGGGAGCAGCGAGCGCCGGGGGAGAGAATAGGAGAGGCCTTAGTTCGCTTGCGTTTACTGACCGCGGAACAGCTAACGGATGCTCTGAGCGGATATTTAAGCATACCCAGAGTTTTTCTGACCCAAGTCAAAGTTGACCCTGCAGCAGTTCAGTTGATTCCGGAAGATTTGGCGCGGCGGCATCTTTTAATTCCTGTGCGCTTAAGCAATGGTGAATTAGAGCTGGCGATGGCTGACCCCACTAATGTACGCGCCCTCGAAGATGTTCAACTGACAACCGGGTACAAAATTAAACCAATGTTGGCCTTGGATCATGACATCCTGGCTGCGATTCGCCAACATCTGACGGTGGAAAAATCGGTAGCTCAGTTGTCTTCTCAGCCTGCCCGTTTGGGCGAGGAACCTGGCTTGTGGGGTCTGGACAGCGGAGAGCATTTGGGACACGACGGTCCCACGGTCAGGATAGTAGACTCCCTGTTACAGCAAGCGATCGAGCTAGGAGCAAGTGATGTACACTGGGAACCGGGAGAACGGGAACTGTCCGTGCGCTTTCGCTTAGACGGGCAGCTTAACCTTGAACGGCGGCTGCCGCTTTCCGCAGCACGCTCCGTGACAGCCCGCCTTAAAGTGATGGCCGGAATGGATGTGGCCGAACGGCGGCTCCCCCAGGACGGACGTATTGTCATGCCCTTACTAGCCCGTAATATTGACCTGCGGGTATCATCTTTGCCTACTGTGTATGGGGAAAAGGTGGTTGTGAGGATTCTTGACTCCGAGACCGCACGCCGTTCGCTGAATTCTTTGGGTATGCGTCCGCAAATTGAACGTGAATTAAGGTCGCTGCTTAAGCGGCATCACGGCCTTATTCTTGTTACAGGCCCTACAGGAAGCGGGAAAACTACCACGCTTTACTCCTTGCTCAGGGAATTGAACGCAAATGTCCTTAATGTAGTGTCAGTGGAAGATCCGGTTGAGTACAGGCTGGCCGGAGTAAATCAAGTTCAAGTACACGCACGCATTGGGCTGACATTTGCAGCTGGTTTAAGGGCAATCTTGCGTCAGGACCCGGATGTAATCATGGTAGGAGAAATCCGGGATGAAGAATCATCCCGTATATGGTGGCACCAAGGGATAAACCTTTTCCTGTGGCAACTTTGGGTAAATAATTAATTCAAAATCATCCTCACGCTGGCCCTTTGACTTTGTATACACGACATAATCTAATAGTGACTTCAGCAACTCATTCTTATTAGCCGTGTCTTCCGTAACACAATAGAGGTCAATGACTCGCCTTGCTTCTGGCACAATGTCCCTCGGTAGACTCACTTTGCTACGAGCCTGTTCAAGCTGACTGGTTAATTCCTCCATTCTAGCACGTGATTCTTCTAACTTGTCCAGCAACACCCTTGAGCGTTCAAGAAAATCTTCCTTGGAGTAAATTCCTTGTTCCAATAGATCATGTAAGCTACTTTTCTGTTTTAATAGTAAGTTGTGTTCCCTATTCAGCTTATCTAATGCTTTTTTGAAAAACTCTACCGGCGTGGAATGCTTGGCAACATCACTCTGCTGTTTTAGTTTTACTTCATATTCCGCTAACCATTGTCTAAGCGCGTTTAGTACTTTTTCCTCAACATAACGGGTTTTCGCTGCTTTCGTCTGACATCCGCGCGTTCTACACTTCGTATACTGTTCTTTTTGCCCTTGAGCGGAAACCATGGTCTTACCGCATAAACCACACTTAATCAGGCCAGCTAACGGATTTGTAATGCCGTTGATAAGATGATATGGAGGGTGATATTTCTTACCGATAATCTCCTGCGCTTTTCTAAATTGCTCAACCGATACGAGCGGATCATGTTTTCCAACGACAAAAACTATCTCATCGTCTTTTCTCTGGGTAGATTCTGTTTTAAATCCCGGCTTCGTTGACTTACGCTTATCTCTTTTTCCCCAGCGCATAAATCCGGCATATGTCGGATTTTTTATTATATCTGATACTCTGGCACTTGACCACAATTTCCCCGTTGCTGACGGATAACCCATATCATTTAGATAATTGGCAATCTTGCTGGATCCCATCCGTTCGTTTAGATCTTCTCGCGTATAGAGATCAAAGATCATGCGCACTACGGCAGCCTGCTCTGGATGTGGGGCAAGGATACGGCAACGGTCCTGAACTGTAATTTTGTATCCGTAGGGAGGGATTGGGTTGATAAAGTTACCGTTTTCAACGGATGCTCTTCGCCCCCTTTGCATACGGCGGGTTATGTACTTTAATTCCTTCGCTGCCATAAACTGCTCGAAATCAAAGAAATCCTCATCCCATTCGTTGCTGAGATCATAAACTTTGCGCGGGGTTATGATCTTTGTTTTTGATTTTTTGAATGTTTCCAAAATAATGCCTTGATCTTGCTTATTCCCACGGCCTAACCGATCCACATCCATACAGAGGACAGCCGAATAAAGCCCTGCTTCGACCTCTCGTAATGTTTCCATCATCTTGGGCCGGTGGGATAGATGCTCTCCGGATTCTAATTCTCTGCGAATCTCAACGATATTCAATCCTTTTTCACTGGCGTATTTAAGCAGGTAGGCTTCATGCTTAGCGAGCGTTTCCCCTTCACCACGTGCCTCAGCCTCCAGGTCAGCTCGAGACTTGCGCAGGTGTAATAAGATACGCTCATTTTGGGTAGTCATTGGCTATCACCTCATTCTTGTATTTCCCTTATTTATTTGTGATAATGGTTCACTTCTTTTCGCATCCTTTCAAAAAAAATCAGAAACGTCCATTGCCAATTGCTGCATCCCACTCAAGAGCATGCCCAAAATCAAGGCACAAAGAAAAATCTGGAACCCTTATTCTTAAACGTTCCTGGGATTTCTTTGATAAAATTCGAAGGTTATCTAAAGGTACACCATTTGCATATTGACTAATCTCATATGATAAACTTTTTATTCGTAGCTGAATAACTCTCGGAGTCACAAAATACTTTTCTGCAAAATAGTTTAAATAATCTATAGAATATTGGGTATTAATGTTACGACAATAAATATCATAAACCTCAGGTATAAATTTATAATAAGGCACAAGCATTTCTGCGGCACCTTCGTTAGCTTCCCATTCTAAATATGTATCTCTGGGAATTGAATAGCACGTGTATGTATTAGGGGGATGCATCCAATAATGAAATAATTCATGCATACAATCAAAATTTTGCTCCCAGTTGTCTCTACATGAGTTAAGACCAATAAAGCTATGCTTTTCACCCTTCATTAAAATTCCACCGATTTTTGGACCAGAAAAATCGAGTTCCATCACGGTAAGTTGACTCAAATAATTGGCGATTTCTTTAGAATTAAGCGGATAATTATGAAGAAAATAAAAATTTCTAATGTCATTTACTGTTCTATATAATTCGGCTTTTGTCATCTCTTGCTCCCCCTGAATCATTCATTAGCTTTCTTAAAGCGTTTAAACATTTCAAGAATAAGCTGTACATCTTTTTCAGGGAGTTGCATTTCTTCTGCTTCTTTAGCTAACCGAAGGTATATACCGGCAGGAATATTGTCTGTCGATTGGTTTATTAAATCATTTCTTCCTAAAAGGTAATCTGTAGAAACACCAAAATAATCAGCTATTTTATTTAATACCTCGAAACTTGGTTTTCTAGCCCCTGTTTCATACATACCGATCATAGATGTAGTTACTCCTATAGCTTTACCTAAGGTTTCTTGAGTTATATCTTTTTGTGCTCTTAAGTCTTTAATAATCTTGCCGATCATTTTATTCACCTCTAGTTGTAATTATAACCAACGGTTGCAATTTTAGTCAATCCAACTATAAGTGATATTTTAAGAGATATTAAGCATTCCAAAGCTATTAGGAGAAAACTCGGCCTAATTTCTCACCATAGGTTGTATTTGGTCTTGCTGTCTGCAACAGATAGTTGTATTCTTGATCCGAAGGGGGGTGAAACAGTGGCTAATCATATTACAGCACTTAGAGTTAAGGCCGGAATTGAAACAGCAAAAAAAGCTGCGCAAAAGCTTAATATAAGCGCAGGAATGATGTACCAAATTGAGGAAGGGTTGAAAAAGCCGGGTTCTCTACTAGCTGTTAAAATGGCAAATCTATTTGGGTGTAAACTAGAGGATATTTTTTTACCCTTTATTACAACTAATAGTGATAAAAATGAAGAGCAAACCGGGTAGGAGGGAGCCATCATGTTACCCGAAGGAGCAATCCCCGCTATGACACTTAAAGTTGGCAACGGAACGGTTTACATCATTGCCCCGATAGATCAATCTCCGGAGCGGATAGCGAAGGTCAAAGCCGACATTGAACGAGCTTGCCAACCAATACTGATGGAAATGGCACAGCGTGAATCAGTAGATAGGCCTGCTTAACTTAATAAGCCAAACCTATTCCAATTACATTTCACGTTTTTGAGGTGATTTCATGGATAAATTAGTTTTTCTTGATCCCGATGACCTCAATGAAATACCATTTACCACTTCCAAGGTTATTGCCGTGCATGGCCAAGGACACGTTTATATTGTCGAGGCAGACGGCTGCGTCAAAATTGGTAGAACCAAGAATCTGGTTTCAAGAATAAACGCAATTCGAACTCAATCAGGAAGGAATCTTAAAAGGCTCTGCTTTACAAAACCATGCAGCAATTATTCGGACATTGAAAATTCAATGCATGCCTTATTTGAAAAAGAAAGGCTCAATGGAGAGTGGTTTAAAACTTCATTTGAGCAGGCATGCAACGCCTTGAATTCATTTGAACTTGATTTAAGCAAAAAAGAAGAACGAGAGGAAAGTTCTGGCCTTTTTGATTTATTTCGGGAGTTTGATGAGGCGTACATGAAAAGAGAATTGCAGCTATTCCTAGACGAACATCCTACATTCAAAAAGTACTTAGAAGAAAATGGCTTCAGATTATATTTTTGTAAGCAGACAGGCGAAATTACCGTTACGGATGATGAAGATGTAGATATGTCACTTAGATTATTTACTGCAATATATAGAACTCAAGCCTTAGGCGGGGTGAGTTAATGAAAGGCTTAAAACTTTTTGAATCAGGGATGTTGGCCGTTTATGAAAATAAGCAACAAGAAGGAATCGTCGATGGTAGGGAACTTCATTCTCTTCTTAAAGTCCAAACAAGATTCAATGATTGGATCTCAAGAAAAATACGGGATTACGACTTTCTCGCAGGTCAGGACTTTTACTCATATTTGAGTAAAAGTAAGGGCGGCAGAAAAGCAATGGAATATGCACTGAAACTTGATGTCGCTAAAGAGATCGCAATGGTTGAAAGTAATGAAATCGGCAGGCAAATAAGAAAGTATTTCATCGAAGTTGAAAAGCGCTGGCGCTTAGAAATGGAAAGAAGGGCATCCCTCCAAGCCACCAAAATCGAATTCCCGGCCTTCACCGCAGCCATCATGGACGCACACGAGGAACCCAAACACTACCACTTCTCGAACGAGATCAACATGATCTACCGCATTGTGCTCGGAGTGGACGCAAAGAAGTTCAGGGAGCTGCATGGAATCGACAAGGGAGCAGTCATCAAACCGTACTTAACTCTTCCGCAGATTCAGGCCATTGAGGCACTACAAAGAGCTGACATCGGCCTCATCCTGGCGATCCCAGACTACGAGCAACGCAAACAGACGCTCAGCGAGTATTACGAGCGGCTGAGGCGCAAGCGGATAGCTTAGAGGGAAAGGAGGCGAGAAAGCATGAAAACAGGGCAACTTATACCGCGCAAATATCTAAGCCAGTACAGCACAGAGCAAGGGCGATTTACTTCCAGGTGGTGGATGTGGTTAGGAAGAGTGTTCTTCCACAGGATCCAAAAATCCTTATAATAGAACACCCTTCCAGCGAGACTAGCCTATTTTTCTAAAGTTTGTCCCATTGCATCTTGGGCATGGCGGTAGGGTATCAGTGTTGTCATCCAGTCTTATAATTTGGCCGCATTTAGTGCACTGATAACTTCCTTTACCTGGTTTTTCGCCAGTACTTGGCATAAGAGGCACCTCCCTTCGTCAAAAGATGATAGTCTGGACAACTACCATTTCGACGCGAAAGAGGAAAACCCTGTCAAAAAGTGAGGTGATATCGGTGGCAGAACAAACCCCTAAATCCCCGCTAGAATCCTGGCTCGAAAAGTGGGGTATCAACCTGGACTGGGAAGCAAAGGCAGCCCTTCGTGAAGCTGTGCATGCCATGGTTACGGCGGAACCGGAACGCAAGACCCTTGAGGTGTGCTCGAACTGCATGATCGAAGTTGAAATTCCGGCTTACCGCGCGTCACTCTGCCCGGAGTGCGGAGAGCGCATCCTGCCATGCAACGAGTGCCAGGCAGCATGCGACTGGATGGAGGAGAGTGGCTGCTCGAGATTCCCCAGGTAGGAGAGAAAGGAGAATAAAGATATGAACATCAAGAACCTCCTTCGCACCGCGCTCCGCGCGCTGATCGGCGACCAGCGCATCCAGGAGAGCGTCCGCCGGATCCGCGAGGAGCGGTATGGCCGGCACTGGAACGCGACGTATTTTGCCGCCGGGCGGACGATACGCCGGGAGCCGAAGCGGTGGCCGGTGTAGGTGGACAAGCATCTAAGGGAGGTAGAAGCCAGTATGACAAACTATGAGCTGATTAAGAGCATGTCTATTGAGGAGATGGCAGTTACTATTATGTGCCCCAATGAAATGGGCTTAGCAGATATCGAGTGCACAAAATCCGATACTGCTAATTGCTACGAATGCTGCCTTAATTGGCTGAAACAAGAAGAGGTTAAATGATGACAAACTATGCCGAAATCGCCGATTATTTTGAACGGTCGCTTGGCGATGCGAAGATACCTCCGCCTTTTGCCGGGGCTATCAAGGCCATGAAGATAAGGCCCGATCTATGCGCTAGGATACCAGGGTTTGACGATACGGTTTTCAGTATCATTGAAGATTTCTTAAATGCTGGTGGGGCGCCTGTAGATTTAGACTATTTTATACATGCGGTTGCTCTTTTAGAAAATCGGAGGTGATAAGCCAAAATGCATAAATGGTGCAACTACTACGGCTGCTGGTGCTCAGATGCTAAGGACATAACGGATGGTCTTGGTGACTGTGATTACAATTGCCAGGATTGTGATTATTGCGAAGAAATAAAGCCGGGAATGAGGTGAAAGCTTAATGCAAAGAGAAACACCGCCAGCAAACCTTAAAGCGCTTGAGATGTACTTAGCAGAACTCGAAAAGCTCCAAGGCAAAGCAATAGCCAAGCGGGCCAAGGAGATTGCCAAAATCGAAAAAAGAACAGCCGTCCTGAGTGACTACGAAACCGAGGACGAAATCCAGGAAGCTTACGGCTGGGAAGCTATCACAGCCAAGGAACGAGATCAATTGATGGATGACCTCAAGGCTGCAAAGGCCGCAGGACAAAGTGCATTAGATGAACCTACAATGCTAACTGAGTATTTACGGATGCTCCGGAATGACATCAGGCAAATGGTGACTGAGATTGCTGAGTTGAAGGAGGAAGAAACGAGTTGACCAGGTTCGAACGAATCAAGGCTATGTCAATCGCGGAAGTAGCAGAACAGATTATTAGCCGAGATATTACAGACAAATATTGCAAGAGCGACTGTAGCGTAGCTGACAACTTTGTATGCGAGGGAAATAAAGAGTTGCAATGCTGTATCAGATGGCTTAAGGAGGATGAACTCAATGCTCCGCAAACTCCTTGAATCCTGACTTAGCAAGCTCACGGACCGCGAATTCCGCGAGATCATGGAGCTCACGACTTTAGACATCATGGTCAATCGCGTGGGCTATAAGCAGAGGACAAGCCCCGGCGAAGCGGTCGAGATCGCGGTGAGATGTTGGATTGTGATGCAGAGAGTGGCGTAGGGAGGGGAGGTGAGTTGTAATGGTAAGCAAAGTCATTCGATATGCCAGCGATAAGCAAGCTGCAAAAGGTGGGCGTGAAACATACGTTTTTTATTTCCACCCGTTGAAGTTAAAAATAAACTTGCCGCGCTTCATTGGTAGAGTATTTTGGAGTAAAGCCTAACACTGATACGATGCAAAGGAGAATAAGGAGGCAACAACCATGCAACATCGCACATGCCCACACTGCGGGCAAACATTCCATTCCTCTGCTCAAGAATTGGACTGGACCTGCCCGAACTGCGGCTACACAATTCCCGTAAAACAAAACGGTCCGCTGACTCTGCAAAGCCAAACGGACCTAGAAAAAATTACTCTTGACAATAGTATAGCATACTCGACCGAAAATATACCATATCATAACCAGATCGTCCTAGACAGCTTCAGTGGGACGGTCCGGGATTTCCGGATTTACCTCAAAGCCATACGCCGGTTCCTATGGGCCGGAGTTATTGCCCCTTAAAGAGAGGAGACGAAAACAGATGAAAGCTACAGGCATAATTCGTCGCATTGACGATCTTGGAAGAATTGTTATCGCTAAAGAGCTTCGGCGCACCCTGGGGATTGAAGAAGGCGATCCACTTGAGGCCTTTACTCAGGACGATCAAATCATCCTCAAGAAATATCAGCCCGGTTGTGTGCTTTGTGGTAATGTCGAGCATCTTGTAGAGATCAGAGGGAAGCAGGTTTGCCGAGAGTGCATTGATTCATTGGCAGCCAGGAGGGATCGGTGACGATGACCAAAAGTGAACGCCAGAAGCGCCAACAATGCCGGGATAGCGGCTGCCGGTATTATGCCCAAGCATGCGAAGTTTTCCACGGCGCTGAGTGCAAGCAGCTGGGCGGGAACAAGATTCCGCGGATGAGGTACTACGAAAAAGGGCGGCCTGACTTTGTGCCCGAGAGGCCGTTGGGGAGTTTGATGAAGCCACATTTTCTGCAGGCGTGAAGGATGAGGATGCTGAGCGCGTTCCTCCTGGCTCTGGCCTTGTTGGCCTCAAGCCTGGTTCCAGTCCATGGACAAGCCTTTGCTCCGGAGTCTAAGGAGAAACCGATAGCGGCTCCAGTAGTACGGGATAGCCCGCACCAGATCAGCCGGGGCGCGCCGCAGATCGAGCGCCGGGTGATGGAATGCACTGGTTACACAGACGGCAAAGAGTCAACAGGCAAAACACCTGCAGATCCAGCTTATGGGCAAACAGCAAGTCAAACCAAAACCGAAGAGTGGTACACGGTGGCTGCCGGTCCTGAGCTTCCATTTGGAACTAAAGTTTATATTCCTTACTTCAAGGACAAGCCTAACCGCGGAATCTTTGTTGTTGAAGATAGGGGAGTCGGGAGCGGGCACATGGATATTTACCTTGGCGATCCGTCGGTGGATGAGACGGCGGTAATACGAGCGTTGGAGTTTGGCCGGAGGCAACTAGAGGTTTGGATTCTACAATAGGAGGTCGTATGCAAAAGCACTATCGCCAATATGAAGACCGGATATGTGTTAATTGTGGCAAGGCGTTCATTGCCCGAAAAGATCAAAAACAAAAATTCTGCTCACACGGATGTTATTCAATGTCTTTGATAAAGCCAGTTGAGGAAAGATTTATGTCCAATGTACAAAAGACAGATAGTTGCTGGATATGGACAGGCCACAAAGCAAACGGCGGATACGGTATTTTCCATGCTAATCACAAATCTTATATTGCTCACAGATTTTATTATGCGCTGCATCATGGTCCTATTCCCGAACACATCAAAGCCTGTCATAAATGTGATAACCCCGCATGCGTGAATCCGGATCATATCTTTCTTGGAACTCAATCGGAAAATCTTCGTGATGCCGTAATGAAGGGTAGGAGAAACATGTTAGGCGAAGATAATCCATTTTCAAAATTAACCGAGGACAATGTTTTGAGTTTAAGAAGATTATACGCAAATGGAATAACCAAAGCAGAATTGGCAAGAAGATTTCAATTAAGCAAAACTCATGTTGGTAGAATTATCAGCCGAGAAGTTTGGGCACATATTTGACATCTTGGAGAGAGCCGGGAGAATGCGCTGGAATTTGGGGTGCAGGAGATGGAGGTGTGGATTATACGGTGAAAAGGATATTCGTCTCTCACCCTTTTAGGGGTAATGAGACTGAGAACTTCCGCGAGGTTACGGTAATCTGCCGGCGCTTGATGAAAATAGGGATTATGCCTATAAGCCCACTGCATGCTTTCAGTTTTATGCACGAGCATGCGCCAGGGGAAAGAGAAACCGCGCTTAGATTTGGGAGAGAACTTATGGAGCAAAACGCTCATGAACACTGGTTATTCGGCGCGTGGGAGAGGTCAGATGGTTGCGGGGACGAACTAAGATGGGCTCATGAACTGATCATTCCTGTTCGGATTGTAGTTGACTGGGATGGGGATTATCCCATATTCAAAGGCCCAGCACCGGAGTGGCTCAAGAAGCCAGGAGGCCTATCATGAAGGCCCGCTTTATTGAACTCTGGCAGAACGTCAAGCGTGAAGGCGTCCAGGACTTGCTTAACTGGCTGGAGACTACCGATTTTTATACGGCACCCTGCAGCACAAAGTATCACTTATCCCGGGAAGACGGCTTATTGGAGCACTCGCTAAACGTCTTTGATTGTCTGGCAAAAAGGGAAGCAGTAAACATTGAATCCGCCACTATAACAGCCTTATCTCACGACTTCTGCAAGATAAACTTCTATACCCAAGAAATGCGAAATGTCAAAGAGAATGGTGTATGGGTCCAAAAACCTTTCTACACCATCAAAGACCAATTTCCCTATGGACATGGCGAAAAGTCGGCTCTGTTGCTTAATCGTTATGTAAAACTCAAAACCAGTGAATTCATGGCTATTCGGTGGCATATGGGGGGCTTTACTCCGGGTATTCAAGACTATTCCATGATTCAGGCCATGGGAGAGGCATTCAGAAAGTATCCGCTGGCAGTTTTACTCCACATGGCGGACCTGGAAGCAACTTATATCCTTGAGAATCAAGAAAGGATGGGGACATTTTGAGTATTAAAATCAACAAGCTTGAAATTGAAAACGTTAAGCGAGTCAAGGCCGTAAAAATCGAGCCTTCTGCTAATGGCTTAACGATAGTTGGCGGTAAAAACAACCAGGGGAAAACTTCTGTACTTGATTCTATTGCCTGGGCCTTAGGCGGAGAGAAGTATCGCCCTTCTGAGGCGCAACGTGCCGGCTCCGTGATTCCACCGACATTACACATTGTAATGTCAAACGGCCTGGTTGTTGAGCGTAAGGGCAAAAACAGTGATCTCAAAGTTATCGATCCAAATGGCCAGAAGGGCGGTCAGCAGCTCCTTAATGAATTCGTGGAGCAGTTAGCTCTTGATCTTCCCAAGTTTATGCAAGCCAGCCCCAAAGAAAAGGCTAATACTCTTCTGCAGATTATTGGCGTAGGTGACAAGCTTTACGAACTAGATCATAAAGAGCAGGAAGTTTATAACCGCCGTACAACAATTGGCCAAATTGCTGATCAAAAGAAGAAGTTTGCCAAAGAGCAACCGTATTATCCGGATGCGCCGAAAGAACCTGTTTCAGCATCAGAGCTGATTAGGCAACAGCAGGATATCCTTGCGAGGAATGGCGAGAACCAGCGGAAACGGCAGAACTTGCAGTACCTTCAGGGCGAGGCTGATCGTATAAAGAGACAGATAGATGATCTATTAGAAAAGCAGACGCTAATCCTGGCTGATTTAGAAATGGCTCAGAAGTCTGCCCTTGATCTGCACGACGAATCCACAGAAGAACTGGAAAACAATATCAAGAATATTGAAGAGATCAATATTAAGGTTCGAGCCAATCTCGATAAAGACAAAGCCGAGGATGATTCACTCGATTATGCAAACCAGTATGCCAAACTTACTGCTGACATCAATGAGATCAGAAAGCAAAAAACTGACTTATTGAATGGTGCTGATCTGCCTCTACCTGGCTTATCTGTTGTTGATGGTGAGTTAACCTATAACGGATTTAAGTGGGATAACATGTCAGGGTCTGATCAGCTCAAGGTATCCACTGCCATCGTTAGAAAACTGAATCCTAATTGCGGTTTTGTCCTACTTGACAAGCTTGAGCAGATGGACCTGGATACACTCCAAGAGTTCGGTCAGTGGCTGGAGGCCGAGGGGCTTCAGGCTATAGCAACGCGGGTAAGCACGGGGCCTGAATGTTCCATAGTGATTTCTGATGGATATGTAGTAGGTGAAGAGGAACCTGTTCAAAGTACTCCTACCTGGAAAGCTGGCGAGTTTTGATATCATGGGCAAATTTATTGATTTAACCTGGCAGCGCTTTGGCAAGCTTACGGTTATAGAGAGAGCAGGAACCCGAAACCGAGAGGCATTATGGCACTGTAAATGTGACTGTGGGAAAGACACCTTTTCACGTTCGGCCAGTCTTCGTAACGGGATGCTCCTTGGAACTGTCGATGGGTTGATGCAAAGACGCAGGCCAACAATAAAAGAAGCCATAAGGAGGAGGTAGTTTAATGGAAATCACAAGAGGAAAAATCGCCAGTGCTCAAAAGTGCGTAATTTTCGGCCCTGAAGGTATCGGAAAATCTACCTTTGCGGCTCAGTTTCCAAATCCAGTGTTTATTGACACCGAGGGCAGCACTAAGCACATGGATGTAGCAAGGACACCAAGACCCAGTAGCTGGGCGATGCTCCTGGAGCAAGTCAAATACTTCAAAGCCCATCCGCAGAAATGCGATTCCCTGATCATTGATACCGCAGACTGGGCAGAACAACTGTGTATCATTGAAATATGCGCCAAAGCCAATAAAGGAGGGATCGAGGACTTTGGCTACGGCAAAGGCTATGTGTACTTGGCCGAAGAGTTTGGCAAGCTTCTAAACTACCTCGAGGAGCTCATTGAGTTAGGTATCAATGTAGTATTAACTGCTCACGCCCAAATGAGAAAGTTTGAGCAACCTGATGAGATGGGAGCTTATGACCGGTGGGAGATGAAGCTACAGAAAAAAACAGCTCCACTGGTCAAGGAGTGGGCTGACATGGTCCTCTTCGCGAACTATGAAACCTATGTCGTCAAAACAGACGACAAAAAGAACAAGGCCCAGGGTGGCAAACGGGTCATAAATACGGC
>NZ_BAAHYT010000008.1:0-459377 GCF_054657415.1 Paradesulfitobacterium aromaticivorans | reverse complement strand
CATCTCATTCTCCTGATTATCTCCGTGATAAGCGGACTATCATAGGAGCCATTGAACAGTTTGATGTCCATAGCAGATTCCCAGATGGTAGACGCAGACATGAGCTTTTCAAAAGAGGTGCTTATCCGTTGTTGTCACCAGAGTTCAAATCAGTCATTGACTATTACTGTGAAGCAGAAAAGAAACGTGGCAAGAAAGTTACCACCATTTATACAGAATCTCATAATACATCCACATTTTTCTTATCCCTCCAGCAAAAAGGAATAGATAGCCTGGTTAAAATTACAGAAGAAGCCGTGCTTTCCATATTTATGTCTCCTGATGAAACACTGCTAAGGAGCTGTTCTTACAAGAAAAACATTACTGCCGTATTGAAGGCGTGTATCCCCTATTATCCAGAAGCTTGTCATCGGATTTTGGCTTTTCTTCCTGCCTTAAGGGAAACTAGAAAAAATATACAGTATCTAACATCAGAAGAAATCCAGAAGGTTAAGGAAGCACTAGCTAATGGTGAAAATCTCCTTACGCTCTGTGATAAAGCTATCGGGATGCTTGCACTTTACACAGGACTGCGTGGCTGCGATATTGCAGGAATGACACTTGACTCCATTGACTGGGGCAGGGATTTAATCTATATCAGACAGCAGAAAACGGAGTTTCCTCTTGAACTTCCTTTAACAGCAGTTGTCGGTAATGCCATTTATGACTATCTGACTTCTGAGCGTCCCCACACAGAAAGCAGGTATCTTTTTGTTTCACAAAATAAACCATACGATAGATTGAAAAGCAGAAGCATTGGCAACGTGGCAGTCCGGATCATGATAGCTGCAGGCATCCGTCAGTCCAAAGGCGACCGGAAAGGATTCCATATCTTCCGCCATCACCTTGCTACAGCCCTTTTGGGAAACGGAGTCCCTCAGCCTGTCATCAGCAGGACACTTGGTCACACTTCGCCAGATTCCCTTGAGGCATATCTAAGTGCAGATTTTCTGCATCTGAAGGAATGCTCTATCAACATAGAGCATTTTCCTGTGTCAGAGGAGGTGTTCTCTCATGAATAAGTTCACTTCTTTTCTTGCACCGCTCATGCAGGCATATGTTTCCTACCAGAAAGCATCCGGACATTGGAATGAAGCTTCTTATGAACCAAACCTCTTCCTGTTTGACCGGTACTGCAAGAAACAGTATCCGGAAGCTGCTCTTCTGTCCCAGGGAATGGTGGATGGATGGTGCCATAAACGCGACACGGAAACCAACAATTCATGCAGATCAAGAACCTATGTTGTTGCCAGTTTTATACAATATTTGAGAAAGCGCGGAAAAACAGACGTTATGGAGCCTGATATTCCAAGGAAAGAGCGACTCACGTATATTCCCCATTCTTTTACAGATGCTGAACTGGAAAATTTTTTCCGTGCTTGTGACAGTCTGCCTTCCGTATCGCGCACTCCCGAACAGCTTTACAGGAAGATAACCATTCCTGTATTCTTCCGTCTTCTTTACAGTAGTGGAATACGAACCAATGAGGCAAGAATGCTGAGGGTTGAGGATGTCGACTTGTGCCATGGGATTCTGGACATCCATTATTCCAAAGGGCATGACCAGCATTATGTAGTGCTGCACGATTCCATGCTTGAACTTTTGAAAAAATATGATGCAGCAATACGGAAGCAGTACCCTCACAGGGCTTATTTTTTTCCTGCAAGGAGAAACTCTTTCCATAAAAGGAAATGGATACAGACAAATTTCCGGGAATTGTGGAATAAATATAACAGCTCTCATGCTACTGCATATGAGCTCAGACACCATTATGCCATAGAAAACATTAACCACTGGACAGATGAAGGCTTTGGATTTGACGCAAAGCTGCTTTATCTCAGCAAAAGCATGGGACACAGCACACTGGAAAGCACAAAGTATTACTATTCCCTTGTCCCAGGACTGGCTGACATTCTGGAAGAAAAAACAGGAATGGATTTCGAAAGCATTGTGCCGGAGGTGGATTATGAAGAAAGCGACGAATGAATCCGTCATAATCGCACGCCATATCAATGCCTTTTTGAGTGAATATGTCCCTTCCCAGAAGAGCCGCAGCAGCCAAACATTGAAATCCTATCAGTATGCGCTGGCATTATACATCGGTTTTCTGGAGACAGAAAAAGGAATCCGTGCAGAAAGCCTGTGTGGTGGATGTTTCAGCAGGACAATAATCGAGGAATGGCTGCAATGGCTAATGGAACAGCGTGGCTGCAGCCCAGAAACCTGTAATAACCGGCTGGCATCCTTAAGGACGTTCCTAAAATACCTGGGGAGTAGAGAAATCTCCCTGTTGTACCTTTCTGAGGATGCAACAAGAATTCCACGGAAAAAGGAATTACGCCAAAAAGTAAAAGGGATGAGCAAAAAAGCAGTACAGGTATTGTTATCAGTTCCGGATTTATCTACAAAAGCAGGGCGAAGGGATCTGGCACTTATGATTATCATATACAGCACTGCCGCCAGAATTGATGAAATCCTGTCTTTAAAAACAGGACAGCTGCATTTGGATGCGGAAAAACCGAATGTCACCATCATTGGTAAGGGAAGCAAAATCAGGACCCTGTATCTTCTACCTAAGGCAGTTGCACATTTAAAGAAATATCTGAAAGAATTCCATGGTGATAATCCGCATCCAGAAGCTTATGTTTTTTATTCAAGGAATACTGGGTCACATGGGAAAATGAGTCAGACTGCAGTAAACAAGCAACTGAAAAAACATGCCAGAGTAGCACATGAAATGTGTAATGAAGTACCACTGGATCTTCATGCTCATCAGCTGAGGCATGCCAAGGCCTCCCACTGGTTGGATGACGGCATGAATATCGTACAGATTTCCTTTCTGTTAGGACATGAACAGCTCCAGACAACAATGGTATATATTGACATTACCTTAGAGCAAGAATTAAAAGCCCTTGCAACACTTGAAGATGAGAACGACAAAAAGGTATCAAAGAAATGGAAAAATGTAAAAGGTGGACTGGCAGAATTCTGTGGTGTTAAGTTAATGAAAAAGTAAAGAAAAATATCCAAACCTTTTTTCATAAAAATCCTTAAATATCAGGCATATTTGAAAAAGGTTTGGATTTTATTTAAGTTTGGATAACGAAGGAAATCCAAACGTTTTGATTTCCTTCGCCATACCTTCGCTGTCTGTTGTCTGAAAAAATGGGTGCTTTCCGGTGCGGAACTTATGACGGTCCTTCCCTATCTAGCAGCCTATATGGGACATACCGATTTTCGGGGAACCCAATATTATCTGAGGCTTACAGCAGACTTGTATCCCGATCTGATCAGCCGAACGGAAGCGGAATTTGGATATGTTATTCCGAACGGGGGACGGCTATTATGAGGGAAAGAGACTTCCCGAGATACCTTACCGGTTTCCTCTCTCAGTACCTTCCCGGTCAGAAAAATGTGAGCCCCCATACGATTGCTGCCTACAGAGATACATTCAAGCTGTTCCTCACCTACTGTGAAACCTGCAAAGGACTAGCTCCTGAGAGAATTACGATGGCCCAGCTTACTAAGGAACTTGTACTGGGCTTCTTAGAATGGATTGAGACAGAGCGAGGCTGTTCTATCCCTACCAGAAATCATCGATTGGCCGTTATTCATTCCTTCTGCCGATATACCCAGAAAGAATTTCCGGAAAACCTCCATGAAACCCAAAAGATACTAGTGATTCCAAACAAGAAAAGCCCAAAGCCCTTGGTATCCTATCTAACTGGCGATGAGATGCGGATTGTCCTATCCCAGCCGGATAGTTCCACAAAGGATGGATTCCGCGATTTGGTTCTTTTGTCTGTGCTCTATGATACAGCGGCACGAGTTGACGAACTCATCAATCTAAAAGTTAAAGATGTCCGCCTTATGGACCCTGCAGTCATCACTCTGCATGGAAAGGGAAGCAAGACTCGTCAGGTTCCAATTATGAGTAACACCAAAACACTGCTTAGTTCCTATCTGGATACTCGAAAAAGCTGCTCAGGTATGGCAGATGTTGAAAATTTCTTATTTGTTAACCAGAAGCGCCAGAAATTATCTCGTTGGGGAATATCTTATATCATCAATAAATACGTAAAAGAAGCAAAAAAAAGTAGTGACTTTATTATTCGATTCCCAGTCACACCCCATATATTTCGGCATAGCAAAAGCATGCATTTGCTTCAATCAGGAGTTAACTTAATATATATCCGGGATTTCCTTGGTCATAGTGATTGTTCAACAACAGAAATATATGCCCGGGCAGACAGCGAGATGAAACGCAAAGCTATTAAAAATGCATATCCGGATTTAGTGCCTGACGGACTGCCAAACTGGGAAGAAGACGGTAACTTAATGAGATGGTTAAATTCACTTTGTGAGTAAAAGATTATGGGGAGTGTTTTCACATAAATTAAGCTGATTTAGAAGATTATTGTGTTATACTCCCCATAATCTGAGGCTCTACATAATGCCGCAGCGTATGGATGGATACGTTTTTTGTAATATTGGTTCTTTTCAACGCTTCATCAAAAGCAAACGCGATGTCTCTGGAGGTAATATGTGATACATTGTACGTACCAAGAAAAAGCCAGCCTTCGGTATGTTTCGGGCGGTACGTCTTCCAATATTCGCGCAAAACACAAAGGCAAGCTTCCGAAAGCAGGGTGTAGCGATCCTTTCCTCCTTTCCCGCAGTCTACAAACACACGCATGGTTTTTGAATCGATATGCTGTATTTTGAGCGCTGCGGCTTCACTTACACGCAAACCGGCGCTATATACCACCATCAGTATGGCCTTATGTTTGACCTGTACCCGATTCGCTGGACATCTAGAAAGTTGCTATAATAAAAATCATAGGGAGATGTTCAGTAATGGGAGACAAAAAACCAGAATACAAAAAAGAAATGGTAAAACTGGTTACCGAGCGCGGTAAAAAAGTAAGTGAGGTCGCGAATGATATTGGGGTTACCCCCACTTCATTTCGCCGGTGGATTAAACTATACGGCGAATATGGCAATGATGCTTTTCCAGGCAAAGGGAACCTAAGGCCTGAAGATAAAGAATTAAAGGATATGCAAAAAAAGATTCGTGACCTTGAAGAGGAAAATGCAATCCTAAAAAAGGCTATGCGCATCTTCAGCAGGGACGCGAAATAAAATACCAATTCATCAAGGAAAATAGCTCCAAGTTTCGCGTAGAGAAGATGTGCCAAGTTTTCAATATAAAAAGGAGCTCATATTATGACTGGCTCAATAGGCCTGAAAGCAAACATAAAAAGAATGACACTAAACTCATAAAGGAAATCAGGAGAATCCACCAAGAATCCTATGAAACCTATGGAATACGTAGAATAAAAGCCCAACTCGATAAGGATGGCTTAACCTTTGGAAAAAATAAAGTCGCCAAACTGATGAGAGAAAATGGTATATTCAGCCGTCTCAGGAGGAAATACAAAGCAACCACTAATTCAAAGCACAGCTATCCCGTTGCCCCCAACCTGCTAAATCAAAACTTTAGAACTGAAAAGCCCAACGAAAAATGGGTGGGCGATTTGACCTATATTGCAACAGATGAAGGTTGGTTGTATATGGCATGAATCGAAGACTTATTTCATCGAAAAGCAGTCGGTTGGGCTTTTGGTAGCCGAATCACCAAGGAATTGACCATAGCTGCTCTTGAACAGGCGGTTGGATTGGAACGGCCAAAAAGGGGTTTAATCTTTCATTCGGACAGAGGTTCTCAATACGCAGCCTACGATTATCAAGATGCATTACGAAAGCATGCAATCATTCAAAGCATGAGCAGAAGCGGAAACTGTTATGATAATGCCTGTATGGAGTCATTTTTTTCAACACTGAAAAAAGATGTACGGCAGAAGATTCAAGACACGGGAAGCGGCCAAACTATTCATCATCGAATATATAGAGACGTTCTACAACTGCAAACGACTGCATTCTTCACTTGGGAACATGTCACCGATGGAGTATGAGCAGAAGTATCGTAAGCGAAAGGCAGCTTAATAAAATTGCCCGGGTTTGTATTTACAATATGTTTCTTGGTGTACTCCAGAGGTTGTAAGGCGCCGAAGGGTAGCCTTGGTCAGACGGGGCCTCACACGTGGTAAACTATTAGTTCCGACAGGGAATCAAATAGATTACATGTTTCCTGGAGCCACCCCGTCGGTGCCTGATACATACCACGTGTGGGGTGGATGTCAAGGCCGCCGGGGGCATTAACTCAACTTCAGATTTAAATGATATCGTAATTCTAGGAAATCTAAAGAAAAAATACCTTTTTACGTGTCCAGTTTAGCGGGAACAGACCATCGTGAAAAGAGACTGAAACTTCCCTCAGGGAAAAGCGTTTTATAGGTACATTTGATGTCTTGCGTGATTTCGAGAGCATATGAATCATCACCTGATGCGATAGCCATTTTTAAGGCTCGGAGAACGGCCATCCCGCAATTCCCGCTGCCGGTCCAACAGGCAGCAGCTTTTCCCCCAACCCATTTTCTGGCATGATCCCAGTCTGAATCAAGAGGAAGGAGTCGAATACTATCTCCGCATGCTTCTACATCACTCAGATACTGACCACTTATACCGATGTACTTAGAGGCTATAACATTGGGTATATTGGCAAGTCTGGCGTAAACTCGTGGCGAAAGTTTTCCCTTAAACGCCTCAGGGTTATCGTAAATGATAAAAGGTGCATCAGGAAGAGCCATCGCAATATCGCTGTAGAATCCCACAATCGTATCTTCATCGCATTCACACCAAATCGGTCTGCCTAAGAATAACCCTGAGGCTCCCAACCCCATAAAGAGCTTCCCTCGATGTAGCGTATCCCGAGTGTTCAATGTTGTGGCACCGGCGAAAACAGGTACCCTACCTGCGGCAGTTTCTATAACTTTGGCTACAAAACTTATATGTTCCTTTTCTGTCAAAGTAGCTCCCTCGCTGAAGGTTCCATTGGTAAGAATAGCCAGTTACAATATGTTGTCAATCGTTTCTGTAAACAATTTTTGGGAACAAAAACGGTAAATCCCCAAACGAACCATTCTTATGTATTGATAACTATGATTGTCCATCAAGGATCTGCGCAAAGTAGTACGAGCCTGGTAAACATAACTTAGACTTTTTGATGTTTTGTATTCACAGCATGTTGTACACGGCTGTTATTCGCATTATAGTATTACTAGGAGAAAAAGAGGTGAACACATAGGAATCGGCGAGAGCACGTTACCTTGCCGCAATTGAGGCTTCTTTTACCGGCCCGACCGTACCGTATATTGGATCTATGGACTTGGAGGTGTTTCCCGTGCCAAAAGTGTTCCGCAATCTTTGCCCGCGCAATTGTTTTAGTACCTGTAGTATCTTAAGTTACGTGGAAAACGGAAAACTGGTGCGGGTCAGTGGCGACCCCGCCCATGGATTCACGCGGGGAAATCTCTGTGCCAAGGGTTATGCTTACGTGGAAAGGGTTTACAGTCCAGAGCGGATTCTTCATCCCTTACGACAGTTTCCCAGAGGTTCGGGGAACTGGTGCCCGATCACCTGGGAGGAGGCTCTGGAGATCATATCCAGGAAAATTCTGGAATTAAAGGGACGTTACCATAGTTTTAGGCCGGTTGGTTTCTGTAAACAGGGCGGAAACATGGGACTGTTGCATGATGCCGCCAATGCTCTGTTTGATGGGCTCGGTTCGGTTACGGTGACTGAGGGCAATTCCTGCTGGTCTGCCGGCGTGGATGCTTATCTCTACAGTATGGGGTCAATAGCAAAGCTCGATCCCGAGGACATGGTCAACAGCAAGGTGATTGTTCTGTGGGGCGTCAATCCGGCTTGGACCGCAGTGCACCAAATGCATTTCATCGACAGAGCCAGAATGTGGGGAGCTCAGGTGGTGGTCATCGATCCTGTTTTTACAGCCACCGCGGCGCAAGCTGATCTTTATCTCCGGCCCAAGGCGGGAAGTGATGGGGCCCTGGCTTTGGGAATGGCCAAATATATTGTAGAGAATGCTTGGCACGATCACGAATTTTTGGCGCACCATGTCGAGGGCTATGAAGCATTTTTTGCTTATTTGACCAGTATCAGTTATGATTGGGTTGAGCAAGAGACCGCTTTGCCCGTAGAGGCTATTAAAGAAGTGGCCGAGTTGTACGCGCTGAACTCCCCGGCCGCCATCTGGACCGGCATGGGCTTGCAACGGCACACGAACGGCGGGCAGAATGTGAGGGCCATCCTTACCCTGGCGGCACTCACCGGTAATTTGGGTAGACCCGGTGCGGGTTTGTATAATCCTTCCATGACGCTTTGGGAACTGTTTTCTTTTTACACCAGAGACCATGTGATTTCCAGACATCCCGTTGTGCATAGAAAAATCAATATCAATCTTTTGGGCGCGGAGTTGAAAAAAACAACGGATCCGCCGGTAAAGATGCTCTGGTTGGCGCAGAGAGACCTATTTCAAGACGCTCACACCGGAAGTCTTAGAGGTGCGTTGGAAGATCTGGAATTAATCGTGCAAGTGGATCAGTTTTTAAACCGGAGTTCGCGCTATGCTGATATTTTTTTGCCGACGACCACCCAGTTCGAAGAATGGGATGTGCTGCCAAGCTATTGGCATCATTGGATCGGGATTAATGAACCGGCCATCTCGCCTTTGGGCGAGAGCAAATCGGACCTGCAGATCGCGTGGGAATTGTCCCGCAAACTAAACGAATTGTCGCCCGGGATATGTAGTTTTCCCACGGCCGGCAAGGAAGAGGAGTGGGTGGCCGGGGAGTTCAACCAGGAGGTATACTCCCGCTTGGAGATTGAGGATTACAGAGAATTATTGCAAGGCCCCCGCAAACTGAAATGGCCCCAGGTGGCTTGGGAGGAGATGGAGTTTAAAACTCCCTCGGAGAAATTTGAAATTTCTTCTCTGGCAGCTGCGCGCGACGGCTTACCATTATTGCCGGTCTATTCCAAACCGGCCTCTGCTCCGGCGGCCTATCCTTTCCGGTTAATTACACCTCACAGTCAGTCAGGCAACAACTCGCAGTTTTTGAATTTGCCCTGGCTTACTTGGGGAACGGGGGAGCCCTGTCTCCGGATTAATCCGCTTACGGCTAAAAGGTTGGGCTTAAGCAATGGCGCCCGAGTCAGGGTTTATAACCAGCAGGGCGAAATTGTGCTCCCGGTGAAGCTTAGCGCAACGATTAGTGAAGATGCGCTGCTATGTTTCCAAGGTTGGCAAGGCAGTGCGGAGCATGAGTTGAACGATTTGGTCAACGGCAGCCCCACGGATATGGGGAGCAAAGGGAGCGGACGCCCGGCAATCGTCATTCATGATACCTTTGTCAACCTGTGTCCTGCTTAAAGGAGGCCTGAGATGCGACAAGTTGGGTTTCTGGTGGATGTGAGCCGATGCTTGGGCTGCCGGGCGTGCGAAGTGGCCTGCAAGAATTACTTTGGGCTGGGGGAAACTCAGCGTTTTCGCCGGGTCGCAGAAGTGGAGTGGCAGACTGAAAATGGAATCGGTTTATTTTATCTTTCCTTGGCTTGTAACCACTGCGAAAGCCCAGAGTGTTTTCGGGTTTGCCCTAATCGCACCTACAGGAAGCGGCGGGACGGAATCGTGGTTCATGATGCCGGACTCTGCGATGGGTGTTGTTCCTGCGTGAAGGCTTGTCCTTATGGCGCTCCGCAATATGACGCGGACACGGGCAAGGTGGATAAGTGTGATCTGTGCGTGAGCCGTCTCGACGCAGGACTGAGACCGGTCTGTGAAGAAGCCTGCACCAACGGTGCCCTCAAAGCGATTTTTTTGGACCGGATCGATGAGACCGGGCTGTTAAAGTCTGTCCCCACCTTGCCTGATATCAAAATAACGCGTCCATCGGTTCGGTTTAACCCTCCTGTAGTCCGTAAGCAGTGGTTGAACCAAAAAGAATTGTAGTATCATACAGTTCAAGATGCCGCTGTTTGTTGACACATACAAAGTTGAGGTGTGAATCATGGCCGCAAGTACGCTCCAGACGCAGCTAATGGAGGCCATAGCCTGTGGAGGGGGTATGCCTTCTTTAGCGAAAATCATGGTAGATTTCTTGGGCAATCCGGTGATTATTACCGATCAATTTTTTAGGATCGTCGTTTATCAGACCAAACGAGGGGAAAATATTCACTGGGACGACTTTTTACCCCTATCCGTCACGCAGCGCGAATCAAAGCGCTGGGAGTCCAAAACGGAACGGGGAATGCTGGTAACACCGGACGGAAAAACAGTTCCCTACGCTTCGTTTCCTCTGGTGCGTTCAGAGTTGGAGGGGTTTATCGTTCTTCTCCTCACGGAGAACGATTGGTCACCGGCCATGGCCTTGATGCTGGAACAAGGCGCACTGGCAGTCTTGGTGGCCCTGAAGCAGGAAAGAGAAATCCAACGCATTCACTTAAAATATAAAGATGAATTTATCCATGATTTATTATATAACAATTTTGAAAACAGGGATGTTTTGATCCAGCGGGGTAAAACTTTGGGCCTGGACTTCTCTCATCCCCATGCTCTGGCCGTGGTCGGGATTGATGACGAGGAATCCCCAGAAGCGGAAAAAAACCTTGAGCAGCTGAAATCCTTGTTACACTCCTCTATTAGAATGCACGGCGACAACCCTGTGGTTACCAGACGCGGAATTTATCTGATCGTTTTTCTGCCTTGGGCCAGGCAATTAACTTTTCCAGAGCTGAAACGAGAGCTTAATTCCTTGTTCCACCAAGCGAAGCAGAATGTCTATAACAGACTGAAAACTTCTTTTTCCGTTGGCGTTGGCCACTTGTACCCTGCAGCTGACGAACTGTTCCGCAGCTACCAGGAGGCTAAGACGGCCCTGGAACTGGGGAGATTCTTTAACAAGTCCGATGAGATGACTTATTTTGATGAATTAGGGGTTCTTAGTTTAATCTATAAAAAGGGAGAATTAGAGCTGAAGGCTTTTTGTTACGGTCTGCTGGACCCGATTTTGGATTATGACCGGAAGAATGTGGGTCAATTACTGGAAACCTTAAAAATTTATTTCCAATGCAATACCGATCTCAACACGACTGCGGAGAAGCTTTACGTCCATGTTAATACCCTGCGTTACCGATTAAAAAAAGTAGAGGAACTCTTGGGCATCGATTTAAACAATTTGGATGGACAGCTCAACTTATTCACAGCGTTGCGGATTTTTAGCCAAAAAGGTTGGAGCTGAAAGTCGGTACTTAAACCCGGTACTTATTGTCATAAACGACAAAGTACCGGGTTTTTATTTTAGACGGTTCTACAAAGGCCAAATCTTGATGGCGACGAATTGATTAACAAGATCATTAACCCAGAGAAATCGTAATACGCTTGGAGGTGAAAATACTCACAAGGAACTTGGTTGTATAAAGGGTTTGTGATTTGAAATGAGGGAGGTCAGACGATGCAATCTGAAAAGGAAAGCAAAGGTTTCAGCATTTCGCGCCGCAATTTTCTGAAAGGGACAGCGGCGGTAGGAACAACGGTCGGTCTGTTAGGAGCTTCGACCTATGGCCTGAAATGGCTGCAACCTGCCCAGGCCCAAACGGGGGCCAAAGAAGAGCTCATCAGGAGTGTGTGCTCGCCAAATTGCTGGCAGACCTGTAACCATCTGGTTACGGTTCGTGATGGCAAGGTGGTGAAATCAGCCCCGGCCCCGATGCCGGAGCGAACCTATGACCGCATCTGCCTGCGGGGGCTGACGCATCTCCAGCGCGTTCATCATCCGGAACGAATTAAATATCCCATGAAAAGAGCGGGTGAACGGGGCGAAGGCAAGTGGGAGAAGATCAGTTGGGAAGAAGCATTCAATACAATAGCAGAGAAATTCACGCAGCTTCAGGGAAAATACGGCAAGCAATCGATTGCCATTGTGGGGCAATCCGGGAACTACGGCGTGTTAAACGGTGGATACGGGGGACAGTATCGTTTTTCCGGCGTCTTGGAAGCGGTTCATGCGACAGCCAGTGTTGACAATTCTATACCCGCCGGATTTGCTCCAGCCATTGGAACGGGAATGTTTGACGCCTTTTCCAATGAGCCTTCAGACTGGGTCAATGCTAAGACCATTATTCTATGGGGTAGTGCCTGCGCTGAAACCCAACTTAATGAGTGGCACTTTATCCAGGAAGCCAAAGAAAAGGGAGCGCGGTTAGTCGTGATCGATCCCATTTATACGGCCACTGCGCAAAAGGCGGATATCTGGGTCAACCTGCGTCCAGCGAGTGACACCGCTTTGGCCTTGGGCCTGATGCGGGAGATCATGGCGCAAGGGATGGTGGACAAAGATTTTGTACTGCACCACACGTGTGCACCCTTTCTGGTCCGGAGCGATGACAAACAGTTTGCCAGGGCGGAGAAAAAACCTCTGGTTTGGGATACGAATTCGCAAAGTGCAAAACCTCATGATTCTTCAGGCATTGTCCCCGAACTGGAAGGAACACATCCAGTCAACGGGGTGGCCTGTACGACCGCCTACTCTCTGTTGTGGGACAAGGTTAAAGAGTATACCCCGGAGAAAGTGGCTGAATTAACTGAAGTTCCGGCCAGCATGGTTGTGGAAGTGGCGCATCTGCTGGCCGCCAACAAACCGGGCGGGATCAAGTACGGCTTTGGGGCAGACCGCTATCACCATGCAAATCTATTAGGTCAGGCCATGATAACGTTGTTAGCTTTAACCGGTAACATTGGTAAATCTGGCAATATCATTGGAATTGCTTTTTATGGTTTTGATCCCATGATCTATAATGCTGGCTGGTTGTTCCCGGCGGGAACCTTTTCAACTGTTCTGCCGCTGATCCGACTGCAGGAAACGGTTATCAAACAGGATCCCCACCCCATTAAAGCCGTTTATATTACCTGTTCAAATCTCCTGGTACAGACCGCGGACCGCAACAAGTGGTTGAAAGAAGTGTGGCCCAAGCTGGAATTCGTGGTGGCCGTCGATCAGTTTATGAATAATACGATGGACTTCGCCGATATCATCCTGCCGGCCGCCCATTATTACGAAACTGAAGAACCTGTGCTCGCCGGAGATATGCCTTATGTCTTCTACCGGCGCCAGGCGGTCGAGCCTTTGCTGGAGGCCAAGCCGGACTGGGAAATCTATCAGGGTATAGCCGGGAAAATGGGATTGGGCCAGTATTTCCCGGAAGGGCTGCAGGCGAGCAAAGAATGGTTTGACATGCCCATTCTTAAGCAGCAAGGGATTACTTTTGATAAAATCCGCCAGGAACAGGCGGTGCGTTTTCTGCCGAATCCCTATATTCCCTGGCAGGACGGGAAATTCAAAACGGAGAGCGGCAAACTCGAATTTTATCTGGAGAAAATGGCCGCGACCGCAGAAGAACTCCCCGTGTTTAAGTGGCCGCTCGAGGCCGGACCGGATAGCAAGTTGGCCGGGAAATATCCCTTTGTCCTCTTGACCAGACATGAGAAATTCCGGATCCACTCGCAATACGAAAATCAACCCTGGTTGAGAGAACTAAATCCGGAGCCCGTTGCCGACCTCAATCCCAAAGATGCCCGAGCCAAGGGGATTGCGGATGGGGAGATGGTGGAGGTATACAACGACAGGGGCCATGTCGTCCTAAAATGCCGTTACAATGAATCAATTCGTCCGGGAATAGTCCATATCCAACAGGGCTGGTGGCGCTACGTGGCCGGACATCATCAGGAGTTGACGCATGCGCAGTATAAGGAAGGGATCTTTAATTATTCGTTATTTGATGTACGAGTGGACTTTCGGAAATATACGGGAGGTGAATTGCATTGACCAAGAAGTATGGGATGGTCATCGATTTAAAAAGATGCATCGGGTGCCACACCTGTGAAATTGCCTGCAAACTGGAAAATGATGTGCCGATGGGCATGTATTGGAACCGGATTCTTACCGAAGGCGGAAAATACATGGATACTCCCAAGGGGGAATATCCTAATGTCCAAAGGGGATATCTTCCTCTGGCCTGCCAGCACTGTGAGAATGCACCCTGCGTCAAAGTGTGCCCGGTGGCTGCGACCTATAAGTCTGAAGATGGCAGGGTATTGATTGACTATGAACGCTGTATTGGCTGCCGTTACTGTATGGCGGCTTGCCCTTACAATGTCCGGGTCTTTAACTGGCAAGAACCCGTACGCATCCCTGATTTTGACTATGGGTCAGCGGATACTCCGAAACGCAAACGTGGGATTGTGGAAAAGTGTTCCTTCTGCGAACAACGGGTGAATAAAGGGGAACAGCCTTTTTGCGTGGAGGTTTGTCCGGCGCGCGCCAGACATTTCGGCGATCTGAACGATCCGAGCAGCGAGGTTGCGCAGCTCGTTCGCTCCAGAAAAGGCGAGCAACTATTGGAAGATAAAGGAACTAAGCCACAGGTATATTTTTTGCGCTAGAAAGGAGGCAGATTTGCCGTGTTTAACAAAAGATATGTGAATCCCTGGACGATAATCCTGACGATTTTGTCCCTGGTTGGTTTGGGAGCATGGGTTTATCAGCTGACCAACGGTTTGATTGCCACCGGGATGCGCAACATGGTTTCCTGGGGTCTTTATATCACGTTTTTTATGTTTTTTGTGGGACTTTCAGCCGGGGGGTTGATTGTCTCTTCTTCAGCGACAGTATTTAACATCAAACAATTCAAACCAGTGGCTAAACCTGCAGTGTTACTTTCAATTACCTGTATTATTGTGGCGACCCTGTTGATCTTTGTGGATATCGGGCGTCCTGATCGGGTCTTGAACCTGCTTTTCCATCCCCAATTCGATTCACCGCTCACTTGGGACGTGGTCGTGATTACCCTTTACTTGGTAACTTCTCTGGTTTATCTTTACAACATGACTCGGGCGGAGCCCAACCAAAGGAACGTCAAGGTGTTATCTGCAATCGCTTTGCCTGTCGCTATTTTGGTCCACTCGGTTACTGCCTGGATCTTTGGCCTGCAGATCGCGAGACCGACTTGGCACAGTGCCTTGATGGCCCCTCTCTTTGTTGCTTCTGCCCTGGATTCCGGCTTGGCTCTCCTGCTGCTTGTGCTGATCGGACTGAATACGTTCACCTCATTTAAGGTGGAAAAGAAACTGATCTCCACCCTGGGCGGGTTGTTGGCGGTATTCATTGCGGTGGACGTTTACTTTGTGTTCTCGGAGATATTGACGGCGCTATATCCTGGTGAGGAACAGTTAATGGGGTATTTGACGCTGATGCTCTCCGGCAGCCTGGCACCCTTCTTCTGGGGTGAAATCATTCTGGGGGCAGTTGTTCCCTTCTTGATTCTGGTTTTCCCCAAGAATAGAATGAAGAACAGCCTAACGATACTGGCTTCAGCTCTCGTGGTCGTAGGCGTTTTGTTTAAACGCATTTGGCTGCTATTTTCCTCTTTGCTGTTGCCCTTGATCGGATTGGCTCCTGGGGTGACGCTGGGAGCCTATCAAATGCCGCAGACTTTTGGCCAAGCGGTGACACCTGGTATCTGGGCCACTGTAGGAAGCTATGCCCCGACCTGGGTGGAATTAGCTATTGTGGTGGGCGTTTGTGCTTTCGGCGCGCTCCTCTTCACTGTGGGAACCTATTTTTTCTTGACGCCGGTGCAGACTGCAGAAACTTTGCCTAAGCAGGGAGGTGCGGTCAGTGCCACCTAAACTGACAGATACGGTCTTGGCCGGTTTAAAAGAAATGGCTCTTAACCGGAGGGCTACGTATTCTGCTTTATCCAGAATGTGGGATGAACCAGGCCAAGAATTGTTGGTTGATTTCTGCGGTGACGGAGGTGCCTGGACCCAATTACAGCGTAGCCTTAACAGGATGAATCCGCGTTTGCCAGAACTCCAGGAAGGAATTCGGCTCATGTCCGGTTTTCTCGACCAGGAGCTAAGTGAGTCAAGTGAACGCCCACAGGTAGAAGTTGGCGTCCCGGACGCGGATGAGGAGAGGGAGAAGGGCTTGACGGATTGGCGGGTGGAATATGCCCGGTTATTCATCGGGCCCGGTGGGTTCCCTTGTCCTCCCTATGAGTCAGCTTACCGGGAACGACGGGAAGATGGAAGTTTTGGCAATTTGATGGGGGAAACCACGCTGCAGGTGCGGGAAATTTACCGACAGGCAGGCTTAGACCTTGGCACCAAGCAGCTGCCGGACTATCATTGCACAGAATTAGAGTTCATGGGTTATCTCGTCGCTCAGGAGGCGGAGCAATACCTCGCCAAGGACGCGCGTAGAGCAGCGGATTGGCAGGATATCCAGGAGTCATTCCTACAAGATCATATGGCGGCATGGTTGCCTGAATTTTGTCAAGATGTACAGCGGGAGACAACCTTGAGTTACTATCAAGGATTAGCTCAAATAACGGCTGCCTATATTAAGATTGAGGCTGAACGGATCAACCAATTAAAAAAAGCAGCCGGTTCTTTGGCCGTTTGAACGGTTAAACAGCAGAAGCCAACACCAGAAGAGGTGTTGGCTTTGGTGCTGCCTTAATATATGGTAAAATTTATACAATGCCTTTTAATCTTAAAGCGTCATGCAATAATGAATTTCCATCACACTGATAGCAGTGGTTTTCTATACCCGAAGGAACTTTATTATCATATACAATTTCCGCAGCCTCTGAAATCACATCAAAATACCACTCTGCAGATGGTGCTCTGTGACCCTCCAATTTTGAACCGGGATTAGGCGACCATACAAAGGGGACAATATTGGCACCCATGGCAGATAAAGTCTTAATTCCTTGTAAAAATGTTTCTTTTGGTTCCAAACCCATTACCAGAGCAACAAATACATTTCCTTCTCCAAAAATTTTAACTGCTGTTTGGATGGATTTAACAAATTCTGCATGCGAGGTGCTTTCTGATTTTCCTGGACATATTGCTTTATACAACTTTTCGTCCCATATCTCCATACTATATCCAATGGCATTGATCCCAGTTTCGAAATAACGTTCAATATCATCCCCTTTGGCAGGAGAGGGAAGTATTACTCCGGGAACTCTTTCAAATCCTGTATGTTTTTTTATAGATTCTATTATTTCAGAAACCAAAGCAACTTCCTTTTCGTGACTAAAACATCCCCCAGTAAGCAATATGTGATTAACATTTCCCTCTGACCAGGCCGCTTTAGCTACTTCACCAATATCAGTAATATCCTTTTTCTTAATTACAGAGTCGTATACTTTTGATGTTGTAACAAGATTGCAAAACGAACATTGCTTGTTATTGCTAAAATGGGAGCAGTAATTTTGATAACAGAAAAACAAGCAGTCCCTTCCACCAATCTGACCAATCTTAACCATATCATTATTTTGAGTTGTTTTCTTGTTATAAAAATCAGGCCGTTCTATCCATTTGATCTCACAAATTTCATGATCGTTAAGATATAGTTTTAATTTATCATCATACGTCTTCACATGATATTGTGATTTCGAATTAAAACGGAACTGTACAACTGTTCCATCCGGAAGACAGAAATCATCAGGGAATTTGAGGTCAACATGATTTTCAAAATCCCAACCAAACAACCCATGATTTTGCTCTTTATAGTTTATGCCTACCGCTGTCAAACTTTCGATGTCAGAACGGATTCCTTCCGTAAGCAGAGCTGCTTTTAACAAAATATAATTTTCCATCTCTAAATCCTCCTCTGGCTGATAAATTTTATACCTGGTCAATAGGTAAACGGAAGCTTTGCTTATCAGTACCCAAAACGATGTTTGTATCGATCTTGTTTACTCCTGGAAATTGCAAGAGCGAATCCATAACAAAATTACGATAAGAAGCAATATCATGGGATACTATCTTTAATAAATAATCCCAGCTGCCTGTAATGTTATAACACTCTAAAATTTCAGGCGTTTCCTTAACTTTTAATAGAAAGGCGTTTGCCGTATTTCTATTATGTGGAGATAAATTGACAAAAGTAAACGCAACGATTTCCAACCCAACTTTTTTTTCATCGATGATAGTAGCAAATTGTTTTATTACACCCAGTTCTTTAAGACGCTTTGTCCGACTGAGGCAAGCAGAGGGCGACAATCCGATCTTCTTTGATAATTCTATATTGGATATTGATGAATCACTTTGAAGAATATCGATTATTTCTTTATCACAACTATCAAAGGCCAAAGACATAATGATAGACTCCTTTATGACAATGAAAATTTTGGAACATTCCGCGCACCTATACTTTTGGCGGCTGTGGAACTAAACCAGGTTAATGAAAATATTATTTTGGTATATGGCAATTATACGAAATAATATGCTTGGTTGTCAACTTAATTGCGAATAAAAATCGATAAAACTAATTTCCCACTTCCACTCCCTCGGCCAGTTCCCCTGCCCCTTCAATCACAATTCGGTCATGACATAATCCTTGCCATCCCACCGAAAAAGCGCTGAATGTGGAATAACCAAGGCCGACGGGCTTTGCACAATAGACCAAAAAGACCAAAAAACAGAGCGCAAATAAGCTGGAATTCGTTTTTTTATTTCGGTTGGGGCCGCTTACGAGCCAGCAGATCGCTTAACTTCATCCGGAACTCGTACATAGTAACCGTTTTGTCAGCCAATGTGACCAACCAAGCCTCCCGGCTGCCGGGCCAGCGGTGAGTTAACGGCCACATGTGGCTTAAGATAATGTTCTGTTCTTTCTCATCAAGAGCAAAGCAGCGTTTGGCATTCTGACAGGCAAGCGCCGGATGCCGAAAACCGTGCCACCGTGTGCCGTCCGGCCTCGGCACATGCCAGTCATACAGGTAGAAATCGTGAAGCAAGGCTGCCCGAGTGGCTGAACGAACGTCGATGTGAAGTGTACGCTTCAGGCGTGTGGACCAGCGGAAGGTTAGGTATGCCACATGGATGGAATGATCAAGGATGCTAAAGGGACGGTGGTGAGGGAAGTTGTCCAGTTGTCTAAACTCCGGATGGCCTAAGATATCCTTAACAAGGCTGGAAAATTTCATTTGTTTTCACCTTCATGCTGTTCCTGGTTTGCTCTTTGGGCTCTTGGCTCCTGGTCGGTGTGCAACCGGTGGTAAAGCTTTTGACGCTGCCTGCTTAGAAAAAGAGCGACGTATTCCTGCTTGTGCCGGATCTGAGCCATGGCTTCACTGAGGGTATGGCGCATCTTCGGATAAGTGGCCAACAGGCGGCGAAACGGACGCAGGGCAGCCAAGAGATCGCTTTTATTGAGCTCTTTCTCTCTGTATTCTTGGAGAAAACGTTCCAGCCGGAGCAATAAGAGACTCGATTTTGAGATGTCCCAAAAAAAGTAAATTAAAAAAAGAAGAGTGCATAATATCCTTGGCGTAGGAGGTATTCCAGCAGTCAAAGTCTCAAAGTATGGATGAATGTAGTGGAGAAAGAAGAGCCCAAGCATCCCCCATAAGAGGGCATAGGGAAGGGCAATGCGTCCCTTGTAGTTTAGGGGCGTATGCCGGTAACTCCAAAGCTGCAAGTGGAAAACAGATTCCAGGAGATAACCGGCACCGTACTCAATACCGGTGCTGAGCATGGTGAGGATTAGAAATTGCCAGACGAGCGGAAGCTCAGCTAGAATGGAACGGCAGAGAAGGACCAACAAGGCAAATGTGCCGTAAATCGGTAAGAAAGGGCCGCTCAGAAATCCCGGATTGACCACTTCTTTTTGAGTCAGGGAGCGATAAATGAATTCCAATACCCAGCCCAGAAAAGAATAGAGCGCGAAAAAGAGAATTGTAGTAGACAAATACGGGAGAGTTTCGACGTTCATGCTTCATCTTACTCCTTCGTTTCCCCAAAAGACCCAAAAATAAAGCAGGCATTATCTTGGAATATATGCGCCCTGCCTTTGCTCATGGGTTCCTTGCACTGGGGTAAAAAATAAACTAAAATGATCCCAAAAGACCAAAGAATAAGTTCGTAATAATGATAACACATCTCATAAGTCTGTCAATGAGCACCCAAGGGCAAATTGGGCGATTGCTATATCTTGGTTAAGGAGAACAAATCTTTATGAAATTAACGGAACGCCGCAAAGAATTTTTAAGCCAAATTATTGCGCTTTATAAAAAAACCGGACTGCCCGTGCATTACGTTACCTTAGCCGAAATTATTGGGGTAAGCAAATGGACAGCTTATGATATGTTCAAGGAGCTTGAGAAAAATGGTCTTCTTAAGCGCGGTTATGAAGTGAATTCGAAAGAACCAGGACGTTCTGTCATTGTTTTCACTCCTACGAGGAGAGCTCAAGAATTATTCGCCCAAACAAGGAAGCGGGTTAATAATCAGGACGAACTCCGTGTGCACAAAGAGAAAGTAGCTAAGTTTGTTCATGGGCTAAGGTCAGCGGATCTGAAAGATACGGTGGGAAGAATCATCCAGATTCTGTCCCGGGTTGAGACGCGGGTCGAGTTTTGTCTGTATATTCTGGCACTCTTTCTCGTGTACCTCGATTCTATCGGTCAGGCACGAAAAGAGATGATCAGACATCTATTGAAAGTTTCGATTCGACCGGAAATTGAGTTAACGATGTTTGTCGGTACGGTCATTGGAATTGTCATTCATACGGTGGGAGATGAGATGGGGCCTCAAATGACTGAATTGGTCGGGTTATTTGTCCAATACCTTGAAGAACTGAGTTTTGATGAGCTCCAGATGCTCACAGCTTTTTTGACGGAAAGACTGAGGTAAATCTTATCAGGCGGTGGACCTTAATCAAGGCTGAAGGCCTTTTGCCAAAACCTAACAGCGAATACTTTTCTCTTATTAAGACAGAGGGTAAGGGGAATAATTGAATTGTCTGACCGTTACCCTCCTGCCACCCAGGGAAAGACTTTTACGGTATCGTTTTCCTGCAGCAGGTAGTTTATGTTTGTTTTGACCCCGTTGACTACCATGAAGGCAATAGCAGAAGAGGGGATATTAAGAAATTCGATTAAACCGTTAAGAGAGAGGTTTGCGGAAATATTTAGTTCGTGCAGGTCTGCCTGCTGGCCGTATTTAGCCAGCGGACCGTATAAACGAATTACAATACGCATCGTTGCTCACCATCCTACTATGACTATACAGAATATTGCATATCGAGTCTAGTGAAATTTCTCAACGTACATGAATTAAGCCTTAACCGGGAATTTTAGGGGAAGGTTAAATAAACCGTTAAATTTCTGTTGGAGGTGCAAATTATGCCAACCATTCATTTTGACGGGCCGGTGTTGTCAGTTGATCAGAAGCGTAGTTTAGTGCACGGGATGACACAGGCTGCTTCTCAAGCTCTCGGGATTCCGATGGCCGCTTTCAATGTTGTGTTAGATGAGCATGAGTTTAGTAATATGGGAGTGGGCGGGGAACTCTTAACCGAAAGCCCGTACTGGCCGCAAGTACAGGAAAGCCGAGACTAGGTTGATTCAAATAATATTTACCTAGCAGGGGGGCTGTGTCAGTTCATTCGTTCAACTGATACGGCCTCTAGGCATTCCAAGGTAAATCCTTGCTTGAAAACTTAAAAAGGGGTAAGCTACAACTATAGCTTTCGGAGAGGAATAATCTAATTTAAGTTTCAATGGTACGAGAGGAGAAGTTGGAGGGATGAAAGCGCAGCGTGGGGACTTTCCCGCGGAAGAGGTCTATTATTGGACAGAGCAGGTTCAGATCGGTCGAGATGCTTATGACATCACGGCTGCGGTCACGTCACTGGGTTTATGTTGGCTAAGCCTGGGTCAAGGGGAGCAGGAAGAACGGGCCTTTAAGTGGTGGGCCAAGCGCTGGCTGCCTGGTTCCACCCTGACACGGAAGCGTGAGCCGATGGCCGAGATTTTACGGCAAATACAGGACTACTTAGAGGGGAAAAGACGCGAGTTTAGCGTCCCTCTGCATCAGGAGGGTACTCTTTTTCAGTTAAAAGTGTGGCAGGAACTGCTTAATATACCTTATGGCAAAACTTTAAGTTATGCCGAGGTCGCCGCGCGCGTGGGCATTTCCCAAGGGCAGAGGGCAGTAGGTATGGCTAACCACCAAAACCCGATCGCGGTCGTAGTGCCCTGCCACCGGGTAATAGGGAAAAACGGAAGTTTAACCGGGTATGGGGGAGGGCTGGACTTAAAGCGGGAATTGTTAAGCATAGAGGAAAGGAACGGAGGGTTAGTTTGGACACACCGCGGATTGTGATTGATGAACAGCGGCTTGAAGCCAACATAAAAGATATGGCGGTCATGGCCAGGAAAGCAGGAGTTGCGCTCAGGCCTCATATTAAGTCCCATAAACTGCCGCAGCTTGCGCACAAGCAGCTGGCTGTCGGAGCCTGCGGGATTACGGTGGCAAAACTTGGGGAAGCGGAAGTCATGGCTGAGCATGGAATAAAAGACATTTTCATTGCCAATGAAGTGATGGGATCAGAGAAGTTTGAACGGCTTTCTGCTTTGGCGCGCCGCATTAAACTTGCAGTGGGAGTGGACAGCCCTGAGGGTGCAAAGGCTCTGGCTCAGGGGATTCGTGTGCATGGCATCCGCGATAATAATGGCATGCGCGAAAATGGCACTCTTGATGTTTTGATTGAAGTGGATTCCGGTCTTAAACGTTGCGGGGTGGAGCCGGGTAGGGAAGTTGTGCGTTTGGCAAAAGAAATTAGTCGGCTAGAGAATCTGCGCCTGCGCGGGATCTTTACGCATGCCGGGCACTCTTACGGAGCGGCGGACAGGACTGAGCTGGAGAAAATAGCCCTTGCCGAAGGGGAAGTCATGGTTGAGATCGCCCGTGACCTGCGTCAAGAGGGTATAGATATTGAGGTTGTTAGCGTGGGGGCTACTCCGACGGTTGCCATCTCGGCTTTCGTGCCCGGGGTGACAGAGATCAGGCCGGGGAACTATGTGTTTTATGATGCCATGCAGTTAGCACTGGGAGTTATTCCTTCTATTAAATATTGTTCTCTAAGGGTGTACAGCACCGTGATCAGTCATCCTGCTCCCAACCGTTGGGTTCTGGATGCGGGCAGTAAAGCGCTTTCTCTGGATAAAGGGGCTCACGGGCATAGCGGGGTTGAGGGGCACGGGATCATTATTGGCCAGCCCAAGCTTAGGATAGTGCGCCTGTCAGAAGAGCATGGGGTGGCTGAGGGAGAATCTTCCTTAAAGGTAGGGGATGTGGTAGAAATCGTGCCCAATCATGCGTGCACCGTGGTAAATCTTTTTGATGAGGTTGAAGTATGGAACGGTGCTGAGCGCGAGATTTGGGGAGTGGCGGCCAGGGGGAAGAACAGGTAACGGAGAGTGGAGAGAGTAGAAATAATATTTTTTGAGGGAGTGAAGGAAAATGGAAAAAGTGGAGAATATGAAAAGTCTGTTTGTGGATGTGGACCACATCGGTATTAAAGCTTATGATCTGGAGCAAGCGGTCAGGTTTTATACGGAGGTTCTAGGGTTTACTCTCTTGCATCGGATGAAGCCGGGGGATGTGGAGTTAGTCTTTTTACAGCTCGGCTCGACTGTGGTTGAGTTGGTAGAAGTGATTGACGGCAGCCGTTATGAGGATGGAGTTGTCAATCATGTTGCCCTTAAGGTTTCCGATATTTTTGCGGCGGTAGAACTGCTTAAGAAGCAGGGAGCTGAATTCATCACTCCCGAGCCTATGTCTCTCGGAGAAGGCAGGTATAATTTCTTTTTCCGCGGGCCATCGGGTGAGAAACTTGAGCTTTTCCAAACGTCAGTCTCCAGTGGAGATTAAGATAGAGCAGGGGGGGAAGGTTGCAGTGGATTTCAGTTTTTTAAGTGAGGTGCCAAGGCCGCTCGGTCTGGAAGCGGAAACGGCTGCGGTGGCTAAGGAGATGAGAAAGAAATATCCGGATTTTTTTACCTGGGTGCAGGCAGGGGAAGATAAGGCTCAAGACCAGGTGAAATTTGACCATCCCCAGGACCACGCAGAAGAACAGGTCCAAGTCTTAGGGGTCGAGGGTCCTAAAGAGGAGCCATGGCTCTTGGGCAATGCGGACATCGAATATTTTTACCACCTCACACGCCCGCTTGATGTTGGTTGTGCCTGTCCATATGGCTGGGTGGAAAAGGTTGAGCGCGTTATTGACCAGCAGTACCCCATGTTTGGGGTTGAGCGCTTTCCCGATCTCTATGATAAAGCCGCTCACATGCTCTGGCTGATTATTAAGAACGAGGTATTTTCGGACTACAACGGAGGAGTTGCCGTTTTGGCCGCTTTGGTGCTTCTGGAGCGAAACGGAATCACGGTGAACACCAGTGACAAAGGGCTGTGTGCCTTAGTCGTAAATGCCCGTTCCTTAATTACGGATAGCAAGAATGATTCAGACTATGACGATGACAAAGCGGTGCGTTATCTAGGTGCAATGCTAAGGGCAAATGCAGGTAACTGAGATTTACGGGGACGCTTGCAAATTTGCCAGCAAACTTTTCAATAATAGGCCAATTAATGCTAAAAAAAGACCTCGAGCGCGTGGTGAACACGCGGAGAAGGTCTTTTTATTTTCCCAAGGCCTGAATGCCTTGGTCTGACCTATTGTAATCCTAACCCCTTGCGTTTGCTAATAATATGCGCTTCGATTGCATTGGCTACTTCGACCGGATCATCCCCAAGGGCTATTTTCCCTCCGGTCAATCCTTCCACATCTTCGGTTAGTAATTTGACCAGTTGGGGTGCGCCGGTGACAAAGGGAGTGGGGGATAAATGTGTGTATGCTCCGTAGGCCACGGCAAATACTCCGTCAATGGTGGCTTTTTGTTCCATCCATTCCGGAGCGGTAACTGCGATCGGCAGTTGAGGGATGTCCACATCCAAATGGTCGGCCAAAGCTGTGACCAGCATGGATATTCTTCCGGTATCGGTGCACGTACCAAAGCTTAAGACCGGCGGAATATTTAAGAGACCGCAAACGGCCTTCAATCCCTTCCCGGCCATGTTATTAGCGTCCAGGCTGCACAGCCCTGCGACTTCCAGGGCATGGTTGCCACAGCCCCCGGCGACAACCAGGATGTCGCGTTTGATTAATTCTTTGGTCAGATTGACGGTGTTCCAATCTTGAGGGCCATTCCTTAAAGTGGAGCAGTTGGCCAAGGCGACGATACCCTTAATTTTACCGCCGACAATGACGTCCACTAGAGGATCAAGTTTATTGCCCAGAGCCTGTAAGACGGCTTCCGTCGAGAATCCGGCGATCGCTTTCTGCGTAATCCGGGGAACTTTTGGGGTAATTTTTCCTTTCCGTTTCTTAAAGTTTTCAATCCCCAATTCGATGAGCTTATCAGCCATTGCTTCCACTTCAGCCGGGTGATACGGAATTTTATGCTGGAGACCGGGGATGCCGATGATGGTACTGATGCTGACTAAGGTGGCTTGGTACTTTTCGGCGTACATATCAATCGCCGGCGGGGAACAGTTTTCATCCATGGCCAAGACATCTACAGTGCCGGTAGCGAGCAGGGGTTCAAGTGCGAGCCAGTTCCCCATCAGCCCGACAAAGACGTCATCCACGGGGAAACGTTGCAAGAGTTCCTGTCCTGTTTCAATCGAGCCCACGATGCGCAGGCCCTTAGCACCAACCGCTTTGGCTCTATCCTGGACTGCCGCTGTTTTGGCTTTGTTCATGGTTGCGACCCCGGCCCAAGGTTGGTGGCCGTTAAAAACAACATTGACATAATCAGGGTCCATTATTCCTAAGTCGACATTGACTTCATGCGGAGTGGGGGTGCCAAACAAGATGTCCTGCACCATTTCCAGTCCGATCTGGGCGTTATAGATCGTAGCCAGACCTAAGCGCAGGGCCTTGACGGCTAAGGACACATGGTCTCCATCCACATTGGTCAGGCAACTGGCCACAGAATTTTGCTCTTCGTGCACCACTCCGGCCGGATAGATATGAAGCTTGCGCCAGACTTCCTTCCTTTTCTTCGGTGCAAAGGCTTCCACCATCAGGTTGGGTTCCTCCACCCCGATATTCATTTGCTCGTTGAGGAGGTCAGCCAATTGAATGGCCATTTGGTTAATGTCCTGGTTGGTGTTGATCCCGAGTTTTTCACACATCCATTTGAGTTTATTGACATCCGTAATCTTAAATGGCGTTTTTCCTTCGCCGGTGGCTTTTAAGGTGCGGAAAGCCTCATAGGCGTGATGGCTATATGTACCGGCCCCCATGATATTGGTGAGGAGCAATTTGCGCATGGCCATGGCGTCCGGGCCGATTCCGCATACTCCTCTGTCCTGTGCCCCTTTCTCGTTAATGCGGCACGGACCATTGGAACACAACTGGCAGCTTAAGCCCTGAAGACAAAATTTACAGCGGATCTGTTCCTGGGCTTTATACCGGTCAAATACATTGGACATTCCGTCTTCCCTGATCCGTGTAAGCATTTCCTCAACAGAATCATGGTAGCTCACGCGGCCTTCAGTTTTTTCTAAGATCGTTTCGTTCAATCCATACTCACCCCTTTATTAAAGTCAAAGGTAAGTTTTTGCAAAAATTAGGGTTTATATGTGCACCGTTGGCATGTCTAGGCGGAGTTTTCTCAAGTATTATCGTGCGGGACATTGTTTACACTATAATTATTTGCTATTCTTAGCTAGGAATTTGCGTTCGGTTGCATTACAAAGGGGCAAGCAATGGTGACGAATAGATGGGGAGATAAACGCTATCATACTTTTAATTATCATTTGCGCCAGAAGTTTGGTGAGAAGATTATCAAGGTTTCCCTTGATGCCGGTTTTACCTGCCCCAACCGCGACGGCACCAGGGGGTTGGGAGGGTGTGTCTATTGCAGTGAGCGGGGCTCCGGGGATTTTGCCGGAGAACATACTCTCTCGATTGCACAACAGTTTGCCCAAGTCAAAGAACGGATGCACCAAAAATGGCCGCAGGCTAAATATTTAGCCTATTTTCAAGCCTATAGCAATACGTATGCTCCGGTGGCACGGCTGCGGGAGGTTTATGAGCAGGCCTTAGGGGAAGAAAATGTGATCGGTCTGGCGCTTGCGACCAGGCCGGACTGTCTCCCGCCTGATGTGCTTTCTTTCCTGGAGGAACTAAACAGGCGCACTTACCTTTGGGTTGAACTAGGTCTTCAGAGCATGCACGACCGCACTTTGGAGTGGATTCGGCGAGGGCATACCTATCGTGAGTTCCTCGCGGGATTTAAGAAACTGAGGGAGCGAGAGATCAAGGTGTGCGCCCATATTATTCTGGGCTTGCCCGGAGAAACGCATGGCGATATGCTTGAGACCGCGAAAGCCTTGGCAGAATTGCCGGTTCAAGGGGTTAAAATCCATCTCCTGCATGTATTAAGCGGAACTCCGTTGGCCTTAATGTATGAGAGGGAGAGGTTTCCGCTGTTGGCTAAGGATGAATATGTTTCTCTGGTAGCGGATATCCTGGAAATCCTGCCTCCGGAAATAATCATTCACCGCCTGACCGGGGATGGACCTCCTGACCAGCTAATAGCTCCGCTTTGGAGCCGCAAAAAGTGGGAAGTGCTTAATGCCATTGATGCAGAGTTGGAGCGCAGAGAGAGCTGGCAGGGCAAAAACAGCCGGCAGGGCAATAACAGGGTAAAGATGTTATAATTACCGTGTGGTTAGAAATTAACTATTGGAGTTGAAAACATGGATCATGCGCGCTATCAAGAAATAGCTCTCGATATTGCCCATTCGATTATGATGGGAGAATACCGCGAGGGCGAAAAAATTCACGGCCGTTCGACGTTGGCTGGGCGGTATAATGTTTCCCCGGAGACGATCAGACGGGCTATCGCTATTCTCCAGAATTCCGGAGTTGTGATGGTGAGCCAGGGTGTAGGGATTATTGTGACTTCAAAGGCTCAGGCAGAGAAGTTTTTGCGCTCGTTTGACCAAAAAGGGGAAATACATGTTTTTCTCGAAGATATTAATAAACTGATGGATCAGCGGCGTGAAGTTGATCAGCAAATTGAAAACCACTTGAATAAGGTTCTTGCCTATGCTGACCGCATGATGTCCCGCTGGCTGGACGTTGGGGAGATTGAAGTGAGCAGAGGCTCATCGGCAATCGGCAAAACTTTGCGCGATCTGGAGATTAGGGAGTGCACTGGAACTACGATCGTAGCAGTCGTGCGCAATGGGTTTGAGCAGTTCTCCCCTCCGGCTGACTTTGTTCTGCAGGCAGGGGATGTCCTCTTGGCTGTGGGGAACAGTGAGGGCCAGGATAAGCTACAGGAGTTAATTAAGTGAATTCACGATTAATCCAGGACATTTGTTAAAAAGCATTATGTGAAGGCTTAAAGGAAGTTAGCCTCCTGATGTCGAAATATTTAGGTAAATAATATTTTAACGAGGGATGGCAATATGAAATGGCAGTATGTTTTGATATTAGCGGGACAGATTTTGCTGGGAGTCTGGCTCAGAAGACCAGAGCTCCTGACTGCGTTTCTAGTTATTAACACGGTTTTTCTGTTCTGGAAGCTTGAAAAACAGCACAAGCTTTCTTTAGAACTGCAAGACCAGCGTAATGTAGATTTGAGTGTGAAGATTGCGCACGAGACCTTGCCCTATCTTAGACGCGGGCTTAATGAGCACAATGCGGAGGATATTGCCAGCATTATTCAGGAGATGGGGCAGGTTCCGGCGGTGGCGATTACGGACCGCGAACGTGTTTTAGCTTTCCTGGGTACGGGCTGCGATCAACATCACCCAGGCGATCGCATCCTCACAGAAGCAACGCGCGAAGTGATCCGCACCGGTCAGTATAAAGTTGTACGGACGCAGAAACAGTTGAACTGCGCGCGCAAAGATATTTGCAATTGCCCCTTGGCGGCGGCCGTGATCGTGCCCTTGAGGGCTCATGGAGAAATAGTAGGGTCAGTTAAGCTCTATGAAACCAAAGACGGGCAGCTTTCACCTGATGTTATCCGCCTGGCCCTGGGTATGGCTCAGCTCCTCGGTATCCAGATTGAACTCTCAGAGCTTGACCACCAGGCAAAATTGGTTGCGGAAGCTAAGTTGGACGCACTGCAGGCTCAGATCAATCCGCACTTTTTCTTTAATGTTATTAATACAATTATTGCCACCAGCCGTTCCAACCCCAACCGTACCCGCAGGCTCCTGATCCATTTGGCCGAGTTTTTCCGCCACGCCCTTAAATCCAAAGGTACGGTTATCTCACTCAGGGAAGAGATGGAGGTTGTTAATACCTATCTTATTCTGGAGAAAGCGCGTTTTGGCCGCAAGCTTGCTGTCAAGGAAGAGATTTCGCCTGACCTTTGGGATGTTATGATTCCGCGCCTTAGTATTCAGCCCTTAGTGGAAAATGCGGTCAAACACGGGATTACGCCCAAGATGGATAAAGGAACCGTTTTGATCCGGGCTGAGGAGATCGATACGGAGTTGCATATTACGGTGCATGATGATGGGGTCGGGATCCCGTTAGACCGCTCGCGCGATGTGTTCAGGCCCGGCGTGGGTTCCGGCAACGGCGTGGGCTTAGCCAATGTGCATGAACGGCTGCGCGGGCTGTATGGGGAAGAGTATGGGCTGAAAATCCAGAGCGAACCTAAGGTGGGTACTACGGTTCTGATGCGTATTCCGTTAAACAGCGTACGTGAGGAGGTGGCAGCCACCGGAGCTCCGGCTGGAGGGTTTTTCTTTACACCCGCAGCGGATAAGGATATCGAAGTCGAAGTGGAAGTGGAGGAGCAGCTGAGGTGTAAATCTCTCAGGGTAAAATAGGATAGACGCATTTCAGCATTAGACTTTTAATTGTTCGATAGACATGAGTTGGAAGGTGACTACGAATGTTTCCCGGTGTCGATATTATTGAGATCGAGCGTTTCCGCCAGGCCTGCGCACGCAGGCCCCGCCTTTATGAGCGCCTATTTACCGCGCGCGAGCGGGAACGGTTACAAGGCAAGGGAGTACAAAGCTGGGCCGCCCGTTTTGCCGGCAAAGAGGCAGTCTTCAAAGCTCTGGGAACGGGTCTGAGCGGTTTGTCCTGGCATGATATTGAGATTCTCACGGAAAATAGCGGGGAGCCTGTCGTTGTGTGCAGTGAACGGGCTTCTGTTCTAATGCACGCACGCGGGGGAACCAGGATGCGCTTAAGCCTTGCCCATAATACGAGCCAGGCGGTGGCGATGGCGATCTTATCCTGAGTGGACGGGGATGGTGTATGATGAGAGTTGTGACTGCTGAGCAGATGCGCACGATTGAGCAGGCAGCGATCAACGATTACGGGATTCCCAGTATCATTCTTATGGAAAACGCTGCCTTGGCTGTGGTGCAGGAGATCAGGCAGCATTTTATGAACGAGGGGATTTCCGAGCTTAAAGGGTACAAAGCGGTGGTGCTTGCCGGAAAGGGGAACAACGGCGGGGATGGACTGGCAGTGGCCAGGCACCTGCTAATCCTAGGCATGGACGTAACAGTTATTTTGTTTGCTAAGCCGGAGGAATTCAAAGGAGATGCTGCTCTAAACTTGAAGCTGTATCTGGGGACCGAGGGCAAGTACTTTATTGTGGACGGGGAAAACAAAAAGCGGGTGGCCCGCTTTGCTTTAAACCAAGCAGAAGTGGTGATCGACGCCATCTATGGAACAGGGCTGCGCGGGGCGCTCCCGAGCCTGGTGGAAGAGTATATCGATGAGGTTAATGCTTCTAAGGCCTGGATCGTGGCGGCCGATATTCCGAGCGGCTTGGAAGCTGATACAGGCAAGGTTTACCGCGTGGCAGTAAGGGCTCACACCACCGTGACTTTTGGCCTGCCCAAGCTCGGACATTTTTTAGGTGCAGGGCCGGAGTATGCGGGACGGGTAGTGGTTGATCCAATCTCAATTCCGGCACGCTATCTGGTAACTGAAAGGATTGCGAATTTTATCCTCACTGAGGATTACATAAGAAGTATTTTGCCAAAAAGGCAGTGGCAGGGACATAAAGGAACCCATGGGCGCGGAGTTTTAGTGGCCGGTTCTCAGGGAATGAGCGGAGCGGCGGTTTTAGCAGGCGAAGGGGCATTGCGCAGCGGGCTTGGGCTTTTGCAAATCGTTACCCCTATAGCCTTGGCCAATCTGCTTGATCAAGCTGTTACAGAAGCTACGGTCTGGCCTGCGCCGGGGGAGAACAGCCTAGGGCAGGAAGCATGGTCTGTGATTGGCGCGAGGTGTGAGGGAGCACAGGCTCTGGCTGTGGGCCCGGGGTTAGGGCAAAACCCTGATTTTGCGCCGGTCTTGGAAGAGATTCTGCGGACCGTGCCGTTGCCGGTGGTGCTTGATGCCGATGCGCTTAATCTGGTTGCACTTGATCCAGGCATTCTGGGCTGGCGGCAAGGGAGGGGGCCTTTGATTTTCACGCCCCATCCGGGGGAAATGGCGCGTTTGTGCGAATGCACCTCTGCCGAAGTTCAGGAAAACCGGTTAGAACTGGTTGTGAGCAAAGCGGTGGAATGGGAAGCGGTTGTGGTCTTAAAAGGAGCGGTCACGATTGTTGCGACTCCGGACGGCAGGGCTTTTCTCAATCCGACCGGCAACCCCGGCTTGGGGACAGGAGGTACAGGGGATGTCCTTACCGGAAGCATCCTGGGCTTTTTGGCTCAAGGAGTAGAACCGGTGGCTGCTGCCTGTTTGGGCGTGTACTTGCACGGACTTGCGGCGGATGAGCTTGCCCGCGCTTACGGCCAGGCGGGGTTTAAGGCATCCGAAGTGGCGATGATGATTCCGTTTGTGCGGCAGAAACTCGAGACAGGGGTGAAATAGGAGCGCTGGGTTCGCTTTGTGTCCGCTAATGTTTACTGTACTCCTGCATAGGATTATTATTTAGGAGAGAGACTTTTTAAGGACGTATTAAGGAAAGAGGGCCGGTGAGAATGGAAAGATTTCGCCCGGTGTGGGCTGAAGTTGATCTGGGAGCGCTTAAAAGAAACTATGCCCGCATTCAGTCTTATACACAGAGTGAACTTATGCCCATCGTTAAGGCGGATGCTTACGGACATGGGGCTATACCGGTCGTGCGTGCGCTTAAGGAATTGGGTGCCAAGCGATTTGGGGTCGCGCTCTTGGAGGAAGCCTTAGAGATAAAGCAAGAATTTCCGGATCTTGAGCTGATGGTGATCGGGGCTTCCCCGGAGGAACATTCCGACACGATTGTCCGGGAAAACATAATCCCGGGTATTTTCCGCCTAAGTCAGGCTCAGGCCTTGTCCAAGGCTGGTGTTGAGCAAGGGAAGACTGCGCGCCTGCACGTTAAGGTAGACACAGGTATGGGCCGGATTGGGGTTCGACCTGATGAATGGAAAGAAATCCTTAAGATCGCGGAACTGCCTAATGTGATGGTAGAAGGGGTTTATACCCATTTTGCCACTGCAGACCATGCGGACCTTACTTTCGCCCGTAAGCAGTTGGAGTTCTTCCAACAAGTAATTGACAAGCTGGAAAGGAAAGGCCTGCAAATTCCTTTCAAACATGCGGCTAACAGTGCGGCTATTCTCCATTTTCCGGAAGCCCACTTTAATCTGGTGCGCCCGGGGATAATTCTGTATGGTTTGCCCCCTTCCCAGCACGTTGGCAAGGATTCGGGTCTGGAACCGGTAATGTCCTGGAAAGCCAGAGTAACGCATGTTAAGACGATCGAAGCTGGGGAGACTGTGAGCTATGGCCGTACTTTCCGGGCAGCTTATCAGACCAGAGTGGCGACCATTCCTGTCGGGTATGCGGACGGGCTGAGGCGGGCTCTGTCCAACTGCGGCGAGGCCTTGGTGCGCGGGGAGCGCTCTACGATCATTGGGCGGGTGTGCATGGACCAGACGATGCTCGAAGTAACGAAAATTCCCGGAGTCGAGGTCGGGGATGTGGTCACTCTCCTGGGGCAAGATGGCCAGGAACAGATTGATGCGACGGAGATGGCCGAATGGCTTAACACGATTAACTATGAGATAGTATGCGACCTTTCCAAACGGGTACCGCGGGAGTATGTGGAGTAAGAGTTACAAGAGCTGCAAGAGTTTGTGCAATGGATTAACGGGAGTGTATTATTTACGAAATAAAAGAGTTGTCAGGGTTTTAGCCCTAGGCAACTCTTTTTGATTCTGGGTAATATACGGTCAGGGGATAGAAGTTACATTGCCTGACGGTAGAGCTCAATGACCTCTTGTAAAGTCAATATTCTGGGGTTTGTAAAAGAAGTTGCATCTTTCATAGCATTCTGGGCCATGACTTCAAAGTCCTCTTCTTTAACACCCAGCTCTCGCAGCCCGGAAGGAATTCCGACATCCATTGCCAGGTTTTGAATCGCGTCGATCGCAACATCTGCCGCCTCCCGCACAGAAAGACCTTGAAGATCTTCCCCCATAACTCTCGCAATATCGGCAAAACGTTGGGGGTTTGCAATTATATTATAGTTTTCTATATGAGGGAGCAAAATTGCGTTGCAAACACCATGTGGCAGGTCATAAAATCCTCCCAACTGGTGAGCCATTGCATGTACATATCCCAAACTGGCATTGTTAAAAGCCATCCCTGCTAAAAACTCGGCATAAGCCATGTTGTCCCTGGCCTCCATATTATGGCCGTTGGCGACAGCGTTTCTCAAGTTGTCGGAGATAAGCTCAATGGCCATTAAAGCAGCTGAATCCGTAACCGGAGTCGCAATCGTAGAAACATAGGCTTCAACGGCGTGAGTTAGGGCATCCATTCCGGTGGCTGCGGTCAGAGCCGGAGGCATTCCTGCCATCAGCACCGGATCGTTAATCGCAATATTGGGAGTGACACGCCAATCGACGATTGCCATCTTAACATGGCGGGCAGTATCCGTTATTATGCAGAAACGGGTCATTTCACTGGCAGTTCCTGCAGTGGTATTCACAGCAATAAATGGCGGCATTGGCTTGGTCGACTTATCGATCCCCTCATAGTTGCGGATATTTCCACCATTGGCAGCTACGATGCCTATCCCTTTACCGCAATCGTGCGAACTACCTCCCCCTAGGGAAATAATCATGTCGCAGGAATTTTCTTGGTAGGCTTTTAGTCCGTCCTCAACATTCTTATCAGTAGGGTTGGGCTGTACCTTATCGAAAAGGAAAACCTGTGCTCCGGCACCAATTACTAGTTTGGAAATTTGATCAGCTATCCCGCCTAAAACCAATCCTTTATCAGTGACGATTAGAACTTTGGTCCCTCCTAAGTTTTTTACCTGATTGGTAATCTCTTTTGATGCTCCTATGCCCATTAAATTTATGGCGGGCATGAAGTAACCGAAAACTTGTTCACCTAAAGCCATTTCTCACATCTCCTTTTAAAATTTTTCGCTAAAGTATTTTCTGCATTTCTGACGCTTTTATCCATGCTAAAGATTTGAATTTTATCTTCCTGCTCTTTGCGATCTTACAGGGTTCCTTCGTAATTTGCCTTAAGCTTTTTTATTAAATCTAGTCGATTACTTCCTTACATAATGACAAAAAAAATCTTATAATAGGGTTAACGTAATATCCGAGACCTTCAGGTAAGCCGACTTGAACCTTCTTAATAATCGGAATATTGAGGTGGAATTATGAGCTATTCCCTCGGTTCAGATGAAATTGATGAATTAAGATTTGTAATTGAGTCTTCGTATGATGGCATTGTGATTGCTAGAAAGGACGGCACAATCGAAAGAGTCAATGCATCATATGAAAGAATTACCGGAATCAAGAAACATGAGATAGTCGGCAAGAGAGGAAAAGATTTAGTAGCACAAGGAGTACTGTCCGAGTACTTGACTGACCGTGTTATTGAAGCCAAAGGACCTGTGGCAGTGGTTCAACATTATAAAAATGGGCAGAGTGCTATTCTTATCGGTAGCCCTGTTTTAAATAAAACGGGAGAGATTGCCAAAATTGTATTCAATGTTCGTGATATAACGGAGGTTCATTTATTAAAGGAGCAGTTGAAAGAGAAGACTGCCCTTACTGAGCGCTATCAAAGAGAAGTGGAACTTTTACGAACGGAACGTTCAAAACTTCCGGAATTTATTACTCAAAGTCCCAAGATGAAAGAACTATTGGATTTAGTTAAGGCGGTAGCCAGTGTCGATGCGACAGTTCTTATGTTAGGTGAATCGGGAGTGGGTAAAGGGGAAATTGCCAAGGCTATCCACTATCTTAGTTTCAGGCACGATGAACCGTTCGTTAAAGTTAATTGTGGCGCTATTCCTGAAGCTTTATTAGAATCAGAATTATTTGGTTACGAAGAGGGCGCATTTAGTGGTGCCAAAAAACAAGGTAAACCAGGTATGTTTGAGTTAGCACATCGAGGTACAATATTCCTTGATGAGATTAGTGAACTGCCGTTGGGTTTACAGGTAAAATTATTGCAGGCACTACAAGAAAAAGAGTTCATACGGGTTGGTGGGACGAAGACGATCAAAGTGGACGTTCGTATAATTTCTGCAACAAACAGAGATATTAAAAAGTTTGTTGCAGAAGGTAAGTTTAGAGAAGATTTATATTACCGTCTAAATGTCGTGCCAATTCTGATTCCACCACTGAGAGACAGAAAAGAGGATATCATTCCCCTGTTGCAGCATTTTCTAAACAAATTTGCTGATCGTTATGGTGTTAAAAAGAGTTTTTCACATGAAGTCTTAGAAATATTTAAGAAATATAACTGGCCCGGTAATGTTAGAGAATTGGAACACATAGTGGAAAGAATGTTAGTGACGCCAACGCAAAACGTTATTACAGAAGAGAATTTACCCGATAATATTAAAAATTTTAATACAGACCTTACCCAAATAATTATCCCGGATCTGATACCGCTTAAGAATGCTTTAGAAGAAGTAGAAAAAAATTTAGTAACGTTAGCTTTCCAGAGATACGGCAATACGTATAAAGTTGCTGAGGTGCTAGGCATAAGTCAGCCTACGGCTTATAGAAAAATAAGGCAGTATGTAACAGATAAAGAAGTAGATTAATTCATCTCGGATAATAACAATTCATAAATGAATTAAACACTTGTACTAAGCTTGATCAGGGTTAATCGAGCTTATTTTTTATTCGCAATTTAGAAATGAATTAATGTTCAGAAAATATTAACAAAATATGCCATTATTATCTGAATATTGGCTAAAAAGTTGTTTTGATACGTATTTTAGACTTGGAACGATTTTTGCATTGTTCTATGGCAGGCAAGTTGGAAGCAATTTGAGGAAATTACTCAATGTTGCATAACTGCTAATAAGGATAACGTGGGTGGAGGTGCGTGTATGGCTAAGTTAGTACGGGTAAATATGAAAACGCAAGAGATAACAGAAAGACCTTTACCGGAGAGCTACATAGGGCTAGGTGGAAGGGGGCTCACTTCCAAAATCATATTTGACGAGGTTCCTCCCGATTGTGATCCGCTCGGCCCGCTCAATAAATTGATCATGGCACCTGGGATACTCGGGGGGACAAGTCTTTCGAGTTCAGGAAGGCTTTCGGTAGGTGCGAAGAGTCCTTTGACCGGCGGTATAAAAGAGAGTAACGCTGGAGGAAATGCGGCTGCCAAACTGGCTCGTTTAGATATTGCGGCGATTACGGTTGAGCAACGCCCGGACAATGGGAATATTTTCATTTTGATTATTAACCATGAGGAAATCAAACTTGTTCAAGCTAATGACTTAAAAGGTCTAGGCAATTACCAGCTTATTAAAAACCTTCGTGGTCAGTATGGTGATAAAACAGGGATCATTTCAATTGGGCCGGCAGGAGAGTTGGGGCTTGCTGCTGCCGGTGTAGCAGTAACCGACATGGACGGGGAACCAAGTCGTTTTAGTGGACGTGGTGGGTTAGGCGCTGTTATGGGGTCAAAAGGACTTAAAGCGGTAATTATCAATGATGGAGGCGGGCGTAAACCTCCGCTCGAAGATGAAGAAAAATTTACGCAGCTTGCCCGTGAAATTCATAATGAATTAAAGGGAAATACAACCATTCAAGGCTACGGCAAATATGGTACTGCCGGACTGCTTGATCTGGTTAATGAGTTGGGCGCTTTACCGACAAAAAACTTTAGCCAAGGACGTTTTGACGGTGCGGCGAAAATCAACGGCGAGGCATTATACCAAACAATTACCCAAAGAGGTGGCAAAGGAAAACCTACACATGCCTGTATGCCTGGATGCTTAATCAAATGTTCCAATGTATATCCGGATGAGAAGGGAGAGGTAGTTGTAGCTCCTTTGGAATACGAAACTATCGGGCTGTTAGGTTCTAATTGTGAGATTGATGATCTCGATGCAATCGCTCGCCTTAACTATCTCTGCAACGATCAGGGAATCGACACGATTGAAATTGGAGCTGCATTAGGCGTAGCAATGGAAGCAGGTCTGATTCCTTTTGGAGATGCGAAAAGGGCTGAAAAGGTTGTTGAGGAAATTTCGCAGGGAACAGTGTTAGGGCGTTTGTTGGGGAATGGTGCAGCTTTAACCGGTCGTATTCTTGGTATAAGTAGAATTCCCGCCGTAAAAGGTCAAGCAATGCCTTCCTATGACCCGCGCGGAATAAAAGGTAATGGTGTAACTTATGCTACATCTCCAATGGGTGCAGATCATACTGCCGGCAATCTTGTGCGGGGAAAAAATCAACATTTAGCGGAAGGACAGGTGGAAAATTCGTTAAACGCGCAGATATTAATGGCTGCGTATGATAGCTTGGGTTTATGTATTTTCCTTGGAGCTGTTCTTAATCAGAAATTAGATTATGTTAGGCAGCTTGTAATGGCCAAAATCGGCTCGGAATTACCTTCTGATTATATTACCGACTTGGGAAAAAGCGTATTGCACGTAGAATGGGCCTTTAACAAAAAAGCCGGATTTACTTCAGCTCAAGACACATTGCCCTTGTATATGAGCAATGAACAACTCTCGCCTAATGATCTCATTTTTGATGTACCATATGAGGAAATTGATATCAAGTTGGATAATCTTAGACGTGATGTTTAATGTCTAAGAAATTGGGGGTAAAAGGATAGAGTTATAATGTTTATTTCAATTAAGATGCACAAATCTGTATCTTGGTACCACTACCCAAAGGACTTTTCCCTTGTGGTTAATGTAGGAAAAACTGTTTTGGATATTTTTGAACTAATCGGGGTTGAGGCTAATAACAAAACCAAAGTCAGAATTAATGGTAATGTTGTCAGCTGGGGGCATTTGGTAGCTGATGGGGATGAGATGGAAATATTCATCGCTTAAGGAACCCTTGGCAGGAAGCAGGAGTGACTAAGTATTAATGGCGACCATTTTGATCGAAGTACAATTGTACTCAGAGTTAAGGGAGAAAATCCCAGGTTGGAATAAAACTGAACGTATCGCAATAAGGGCAGGGACTACAGTTAGGGAATTACTCAGGAGTATAGGTGTCCATACCGTTGGCGAATATATGTTTGTTCTTAATGGCAAGGGAATTGACGCAGATACTATGCTTAAACAAGGGGACCGGATCGCGGTTTACCCGGCAATGGATGGTGGATAGATTTTTTAAGGAGGCCAGTAGATGTTAAAAGATAACTCCAGTTAGGATATTGAAAGCAATCAAAATTTCGCAAATAAATGGAGGCGTGAAAAGTGCATGTAGGCGATTTATTGGTAAATTTGCTGCAACAAATGGGAGTAGACACAGTGTTTGGAGTCCCTGGTGCCCAAACTCTTCCATTTTATGATGGCATAGATAATACTGCAGGGAAAATTAAGCATATCACTTTAAGAGCAGAGAGAAGTGCAGCTTATGCTGCTGTCGCGTATGCAAGGGTGATGAATAGGGTTGGAGTTTGTGATGCAACTGTGGGGCCAGGAGCTGCTGAATTTACGTCCGGATTAGGAGAGGCGTATAATTCCTCTACTCCGATATTTGCGTTGTTTAGTGATTTGCCGCTGGGTTGGGAGCATTTAAGAGATCATGGGAACGCTTCGCAAGGTTTCTACCAACTGGATATGGTAAAGCCATTTACCAAATGGACTGGAAGTGTAACAACTCAAAAAGCTCTTCCGGATATGCTTCGCAACGCATTTATCAAAGCAGTGTCGGGTCGGCCTGGTCCGACTGCCTTATCCATACCTGAAGATGTTTTTCAGGAGGAATGGGCAGGAGAGTTGCCGCAGATGCCCGCTGATCTTTCAATGTTTCCCCGTTATCGCACAGTTGCTTCTAGGGAACAAATTGAAAAAGCCTTAACATTATTAGTGCGAGCAAAAAGGCCTGTTTTGGTTGTAGGCGGCGGAGCGATGTTATCGCAAGCCGAAGCGGAAGTTACAGCCTTGGCGGAACACATGACAATGCCGGTGTTGCAAACGTTTACGGGAAGAGGAGTTATTCCGGATGATCATCCGCTAGGCATTGGGATGATGGGCGGTGTGGGGACATTATCTGCTAAAAAGCTTATAGAAGAAGCGGATGTCATCTTTTTTGCAGGTTTTAAATCCAGTCAAAACTCTACGTTTAACTGGAAGCTTCCTAACGATGGCCAACATGTAATTCATTTGGATCTTGACGAGTCGGAGATTGGCAGAGCGTTTCATGCTGAGGTAGGGCTGGTTGGAGATGTCAAGACAACGCTGGCGGAGATGACTAAGCTCGCTAAGGAAAAGTTTGAGCGTCCCCCGCATCAGGACCGTGAGCAGTGGATTCAAAATGCGAAAAAAGATTGGGCGAGCTTCATCCAAAAAGAACTGACTGAGAATAATTCAGAACTTAAACCTCAACAAGTCATTGATGTTCTAAATCAGGTATCAGGTCAAGAAGATATTTTAGTGTGTGATGCGAGTTTCTCCAGCGGCTGGGGAGCAGTCTATTACAATCTGAAATCAACCGGGAGGAAAGTTCTGGCACCCAGAGGTCTTGCCGGGTTAGGGTTTGGATTACCGGCAGCCATTGGAGCCGCGGCTGCAGCCAAAAACGGAGAAGTATACTTGTTGGCCGGCGATGGTGGATTTGGATACAGTATCGGCGAGCTTGCTACCTTGAAACAATACGGATTGAAAGTAATTACTTTTGTTCTGGACAACAGGAGTTGGGGCTGGATCGAGTGGTTAAATAAGTTAAATTATCAGAAGGAGTATTTCGGTTTACCGGCAATCGAATTTGCCAAAATAGCTGAAGGATTTGGCTTGAAGGGATATCATGTCAGAAACAAAGCAGAACTGGCCGATGCCTTAGCAAACGCGAAGAAGGACGATAATTCATCAGTTATTCATATTGATATTGCACTCTGGGAAACGCCCGTGATAAGTTTTCGTGAGGCGGTTGGGCAGGACACGAGTCGTTCTTACAAATATCTATAAAAAGTAGAAGGAGTGTTGGAAAAAATGGCATTTTCTTTAGCATCATTTAAAAATCCAACAGAAGTAATTTACGGATTTAATGCGGTTAATCAATTAACTTCGATTATCACTCAACAGGGATTCAAACGGATCATGATTATAACTGACCCAGGGATTCTTAAAGCAGGACTTCTGGAGGAAGTAAAAAAACGGATACCAGAGGGCTTGGAAATTGCAGTGTATGATCAAGTTGAAGCAAATCCCTCAATCGCAACGTGCGAAAAGGCTTTAGCGGTGCTTAAAGGGATCAAGGCTGAAGCCATTGTTGCAGTTGGCGGTGGAAGTGCAATTGATGTAGCAAAAGCAGTAGGAGTGTTGGCAACAAACGGGGGTAACATAGCGGAGTATGAGGGTGCTGACAAGTTTGCTCAGCCGATACTTCCATTAATTGCTATTCCTACGACAGCCGGCACGGCCAGTGAAGTGACTGTTTTCACTGTGATTACTGACGTAGACAGAGAATATAAGCTTACGGTTGCAGGATATAAGCTGGCTCCCCGGTGGGCATTGGTCGATCCGTTAATGACAACCACCATGCCTAAACAAGTAACCGCATCAACCGGACTGGATGCGTTAGTTCATGCAATTGAATCATATACATCGCAAATGGCCTTTCCCCTTTCAAAAGCCTTAGCCAGAGAAGCCATTCGCCGTATCAGTGCCAATTTACGCCAAGCGGTATACAACGGGGATAACCTAGAGGCTAGGGACAATATGCTGATGGGAAGCTTGCTGGCAGGCTTGGCATTTAGCAATACAAGACTGGGCAATTGCCATGCTATGAGCCATCCTGTCAGCGCTATGTTCGGAGTGCCCCATGGGGTTGCAAATTCGATTCTTATGCCGCACATCATGGAATTCAATGCCTTGTCAGTTCCCGAATTATTTGCAGACATTGCGGAAGACATGGGAGAAGTTGTTGGGAATTTAACAGTGATCGAGCAAGCATGGAAGGCGGTAGAGTCTTTCAAACAACTTTCGATCGACGTGGGCATTCCACAGCGTCTCTCTGATTCCAAGGTCGAGCGTAACAGAATTGAAGAAATGGCGCGTGACGCTATGAAGAGCGGGAACATAGCCGTGAACCCGAGAAAGACCCAGATCGAAGATATCATCAAGTTATATGAACGTGCGATGTAGGGGAGATAGAAATAGTGAAGATATTTGATTTAACAGGTAAAACAGCCCTGGTTACCGGGGGAGGTCGGGGTTTAGGCCGCGGGATTGCGCTTGCCCTAGCGGAAGCGGGTGCAGATGTAGCCGTAACCAGCCGTACAGAAGAGGAACTTAAGGTCGTTAGCAAGGAAATAGAAAGTTTCTCAAGAAGGAGTTTTTACCAGGAACTTGATGTCAGAGATGCTAATTCTATGAGATCGTTCGTAGAACGAATCGTGGAGGAACAGGGACACATTGATATTCTTGTAAATGCTGCAGGGGTAAATATACGCCGCCCGTTTTTGGAGATTACAGCGGAAGATTGGGACTTTGTGATGGACATCAACTTGAGGAGTGTGTTATTAACCAGTCAACTTGTGATGCCGCATATGGTCAAGATGGGGAAAGGAAAAATCATAAACTTTGCTTCGTTAACAAGTCAAATCGGATTAAAAGACATGGCGATTTACGGAGCAAGTAAAGGCGGAGTAGCCCAAATTACGAAAGCAATGGCTGTTGAATTCGCAGAGGCCGGCATTCAAGTGAATGCAATCGGTCCCGGCTACTTCAGCACCAACATGACTAAGCCCGTATTCGACGATGAGGCCAGAAGGCAGTGGCTTATATCAAGAATACCTATGCGCAGAACGGGTGAAGACCATGATCTGGCTGGAGTTTCCATCTTTTTGGCATCAAATGCCTCGGACTATATCACAGGTCAAACAATTTATGTTGATGGTGGTTGGCTGGCTTCCTAAAGACAGCTTATCCATAAATAAAAGAGGGGGAATATTAATGAAAAAAATTAAAAAAATGTTGGCTCTGGCGTTGGTAGGTGCCTTGGTTTTCGTTAGCGGGTGTTCAAGCGGCGGATCGCAGGCATCAAACGGAGCGGGGGAAAAGCTAAAAATTGGCGCGATCTACCCCTTTACAGGAGGGGCCGCCCTTCTGGGAGATGAAAGCTTTCGGGGTGCCGAACTTGCGGTAAAACTAAGGAATCAAAAAGGTGGCGTAGCTGGCGGAAAAACGATTGAGTTAAGTAAAGCTGATGCACCTGATGCCAACGCTGCGCAGTCCCAAGCTAATCGCTTAATTTCTCAGGAAAACATACAATTAATTATTGGCTCCTATTCAAGTGCTATTTCCATGTCTGCAAGTGAGGTGGCCGAAAGAAACGGAGTTGTATACTGGGAGCTTGGGGCTATATCTGACCCCATTACAGACCGGGGATATAAATATGTATTCAGAACAAATCCCACATCTTCACAATTCGCACGCTCAGAAATCGATTACATTAAAGAAGTTTTACCGGCAAAGCTAGGTAAGAATCTTAGCGATTTAAAGATAGCCCTAGCTCATGAAGATTCACTCTATGGCACAACTGTTGCAGGATTTATTGAAAAGTATGCTAAAGAAGAAAAGTTAAATGTTGTTACTAATCAGGCTTATAACATGAATTCTGTTGACCTTTCTTCTGTAGTACTGAACCTAAAGAAAGCTCAACCGGACGTATTGATCGCCGTTTCTTATCTTAATGATGCTATATTGTTGACACGGCAGTCAAAGGAGTTAGGTTTTGATGTTCCCGTGTTTATCGGATCGGGTGGAGGTCACACAATGACAGACTTCCAGAAAGCACTAGGCGCGGATGCCAATGGCATACTTGATGCTGACTTCCCGCAGTATGAAATTAATAAATCCTTTACTCCTGGGCTTGATGAGTTTATAAAGTTATATAAAGATACTTATGGAACAGCACCCCGTTCTGGTCACTCAGTCACCAACTTCATGGGTATGAATGTTCTCTTAAATATCATAGACAAGGTTGGAAGTTTAGATCCTAACAAAATTCAGGAAGCAGCCAAGAATTACAAATTGGAACCCGGAAAATCTGAAACCGGGTGGGGAGTAGAATTTAACGACAAGGGCCAGAACAAATTAGGTAAGGCTTATGTTACGCAATGGGTTGACGGAAAACTTGTCACGGTATGGCCGAAAGAAGCGGCAGTACAAGAGTCCAAACTTCCGTTGCTAAAATGGAGCGAAAGAAAATAGTGTTTTCAACTAAGACAGGGGAGTAGCCCTCCCCTGTCTGCTAAAAGCATTTCCTGGACAAGGAGAGTAGATATTGGTAAGCAGTTAGTTCCGCACTAAAAATTAAAGTCTCCATCACAACAAGGACATCATAAAGGGAGGTATAAGATGGACCAGATTATACAAGTTGTAATTTCCGGCATCCTGGTTGGGGGCATTTATGCGCTAATTAGCATGGGCCTAAATCTTATTCTAGGAGTAGTAAGAATTATCAATTTTGCTCATGGAGAATTCTTGATGTTGGCGATGTACATTAGTTTCTTCCTATATAGTGTTTGGGGTCTTGATCCTTATGTGTCTGCCCTACTCGTGGCGCTTATTTTATTTGTTTTCGGATTGCTTATCCAGAGAATTGTAATCCAGCCTATTTTAAATACTTCAGCAACCGTCAAGATTTTCGTCACCCTGGGACTCTCAATAACTTTACAAAACTTTGCGTTAATGCTCTGGCGTGCTGATTTTCGCAGTGTGCATACGGCGTATCAGACTGCAGTAATTAATGTAGGGTCAGTGGCAATTAGCATACCTAGGTTAATCGCGTTTGTCGTGGCTATTTTAGTTGCAGTCGGAATGTATCTGTTTTTGAATAAAACACTGGTTGGAAAAGCCATTCGGGCTGTAGCAATGGAAAAAAGAGCGGCAGCATTAATGGGCATAAATGTAAAGAGAATTTATCTGCTTGCTTTTGGCCTAGGTTCTGCAATCGTAGGCTTAGCTGGCGCTTTATTAATACCGATTTACTATGTTTTCCCAACAGTCGGAACTTTGTTTGTCTTAATATCGTTTGTTGTCGTTGTCTTAGGTGGAATGGGCAGCATGTTAGGAGCATTTCTCGGAGGGTTAATCATTGGTCTGGTAGAAGCAGTAGCAGGCGTTCTAATTGCTCCGGGGCTCAAAGAGGCAGTGTATTTTATTATCTTTATTTTAGTCCTTCTGTTTCGACCCTCAGGGTTATTTAGCTTAGGGAAAGGTTCAGAGGAGGTAGGGTTGAAATGAGAGAGTTATTATCTAAAAAGTCAATCTTTCTCTTTATCTTACTAATTGCAGCATTAGCTCTACCTAGTTTTCTCAAGAATAAGTTTTATATGAATATTGTAATTATGGTGATTTTTTATGCTGCACTCAGTAGCTCTTGGAACATTTTAGCGGGTTATGCCGGTCAATTATCTTTAGGCCATACAATTTTCTTCGGTTTAGGTGCATATACATCCACCTTGTTGTTAGTAAAAATGGGAGTCTCACCTTGGTTAGGACTATTTGTTGCTTTAATAGTAAGCATGGGCATTGGTGCTCTTATCGGTTATCCCGCTTTTAGATTGAAGGGGCCGTTCTTTACGCTGGCGACTCTCGCTTTTTCGGAAGTCATTCGTTATGTAGCCTCTTTTTGGAAAGAGTTGACTAACGGAGCAATGGGTATCAACATACCGTTTAAGCCAGGTTTATCTACGATGATGTTTCGTACGAAAGAACCTTACTATTTCATAGCTCTGGGGATGTTGCTACTAATTATTATAATCACGTATTTAATCGATCGTTCAAAAGTCGGATCATATTTTATAGCAATCCGGGAAAATGAAGATGCAGCTGAAGTTCTGGGTATTCCTATAACTCGTTACAAGCTATATGCCATACTGATCAGCTCTGGTTTAGCAGCGATGACCGGTGTTTTTTATGCTCAATATATTCTGTTTATCGAGCCGGAAGCTGTATTTAACATCAACTTTTCAAGCCAAATCGCCTTGATGTCTATAATCGGTGGCATGGGCACGATATTTGGGCCTATTGTGGGAGCGGTACTTTTAGTTCCATTAAATGAAATCGTCAGGTCAACATTTTCCGGTTTAAATGGACTAAACTTTTTTATCTACGGTATCGTATTAATAGTCGTTGTTTCATGGATGCCAAACGGTATTCTGCCGACAATCACTGATCAGGTCAAAAGACGCCGATTAAAAGTGAACACAGACAGAAAGGGGGCCGAAAATTGATTCTGCAAGTTAACAGTGCTAGAAAAGATTTTGGAGGAGTTACTGCTGTTAATAATGTTAGTTTCGACGTGAAACAGCAAGAAATCGTTGGCATCATAGGACCTAACGGAGCAGGAAAAACCACACTGTTTAATCTCATTTCCGGTGCCCTTCCTCTCTCTGCCGGCAAGATATTATTTAAGGGTGAGGATATTACGAGTCAAAAGCCTGATCTAATCTGTAAGAAAGGGGTTGGCAGGACATTTCAAGAGGTTAAACCTTTCGGAAATATTAGCGTCTTGGAAAATGTTCAGACCGGAGCTTATAATCGTCTTTCTAAAAGGAAAGAAGCCAGAGAATTCGCAGAACACGTTTTGGAAAAAGTCAAGTTAATCCACCGAAAGGATGTTACCGCAAGAAGTCTAACTATCGCAGATAAGAAGAGATTAGAAGTTGCTAGGGCATTGGCAACAAAACCAGAGCTTCTTCTATTAGACGAAGTGATGGCAGGCCTTAATCCTAGCGAAATTCAAGAGATAATTCCCTTAATCAGAAGCTTGGCGGGGGAAGGAATTACGTTAATTGTAATTGAGCACATTATGGAAGTAATTATTCAATTGTCTCATCGAGTCATTGTTATTCAGCATGGAGAAAAGATTGCCGAAGGAACTCCAACGGAAGTTATAAATGATAAGAGAGTAATCGAAGCTTACCTCGGGGAGGAGATAACCATTGCTTAAGTGTAAATTGGTTAATTTATTCTATGGTGAAGTTCAAGCGCTCTGGGATGTCGATCTTGAGGTAAAACAAGGGGAAATAGTAGCACTCTTGGGAGCCAATGCAGCGGGGAAGTCAACCACAATCAATGCAATTTCGGGACTCGAAAAAATATCATCCGGCAAGATTCTCTTTGAAGGAACTGAAATACAAAAAAAAGACCCCCATGAAATCGTTGAGATGGGAATCATTCAGGTTCCAGAGGGACGAAAATTATTTTCTTATATGACAATTGAAGAAAATTTAGAGTTAGGTGCCTATTCCAAAAGGGCGAGGGCAAGTTTTAAGAAGAATTTAGAGACGGTTTTTGAACTTTTCCCGATCTTAAAAGAAAGAAGAAAACAACTGGCAGGTTCAATGAGTGGTGGGCAACAACAAATGTGTGCTGTTGCCAGGGGTTTAATGGGAAATCCCAAGTTTTTAATGATAGATGAACTGTCATTGGGTTTAGCACCAATGGTAGTTAAGCAATTGTTTGAAGTATTAAAACAGATCTCGCAAAGAGGAATTACCATTTTGCTCGTAGAGCAAAATGTCAAGCACTCCCTTGCTATTTCAGACTCAGCCTTTGTTCTAAAAAATGGCCGTCTTGCTTTATCCGGAAAAGCGTCAGATCTACTAAACGATCCGCATTTGCAACAGGCTTATTTAGGAAAGTAGGTCATAGCATGCAGGCACTAGTTAAAACAAAAAATGTTAAGGAATTAATAATCAAGGATGTAGCATTGCCTAAGCCGGCTCTAGGGGAAGCCCTGATAAAAGTTGAGTACTGCGGGGTTTGTGGAAGTGATTTGCATGCATACAATCACGCCCCTGGATATGAATTTGTGGAAATGCCTCGTATCTTAGGTCATGAAATCGTCGGGACAGTTGTCGCTGCCGTAGGAGAGGATTCAAGTCTTTTTTTAAACAAGAAAGTAGTGGCAGAATCAATCCAACATTGTGGAATGTGCAAATGTTGCCAAGAGAAGCGAACAAATATATGCGAGCACACTGAAGTTATGGGATTGCACTTTGACGGGGGTATGGCCGAATATGTGAAGTGCAAAATCAAATACTTAAAAGAAATTCCGGCCAATATGTCGGATTCGATTGCAGTGCTTACTGAGCCAATGACGATTGCTGTGCATGCAGTAGAAGCTGTCGGTATGGTTAACCAAGGAGATGTTGTGCTCGTACAGGGACCGGGTATTATTGGTTTCTTTGTGGCATTAGTTTCTAAAGCCCTGGGGGCAAAAGTGATATTGTCTGGACTGAAACGAGATTACGAAGCCCGCTTAAGCTATGCGAGAGATTTTCGAATTGAGACAATTATAGTAGATGAGGGCGAAAATCTCAGAGAACAAGCGGACATTCTGTTTGAATGTTCGGGATCTTCAAAAGCAGTAAATCTCGGATTACAGAGTCTGAAAAAAGGAGGAAAGGCGGTGTTTGTAGCGTTATATGAAAGTTCCACTGACCTTTTCCTAACGAAAGCGGTACGGAATGAATGGGCGTTACTTACAAGTTATGGTTCAAAGCCAGAGGATTATACACGGGCATTTGAGATCTTAAACATGTTCAGTTCGCAGCTGGAAAATATTATATCCCCTTATCAATTGCCTAATGCTAAAGACGCCTTTGAAGATGCAATGGAACAGAAAGTGCTTAAGCCTATTCTGGTGTTTTAGATTACTAAAGTTGAGGTGGAAGTCTTGGACAGTCATTACATTTCAGAGACAATAAAAATAATGCAGAGTCATCGTTCAATTAGAAAGTTTACAAAAGATCCAATTCCGGCAAAACATTTGTTGGAAATAGTCAAGGCCGGTCAAGGAGCGCCTTCATCGAATTTCGTCCAAGCGTATTCAGTAATTCAAATCACCAATGAAGATAAAAAGCAAAAAGTCGGGGCTTTGTCAAATAATCTCGATCCTATTATCGGGAGTGCAGTGTTTTTGCTTTTCTGTGTTGATATGAAGAGATTGGAAGTCGCATGTGCTAAGCAAGGTGTCGAGATGCGATATGATACGATGGAAAATTTTATTGTAGGTATCATTGACGTATCTTTGATTGCCCAAAATGTTTTGACAGCTGCTGAATCTTTGGGTTATGGAGGTTGCTATATTGGTGGAGTGCGCAATAATCCTGAATTAATCAGCGAGATTGTCGGTCTCCCAGATAAAGTGTTCCCGGTATTCGGTATGGCTTTAGGCATACCGGCCGAAGAACAGATCGTAAAACCCAGGTTACCAATTGAAGGTGTTTTTCAAGTAGACGAATATGATGAGAAACAATATCCAGTCATTATTAACAAATATGATGAAATAATGGAGCAATATTATAAGTCTCGCTTAAGCAATAACAAGAATAGCAGTTGGTCTCAAACTATGGCAGATTTTTATAGCGAAAACAGAAGAATGCATATGAAGAAATTCTTAGAAGACAAAGGATTTACCTTAGAATAGGATTTGATTCTGTGGGGGGATATGCCAATGAGAAATTCGATAGCGATTGTTACGGGCGCTGGCAGAGGCATTGGCAAAGCAATCGCTAAAGGGTTAGTTAGACAGGGGATCCATGTTATTGTTAATGACTTCGATGAAAACCTGGCACGGCAGGCTGTAGATGAGATTGGACAATCTTCTTCTTACTATGTATGTGATGTTTCTGATTATAATTTGGTTTCTAGGTTTATTTCAGATGTGAAGACAATTTACGGTCAGATTGATATAGTCGTGAATAATGCGGGGATATCTCCGAAAAAAATGGGGAATAAAGTTCCAATATATGAGATGGACCCGAGTGAGTGGCAACGCGTTGTAGAGATTAACCTGAATGGGGCGTTCTATATGACGAGGTTAGTTTCCCCACTCATGATTGAACAAAAATTTGGGCGTATTATTAACATGTCCTCAATTGCTGCAAAAAGCTATATCGATGTTACAGGGAGTCACTATGCAGCAACAAAAGCGGGGTTAATCGGGCTGACGAAAGCCTCGGCAGGAGAGTTGGCTCCGTATGGGATAACTGTCAATGCCATTGCCCCGGGAAGAATAAGAACTGAAATGATGGAAGGGGTAAGTTCAAAAGATAATGAATCTATTTTAATCCAAATAGCTTCCGGTAAGTTTGGAGAAGTGGAAGATGTTGCTGGGGTGATTGAGTTTTTAGTCAGTGATAAGGCATCTTATATTACCGGGGCAGTGATCAATGTTGATGGTGGCTGGGTTATGGCGTAGCAAGAAGAGGGATTGTAACTATTCAGGAGTCAGTAGTCAGTAGACAGGAGTCAGAATAAGAAAACAACAGGATAGTAATGACATTATCTTAATTCGTCAATGGGCGTATATATTTTCCCAGAGTTATTCTCCTCGCAGAGGATAAGAACGGGCATTAAATAATAGATTTGGACACTTCTTTATGAATTCTGACTCCTGAATTCTGAATACCTGAATAGTGAACCGCAATTAAATAGATGGATAACTGGTTGCTGACAAACTACCCATATTGATTTGTCAGCAATTTTTATGTGCATATAAGCGAGGGTATCCAGTCGGAACCAATACGGTCGGTAAGACCCAGGAATATGGAGAAAAAATTTTCTTAAAAGTAGGAGGATTTTGCGTTAAAACGGAGAATATTATCAATCATAAAATTGTATACGATTTAGTATACTAAATTCTTCGTCTCGTTGATAAACACAATTTGGGGGTACGGTTCAATGGATCTCGGATTAAAAGAGTCTATTACTTCTGATGAGGTTGCCTACAAAAAAATTCGAGGTGCTATTGTAAGCGGGTATTTTAAGGCCGGAGAGCGTTTGCGGGAGCAAGAGCTTGGTGACAAACTGGGAATTAGCCGGACTCCAGTGAGAGAAGCCTTACGCCGTCTGGAACGAGAGGGTTTCTTAAGAAAAGACCCTTATAAGGGGGTTATGGTCCGGAAGTTTACTTATCAGGAAGCGGAAAACATTTATCAAGTTAGGGCTGTGCTGGAAGGGTTGGGTGCTTATCTGCTTGCTGAGACATCCAGCCCGGAAATACTTGAAAAACTAAAGCAAACATTTGCTCTTGCAGGGCAGGCTCTAAGTGAAGAAGACCTAGGAAGGGTGGCTCAACTTAATAATGATTTTCATGCCATTATTGCAACCGGCCATCACAACACCATGTTGGCCGAAATGCTCCTGAATCTCCATGGATGTATTTCCGTCCTGCGCGTCTCTACCTGGACTATACCACGCCGCCCGGTAAACACTCACCATGAGCATCAAGCAATAATAGATGCTATTGAAAGGCGGAAACCTGAGGAAGCCCGAACTGCTGCTACCCTTCATATACAAAAATCGTGGGAGGTAGCCAGTACGGTCATAAAACAGCGGGATGTTGATTTATGAAAGGGGTGAAGCTAAGACAAGAATAATCAGAAAAATGGCAATAGACCCAATGGGCTAAAAAAACTAATTAATCGAAAAAGAGGAGTGACTTACATTGGCAGAAAAGGCTATGGTATTGAAGAACTTTATTAACGGAGAATGGATAGAGTCTAGAACTCAGGAGTTTGCAGAAGTAAGAAATTCAGCAACGGACGAAGTAATTGCCCTGTGTCCGATGTCTTTGCAATCTGACGCAGATCAAGCGGTTCAGGCGGGAAAAGATGCTTTCTGGGAATGGCGTACTACCCCTATTCCCGAGAGGATAGAGTACATGTTTGCCCTTAAACAAAAGATGGAAGAAAACAAGAGTGAACTGGCCAAGATCATTAGCGCCGAGCATGGTAAGACTTATAAAGAAGGGTTGGATGAGCTGACCCGTACTTTGCAGTATGTAGAAGATGCATGTGCGATGCCCCAACTGATGAAAGGAGCCTATACCGAGGATATTGCCCATGGAGTTGATGAGTATTTTGTCCGGGAGCCTCTGGGGGTATTCTTAGTTCTTCCTCCGTTCAATTTCCCGGCCATGATTCCTACTTATTTTGTGTGGGCCGTAGCAGCAGGAAATCCTGTTGTCATTAAATCCAGTAGTATTTGCCCGATGACAGTTCAGAAAATTGTCGAACTCGTTCAGGAAACGGGTTTGCCTAAAGGAGTTTTGAACTTAATTCACGGGAGCGGCAGCGAAATGGGCAATTACCTTATCAGCCATCCGGACATTGTCGGGGTAAGCTTTGTCGGTTCTTCTCAAGTGGGCTTGGAGATCTACAAGGGCGCTACTGCTCACGGCAAAAGGGCTCAGGTGCAAGGCGGCGCAAAGAATCATGCCTTGGTCATGGATGACGCTGTGATGGACGAGACGATAAAAAATGTTGTCAGTTCCTGCTTTGGACATATCGGTGAAAGATGTTTCGCAGTTTCCAATGTTCTGGTGGCGGAAGCTGTTTATGACGAATTCAAAGAAAAGTTCTTGGCAGCGACTAAAGCCCTAAAAGTCGGTCCCGGAACAGACGAAACAACTAATTTAGGGCCTGTAGTCAGTAGAAAGCATCTGAACAAGTTGCTTGAAGAGATTGAAACCGGGGTCAAAGAAGGTGGAAAGTTACTTCTTGACGGGCGAGGAGTGAAAGTAGAGGGTTATCCCAATGGGTATTTCTTAGGACCGACTGTCTTTGAGGCAGAACCTGAGATGCACATTTTCCAGGAAGAGCTTTTTGGCCCGGTACGATGCCTTAAGAAGGTAAAAGACCTTGATGAAGCGATAGAGATTATTAACCAAAGTCGTTATGGGCATACCGCAGTGATTTACACTGAGACCGGCGCATACGCCAGAGACTTCATCCAACAATGTGAAGTGGGGCAAGTGGGCGTCAATGTCGGAACTCCGGCACCAATTGCTTTTTATCCGGTAGGTGGACGTAAACTCTCGATGTATGGTTCGACTCGCGGACGCGCCAATGATGCTATCGATTTCTATACAGATAAGAAAGTAGTCGTTACGCGGTGGTTGAAGCGTAAAGTTAAAGAAGCAGGCAAAAGTACAGGTGTTCCTGTTAACTGGTAATTTTTAAGGAGGGGAAAGAATGAAAATCCGCAAACTATTGACTGTGGTTGAAGAGACTCTCCAAGAGGCGGGGCAGGACTTACCAAAGCGCACGCGCAAGGCGGCGGCTATTGCCGTGATTAAGAACCCTTTTGCCGGAAAGTACCAAGAAGACTTAAGCGAACTGACGGATGTTGGTGAAAAGCTGGGTGAAATTCTCGGAAACAGGGCAGTTGCAGCACTGGGGGGCGATAAAAGTCTAATTGAGAGCTACGGAAAAGCAGCTGTTGTCGGAGCAGCCGGTGAACTCGAACACGCAGCGGCTATTCTTCACCCCAAGCTGGGCAAACCTTTCCGCGAAGCAGTGGGCGGAGGCAAGGCTATTATACCCTCGGCTAAAAAAATGGGTGGACTTGGTACTGGTATCGATGTGCCTCTTCATTACAAGGATGCGGCTTTTGTACGGACACATTATGACGCGATGGAGGTCCGGGTCCCAGATGCGCCCCGTTCTGACGAAATCTTAGTTGTTTTGGTGGTGACTGACTCAGGAAGGCCATTACCTCGAATTGGTGGACTTCAGAAAGAAGAGATTAAAGGGGAAGACGGTCTTCGTTAATAGCAGGTCGGGGAGGGATTTTAATGGCTAATTTAGCGATAACCAACATTGGAACAATTGTGAGCGGTGATATTAAGAATCCGGTACTATCAGGAAATACCGTGCTTGTACGGGATGGGAAAATTGCTGCGATAGGGGATGCCGGTATCCTAAGCGGTGAAGCTATTGACAGAACAGTTGATGCTCAGGGGATCACCCTTATGCCTGGAATGCTTGATTCTCACGTTCACCCGGTCTTCGGGGATTTTACTCCTCGTCAAAAAATGATGGATTATATCGATAGCTCTTTGCATGGCGGGGTCACGACCATGATCTCAGCAGGGGAACCTCATCTTCCGGGACGTCCCAAAGATCCAGTGGGAGTTAAAGCGCTGGCCATTCTAGCATCCCGTTCTTTCCGGAATGCTCGTCCTGGGGGAGTGAAAGTGCATGCGGGCGCGCTGATTCTCGAACAGGGATTAAAAGAAGAAGATTTCGCTGAACTGAAAGCAGGGGGAGTTTGGTTAGTCGGTGAGGTTGGGCTCGGCAGCGTCCGCAAACCGGAAGATGCCGCACCGATGGTGGCTTGGGCACACAAGTACGGATTCAAAGTAGCGATGCATACGGGTGGAACTTCAATCCCCGGTAGTTCAACCGTGACTGCTGATGATGTCCTGGCGATTAAGCCAGATGTGGTATCCCATATTAACGGCGGAACAACCGCTGTTGCTCCAGCGGAAGTGAGAAAGATCATTGAGCTCAGTGATTTTGCGATTGAAGTTGTGCAGTGTGGTAATCCCAAAGCTGCTCTGCAAGCTGTGGAAATCTTGTCTGAGCGCAACGAACTCTCAAGGTTAATTATGGGCAATGATGCTCCCTCAGGAACAGGAGTAATTCCGTTGGGAATGTTAAGGAATTTGGCTCTTCTTGCTTCCGTCGGGGGTTTAGACCCTGCCCAAGCGATTGCCGCCGCTACCGGAAATACGGCCAGAGTTTTCGGCTTGAATACAGGGATCATCGAAATTGGCAGGGAAGCAGATTTAGTCTTAGTGGATGCTCCCATGGGTTCATTCGGGCAGGATGCACTCGAAGGATTAAAGGTTGGGGATATTCCTGGTGTGGCTATGGTAATTGTTGATGGAGAGATCAAAGCCGGAATTAGCAGAAATACTCCTCCCCCGACACATAAGCCGGTTATTAAATAGTGTTCGGTAAAAAAATTCCTTAATTCTCGTTGCGAAGGGATTCGCTTGCAAATACCGAATGCTGTAGGACTTTTTCACCGGGATCAGGTAAAAAATATAATTGTCTGGAGGCTTAGTTCGATGGTACAGATTGAATCAGAATTGTGTTCCGGCTGCGGTCTCTGTATCAAGGACTGCCCTCTGCAATGCATTACGTTGCAAGAAAAGAAGGCCGTTATCGGAGAAGGATGTTCATCCTGTGGGGTTTGCACTCAAGTCTGTCCCCGTACAGCGGCTAAAAAAGTGGAACAACAGGTAGTTGGAGTCGTAACTTGCGGCTCCTGCCCTGTTCAATGTGAAATTCAAGAGGGATTTACCGGAGCCTGTCGCAGGTATACTAATGAAAACGGAAAATTAATACGCAATCGATCCCTGGTGTCTGACGTGCCGGAGCCCGTAAAACAGCCACCCGAAATAAGTTGGCCCTTAATTACGGCTATAGGGGCAGGAACGGAGTATCCTGACCCGCGGCCTGCTCCCTATATCGTGCAAGGCAACAGGGGAGGAATCGAAGTTGTGACCGTTGTCACGGAAGCTCCGTTAAGTTATAGCGGAGTAAAGGTAAAAATAGACACTAATTTTCATATCGGGGAAGAAGGAACTAAGGTCCGACGCGACGGGCGCGTGGTTGGTATAGTAGATACCGAAGAGTACGGTTCTAAAATTTTAAGCCTTGGGGGGGCTAACCTTCTTACCGGGAAAACCGGCTTTATCGTAGCCCGTACAATTGTAGATATTGCTAACAGGCAAAGAGTTTCATTAAAAATTGACAGCGGCAGTGAATTGGAATTACAGGTTGGGCATCATCCTGTTATAGACGGGCAGACAGACATAACGATGAGGGTAGGGTGTGGCAGTGCCACGGTAGGACTTTTCGCCCACCATTTGAAAGACGTAGTTGATGAGGCTATTATTTTGGATCACCATGTTATCGGGCTCTTATCTGAACACCGGGCCGGACAGGAAGTGGGTATGACTTATAGTGGTGTCATTCCAAACGGGCGTAAAAGTACGCGGGGCCGTTACTTTGGCGAACACGGACACGGCTGGGGAGGAACTGACATTATAGAGCCTCGTCAAGCGATAAAAGCCGTAGATATGAATTTGGCCAAACCGGGGATGAAAATCCTAGTAACGGAGACCACAGCGCGGCAAGCAGCTCTCTTTGAAGTGTTGCCTAATGGTGATGTGTGCGAAATAGACTTGACTGAGCCAGTAAAACAAGTTGTAGCGTTAATTCACAATAATTGTGAACCGGCACGAGTTTCCGCTCTTTACACTGGTGGTACTGGAGGCTCTGCCAGAGCGGGGGTAACCATGCTTCCAATAGAACTTACGCGTGCGGTCCATCGTGGCGAAGTCCGCTTAACCATCGGAGGAGCTCCTGCTATGCTTTTGCCGGGCGGTGGCATAAACTTTATGGCTGACGTGGAAAAGGTGATTGCTTTCAACGCCTTCTCTTGGGTGCCGACTCCGGCAACGGTGGCCCCAGTTGAGTACACAATGCTCCGTAGTACCTACGAGCGAATTGGAGGTCACATTGCTCAGATACGTCAACTTGCAGAAGTTCTTGAGTAGGTTGGCTATGCTTACATTAGTAAATCCGTACCAAGTAGTAATAGATTCCGGACCTGTACAGATGAGTGTAACCGCTGAACGGAGGGGTGAGCCAATAGCCCGAGAATTACGCAAGCTGGAAGAACTGGTGAACAACTGGCTTGATGATTTAAGGCGCTATCTTCCCTTCGCTAAAAAGGCGTGGCCAGAACTCCCGGATGACATTGAATATCCAAAAATCTTAAGTAAGATGTTAAGCGCAGTAAGTTTGGCCGGAGAGCTTAACTTAACACCCATGGCTGCCGTGGCAGGTTCGATATCAGAGCTGGTCTGTGAACACCTGGCGAAACGGGGAGCAAGCAAGGTATTGGTCAATAACGGTGGCGATATTGCCATGCACCTCGGGTCGGGCGAGAAAACCAGGGTCGGTATAGTTCCCCGACTTGGGGTCAAGCCATCTCATTACCTGGATGTTGAGGGAAAAAAGATCGGTGGAATAGCAACGAGTGGAAGAGGGGGGCGCAGTTTTACCTTAGGAATTGCCGATGCCGCCGTAGCGATTGCGGCCACTTCCTCCATCGCAGACGCTTGTGCAACTGTTTTGGGCAATGCAGTTAACGTGGACTCCCCTTTCATTGAGAGAAAAGTAGCCAGGGATCTCGATCCGGCAACAGATATCCCTGAACTCCTGGTGACATGCGCTGTCCCTTCGCTGCCGCAGAGCTTAAAGCAAGAAGCCCTTGAGCACGGACTAATGAAGGCCCGGGAGCTGGTGGAGAGAAAAATAATTTATGGGGCTGCGCTCTTCCTGCAAGGAGAAATGCGTCAATTTCCTTCAGATCTGATTCATCCAATTTAAATGAAATGTACGTCCAATATATTCAGAAATGTAACTATATTAACTCTTTTCACAAGGTTTTGAACTGGCAAGTATGAAGCTGGGGTGCAACAAATGAATACCTTCGATTATTACAGAGCCGCCACTTTAGTTGAAGCGTTTGATTTGATGAGGGACAAAGCAAACTACACCCTTTTAGCGGGGGGCACTGATTTATTAGTTAAAATGAATGAAAAAATCATGAATCCGAAGGTTGTGCTTGATTTAAGCTTGATCAAAGACATGCGAGAAATTCATTTCGAAGACAATGGTCAAGTAACGATCGGTTCCTTAGTCACACATACCCAGGTTATGGATTCGAAAATTCTTCAAAAATTTGCTCCTGCTTTGGTTAAGGCTTCAAGCATGGTCGGTTCGCCGCAAATTCGTAACAGGGGCACCATCGGAGGAAATATTTGCAATGCTTCTCCTGCGGCTGATGCCGTACCGGCTCTTATCGCTCTGGGTGCTCAAGTTGAGCTGGCCAATGAAAAGCAGGTAAGAGTTATTCCCCTTGAGGATCTATTTCTGGGTCCTGGGCGCACGGTATTACAAACGGGAGAAATCCTTACCAAGATTTTATTTAAGGCGCTGAGACCTAATCAAGGTTCCGGCTTTGAAAAGCTTGGAAAGCGCAAAGCCCTGGCCATTTCCGTTGTCAATACGGGAGTTTTTATCGAGGTGGATCCCAAAACGAGAGCAATAAATGAAGCCAAAATTGTTTTAGGTTCAGTGGCCCCGACTCCAATTCGCATTAAAACAGCTGAAAATCTTTTACTGGGTAAGATTCTCTCACCGGCCCTGCTCAAAGACGTAGCGAGTGCGGTTGCGAGTGAAATTAAACCCATTGACGATATCCGTTCAAAAGCTGAATATCGCCGGGGCGTAGCCGGGGAATTAGTTAAAAGGGCGGTTGAAGAAGCTTGGAACAAAGCATCTTTCTTGGGGTGAGAACATGAATAAAGTAGCCATAAACTTTGTTCTAAACGGACAAGAGAAAGCGGTTGAAGTTGATTCAAACAGGCGCCTGGTCGATTTACTGCGTGACGACTTAGGACTCACAGGGGTCAAGCTTGGCTGCGGTGAAGGGGAATGTGGAGCCTGTACGGTGATCATCAACGGTCAGACTGCAAATTCCTGTTTAGTTTTGGCTGCCCAGGTTGACGGCACAGAAATCACCACGATTGAAGGATTGGGAGACCATGACCACCTTCATCCCCTCCAAGAAGCGTTCATTGAAGAGGGGGCGGTTCAATGCGGATTTTGTACGCCCGGCATGATTCTATCAGCCAAGGCACTCTTGGATCACAATCCTAATCCTGACAAAGCGGAGATCATTGATTCCCTTTCAGGTAATCTGTGCAGATGTACCGGCTATACTAAAATTGTCAATGCCGTTGAGAACGTGATCAGGCAGAGCAACCCTAAAAGGAGTTGAGCAGGATGGATCAGATGAGTGTCGTGGGTAGACCGTTCAGGCGTAAGGATGCTGTGGACAAGGTATTAGGCCGAACGTTATTTAGTGCAGATATAAAGATGCACGGAATGCTGGAGGCGAAAATATTAAGAAGCCAAGTTCCGCATGCCCTGGTTAAAAAGATAGATACTCAGACAGCCCAGGATTTGCCTGGGGTTGTCGCAGTTTTAACTGATGAGGATATTCCTGCGAGCAACAGCCACGGCATTATTATTAAAGATGAACCGGTTCTGGTAAAGGATAAGATACGGAAAATTGGTGATCCACTTGCTATGGTGATTGCGGAGACAGAGGAAAGTGCCAACCAAGCCTTGGAAGCCATAAAATTAGAATTAGAGCTGCTTCCAGCCGTCTTTGACCCGGAAATAGCAATGAAGCCCGATGCTGTGGCAATTTATCCCAACGGGAATATTTTAGGGCTAAGAAAGATTCGTAAAGGGGATGTAGAGGAGGCTTTTAGACAAGCTGATATTGTGGTAGAGAATAAATACTGTACACAGATGACAGAACATGCCTATATCGAACCGGAAGCCGGTTTTGCTTATATCGATGGCGATGGAGTTGTTATTCATGCCTCCACGCAAAATCCTCATTTTGACCGCACAGAGGTTGCTCGAAATCTCGCGTTTCCTCTTAATAGAGTCAGAGTAATCCAAGCTCCGACAGGCGGGGGGTTTGGTGGGAAGTTAGATGTGTCCGTCCAAGTATTGGTTGCCCTAGCGGCATTAAAAACAAAGCAGCCTGTACGCTTAGTTTACTCTAGGAAAGAATCTATCATCTCTTCCACGAAGCGCCATCCCATTACTATCTATTATAAGACTGCAGCAGATAAAAACGGAAAATTATTAGGTATCGAGACCACTATTATTGGAGACACTGGCGCCTATGCTTCTTATGGACCAGGAACCATTACCAGGTCGGCAGTACATGTCACCGGCCCCTATGAAGTACCGAATGTTAAGATTGACGCTTATACAGTATACACCAATAATCCTACCGCTGGGGCGATGAGAGGCTTTGGAGTCCCGCAAGTCGCTTTTGCTCATGAACAACAAATGGATCTATTGGCGGAACGCGCAGGTATCAGTCCGTTTGAAATACGGATGCTTAATGCGCTGAAGTTTGGTTCTCAAACTGCTACCGGTCAAGTTTTAAAGAGTGGGATAGGAATTAGTGAGACTCTTAAACAAGCCTATGCCAAGGCTCAGCAGGTTTTAAGCGGGCGGGAGGGCTAGGAGCATGAAGAAGCGGGGTCTTGGCATCGGATGCATGTGGTACGGGATCGGTAACACGGGTTTACCCAATCCGGCGGGTGCCTTTATCGATTGGCTCAATGACGGTACAGTAAATCTATTTGTAGGTGCAGCAGATATCGGGCAAGGCTCGGATACCGTATTGGCCCAAATAGCTGCTGAAGAACTTGGAGTCGCTTACGAGGATATTAACGTAATCTCAGCTGACACAGGAACAACTCCGGATGGAGGAGCAACCTCAGCAAGCCGTCAAACATATATATCAGGAAACGCTGTACTACAGGCGGCGCAAGAAGTCAAGGTTCTGGTGGTGCAAGAAGCTGCTGAATTACTGGGGGTAGGAAAGGAACAGGTTGTTTGTAAGAATCGTCAAATCTATGTCAGAGGGCAAGAACAGGATTGCCAGAGTGTTGAGGAGGTGATAAGGAACTGCCGTCAAAAGGGAATCTTGACTGTCGGACACGGGTGCCACAATCCCGATACGACTGAGCTTGACCTAGAAACTGGCCAAGGTAATCCTTATGGGGCTTATGCATTTGCTACTCAAGTCGTAGAAGTAGAGGTGGATACCACCACCGGCCAAATAGAAGTTCTAAATATTTTTGCAGCCCATGATGTGGGTCGTGCTGTAAATCCGAGACAGGTTCAGGCTCAGATTGAAGGCGGCAGCATCATGGGGATTGGTTATGGATTGTTTGAAGAAATGATCACTGATGAAGGTCGTATTAAAACACCTTCTTTTTCAACCTACCTAATTCCGACAGTGAAAGATATCCCAAATGTTTATCCATTAATCGTTGAGGAACCTGTGGATTCAGGGCCTTATGGGGCTAAGGGTGTAGGCGAACCCGCACTGATACCGACAGCGGCGGCGATAGCTAACGCGGTTTATGACGCCATCGGTATCAGGTTTACTGAACTCCCGCTGACCCCTGAAAAAGTCCTTGAGAAGCTCAAAGAAAATGGGAGCATGATCGGAGGTGATGCCAGAACGTATAGAGATTAAGTCACCCGCGAAAAAGGGAGGAGTGAATCCTCCGCAGAAAAGGTGGAAAAGGGATAAAACAAGAGGAGTGGGTAAGAACTTATTAATGAATCGCCGTTTGAGAGGAGAGAGTATATGAATATTTCTCAGCGCATTGACCGTTTGCCGGTTACGCGTACCTTGTGGCAGGTGCTGCTGCTGACAGGACTCGGCTGGCTTTTCGACGCTATGGATCAAGGTATGGTCGCAGGGGTTATGGCTGCCATCGGCAAAGAATGGCATCTCTTGCCATCCCAGCTAGGGTTGCTGGGGAGTGCCGGTGCTGTAGGGATGGCCTTGGGCGCGGCAGTCGCCGGTATGTCAGCGGACAGATGGGGACGCCGGACCGTCATTCTGTTTACCCTTATTTTATACGGAGTAGCAAGTGGCATTTCAGGATTTGCAACGGGTTTTACTATGTTATTGGTATTCCGATTTTTTACAGGTCTGGGGCTGGGCGGGGAACTGCCAGCTGCCTCCACTCTTGTCAGCGAGTTTTCGCCGGCTAAAGCACGTGGGCGCATGGTGGTATTGTTGGAAAGTTTTTGGGCCTGGGGTTGGATCTTGGCAGCACTGATTGCCTACCTGCTCATCCCTGTCTATGGCTGGCGCATTGCTTTCTTTCTGGGTGCTGTTCCTGCACTTTACTCAGCTTATCTTAGAAGGGGTATCCCTGAATCACCCCGTTACCTTGAGCAAGCCGGGAAAACTCAAGAGGCTGAAGCAATTGTATCTAAAATGGAAAGAGAAGCGGGTTTGGCCCCACTTAAGGATTCTGAAAAAAGCGCACCTCCGGCTAGAAGCGGCAAGATTTCGCTTCTGGAATTATGGTCCAGTACGTACTGGCGCCGCACCTTGGTTTTATGGATTCTTTGGCTCGGTATTAACTTTGGGTATTATGGTTTTGTGCTCTGGATACCGACTTTAATGGTAGGGAAAGGATTTGTCCTGATAAAGAGCTTGCAGTTTACCTTGATCATGAGCATCGCGCAATTACCAGGATATTATAGTGCAGCCTACCTCATTGAAAAGATTGGTAGGAAAGCGGTATTGGTTATCTATCTCGGCGGTACAGCACTGGCCGCTTACTTGTTCGGGCAAAGCTCATCCGTAACCCACATTCTGACGTTCGGATCCATGCTTTACTTCTTTAGCTTAGGAGCATGGGGTGCAGTTTACGCTTATACTCCGGAAATGTATCCTACCTCTGCCCGCGGGAGTGGCGCTGGTTGGGCGGCGGCTGTCGGAAGAATTGGGATGATTGCAGCCCCTTATGTGGTTGGAGTAATCTATCAAACTTACGGCAAAGCTGTCGGTTATACGTATGTTTTTGGAATGCTGACCGCAGTCTTTGCGGTTGTCGCTCTGGTCGTTTTGGTGCTGGGGATTGAGACGAAAGGCAAGACCTTAGACGAAATTGCCGTTGTGAAGTCCTCTACACTGTAAGCCCGAAGATGCTCCTTAAATACTCTCTAAATAAATGAGTACAGGATAGGCCTTTTTCGCAACTATTGTTTGATGTAATATTCCTTCTCAAGTTAAATAGGCATCGGGAGATCATGCTATTTAGGAGGGGAACGTAATGGCAAATTCAAATTTAATTGTAGCGAGAATGGAAAGGATACCGTTAGGATCTTTTCATTATCGAATGTTAGGGATTAATGGTGCAGCTTGGGCGTTTGATGCTTTTGATGTGGGTTTAGTTACATTTGTTGTAACCGCCCTGACCAAAGCATGGCAGCTTACAACAGGGCAAGTAGGGCTACTGCTAAGTATAGGCTTGGTGGGGATGTTTGTAGGAGCAGTTGTCTCGGGTTATGTGTCGGATCGTTGGGGTAGAAAAACTGTTTTTCAGGTAACAATGTTGATTTTTTCTATATTCTCAATCGCCTGTGCCCTTGCTCCAAATTTTAATACGCTATTAATTTTCCGTTTTCTTGTAGGAGTTGGCCTCGGAGGTGAAACCCCGGTAGTAACGTCTCTTTTAAGCGAGTTTGTTCCTGCTAAGAGTCGTGGAAAATTGCAAGGGATGTTAAATACTTTCTGGGCTGCTGGTTGGCTCGCTGCGGCAGTAATATCATATTTTATTATTCCCACTGTTGGTTGGCGTTGGGCCTTTGTGGCAGGGGCTCTGCCCGCTTTCTACATCTTTATGGTTCGAAGACATTTGCCCGAATCTCCGAGATGGTTGATATCAAAAGGTAGGCTTGATGAAGCTGAAAAAATTGTTGCTAATATTGAGAAAGAAATTGAAAAAACCACCCCGTTGCCGCCTGTTGAAGTAGATAATACTTCTTCCGGTAGCGTGTCTTCAACTCAAAAAGTTACTATAAGTTTGCTTTTTTCTGAACAGTATTTTAGACGTACTATAATGCTCTGGGGATTGTGGTTCCTAGCTATGTTCGGGTACTATGGCCTGTTCTCCTGGTTACCGTCCCTTTTTGTAAAGGCAGGGCATTCTATGGTTAGGTCATTTTTATATGTTGTAATTATGCAAATCGCTTATGTACCCAACCAAATTCTAGCAGCCCTGCTTATGGATAAAGTAGGAAGGAAGAAATTACTGGTTGCAAACCTTTTGTTAGCTGGGGTTGCAACAGTAGCCTACGGCTGGGCTTTAGGCCATAATGTTGCTACCGCTCAAGTGATTGTCTTAGGAGTAATTACGTCTTTCTTTGTTTCAGCTATATGGGGAATCACATATACCTATACTCCTGAACTCTATCCCACTAGTATAAGAGCATCGGGTACAGGAAGCGCAGCAGCAATGTCGAGAGTTGGCTCTATGTTAGCCCCTATGGTTATAGGATTTGGACTCTCCTCGCTAGGAATAACCGGGGTATTTGCGATCATTGCTGGAGCCTTTGTTCTTGCTAGTATTCTGGTGCTAGTGTTAGGGATAGAAACTAAAGGAACTGTATTGAAAGATATTAACTTCGGGGCGTGATCCTATATTTCCCGTTGTATTTTTGCTCAGCTACATTGGAGGGGTAATTTAGTCAAATTACTGGTTTGGGGGCGGATTAATACCCGCCCCTGATTATTGAATTTGAAGTAGCATTGGAGTGAAAAGGCTATGGAATATCATCCGCTTGTAGAGTCTGCAGTTAACTTAATTACTTATCTTGCTTTAATTGGCAGCAAAGAAATGACCATATCAATAGCTGATACGCAAAAGTATGTATTTAATATTCGTAGCGAGAGGCTTAACTTAGGCATAAATCCCGGGGATCCTATTAAGCCTGGAAGCATTGCTGATATCGCTTTACGTAAGGGTACCAGACAGGTTAAGTTAATTCCCAAAGAAGTTTTCGGGGTGCCATTCATTGGAGTGGGGGTCCCGTTAAAAGATGAAAAGAACCAAATTGTTGGGCTAATAGTGACGGGTACTCCCATAGACGACCAGGAAAATGTCCGGGAAATGGCAGAGAGCTTAGCGGCTGCTTCCGAGCAGATCTCCGGAGCCACGGAAAATCTCGTTGGCAATTCACAAAATCTCGCGGTAACCACGGAACAAGTAACAGAACAAACAAAAACCATTGAAAACGAGGTTCAGCGTTTAGATGATATTGTGAAAATGATAAAAGGGATTGCCGATCGTACAAATATCCTTGGCTTGAACGCGACTATCGAGGCAGCTAGAGCCGGAGAAAAAGGGAAAGGCTTTGCCGTTGTCGCTGAGGAAATCCGCAAACTGGCAACAAATACAAAGGATTCTACTCAGGACATAGCTGCTACGTTAAAAGATGTACAGACAATGCTTACCGATGTATATGCAAACATTGAGGAGTTGTCAGCCCTTTTCCAAAACCAGGCAGACGAGACGCAGGAGATTGCTTCCTCAACCCAACAAATCAGCAGTATGTCCAAAACGTTATTAGAATTGGCCGATAAATTAGTGTAAACGGTTAAGAATTTATACCTAATAAGTAGGACACTTATCCATGATCTGACTAGTTAAGATCAAATTATTATAGTCTTTTCCTAGCTCTCCAAATTGGGAGCTTTTTTTTCATTCTGTAATCTTTTATCCCAGGCAAAATAGTTAAAAATCTGAAAACAGAAAATTATATTAACTGGTTATGCTCAAGAGCATATTCCCTGTCGAATTTTTGCCCAGTATACTAATGCATTAACGCAACTGCATCCCTGCAAAAAAATACAAAATACTTTACAAATTCCGGTTATCATCTGGCAATAAGTGTGCTAAAATTAACGACATATTAGGCTAAATTATCCTAAGCGTTCGCAATGTGGACGCCTCTGTTCGTATTATGGCTCGAAAAAAAGGGTCGATACGCACAAGGAGCCATATATTTTTGTCGAAAACTGCTATATTCTTGTGCGCAAAATTCAGGGATGCTCAAAAAAAGGGCTCTATTAAACAAGAGCTTGCAAATAGAGGAGGGGGAAGAGAGTGTTAAGAGAAGGAGAAATCAGGATTCCGTCTGGTTGTGCCATCAGCGGGATCATCAATAAGAGTGGGGAAGTCTTTTCAGGCCAGGATATCCTTAAATCCATTGCCCTTATGCACGACCGCTCAAACGGTTTGGGCGGAGGTTTTGCTGCTTACGGCATCTATCCGGAATATCCTGATCATTATGCTTTCCACATTTATTATGAACTGGCCGAAGTTAAGGAACGCACTGAGACTTACTTAAACGGCCTTTACCATGTGGCGGAAAGCCACAAGATTCCGGTGCGCCGCGTCGCTTCGATTACCAACGCGCCCATAGCCTGGCGCTATTTTGTAAAGGTCAGACCGTATTGTTTGCATGAAAACGAAACTGAAGACGAGTTTGCTGCTCGGTCCGTAATGCATATTAACTCCGAGTTTACCGGGGCTTTTGTGGTTTCGAGCGGCAAGAACATGGGGGCTTTTAAAGGCGTGGGCTACCCGGAAGACATCGGAGAATTTTTCCGGCTTGATGACTACAAGGGGTACAGTTGGACCGCCCATGGCCGCTTCCCGACCAACACCCCGGGCTGGTGGGGCGGGGCTCACCCTTTTACCCTTTTGGACTGGTCAATCGTGCACAACGGGGAGATTTCCTCCTATGGTGCCAATAAACGCTATCTCGAAATGTACGGGTATAAGCTGACGATGCAAACGGATACGGAAGCCATCACCTATGCTTTTGACTTTTTGGTGCGCAAGCATAAGATTCCCATGGATGTAGCGATCGCTACTTTGGCTGCTCCGTTTTGGAATGAAATCGAACGGATGAGCCCGGAAAAGCAGGAGCTTTACAAAGCTGTCCGGGCAGTTTACGGCAATCTGCTGCTCAATGGCCCCTTCTCGATTATTCTGGGCACACGCCAAGGGCTCATTGCCCTTAATGACCGGCTCAAACTGCGCTCGATGGTAGCAGCTACTAAGGGGGATTTTCTCTATGTGGCCTCTGAAGAATCTGCGATCAGAGAGATTTGCCCCGATCCGGACAAAGTATGGGCACCGCGCGGGGGAGAACCTGTGATCGGGCTCTTGGAAGAAAGGGGGAACAGACAATGGCACTTAGCATGATCACGCCTGAATACTTGATTGAACGCAACCGTGACCGCTGTATTAACTGCCAGGTTTGCGTCCGCCAGTGCGCCAATGAAGCTCACATTTGGGATGAGGAAGAACAGCGTGTCATTTCTGACGATTCTAAATGTGTAAATTGTCACCGCTGCGTCACTTTCTGTCCGACTCACGCGCTCACAATCCGCAAATTCCCGTTGGAATTCCACGAGAACGCGAACTGGACAGGAAACACGATCCGCGCGGTCTATAAACAGGCTGAAAGCGGAGGAATCCTCTTGACCGGGATGGGGACTGACCGCCCTTATCCGATTTTTTGGGACCACCTCCTGCTCAATGCCAGCCAGGTGACCAACCCTTCGATTGACCCTTTAAGAGAGCCGATGGAGTTAAGGACTTTCCTGGGCCGTAAGCCCGATTCTCTCAAAATTGTGGACGGAAAATTGGCTGAGTCTTTGCCGCCTCAAATAGAGCTGGAACTGCCAATCATGTTTTCCGCGATGTCTTTCGGTTCGATTAGCCTGAATGCGATTAAGTCTCTGGCCATGGCCGCTGAAAGAATGGGGACTTATTATAATACTGGGGAAGGTGGCTTGCACAGGGATCTTTATCAATACGGTAAAAACACGATTGTCCAGGTGGCCTCCGGTCGTTTTGGAGTGCACTCGGAATATTTGCAGGCTGGGGCCGCGATTGAAATTAAGATTGGTCAGGGTGCCAAGCCTGGAATCGGTGGACACTTGCCCGGAGAAAAAGTAGGAGTGGAAGTGTCCCGCACGAGGATGATTCCGGAAGGTACTGATGCTATTTCTCCCGCTCCGCACCATGATATTTACTCAATCGAAGACTTGACCCAGCTTATCTTCTCTTTGAAAGAAGCAACGAATTACGAGAAGCCGGTATCGGTGAAGATTGCTGCCGTGCACAACGTGGCTGCGATTGCTTCCGGGATCGCCCGCGCCGGAGCGGACATTATCGCGATTGACGGTTTCCGGGGCGGGACCGGGGCTGCTCCTTTGCGCACCCGGGACAACGTGGGTATCCCGGTGGAACTGGCATTAGCCGCCGTGGATAGCCGCCTGCGTGAAGAAGGAATCCGCAACCAGGTTTCCCTGGTGGTAGGCGGAAGCGTCCGCAACAGTGCTGATGTAGTGAAGGCGATCGCTTTAGGAGCGGATGCGGTTTATATTGCTACTTCCGCGCTGCTTTCCCTGGGTTGTCACCTTTGTCAAAAATGTTACACCGGCAAGTGCAACTGGGGCATTGCCACGCAAACCCCTGAACTTACCAAACGCCTGAATCCGGACATCGGAGCAGAGCGGGCAGCTAACCTTCTGGCAGCCTGGGAGCACGAGATTAAAGAGCTGCTTGGCGGGATGGGAATAAATGCCATCGAAAGCTTGCGCGGCAACCGCCTGATGCTGAGAGGAATCGGCCTGAGCGACCGTGAGCTTAAGATTTTGGGCGTTTTGCCTGCCGGAGAATAACAATTGAGAGGGGATTGTAGGATGAAGCGTGTGTATGCCCGTGAGGAAGTGTGCGCCGGATGCAAGCTGTGTGAAGTTCACTGCGCGGTGGCCCATTCGGAATACCCGCATGATATAGTAAAAGCTTTTTTGAAGCAAAAGATCAAGCCTTTGGCACGGATTTTGGTGGAGGAAAACCGACCTATCAGTTTTGCCCTCCAGTGCCGCCACTGTGATGACGCTCCGTGCACGAAGGCCTGTATCACCGGGGCCATGCACAAGGACTCGCTGACAGGGGTGGTCGTGAATCAGGAAGACCGCTGCGTGGGCTGTTGGACTTGTATCCTGGTCTGTCCATTTGGGGCGATCAAACGGGATGAAAGCGGGCACAAGGTGGCTTCAAAGTGCGATTTGTGCAGCGAGAGCGGGGGAACTCCTGCGTGCGTCGAACATTGCCCCAATGAAGCTTTAATATTTACGGATGAGCCGTGGGGGAGGCAGGGAAGATGAAATACGTCGTTATCGGAAACTCAGCTGCCGGCATCGGAGCGATTGAAGGAATCCGCAGCGTTGATCAAAACGCAACGATCAAGCTCTTTGCCGATGAACCCCATCACACCTATTCCCGCCCGCTCATTTCTTACTACTTATTCGGCAAAGTTAGTGCCGACAAGATGTATTACAGGCCGTTCGATTTTTACGAGCGCATGGGGGTTGAGGCTCATCTGGGCGAACGGGTGCAAGCACTGGTGCCGGGTGAAAAATCGATTGTGCTCGCTTCCGGGGGCAAAGTGGCATATGACAGCCTGGTCCTGGCAACCGGAGGGAAGCCGATTGTTCCGCCTTTGCCCGGAAAAGAACTGCAGGGAGTGTACACTTTTCTTAAATGGGATGATGTCAAGGCCTTAGAGCAAGTGCTGTATCCGGGAATCAAAACGCTGGTGATCGGAGCGGGCCTGATCGGGTTGAAAGCTGCCGAGGCTTTAATTAAGCGGCGGGCTGAGGTCACAGTAGTGGAATTAGCCAACCGCGTTTTAAGCGCGATTCTTGATGAAACGGCTGCTGCCATGGTTCAGGGCAGCCTGGAAGCACAAAGGGTCGAATTTCATTTAGAGAATACTGTCAGTGAAATCGTGGGCAGTGAAGGCAAAGTTACAGGAGTCCGGCTGCAGGACGGGACGGAGCTTGAGTGCGACTTGGTTGTTATTGCCATCGGAGTCAGTCCTAACACAGACTTAGCCCGGGGGACAGAGATCGAAGTAAACAGGGGAATTCTGGTCGACTCCCGTATGGCTACTAATGTCCCGGACGTCTACGCTGCCGGGGATGTGGCCGAAGGATACGATATTTTGTACAAACAGCGCCGGGTGCTGCCGATTCTGCCTAATGCGTATAAACAAGGGTATACTGCCGGGCTTAATATGGCTGGACAGGGTGCAGATTATAAAGGCGGGTTTGCCATGAATTCCATCGGGTTCTTGGGCTTGCCCATGATTACCGCCGGAATTGTCAAGCCTGAGGGAGCAGAGTTCAGCGAGCTGGTCGAAGTGGATCCGGCCGCCAAAAGCTATAAGAAGATTGTCCTGCGCGATGGCCGGATAGTTGGTTTTATAGCCCTTAACCGCGTTGACCGGGCCGGGATTCTTACCGGTCTTATGGAAAAAGAAGTTGATGTGAGTTCGTTCCAGGAACACCTCCTGCAGGACGACTTCGGCTATGTCCATTTCCCGGCTGAATACCGCCGCCAAGAATTGCATAAGGGGGTGTTAGGCTAATGACAGTGCTTGAGGCCAAGGGGATTTATTATAAACAGCTAAATGAACAGGTTCGTACAGTCTTCGCTTCCGGTGAAAATGAGGTCCGTCTCAAAAACGTAAACGGACAGCGCTATATCGGGGATGGGCTTAGCGGCTCACAGCGCCTGGTTCTTGAAGGAACTCCCGGCAACGACATGGCTGCGTATATGGATGGGCTGGAGATTATTGTCGAAGGTAATGGTCAGGATGCCATGGGCAACACCATGAACGACGGCAAAATTGTAGTACACGGGCATGCCGGGGATACGGTGGGTTATGCCATGCGCGGCGGGGAGATTTTTGTGCGCGACCGGGTCGGGTACCGTGTCGGCATCCACATGAAAGAGTATCTGAACAAGATACCGGCCATCGTGATCGGTGGAAAAGCCGGAGACTTCTTTGGGGAGTATATGGCCGGAGGGATTTTGATGCTGCTCGGACTTGGCTTGGAAGATGGGGAGGAAATCGTCGGAGATTACTGTGGCACCGGGATGCACGGCGGGGTCATGTATATCCGCGGGGAAGTGTCGGAGTATAAGCTCGGCAAAGAAGTAAAGAGTGTGGAGCTTGCTCCTGAAGACGAACAAAAAATCCGCCACTACGTGGGGGAATACGTCCGTTATTTCGGCGGCAGTGTCGAGGAGATTATGGCTAAGCCTTTCCTCAAGCTTATTCCGTATAATAAAAGGCCGTACGGGAATTTGTACTGCGCGTGGTAGAGGAAGTCGGACGTGTTGAGAAAAGTAAGTAGGAAACATGGGAATAGAAGAAGCCATCCAAATAGTTCAAAAAACTATTTGGATGGCTTTCATTTTTATGGGGCAAATTTTGTGTAAGATTCTGCATTTACTTAATCATTGGCTTCAAGTATAGCCGGGAACAAATTGCTGTGTTCTTCAATTCGGAGCATTTGAATGTCTCTTACAGACGGCACAAACCAAGGGAACTTTCTTGTAAAATCAATAGCTTGGGTGGCAAAATTTGAGAATTATTCTACATTCTATCCAGTTTCATACAAAAATATTCGATTAATATGATTACGCGAGATCATGGAAATACCTGGTCAGAGTTGGATTTGTTGTGTTAAAATAACGAATAGACAAAATTTAGATTTTCTGTTAGAGGAGAGAGAGTCATGTATGTGGTTCTGGGTGTTGCCGTTCTCCTGATTATGCTTGGTATTTTAGTCAAGTATTTAAAGTGGTATTGGCTAATTTCGGGTTACAATACATTACCCGCGGCCGAAAAAGAGAAGGTAGACGCCGAAGGATTGGGGAACTTTACCGGCAATCTGCTGTTTGCACTTGCCGGAATCTTTATCATTAGCGCTGTACTTAGCTTTATGGGTTACCGCACTGCTTCTTTCACGGTTATTATGTTAGTTTTCCCGGCTGCCATCTTCGGGGTGCTCAAGGGGCAAAAATATAGCCCGGAGAGCCAGGGACGCAAAGCTGTTTTGATTGCAGTCAGTTTGTCGAGCGTTATTTTTGTCATCATCATCAGCCTGCTAATTTGGGGCAGTCGGGAGCAGAGCGTAATTGTGAGCGCGGAAAATATTAAGGTTACAGGAATGTACGGCACGCAAATTCCCTTAAACGAGATTAAAGATGTGAGCCTAAAAGAAGGGATCCCCAAAGTCCTGCGCAAGACCAATGGCTTGGATAACGGCAATATCTTGAAGGGAAATTTTGAAACGCTGGAGTATGGCAGGGTTAAGCTTTTTCTAAACCTTAAGCAGAACAAGTGCGTTCTCATTTATACTCGTGGAGGTCAGTATTATCTGTTAAACTTTGCCGAGGAGCAAAGGACGAAAGATCTTTACCAAAATATCCTGCTGTTTTGGCATCAGTAATAAATAGTCCTAAAACCTCTTCTATCCTCATAAGATATTCTTGAGAGGGGGGAGGGGGCGTGCTCGGTCTTACGACTTGGCTAACTTACGGGTTTTTCGTTATATGTCTGGTCCTAGGTTGGAATGCGGCTGCTGTTCTGGACTATGATGGGATTTTACGCCGTTCGACGTCTCGTTGGGGCCGTCTCCTTCTCCGTCTCGGCGTAACCTTGGTTTTGGCCGAGGGTTTTCGCATTTTTTTGAGTTATGCTATCGGCCCGCTCTTGGATCTCTTGGTAAATCGAAGTATTGACGGGTTTAGAACGTTTTGACATATGAATTGTCTCAAATGTATTTGGCTCTCCGTGAGGAGGGCCTTTAATACGTTTATTTTGATACTAATCCATTCGCGCCGGTATTAATCAAATCTCATTAAACAGAAAAGTAAATTAGATTAACTTTAAGCATAATGTTGAGTTGAAAGGCAATTAAGGGTAGAATATACATAAATTGCACATAACATAAAGGTTGAATTAACGAGGGTTAAATTGGGGGAGAGGCAAGTGAACATATCTCAACGTATTGACCGGCTGCCGGTTACCGGCATGCTGTGGCAGGTCTTAATGCTGACTGGGATTGGCTGGTTGTTCGATGCTATGGATCAAGGCATGGTCGCAGGGGTTATGGCTGCGATCGGCAAGGAGTGGCAGCTGCAGCCGTCACAGCTAGGACTGCTTGGAAGCGCCGGAGCAGTAGGTATGGCCTTAGGAGCTGCGGTTGCCGGGATGGCCTCTGACAAGTGGGGCCGGAGGGCAGTAATTCTTTTCACATTGGTCTTATATGGTATTGCCAGCGGGCTTTCGGGATTGGCACAGGGATTCGGGATGCTATTGGTGTTTCGCTTTTTTACCGGTTTGGGCTTGGGAGGAGAACTCCCTGCGGCTTCAACCTTAGTCAGTGAGTTTTCCCCGGCCAAGGCGCGCGGACGGATGGTGGTGCTTCTGGAAAGCTTTTGGGCCTGGGGCTGGATTTTGGCTGCTCTGATTGCATATTTAGTTATCCCCGTATATGGCTGGCGGGTGGCATTTTTCTTAGGAGCGGTTCCGGCCTTATATGCTGCTTATCTCAGGAGAGGGGTTCCGGAATCTCCCCGGTATCTGGAGCAGAGCGGGAATAGCGGTGCGGCAGATGAAATAGTTAGCAAAATGGAGAGTCAAGCAGGACTTGCTCCTCTTAAAGAGCATGAAAAGAGTCCTGCCCCTCCTGGATTTAGCCGTCTTTCCCTACTCGAATTGTGGTCTCCTGTTTACTGGCGCCGGACTTTAGTGCTTTGGATACTGTGGCTTGGGATTAATTTCGGGTATTATGGATTTGTGCTTTGGATTCCCACGCTCATGATAGGTAAAGGCTTTTTGCTGATTAAGAGCTTGCAGTTCACCTTGATTATGAGCCTTGCCCAACTGCCGGGCTACTATAGCGCAGCATACCTGATCGAAAAGATTGGCCGCAAGGGTGTACTGGTTATTTATCTGGCTGGGACTGCTGTAGCTGCTTACCTTTTTGGACAGAGTGCTTCAGTGAATCACATCCTTATTTATGGTTCACTCCTTTATTTCTTTAGCCTGGGGGCCTGGGGCGCAGTCTATGCGTATACTCCGGAAATGTACCCGACGGCAGCCCGCGGGAGCGGTGCCGGGTGGGCGGCTGCTATAGGAAGGATCGGGATGATTGCCGCGCCTTATGCTGTAGGGGTGATCTATCAGACGTATGGCAAAGTAACGGGTTACAGCTATGTGTTTGGGATGCTGACCGCAGTCTTTGCGGTGGTGGCTGTGGCGGTTTTGCTCCTCGGCATCGAGACTAAAGGGAAATCTTTGGATGCCACAGGCGGCTAAGTGAAGTGCTGACTTTGATGCGAAAGGCGCGTCCGGGGTTTGCGGTGCTACAGTAGATTAATCCAATCACGCCTGCCGTAAAGAATTCTCAGAACAGTAACGACCTTATCGGTTTCATGGACAACGTAAAAAACCATGTAGTTGTCTACCAATAGCTTTCGTACCCCTTGCATGGCTAGATTCTCATCAGCAACTAAGGCATGTCGCATCGGAAATTTCTCCAAATCGAAAATTGCTTCACCAATGTTTGCAACCAATTCTTCCGCAAGTCTGGGCACCTTGAGTTCTTTGGCAATATAGTTAGCGATTTCTTGCAAATCCGCCTCGGCTGGCTCGGTTATAACTATATTGTAACTTTTCACTCACTTAACCCTTTCTGAATATCAGTTAATGCTTCGCGAAAGGGCCTTACCTTATTTGCTTTCATTGCCTCCATACCCTCGTCAAGCAGCTTAGACAGTTCAAATTTACCAACAAGGCGTTCAAAGGTTTCAATGCTCATGACTGCTAGATCACCCTGACCATTTTTGGTGATATATACAGGCTCAGAATGTTCATGGCAAAAGTTTGAAATCTCGTTATATTTGTTTCTAAGATCGGAGCTCGGTCTAATAGACGGCATAATGCTCACCTCCACCTTATTATATGCAAATTATATCAAAATAACGATAGTGATATCAAGTTTGTCATTATGCACCTCTCGTAAAGATTTTATTTCAAGGAACAGAACTCCTGCGCGTTTCTGTTCCTTTTTGCTACTATGGATTACATGGATATAGCTTTAGCTAAGAAACATATTTGATCAGAAGTTTCTGTTAAAGCAGCAAAAATGTCATTTTAAGTGTAAATTCCAACCGTTGAGATTCAAAATATAGACTTCCATTTTGATTACCAGTATATTGAAGTTGAGAGGTGATTCATGTTACAAGTTTTAGACTAGGAAAGACAAAATTGCAAATCTTTGTCCGTAAATACAAAATTTTACTTTGAAGGCCAAGTAGGCTAATACAATGCAAATGGAGTGAGCACAGTGTCAAGCAAGAATTGGGGTCTTGAGGCAGAGAATATTTCAAGTAAGTCATTTCAGGCGAAGACGAGCAGAGGGGAAGCAACGCGGCAAAAACTGCTGGCGGCAGCAGAAGAAATCTTTGGGACGAAAGGCTACTTTCGCACTTCTGTGGTTGATATTACCCTTAAGGCCGGGGTGGCTCAGGGAACATTCTATGTTTATTTTCCTGGGAAGAAGGACATATTTGAGGAACTTGTCAAGGAGTTAAGCCATAATTTACGCCAAGAAATAAGTCGGGCTGTAACAGGTGTGAAAAACCGGATGGAAGCAGAAGAACGGGGATTAGCCGCATTTTTTGTCTTTATCAAGGAGCATCGCAACCTTTACCGGATTGTACAAGAGGCTCAGTTTGTGGACGAGGAATTATATAAGTGGTACTACCGCCGCTTTGCTCAAGGGTATCTTAAAGGGTTGGAAGGGGCCATGACATCAGGAGAATTTCGTTATTTAGACCCAGAAACTGTTGCTTATGCACTTATCGGGATGGCAGAGTTCTTAGGAAGACGCTGGGTGTTATGGGAAGAAAGGGAAATGCCGCCAGAGGTCTTGGAGGCTGCGTTGACTATGGTAATGCAGGGATTGCTACCGCGTGTGTAACGGGGGTGGCATCGCAACTGTAGTAAGGCCGCCATAGTAAAACAATTGAGTACAAGTAGGTAAGGGAGGTGGGTTTTACATAGGATTAAGGTTTTCTAAAAAAATATAATATTCAGAATATTATGAATATGGGAGGGCTATTGGATGAAACCTAATAATCTCTGGAGCATTGTAAGCGTACTTGGGCTTACCCTGCTTCTATCCGGTTGTGGATCGCAGCCGACTGCCAACTCCGGTGGGCAAGGGGGAACAGAGAAAACCCCCATAAAGATTGGGATTGTGACATCTCAGACGGGCGCTTTGGAGGGCTATGGCAAACAGACCATTCGCGGGTTTGAACTAGGCCTGGAGTATGCAACCAAGGGGACTAAGCAAGTTAGTGGACATCCTATTCAAGTAGTTGTTGAAGATACCCAAACCAAACCGGAAGTAGCTAAACAAAAAGCAATCAAGCTTTTGGAAGAAGACAAGGTAGATCTGTTAGTGGGCAGTGCCAGTTCGACCGATGCTTTGGCCGTTGTGCCCCTGGCGCAGGAGTACAAAAAGGTTATGGTGGTAGAACCGGCGGTGGCCGATGCGATTACCGGTTCCCAATGGAACCGCTATATTTTCCGGACGGGACGGAATTCTTCTCAGGATGCGGTAGCCGGAGCAGCGGCTATTGCCAAACCCGGGGTCAAGATTGCAATTTTGGCACCCGACAGTGCTTATGGGCGTGATGGTGTCAAGGCTTTCAAACCTGTGGCTGACAAATTAGGGGCTAAGATTATCCTGGAAGAGTTCCAGGCAATGAATAATCCCGATTTTACAGCGAATCTGCAGAAGATTATTGCGGCTAAACCAGATTATATGTTTGTTATCTGGGCTGGTGCCAATGCACCCTGGCAACAGATTGCGGATATGAAAGTGCCTGAGAAAGGGATCAAGGTTTCGACGGCAGGCCCTGATATTGCGGCCTTGAAGACGATGTGGAGTATTGTCGGGATGGAGGGCTTTGGCATTTACTATTATGAGTTGCCCAAAAATCCGATTAACGATTGGCTTGTGCAAGAACATCAGAAAAAATACAACGATCCACCTGATCTCTTTACCGCTGGGGGTATGACTGCGGCCATGGCTATCGTGCAAGCTTTGGAGAAAACCGGTGGCGATGCCGACCCTGAAAAACTAATTGCTACCATGGAAGGGATGTCCTTTGACACTCCTAAAGGTAATATGACTTTCCGGCAAGAGGACCATCAGGCTTTGCAAGCTCTATATGCCATCCGCCTCGAGAAAAAAGAAGGTGTGGCGTGGCCGGTGCCGGTGCTCCTGCGGGAAATGACTCCGGAAGAAACTGCGCCGCCCATTCTTAATAAGAGATAATAAATTAAAAAGCGATTTTCGTCTCAAAGGAGGAAAGCCATGGCTGAGCCGATTATCCGCACTCAGGATTTAACTATCATGTTTGGAGGGCATACGGCAGTTGACCATGTTAGTCTTGATATCATGCCTAACACATTTGTTTCGATTATCGGGCCGAACGGGGCGGGCAAAACCACTTTCTTTAACATGCTGAGCGGACAGTTTTTCCCGACCTCCGGGAGGATTATCTTTAAGGGGCATGACGTAACTAATATTCCAGCTCACCTGAGGACAAGACTTGGAATGGGGCGCAGCTTTCAAATTAGCAACATTTTTCCCGATTTAACAGTACTGGAGAATGTCCGTTTGGCTGTCCAGGCCCGGGCAGGAATACATTACCAAGTTTTGCGCCATCATCGAAAGTACAAGCGATTTTCGGAGCAGGCCATGGCTTTTCTGGAATCTGTCAACCTAAACGGTAAAGCCGCCCAACCTTCCCGTTACCTTGCTCACGGAGAAAAGCGCAAATTAGAATTGGCTCTAATACTTGCTTTGGAGCCCGAGGTTCTGCTCCTGGATGAACCGACTGCCGGCATGGCGGTGGAGGAGGTGCCTGCAATCCTGGAACTGCTGGCGCGCTTGAAAGCGGACAAACGGACGATTCTACTGGTTGAACATAAGATCGATATGGTCATGTCCCTCTCAGATACGCTGGTGGTTCTGGCCAACGGAAGGCTGCTTGCCCAGGGGGAGCCAGTGCAAATTATGGAGAACGAACAGGTCCAGGCTGCATATCTGGGAGGGATCGCCCCATGATATTATCTTTAGCTGCGGTTGAGACATTTATCGGGCAATTCCATATCTTGCAGGATATTAACCTGGAAGTACCCGAAGGTGGAGTTACGGTTATTCTGGGACGCAACGGGGCAGGCAAAACTACTACACTAAGGACCATTATGGGGCTGACTCCTCCTTCCCAGGGCCGCATTAATTATCAAGGAGAAATCATTAATGGGTTGCCTCCTTATGCTATAGCCCGCAAAGGGATTGGCTTGATTCCGGAAGATCAGGGGATATTTACTGATCTAACAGTAGAGGAAAACCTACGTCTGGCTATGCGCAAAAAGGACGGGGTGACTAAATTCCGTTGGAACATGGTAATGGATTTCTTTCCTGATCTTAAAGAGAAACTCAAGCAAAAAAGCGGCAGTTTAAGCGGGGGACAAAAACAAATGCTGGCAATCGGCAGAGCTTTGCTTAATGACAACCAATTACTGCTAGTTGACGAACCGAGCAAAGGATTGGCACCGATTGTAGTCCTAAAAGCAATTTTCGGTCCCAATATAATTGCTGTGTCTGTCCCGCCGCTGTTAGCTGGAAGTTGGGATATAGGCGGTATTATTATTGTCAAGTACCGGATCTTTACGATCATTATAGGTTTGGTGGTGGCGGTCGCGGGCCATTTAATCCTGACCCGCACACGCATCGGGATGATCGTGCGCGCCGGAGTGCAGAACCAAGAAATGGTACAGGTACTTGCAATCAACATTCGCCGTACTTTTAGCCTGGTCTTTGTAAGCGGGGCGGCATTGGCTGCCTTAGGAGGGGTTATGATGGCCCCGGCTCTCGGGGCTGTCAATCCCAATATGGGTCTTGAGAATCAGATGTTGGCGTTTATCGTGGTCGTGATCGGCGGGATGGGAAGTTTTATAGGTTCAGCTTTGGGAAGTGTCTTGGTTGGTTTGGCGGGAGCGTATACTGCCTGGGTTTTTCCAGAAGCTTCGCTGGCGGTAAATGTAATCCTTATGGCTATTGTGCTTTTGCTAAAACCTAATGGGCTTTTCGGTATGGGGGGTGGGCACAATGCCTGATGTTCCGTTGCCGACAAGGGTGGATAGATTGCGCAGCGTAATGTCTCTTCCGCGCTCAACCCAGTCAGTTCTGGCCCTTTTGCTGCTTATCTTGGTTGCTGTTCCACTCATTACACCGTCACGTAGTACGCTTAACCTCTTGGCGCAGTGTCACCAATGGAGCAGATGGTTTCAGCTTCCGCGTTCCTGCCGTTCTTCAGGACCGGGTAGTCTACTATTATGTCAGTTTAGCGTTGCTCACACTAATTGTGGTTTGCCTGAGGCGTTTTATTGAATCCCCTACAGGGAAGGTCTTACAAGCGATTAGGGAAAACGAGAAACGGGCGGAATTTCTGGGGTATGATGTCTTAAAGTTCAAACTAATCTCAAACGTAATCGCCGGAGTGGTTGCGAGCTTGGCCGGGGTAGCCTGGGCTTTGCAACAGCGGTTTGTCAGCACCGGGGTTATGGCCGTAGACAAGACGATCGACGCTTTACTCATGACTACTATTGGAGGTACCGGAACCCTTTACGGCGCTGTGCTCGGCTCCGGCATAACCAACGCGGCCAAAAACTGGTTGTCCGACTTGGCGAAAGTTCATCCCATTTTTGAACGGTGGTACATCATTTTCGGGCTGCTCTACATCTTCATTGTGCTCTTCTTTCCGGGAGGGATATTGGGGACACTCGGTCGCATCTTGAGGGGCAAAAAGGAACCTCCGGTAACGACCGGTGCACGCGACTGAGATATTTTGAGAACAAGAGAGGAGAGAATTAATGCGTCTTAAGGACAGAGTTGCGATAATTACCGGCGGGGCCAAAGGAATTGGCAAAGAAACGGCGTGGCTTTTCCTTAACGAAGGGGCAAGGGTGGTTGTTGCAGATACTGAGCGGACTACGGGCGAGGCGCTGGTACAAGAAATGCAGGCAAGAGGCGGGGAATGCTTTTTCTACCCTGTGGATGTGACGGATGAAAAGCAAACCCAGGACATGGCAGACAGTGTCGTTGAAAGGTTTGGCCGGGCGGATATCCTGATTAACAATGCCGGGATTACGAGTGACGCCTTACTAACTAAAATTAGCAGTGAACAATGGGAAAAGGTAATCGCGGTTAACCTTACGGGTGTATTCAATTGTACGAAAGCCCTGGTGCCGGTGATGATGGCTCAGGGATATGGGCGTATCATCAATGCCTCATCGGTAGTGGGGCTGTATGGGGAACATCGGCCAGACTAACTACGCTGCAACCAAAGCTGGGGTTATTGGTCTCACAAAGTCATGGGCTAAAGAACTCGGGAAAAAGGGGATTACCGTCAATGCGGTGGCACCTGGTTTTATCTTGACAGATATGACGGCAAAAATTCCGGAAAAGGTGCTTAAGTTAATGGAAGAAAAAACTCCTGTCGGGCGTTTGGGTCAGGCCTGTGATGTTGCTTATGCTTATCTCTTTCTGGCGTCTGAGGAAGCAGGTTATATTAACGGGGCGGTATTAAGTGTCGATGGGGGTTTAGTCGTGTAAGGCTTAGGAGAAAGGAGGATATCCAGTGATACATCAGGATTGGGAATGGCTTGGGGACCTGATTGGCCGTATGGCGGAGCTAAGTCCTAAGCGTGAAGCACTGATCGATTTGGACAGCGGTATCCACTATACTTACAGCGACTTAAACGAGCGGGCCAACCGCTTGGCCAATTATTTAGCAGAACAATTGGGGATTCAGAAAGGGGACAGAGTAGCCTTCATTTCCAGGAACCGGGTGGAAATGTTTGATGCCCTATTCGCGTGCGGCAAATTAGGAGCCATTTTTGTTCCCTACAACATCCGGCTTACGCCTGGCGAATTGACCAGGCTTATGGAAAACGAAGAGCCCAAAGTCTTGTTTTATGAAGATGTGTTTAGCCCGCTCGTGCAAGAATTAAGAGAGAGCCTTCCGTGGCTGAAACATTACGCAGTATTGGCAGAGACAAGCGAAGATGGAAACATTGCCTACGCTGGAATTATGAACTATCCCAATACTAAGCCCAGAAACTGCCGGGGATTGGAATTGGAAGACATCTATTTGCTGGTGCACACCGGTGGCACCACAGGACTCCCCAAAGGGGCCATGATTTCCCATAGGGCTGTGCTCTATAACCAGGCTGCTTCCACACCGGTGCAGCTGATGGAGAAGTTCTGGCACAAAGGGATAAAAATGTGCCTTGGTTATGGTTTAACCGAGGGAGGCCCTACCAATCTGTGTGCGCCGGTTAAGTTTATGAACTTTGAAGAGCTAAAACTGAAACATGCTTCGGTGGGAAAACCTTTTTACTTTACCCTAGCGAAGATTGTTGATGAAAAAGGGAATGAAGTGGGAACAGGGGAAGCAGGCGAACTCATCTTTAGCGGACCCCAGGTTTTCTCCGGATATTGGCGCAATGAAGAAGAAACGAGGAAGACTTTAAGGGAATCCGATCTCATAGATTACAAAAATGAACGGGCCAGGTTTATGTTCAATTTTGCTGATGGGGCGGCGGCCTGCCTCCTTCAAAGAGGCTATGAATGCAATGAAGTGCTGGAAACCGAGATGATTACGGACGGGAGCTTCGCTACGGATGTAGCGGTACATGGCATAGGAAACGTTAATTATCCCCAGAATTTCAGGCTCGAGCAGGATTTCAACGAAGCCGAAAAAGCCAAAGCACAGGGAGAACAGGTTTTCTACTATGGTTTAGATGTCATAGATCCCGCCTCTATGAAAGAACGCCTTGATGCAGTTTCCCTGGAGAACTTTGTTAAGGTGATCCGGGGTGCGGCTGAGAAGAGTGGCTATAGTGCCCAGAGCATACAATTCTTAGCCCCCATCTTCATGAAGAATTCCATTTTACACCATGTCCTCAGCCAATTTAATATGACGCCTGAGCAGTCCTTTATCCTGAAAAATTTTGGGCATGTCCAGTCAGCTGATGCCTACATCTCCTTGAGTATGTGGGTTGAACTTAACGCACAATAAGAGCATAATTAAATCAGAATAATGCATTGGAGTGTTTAAAATGATGATTAAACCCACTAGCGCTCTGAGAACAGAGCTGGGTGAAATAACAAGAATATGCAAAGAAAAGTCTGAGCCTGTTTATTTAACCAAAAACGGCGAGGGTGAACTGGTTGTCATGAGCATTGCTGCGTATGAGCGAAGAGAAGCGATGCTAAACCTGAGAGCTAAACTGTTGGAAGCGGAGCAGCAGCGCCTTAGCGGAGCGCCAAGTTACACGACAGATGACGTGAGGGAATATCTCAGGGGTCTGCACAATGAGCAAGCATAAAATTACGATATTACAAATTGCTCGTGAGGACATTGTTGAAATACTTTTATATCGCGGCAGACAGTCCAATATCGGCGCTTGCAATGACCGGCAAGATTGCTGACAAAATCGATACACTTGCAGAGTCTCCGCTTATCGGCAAAAATCGTACCGGATAATGAGTTGGCGAAACGGGAATACCGTATGCTGATTATCGAGAGCTACATTGCTTTTTATAAAGTGATTGGTAATGAGGTCGTAGTGTACAGAGTGTTGCATGGAATGCGAGATTGTCCCGATTTACTATAACTTGGCCAGAAAGCTCGGTATTTTAATGCCGAGATGAATGACCAAATACCTAGAACATATGTTCTGAATATGCTATAATTGTTGCGAGAGGAGGTGACATCCAATCGCAACGATAACTAAGTTAGTTGAACTTTATAAGCCATCCAAATCTAAACATCGCCACTGGCTAGCCCTGCAAAAAACATACTCCGAAGCATGCACTTGGGTTTTAAGCGAACTCCAGCAAGGCCGAACCAAACTTTCAAGTAAAGATGTACCCTTCGAGCTGAAATCGGCTCTCAAAAATGAAGCAATCCGTCAAGCGAAGAAAGCTTTGTCTGACTTTAAGGAAGGCCGGGCTAAGAGTCTACCTAAGTTCAAACCCTCCATGCCCGTAAGCATCAACAATCAAAATTGGGACTTCAAGTTTGAGAAGGATCATTGGTACATAGGATTCACTACAAACCAAGGAAAACTCTATTTGCCTATTGTTGAACGGGAAGGCTCTTGGTTCTATTCCCTTGGGGTTAGATCCGGTAAGTTAAATCCCTTGGGCACCGCCAAACTCTTGCGCAAGAACCGGAAATGGTTCCTGGCTATCCCGTTTGAAGTCTCGTGTGAGCTTAAGATTGAACCTGAAACCCAAACAAACATTGGAGTTGATTTAGGCTTAATTCATCTGGCGGTAGTCACTGAACCGGTATCCAATAAACGCCTCTTTTTTTCCGGAAAGCAAGTAGTATAGGAAAGTTTACTTTGAAGGCCAAGCAGGCTAATAACATTGCAAATGGAGTGAGCGCAGTGTCAAGCAAGAATTGGGGTCTTGAGGCAGAGAACAGTTCAAGCAAGTCATTTCAGGCGAAGACGAGCAGAGGGGAAGCGACGCGGCAAAAACTGCTGGCGGCAGCAGAAGAAATTTTTGGGACGAAAGGCTACTTTCGTACTTCGGTGGTTGATATTACCATTAAGGCCGGAGTGGCTCAGGGAACATTCTATGTTTATTTTCCGGGGAAGAAGGACATATTTGAGGAACTCGTCAAGGAGTTAAGCCATAAAAGCGCGTATACGCGGTTTCGAACTGGGCATCGATTATGCCACCAAGGGAACCAAAGAGGTAGCAGGGCATTCCATTCAAGTGGTCATCGCCGACACGGAGACCAAGCCGGATGTCGCTAAGCAAAAAGCGATTAAATTGCTGGAAAGTGACAAAGTGGACATTTTGGTAGGATCAGCCAGCTCAACGGACGCCTTGGCTATTTTGCCTCTGGCGCAGGAGTATAAAAAAGTTATGGTGGTTGAACCGGCCGTAGCCGATGCGATTACTGGTTCGCAATGGAACCGCTACATTTTCCGCACGGGACGGAATTCCTCCCAGGATGCAATTGCAGCAGCCGCTGCGATTGCCAAACCCGGGGTCAAGATTGCCATTTTGGCACCTGACAGTGCTTATGGACGTGATGGAGTTAAGGCTTTTAAACCAGCGGTTGAGAAGTTGGGTGCCAAGATTGTTTTGGAGGAATTTCAGGCAACCAATACTCCGGATTTTACGGCCAACCTGCAGAAGATTATTACGGCTAAACCCGATTATCTGTTTGTTATCTGGGCCGTTGCCAATGCCCCTTGGCAACAAATTTCCGATATAAAATTACCTGAGAAAGGAATGTCCTATGTGTCTGCTCCCACGCCTGGAGCCATAATGCGATCTGTCGTTTGGCATCTGTCAAAGCGTTGAGTATGTTAATCGCTTCATGAGGATCAGGAAGTCCAAGGGATGAACGGAAAAATATCGTTAAAGGATTGTCGTTAGCCACTGACCATTTGTCGATTCCCAAAGGCTCGATGCTAATCCGGCTAATGCCCATCTCACTCAGTTGGTCCTGAATCCTTGACTCGGTCATTTTGCCGTAACCATGTTCTTGTGCAAACCAACGGAGAAAGGCCAGCACGAAGTATGCCAGAACTTTGATAAACAAATAGGCATCAATCCGCTCGGGAATTTGCATGAAGATGCGCTCTAAATCAAGCAGACCCTTCAGATCACGGAAATTCATCTCGATCTGGTTGTGGTCACGATAGCGGCAGAGTATTTCATTAGCGGAGACTTCTTCCTTGGAATGATTCGTGAGAAAAGCGAAAACGCCGTCGTAACGTTTTTGGCGGGTCCTCATCCCAGGTCCACGTTAATAACACGGCCTTATGGGTATTTTCCGAAAACGCCACGTTCACAAACGGTTTTACTTTCGGGAAATTCTTGAGCAGATGTTCGCCTAATCTTAGTGTTTGAGGACTTTGCACGACATCAATGGTTAATGGTGTTAGAGCCTGTAAGTTACATTCAATGCTGGCCTTAGAATGCTCGACGGGCACACAATATTTAGCTGAATTCCCACCGGCAGCACTTCTACGTGCTGGTAAGTTTAGATAACCACGCTGTTCTAATTTAAGTAGCATGGTGCGGCAAGCCATATCTTTTAACTGGCCAGTGGCATTAACCCATTTCCAAACCGTACAGATTTCCTGAGACAACCGGGTCCGATGCCAATGTGGATTCCTGTCAATGAGTTCACGAATCCATTCGATATCTTTTTTAGTGAGAAGTCGTCCTTGAATCGTCATTTCCATCATGCTTCTATAATAAGCGAAGGGAACGAGCATTAAGTTCAGAGGAAGATTTACTGGATGAACTTAAACTGATTAGGGCAAGAAGGAGTTGAACGGGATGTGGAAACCTGTCCGCTTTGCGGCTCGTTACTCAGGGACGTCAAGAGGGTACACTGACCTCGGTTTCCACACCGAGTAAACAAGATAGGGAGGTAGCCGGGGATTTCAAAAGGGGATTTTGTATGTCCAGCTTGTGGGGCTGTTTTGCAATAATTAGGCCTGAATAGAAATCCATCAAGATGAACTGATGGCAGACTGGGAAAGTCTATTTATCCAACTCCACTTCCTTAATCTTATACGTGCCATTGTCGTTAACTAATATAAAGTTTTCCTGGAATTCAGAGTCATCGCGGCTGTCGCTGATGCGGACGTAGACGAGGTAGGAGTCTTTTTCTTTGGCGACATTGGTGATGCTGCCAAAGATGACGGCTCCGTTGTCAGTCCAGATATACTGGCTCTGGCGGGTCTGGATTTTCTGATAGAACTCGGGGGTGGTGATGCTTTGGATTTTCTGCATATCCCCTTTATATTGGGCTTTGATGAAACTTAAGGCTAAGGTTTGGACTTGAGCGTTGTCGGCGCTGTCTAGGGCCGCCCTGGTTTCCACGACCTTTAGGCTGGTGCCGTCAATTTGCTTCATCTGGACCTTAAGAGCATCGGCTTCGCTTTGCAGGGCTACGGTCTGGTCTTTGAGGGCGGCGGTTTCCGTTTTGAGATGACTTAGATTCTGGACGATCGGCAAAGAAGGAGTGTATTTTTCGGCGAGGGCAGGGAATGCCAACAGGGTGCTGGATAAGGTAAACAGGACGAAAAAGACGGCGGCCGCGCCTATGGCAAAACCTGATCTATGCTTGAATTTTTTTGAGGTTGCGTTTTTGTTTATTTCATTTTGCATTTGCACTTTTAACACATCCTTTAGGCGAATTTGCTGTGGAAGCTGGTGCAGGCTGTTGATGAGTTCTTGGGACCGGATATACTCCCGGTGGCAATGCGGGCAGGACTTCAGATGGCGTGAGAGCGGGTCGGCCACTTCGGGTTCAAGTTCGCCGGAAATATAAAGTTCCAGGTTGTCCAGTACTTCCTGACAGTTCATGTTAGAGCACCTCCCCATCGTTCCTGGAACCAAGGATTATTTTGAGTTCTTGCAAGCCCTGGTTCAAGCGGGATTTGACGGTTGCTTCCGAGCACTTAAGCAGGGCGGCAATGTCTTTAATCTGCAAGTCCTGAAAATACCTTAAGCTTAACACTAAACGGTATTTGGAATCAATTTTTTCTAAGGCATTAAGCAAATCGAGATTTTCTTCATGTCCGGTTAGTTCATAGGGCTGTTCTCCTGCGTGGGCCAAGGGTATGACGCGTTTTTGCTTGCGCTGCAGGTCGTGGCATTTATTGACAAGGATGCGGGTTAGCCAAAACTTAAAAGTCCGGTTGTCTTTAAGATTCGGTAAAGACAGATAGGCTTGAAGCATGGTTTCCTGGAGGGCGTCATAAGCGTCCCAACTTGATCCCACGATGCTTAAAGCAGTACAGTAAAGGGCTTGCTGGTATTTTTCGATAAGCTCCATAAATGCTAAATGATTTCCTGCTTTGGCTCTGGCCACCAACTGTGGATCGGCGACTGGCAGACTAGCCACTTAATCACCCCCACTATACTGTTTCATTATAAAAGACGTTTTTCCTGTCGGAAACGGCTGAGATTCGCTAAACTTTTTTAGATTTTTATAAGTACAAAAGGTTAACCGTTCGAAAATAAACCGGTTTATTACACTCGCAGTTGTTTGATGTGAGCGCTTTTTGGTTGATAATAGAGGAAAGGGGTTGTACAATCAGTACGTAATAGAAAAATATTAGGAGTCTAAATGACTGAAAAACAGGATGTTAATAAGCATATAGTTAATCATAATCACATGCAAGAGGCGGGTAAGGCGCAAGAGGCTGGGGGCTCAAAACCTCAAATTAGAAGTATGAGAACTTGGCGCTTCTGGGCAGCTCTGTGGGTGGGCAAATTGGCGGTGTTGACGTTAAGGCTGCTCGGAAAGAAGGGGACGACTTTTCCGGGGGTGGTGGCTAACCGCTTAGACCCTGAAATTATCGGGCATTTAGGACGGGGCTACACTGATGGTACTATAATCGTGACCGGGACCAATGGCAAGACCACGACGGCCAATCTCCTGGCCAATGTGCTGCGGACAGCCGGACTTGACTTTGCCTTTAATCAGGCTGGGGCTAATCTGGTAAGTGGCATCGCCGGTGCTTTGCTGGAGCAGGCCGGTTGGAGCGGTTCGCCCCGGGCTAAAATTGCTCTGCTGGAAGTGGATGAGGCAACTGTGCCCAAGCTTTGCCGCCAGCTTGCTCCCAAAGCAGCGATTATTACGAATTTCTTTCGCGACCAGTTGGACCGTTACGGAGAACTTGACACGACGATTCGCCTAGTGCAGGAGGCCATACCTGAGAAATCCCTTCTTATTATAAATGCTGATGATCCACTGGTGGCCCAGTTCGGCCTTAAACATGAACAAGCTGTTTACTACGGGGTGGAGCGAACCCCGGAAAGCCAGGCTGAGAGTCGGGAGACGCGGGAAGCGCGCTTTTGCCCGGTCTGTGGCAGCACTTTGAGGTATTCTCTGTTTCATTACGGGCAATTAGGAATTTATCACTGTCCGGAATGTGCTTTCGCCCGCCCGCAGACGCAGGTTTTGGCTCAGGAAGTGCATATGGAAGACGGGAACATGCTTTTTCGGGTAGGGGTTACTTCCTATTCTCTAAGTTTTGAGGGATACTACAATCTTTACAATGCCCTGGCGGCCCTGGCGGCTGCCCGCATACTGGGGGTAAATGAGCGCGAGATCGAGCGGGGGCTGAGGGAGTTTGTGCCACAGGCAGGCCGGATGGAGAGGTTTCTCCTGCCCCAGGGCAGAGTGACCTTAACTTTGGTTAAAAACCCTACAGGGTTTAACCAAGTCTTACGAACTGTTCTTGGTTCGGATAAAGATATAGGTCTTATGATTGTGATTAATGATCTGGCGGCTGACGGCAGGGATATTTCCTGGCTGTGGGATGTAGACTTTGAGATATTAGGAGCTGAGCAGAGCCGGATTAGGCAAGTAGTGTGCTCCGGTCTGCGGGCGGAAGACATGGCCTTACGTTTGAAATACGCCGGGATCGGAATGGAGAAGCTTATGCTTGAACACTCTCTGGATCAGGCAGTTGCACTATTACAGCAGGGCCGCCGGCCGGAGGACAGTGTGTTTGCGCTCCCGACCTACACAGCTCTGTTCCCCCTGCGGGAAATCCTGGCTAGGCAGAGTGGGGATGCGACTGCTGTGGCTGAGAGGCACCCTGAGGAGGCCAGCGCATGAGGGAAGGGGATCTGAAAATAAATATTTGCCACCTGTACCCGGATTTGCTTGATCTTTACGGCGACCGGGGCAATATTCTGGCCCTGGCAACCCGCTGCCGTTGGCGCGGGTTCGCAGTGGAGGTTGAACGTGCTTCGTTGGGGGATGAGCTTAATTTTCGTGCGATGGACATCCTTTTTATCGGGGGCGGGTCTGACCGGGAACAAGGCCTGCTGGTCGAAGATTTAATGAGACGCCAGGATGAACTTAAGGCGGCGATTGCCGATGGCTTGGTGGTCTTGGCTATTTGCGGGGGCTATCAACTTTTAGGAGAGTATTATCAAACAGGCGGGGGCGAGAAGATACCGGGTCTGGGAATTATCGATGTTCGGACAGTGGCCGGAACTCAGCGGCTGATCGGAAACGTTGCAGTCGAACTAAATCCTGGGGTTATGGAGTCAGGAAAGCAGGAAAAGAAACAGGCATTTTTGAGCACACTGGTCGGGTTTGAAAATCATTCCGGCAAGAGCTATTTGGGACAAGGAGTTTCGCCGCTGGGCCGCGTTCTTTCCGGACACGGCAACAACGGGGAAGACTTGACTGAAGGAGTACGTTGGCACAATATATTCGGTACTTATTTGCATGGGCCTCTGCTTCCTAAAAATCCGCATCTGGCAGACTTGTTATTGGAGCTTGCTTGTGAGCGTCGGGAGTATGCACTCCCTTTGCCTGTGCTTGATGATAAGCTTGAGATTTTGGCTCACCGAACGATTTTTGAAAGATTGGTTGGGGCAGGGAAAAAATAAGCTTGAATCAATAATGCAATAACAAATTATAATCTTTGGTTAGGCAAATGTATATCAAGCATGCTATACTCAAATACTAGATATAGAAATTAAGACAAGTAGAACTTACGTAAACAAAATGCTGTCTTTACGGGCTTTGAGAGCATATTCCAGTATTTACAAGGCCGAAAACTCCAATTATCTAGGTAATTAGCTTGTTTCAGACACTCTATTCGTTGACACTTTTTCTTTCAGACGTCTATAATAGAGTATAGCTTTGGCTAATTGATTTGGGGGTGCTAATGTGGCTGAGAGTAAGCGGATCATGATAAGCTTACCGGAGAGTTTACTTGCCGAAGTTGATGGGATTGTTACGCTCGAAAAAAGGAATCGGAGCGAATTCATTCGTGAAGCCATCAATAGTATCTTACATGAACGCCGGAGAAAAGGTATCCGCGAGCAAATGCGTAAGGGCTATCAAGAGATGGCTCAGCTTAATTTGGCCATGGCAAAGGAGTTATTTTCTACTGAACAAGAAGTTATACAATACTATGATGAAAAGAACGTGGAGTGTCGGTAATGATCATTAAGCGCGGGGAGATATACTACGCTGAACTAAACCCCGTCGTCGGATCAGAACAGGGAGGAACAAGACCTGTTTTGGTCATTCAAAATGATATCGGGAACCAGTTTAGTCCGACGACCATTATCGCAGCCATCACTTCTCAGATCGCCAAAGCTAAACTTCCTACACATGTTGAGGTTCGTGCTAAAAGAAGCGGGTTAGAAAGAGATTCGGTTATTTTGACGGAGCAGATCCGAACGATTGATAAAAGTCGTCTTAAGGAAAAAGTAGCGGTTCTTGATGAAGAAGTCATGCTGAGGGTAGACCAGGCCATTGAAGTTAGCTTGGGGCTAATAGATGTTTGAAAATAGGGTTTGCGGAATGAACAGCGTACTGGACTCACCAAAGCCAACGCTGTTTTTATTTGCATCCGGATGAAAGGAATTGGGGTATGGAAGAGTACAATGAGTGTTTTGTCTGTGGGGCCAAGAATCCATATGGACTCCATCTACAGTGTCGCTACGAGGATGGGGTTGCGTTGGCTGAAGTGAAGATTCCGGGGCAGTATGCGGGTTATCCCGGCGTTGTGCATGGAGGGATTGTGACCGCGCTTTTGGATGAGATTATGGCCAAGGCCATTGAGCAGACGGGTGTTTGGAGTGTTACTGCCAACTTGGAGGTGCGCTTTCGCAACCCTGCGCCCACGGAAAGTATGTTGTACCTGCGCGGGGAAATAGCTAAAGGTGGGGGTAAAATATTTCGCACCGTTGGCAGCGTTAGCCTGGAAGACGGCACAGTGGCTGCGGAAGGGACCGGGGTTTTCGTGAGACGCACGGTTTGAGAGGATTTCAAGGCCTAAGATGCGAACATAGATAACAAAAGAAAGGATATTAAGCCATAGAGTGAAACTGGAAGTGAAGACGGAAGCGCAGAGAAAGGAGTGGGGAGATATGAGCAAAAAACCTGTGATTGGGATCACGGTGGCCCACGGCCAAGAGGAACTTAAAACTTTTCCCCGTGTGTACTATGTCACGAGTGTCAAAGAAGCCGGAGGGCTCCCACTGTTGCTGCCGCCGGTAGAGTCTTTGAACGAAGCCCAGGAGGTTCTGGATTTGCTCGATGGTTTGGTACTAACGGGAGGAGGGGATATTTCCCCGTACTACTTAGGGGAAGACCCACGCCGGGGAATTGGGGAATGCCAGCCGGAGCGTGATTTCGGTGAACTGCTGTTAAGCAAAGCCGCTTTGGAGCGTGACCTTCCGCTCCTGGGAATTTGCCGGGGAATCCAGGTGCTGGCCGTCGCTGCCGGGGGTAAAATATATCAGGATATTTCTTCCCAGCATCAGGGAGCGATGCTTCACAGTCAAACAGCACCGCGCCAATTTCCCTGGCATGAAGTTGAGGTCAAGGATTCGGCCTTGGCCCGAATCTTGGGGGAAAAGCGGATTGCAGTCAACAGCCTTCATCACCAGGCAGTGTCGGTAATTCCGCCGGGATTTATGCTTAATGCGCTTGCTCCTGACGGAGTAATCGAGGGCATTGAAAAATCCGGGGCTAAGTTTTGTGTCGGAGTACAGTGGCATCCGGAAAGCATGAGTGGAGCAGGACATAGCAGGATGCTGTTTAAGGGTTTAATTCAGGCCGGTATTAGTGATAATAATTAGGCTAAAAAGGTTGCAGGGTGCTGTGCAGCCGACAACCTCTAAATAGAAAACGGAGTGTTAAGACATGCCGCTAGAACAAATTCTCCAAGTAGAAAACCTGAGTAAGACATTTGGGTCTAAGACAGCTCTATCCGATGTGAGCTTTGCGTTAGAGCCGGGTGAAGTCATTGGTTTGCTAGGGCCGAACGGGGCAGGCAAAAGTACGTTGATTAAGTCGATCATCGGGCTCTTAAGGCCGACTTCCGGACGAATCTTTATTAACGGGTATCCGAGGGGTTCCCGGGAAGCTAAACGCATTAGTGCTTATGTGCCGGAGATCCCTCAGCTTTACGGGATGCTTACCGTTTGGGAACACTTGCAGTTTATCGCGGCCGCCTACGAGGTTCGGGGGTGGGAGGAGAGGGCGGAAGAACTGTTGCAGGAATTTGAAATCTTGGACCAAAAGCAGGAATTCAGCAAAGCTCTTTCTAAAGGGATGAGACAAAAGCTTTCCCTCTGCTGCGGGGTGATCTCTGAAGCGCAAATTCTCTTTTTCGATGAGCCCATGATCGGACTTGATCCCAAAGCCATCCGGACCTTCAAGGAGTTGGCCCTGAAGCTTAAGGAAGCAGGGAGAACTTTGTTTATCAGCACGCATTTATTAGATCCGATCGAAAACATCTGCAGCCGGGTGATTGTCCTGAAAAAGGGAAAAATAATCGCCGACGGGAGCTTGGAAGAGTTGCGCACTCGCTTGGGGGGAGAAAACGCTTCCCTGGAGGAACTTTTCCTGGAGGTCACAGCCAATGCGTGATTACTTGTTAATGCTGCGCCTGGATTTGAATCAGGCCAAGAATTATATCGTAGAAATTCGCCGTAATCCTAAAAAGCTTATTACATATGGTTTGTTTGCGTTGTGGGTTGTGTTGGTGGTTTTCCCAGCTTTCGGCAACAGGCGCACTGTTTTTACTCAAGGGAAGGATTTGATCGTGGCAGGATATGCGCTAGCCGTGATCGGGTTGGTTTTTTGGGCTGGATTTTCCGCTTTGAAGCGTCCGGCTTTTTCTTTTAACATGGGGGATGTGAACCTGCTTTTTCCTTCCCCGCTGGCACCGAACCGCATTTTATTCTGGAATATGTTAAAAAAGATTCCGGCCACTCTGGCCAAGAGTGCGCTTCTACTGCTTTTTGTTACCCCGAGTCTGATTAACTTTGGGGTGTGGGGGATAAACCTTTTTTTTGTTTACTTATCAGTGGCTGCGATCGCGCTCTTGTTACCTTCACTTTCTTTCCTGATTTTCTTAGGAGCTAAACGCTATGGTCGCATTAAGGGGATAGAAGGGTTATTAGGATTGAGCCTGGTGTGGGTTGTAGGGAGTTGGCTGAGTGTGCTGTGGCCAACCTTTAATCTTTCCCACCTTGCCTTCGGCTACCAAGTTCCAGGCATCCGCTATTTTCCGGTCATTAGCTGGATTGTTGAGCCGGTGAAAGTCGCTTTAACAGGCCAGGCAGGGGGAACTTATCCTTCTCTAATGCTCCTGTTGTTAACTATCGTTTTAGTTGATTATTTGGTTTTTCGTTTGGCCCAGGATTACTATGAAGATGTCATCGAATTCAGCGCCAAGATGGAAAAAGCACGGGCAACAAAAAGGAAAGGCGGGGCGTGGCAGGCTTGGGATTTTTCCCGTTTCTCGCGGCGAGGCCGCGAAGTCGCGCTTAAACCGCGGTATCTGGGAAGCGGTGCCTTTTGGTTCAAACAGGTGGTCTCGCAACGGCGCTACGGTTTTAATGAATACCTTGGATATATAAGCTTGGCAGCAGCCTTAGCCGGTCTGGCCATTGGCGGCTTTGCCAATTGGCGCAATGTTGATGTCCAGGGCTTGCTGTTTATGGTTAACGGAGTTATTTTGTATATCCTCATTTTGCGCACCACTATTTCTCCGGTTAATTCGGAGCTGGCCCTGCCTTATATTTATACCCTCCCCGGCTCATTTCTGTGTAAGATGCTGGCGATCAATGTTCTTCCTATAATGCGCTTCGCCCTCAACATTTTTCTTTTGAATCTTTTCCTAGTGGTTGCCTCTGGGGAACGGATCTGGCTGAATGCAGCCTCCCTCTCCTTGCTGACGGTGTCTGTTTATTATGAACTGACTAACCTTACATCGCTGGCGTATGCCATCTTGCCGAGTTCGCTTGACCGTAAAATATTTTATCCGCTGCTGGTTTTTCTCCAGCTTTTACTTACGGCCTTAACTGCCGCGGCAGGTGGTGCAGCAGGGTACTTTCTTGGGGGTGGAGACCGTATGATTGAGGTAGGGATAATTCTCGCGGAAGTAATCGTCGGAACCCTGATTCTGCTTTTGTCTGACAAGATCTATGCGTACGTTGAGATGCGGGAGTTTACGGACTAAGGAGATGGTTGGTGCGGCGGGGAAGGAATTACTTCAATTAGGGAGAATAACATAACAGTGAAATTATGTTGTTCGTTTAAGGCCAAGAAGAAAGAACGAGTTTGGGAAATTGAAGAAGTTTCGCGTAAAAAGGTGAGATGCATATGATATCCAGACGTAAAGCATCGGAACAGATTGTTGAAGAATTAATGAGAATGATTCAGTATGGTCATTATGCCTATGGGGATCGTCTGCCCTCGGAAAACGAATTGGCCAAGATGTTTGGGGTAAGCCGTTCCCCTGTGCGTGAAGCCCTGAGTGTCCTGACGGCGTCGGGCATGATTGAGTCACGTCAGGGTGGAGGAAGCTACGTAAAAGCTGCTTTCGAGGTTCCGGTTCTACAGCCGCTTGTTGATAAGGTAATGGATGTCAAAGATACACTTTATCTCTTGGAAATGCGACAGATGATTGAGCCGGAAGCTGCAGCCCTGGCCGCTCAACGCAGGGACGAACGAGATTTGGAGCATCTCGAAAAGGCTTTAATCCGGTTTGAGACTGTGAGCGGTGACGAAAAAGCCATTGGGGATGAAGAAGATTTCGCTTTCCACAGGGCAGTCGTCGTCGCTGCCCGGAATCCAATCATGTTGGATATTGTGGATTATATTTCTAAACACTACCATCGAAGCCTTGCTCTGACTTTAGCTCAAAATGTAGGGCGGCAGCGCAAGCGTCAGCAAGTTTACAAAGAACATGTTGCCATATTTGAGGCTATTAAAGAGAAACACTCGGATTTGGCCAAGGTGCAAAGCCAAGTCCACCTGGAAAAAGTTTGGGAAAAGATCACCGGTTCCTTCGGTTCAGCAACTGAAAACAAGGTACATCTGCCGAATGAATAATTTGGGTTGGCACAGGGACAAAGCGATAGGAATTGTACAAGGATCTTGGATAGAAATACAGAACGGGGATTATTCACCGTTCTTTCTGTTTTTTTGCGTGCGAACGCATCCGCGTGGAATATAGTATTGTCAAAAAGGGATGTGCGGTGTTAGACTGTAGTTGTCATACAACATACATACTCTTGGATTCTTGATTTTTCTGTCAAAATTGAACGCACTTTCATTCCATCTCAAATTTTTGGAGAGCACAAGGGGGGAAAATATGATTGACAAGAAAGTTATGGACGAGTTTTCCCGAATCGTGGGATCAGAAGACATTTTGCGCGAAAACCTAGACTTATTTACTTACTCTTACGATGCTTCGTTCTTACCGCTGATTCCGGCGGCCAAACCAGACTTGGTGATTAAACCTCAATCGACGCAAGAAGTCGCCAGAATCATGAAACTGGCAAATAAGTACGGGATACCGGTTGTGGCCAGGGGTCTGGGCAGTGGGCGTACCGGCGGAAGCGTTCCGGTCGAAGGTGGCCTCGTATTGTGCCTTGATGAAATGAATAAGATTCTTGAGTTCGATGACAAAAACCTGATGATTACGGTTGAACCTGGGGTTAAGACTCAGGATATCTATCAGTACTGTGCACAACAGGGCCTGTTTTATCCTCCTGATCCTTCGAGCTTGAAACATTCCACGATTGGAGGAAATATCGCGGAAAATGCCGGGGGGCCGAGGGCTGTCAAATACGGGGTGACCGGGGATTATGTGATGGGGCTTGAGGTCGTTCTGGCTGACGGGAGTGTGCTCCAAACCGGGGGTAAGACGATTAAGAATGTGACAGGGTATGATTTGACCCGGTTGTTTGTGGGCTCGGAAGGCACCTTGGGAATTATCACCCAGGCAACTTTGAAGCTGATCCCTATGCCCAAAATGCGGCGAACGGCCCAGGCTTTGTTTGACTCCTTGGAAGGAGCCTGTGCAGCGGTGAGCCGGTCGATTAAGTCGGGTGCCATTCCGGCGGCAGCGGAACTTATGGATCAGATCAGTATTCAGGCCGTTGCTAAATTCAGGAAGTTTGAACTGGATCCCAACGTCAAGGCTGGAATCATCTTTGAGTTCGATGGGGACAACGAGACAAGTTTAGAGGGACAAACCGGGGAAGCTCAGAGAATATGTGCAGCGTGTGGCTCTGTACAATTTCGGATTGCCAAGACCCAAGAGGAAGAAGATGAACTCTGGAGTTTGAGGAGAGGTATGAGTTCTGCAGTTGCGGCGCTTGCTCCGAATAGAATAGCCGAAGATATTTCCGTACCTCGTGATGCTTTGCCGGAAATTGTCAAACGCTTGCGGGAAATTGCTGCCAGATATGACATGCAATTGGCGGTTTTTGGTCACGCCGGGGACGGAAACTTACACCCTTCCCTCCTCGCAGACCTGAGCCTTCCGGGGGAAAAGGAAAAAGTGGACAAAGCAGTTGGCGAAATATTTAAAGCAGCCTTGGCTGTGGGTGGAACGCTGTCCGGCGAACATGGGATCGGAATTACCAAAAAAGACTATATTGCTGATGCTTTGGGGGAAACGGGCATGGCGACGATCCGGAGCATCAAGAAGGCCCTGGATCCGACAGGGATACTTAACCCGGGGAAGATCTTCTGAGAATGGATGAATGCTTGTGAAGAAGAATGAAATAATGTCTCTTGATAAGATCCAAGCAACCGTTAATCAGTGTGACCGCTGCGGAGCCTGTTTGACCGTTTGTCCGGTGTATGATGTGACTCACCGGGAAACGGCAGTAGCCAGGGGCAAGCTCGCCACGGTTAGAGCCATGATCGAGGGCGGATTAACCGCCGATTCCAGGATTGCTGCAGCCTTTGAATTTTGCCTGTTGTGCAAGGCTTGCACGGAGAATTGCCCGAGCAAGGTTAAAACGGATGAGGCGATGATTGAGGCTAGGCAATATACGGCTGAAAAGTTGGGACGCCGGGCTAAGCACCAACTTATTGCAGGCTTTCTTGGAAACAATGCGCTCATCAGCCTGGCGGCCGGGACTTTGAAGTTAAAGAGTCATTTTCAAGAAATGGCTGCGGGTCCCGCTGCTTTTCCTCCTCTCCCGGAAATGACACGTCCGGAAATGCCGCTTCACGGTAAAATCGCCTATTTCCAGGGGTGTGCGATGAAGATGTTCTTCCCGGCGGCATCCCAGGCGACAGTCAAATTGCTGAATAAGACGGCTGAGGTCATCACCCCTGAGAGTGCCTGCTGCGGGATGCCCCATTTGGCCCATGGCATGGCGGATCAAGCTCAAGCTTTGGCCAAGAAAAATATTGAATCTTTTGCGAATGTGGATCGGATCATTACGGATTGTGCCAGTTGCGGCAGTTCCCTGAAAGAGTATGGGCATCGTCTGGCCGCTGATCCTCTGTGGGCAGAAAGAGCACAGGAGTTTAGCCAAAAGGTAATGGGATTAAGCGAATATCTTTATGAAGTCGGCTATCAGCCAAACCGTAAGAACGCTTTGAAAGTCACTTATCATGATCCTTGTCATCTTGTGCGGGGACAAGGAATAAAGAAACAGCCGAGGGACCTTTTGCAACGTGCCACAGAGTATGTGGAAATGCCTCAGGCGGACAAATGCTGCGGCGGGGCCGGGACATTTTATCTTGATTTTCCGGAAGCTGCCCAAAAGATTTTAACCGAAAAGGTCAAGAACATCGAAAGCACGGACGCCGATGTCGTTGTGACAGAGTGTCCCGCCTGTTTAATGCAGTTGGCAAAAGGAGAACAGCAAAGCGGCCATTTCAAAGTGATGCACATTAGTCAGGTTTTATGAATAAGTTGAGTTTCCTTTATCGGTTTGAGGAGGGTGCCAGATGAGCTTAGAGCAGTTACTTGCCCCGATGGAAATTCCCAAAATGGCAAGAATAAGGCAGAGTTTTCCCAGACCCACACTTTCAGATATTCCTATGGCGTTAAGGGAAACCTTGGCACGTCCGCAAATTCTCGGAAGAATAAAAAGCGGGGATAGGGTGGCTGTCACGGCCGGAAGCAGGGGCATCGCGAACATAGCCCTGATCCTTCGGGAAGTAGTGGCGAATTTGAAGGCAGTGGGAGCAGAACCATTTATCATCCCGGCCATGGGGAGTCATGGGGGTGCGACGGCTGAGGGACAAGTTGAAGTACTTCGCAGCTTAGGAATTAGCGAGAAGACGGTGGGTGCTCCGATCCATGCCAGCATGGATGTCGTACAAGTTGGAGAGTCCGCCGGCGGGATACCGGTATACTTCGATAAGTATGCCGCCACCAAGGCAGATGCCACCGTGGTGGTTGGTCGGGTGAAACCGCATACTTCTTTCCACGGGTCTTTTGAGAGTGGCTTGGCTAAGATGATCGCGATCGGGTTGGGCAAACAAAAAGGGGCCGAGATCTGCCATGCCGCAGGACCAGCTCAGATGTCCCGGAGAATAGAAGACATCGCTCGGGTGGCGCTTGAACAATCAAACGTGATTTTTGGCGTGGGCATTTTAGAGAATGCGTATGACGAGACCAGCAAGATTGTAGCGCTTCCCAGAGAAGAAATTTTAGCAAGAGAGCCGGGGCTCCTGCAGGAGGCCAGGGGCAACTTACCGCACATCCTATTTTCAGAATATGATGTCCTCATCGTCGATGAGATAGGCAAGAACATCAGCGGCCTGGGTATGGATACGAACATTATCAACCGATTTCCTACCCCGGCAGTGAAGTGTGAGCCTACTGTGCAAAGGATCGTTGTTTTAGACTTAACCGAGGAAACACATGGAAATTTTCATGGCCTGGGATTGGCTGATGTGTGTACCAGAAGGGTGTTTGAGAAGCTTGATTTTAATCAGACTTATCCTAACCCTTTGACGTCCAGAGTGCCGGAAGCCTCGAAGATCCCGGTGGTTATGCCGAGTGATCTGCTGGCGATTAAAGCGGCCATTCAGACGTGTTGTGAGGTGGATTACAACACGATCAAAATGGTTAGGATTAAGAATACCCTGAAGTTGGATGAGATTTTTATTTCTGAACACCTCCTCGCTCAAGCACGGTTAGATTCCAGAATAGAGATCGTGGGAGATCTTCGGCCGATGCACTTTGCGGAGAATGGGAGTTTGCTTGAACCATGGTGAAAGGGACTGACATCATAGGAGCTCGTTTGCAGACAAAGTCAATGGCATACTTCTTGCACCGTAATAGGCACAAAAGTGCAACACATCTTGGCCATGAGGAGACAAAGCGGGAAGTGCAACAAGCTTTGCGCAACGTAATTTTGCGGAAGTGCAAAAAAGAAGAAGAAAACTTTTCGGAAAAAAGAATATATTTGGTTGGGTAAGGAGGAAGAGAAATTGGTCCAGGTAGACACAACGAAAACCCCGACTTGTAAGCTCGAAATCAAAAAGCAATGGTGCAAAGGATGTAATCTGTGTGTTGGAGCCTGTCCACGCTCCGTGTTGGCCTTGGATTTTTTGGGCAAGATTCAAGTTGTGGAGGCTGAAAAATGCATAGGTTGCGGCTTGTGCGAGAGCACCTGTCCAGATTTTGCGATTAGGGTGATAAAAGATGCGTGAATTAGCAGAAGTCCGGTTAATGCAAGGAAATGAAGCCTGCGTCCAGGCAGCCTTAGACGCAGGGGTTCGCTTCTTCGGCGGCTACCCGATCACTCCCTCAACTGAAATTGCCGAAGGGATGGCTGAAAAGCTGCCTACTTTAGGAGGAAAATTCATCCAAATGGAAGATGAGATCGCCAGCATCGCTTCCATCATCGGAGCCTCTCTTGCAGGCGTCAAAGCCATGACCGCTACCAGCGGCCCCGGCTTTTCTCTCATGCAGGAAAACCTCGGGTATGCCTGCATGACTGAAGTTCCGTGCGTCATCGTCAATGTCCAGCGCGGAGGGCCAAGCACCGGGCGTCCCACCGCACCGGCCCAAGGGGATGTCATGCAGGCGCGCTGGGGCACGCATGGGGATCATCCGGCCATTGTACTTTCCCCCTGGTCCGCTCAGGAAACGTACACCCTTACCGTTAAAGCAGTCAACTTATCCGAACGGTTCAGAACCCCGGTCATCCTGCTTATGGACGAAGTGGTCGCCCATCTGCGCGAAGGAGTCAGAATGCCTGACCCGCGCCAGCTAAAGCTCGTTGAAAGACCGCGTCCCCAAGGAGACCGCGAGAGTTATAAACCTTTCGGCGGAGCCATAGACCAAGTCCCCGCCGTAGCGGACTTTGGCATGGGTTACCGCTGCAATGTCACCGGACTCGTGCACGATGAAGTCGGACACCCCAGCGGGAGCGCCAAAGTAACAGACGAGCTTATTCGCAGGCTTAGCGGGAAAGTAGCAGCCCATACTGAAGAAATCATCGAATACGAACAAACGCAAACCGAAGATGCAGAGATCGTCATCTTCGCTTACGGCGGCACGGCCCGTACCGCCCTGCGTGCGCTCAAACTGGCGCGTGCGGAAGGGATTAAAGTCGGTATGATCAGACCTACCACGATCTGGCCTTTCCCGGCACAAGCTGTCGAGGAAGTGGCAGAGCGCGGTATCCCGATTCTGGTACCAGAGATGAACCTGGGTCAATTGGTCCTGGAAGTAGAAAGAATCGCTAAAGGCCGCTCTGCGGTCAAGCACCTTGGCCGCGTGGACGGTGAATTGTTTAACCCTGATGAAATCTTAGAAGCACTTAGAGCGCTGAAGCCTGTCGTATCACCTAAGTCCGCTAAGCCTCAGCCTCATAAGTCTGTGCAGTCTCATCAAGCTGACACGCCAAAGGAGGGGAAATAATGTCATTCGATGTTATGGACTACTTCCGCCAAGAAACCCTCCCGCACATCTGGTGCCCCGGCTGCGGCAACGGCATCATCCTGCGCGACTTCGCCGTGGCCTTAGAAAGACTAAACTACCCCCGGGATGAAGTCGTCATCGTATCCGGCATCGGCTGCTCCTCACGGGCCGCCGGGTATCTCAACTTTGACACCGTTCACACCACCCACGGCCGGGCCCTCCCCTTCGCCACCGGCATCAAACTCGCCAACCCCAACCTGAAAGTCTTTGTCATCATGGGAGACGGGGACTCCTCAGCCATTGGCGGCAACCATCTTATCCACGCTGCTCGGCGCAACATCGACTTAACTGCCATCATCTTTAACAACAACATCTACGGCATGACCGGCGGGCAGTTTTCCCCTTTAACTCCCCGGGACAAAAAAGCAACCACTGCTCCTTACGGCATGATCGAACAATCCTTTGACATCTGCCGCCTGGCCGAAGGAGCCGGTGCCACCTATGTGGGCCGGGCTACCACTTACCACAACCAGCTTCTCACCCAGCTCATCATGGAAGGGGCCCAGAACCCTGGCTTTTCCCTCATCGAAGCCGTCACCCACTGCCCCACATCCTACGGCAGACGCAATGGCATGGCATCTCCCAGTGACATGGTCCGCTGGCAGAAAGACAACGCCGTCTGGATCGATAAAGTGCGCGCCGGGAAAGCGGAAGTGAAAGACGGACAATTCACCATCGGTGTCTTACACAGGCACGATGCGCCTGAATTTACCGCTGCATATATGGAGGTGGTCAAACGTGCCCGCGGACAAGAGTGAACTCGCCCAGCTAAAGCTGGACATCGATAAACAAACCTGGCCTGATCCTATCCAGATCCAGCTCTCAGGCTCAGGCGGGCAGGGTTTGATCCTGGCCGGAATCATCCTCGCTGACGCCGCCTTAAGCGAAGGCTTCAACGTCATCCAAACTCAGGCCTACGGCCCGGAAGCCAGAGGAGGAGCCTCACGCGCGGAAGTCATTCTCTCCAAGGAACTTATAGATTACCCGCATGTGGAACAACCGGACATCCTTCTTGCTCTAACTCAGGAAGCCTGTGACAAGTACCTGCCGCTTGCTTCCAAGAAGGCTTTGGTTATCGTGGACTCCCTCCTGGTGGAAAATGTCCCGGAGACCAAGGCCACCGTCCTAAGCCTCCCGATCATCCAGACAGCCAAGCAGGATCTGAGCAAAGAAATGGTGGGCAACATCGTCGCCTTAGGTGCCTTAAACAGCGCCGCCAACCTTGTAAGCCCGGAAGCTCTGGAAGCAGCTGTCTTAAAGAGGGTTCCCAAAGCCTACGTCGAGCTTAATAAGAAGGCGCTGGAGGCAGGGAAGAATATAGTTAAACTAAGGAGGGATTAACTCATGAAAGAAATGCTCGAGAAATACCGCGGCAACTTCGGCGTGCCCAGTAAACCGATACCTCTCGAAAAAGCAGAAAATCACTCATCTGCCCAGCAAATGGTCTTCGAAAACCTGCGCGATGCCATCCTTTCCGGCATCCTGCCTCCTGGACACCGCCTCTTGCAAGACGAAATATCAGTCGAACTCTCAGTTAACAGAATGGTCGTCAGAGAAGCTTTACTGCGGCTGGAAGCAGACAACCTCGTAGACTTTCACCCGTACAAAGGTTTTTCCGTAGCCTCCTTTAGCCTGGATGACTTAAGGGAGATCTACTTCATGCGCGCGCTCCTCGAAGGAGCCGCGGTGCAACTGGCATGCAATAACTTAACTGCAGACGGGCTCAAAGAACTGGAGCAAATCTGCACTAGTATGGATAAATGCCTTGAGAGCAACGCCTTAACTGAACTTTCCAAGCTTAATGTCACCTTCCATGAAACAATCTACACTGCTGCCAAATCTCCCCGCCTCTACAAAATGATCGTGCGCCTCTGGAACGGCTTTTTAAAGTCGAGCATCGGCTTTCTCACCCTGCGCGCCCCGATCATGGTCCAGGAGCACAAAGCCATCTACGAAGCTCTCTTGGAGCGTAACTCTGCTAAGGCCAAAGACAGAATAGAGGAACACCTCGAAAGCGCCTTAAAAGACCTGCTCGAATACTGGGGGCAGCGCATTGGCTCTGCAGAAGAGCAGTAAGAGAAGAAAGGATCTAAGCAGATGAAGCTTTACGAATACATGGCCAAAGAAATCTTCCGCCACAACGGGATCGCTGTTCCCCAAGGGGCAGTATTTACCCAAGCGGAAGCTGTAGCAGACTTTGTCAGCCAAACTGCACCCGTGGCGCTTAAGTCCCAAGTGCTCTCCGGCGGGCGCGGCAAAGCCGGAGGAATTAAATTTGCAGACAAGGCCGAAGATGCGGTGGAACGAGCCCGCGAACTCTTAAACTTAGAGATTAAGGGCTTAAAAGTAGAAACTATCCTCGTTGAAGAAAAACTTAAGATCGATAAAGAAATTTATGTAGCTATCACAGTTGATAGTAATGCCAAGCGTCCGCTCCTGCTCGCTTCCGCTGCCGGAGGCATGGAAATCGAGGAAGTGCCGGACGAAAAACTAAGCAAGCGCTTAATTGACGTTACCGTGGGGCTTAGACCCTACGCTGCCCAAGAGATTGCCCGCCGCTTAGGTTTAAGCGGAGAGGAAGCCAATCAGGCTAGTGAAATCATCCTTAAAATGTATGAGATCTTTCGCACGTATGACGCTGAGCTCGTGGAAATCAATCCCTTGGTCGTGTCAAACGGGCGCGTTTTAGCCGCTGACGGCAAAATCACGCTCGATGATGAAGCAGCTTTTCGCTATGCCCAGGAAGTCCCCGTAGTCGAAGAACGAACAGAACGGGAAGTCAAAGCGCGTGAGCTTGGCATTTCCTATGTCGAACTTGAAGGGGATATCGGGGTCATGGCCAACGGTGCCGGGATCACCATGGCCACCCTGGACATTATTAAGCATTTTGGCGGAGACCCGCGCAACTTCATGGATGCAGGCGGGGGCGCAAGCACCGAAGCCATGGCCCATGCTTTGGAAATTCTCCTTTCCACTAAGCCCAAAGCCTTACTCATCAACGTCTTTGGCGGTATTACCCGCTGTGATGACGTAGCGAAGGCTTATGTCCAAGTAAAAAACGCCCTCGACATAAAAATCCCGGTCGTCATCCGCTTAGTCGGCACCAACCAAGCCGCCGGAGTCGCCATCCTGCGCGAACACGGGATCAATTCATACGAAGAAGTCGGAGAAGCCGTCGAACGCGTAGTAGCTTTAGCTCACTCAAGAGCAAAGGAGGCTTAAACCATGGCCATCATCCTCAATGAAAACACCAAAATCCTGGTTCAAGGAATGACCGGCAACCAAGGGCAGTTTCACACTCTGCAAATGCTTGCCTACGGGAGTAAAATCGCCGCCGGGGTCTCACCCGGCAAAGGGGGGCAGGACGTTCAGGGGGTGCCTGTATATAACAGTGTCGAAGAAGCAGTATTACATGAGCCCATAGACGCATCCGTCATCTTTATCCCAGCTAAAATTGTCAAAGATGCGGCTTTTGAAGCCATGGAAGCAGGAATTAAAACCCTGGTCATCATCACCGAGCACGTCCCGCTTCATGATGCCATGGACATCATGGCCTTCGCCCACAAACAAGGGGTGGAAATCGTAGGGCCTAACACTTTCGGCGTCATCTCCCCTGGGAAATCCAAGATCGGGATCATGCCCAACAGTATATTCTTGCCTGGACAAGTCGGAGTCGTCGCCCGCAGCGGCACCTTAAGCTATGAAATAGTTTCCCAGCTTTCCAAAGCAGGGATCGGGCAGTCCACCGTCGTAGGCTTAGGTGGGGACAGAATCGTAGGGTTTTCCTTTGTGGACATACTTAAGAAATTTGAAGCTGACCCTGAAACCAAAGCGGTAGTCTTGGTCGGGGAAATCGGCGGGAATGCAGAAGAAACGGCCGCAGAGTATATTAAAGAGATGAGCAAGCCGGTGGTCGCGTTTCTCGCGGGCAAAAGTGCACCTCCCGGCAAACGGATGGGACATGCCGGGGCCATTATCGAACGGGGGAAAGGGACTTTCCAAAGCAAGGTCGAAGCGCTTACTGCCGCGGGAGCGCAAGTGGCAGCCCTGCCGTGGGAAGTGAGCGAACTTGTAGCTGAATTTGTTCAATAGAAGCAGGAATTTTGCTCAAATTTAGCGAAGCTAAAGATGTTACACGAAAATTCCGATGCGCATTAAAAAGTTCGCATTAGATCTGGGGGAAGGGACAAATGTTAAGCCAAGTCCCGCTTGCTAAAGTTTTATCAGCGGTGTTTGAATCCATCCACGAGGGAATTATTGTCACTGATAACACGGGCAAAATTATTTTCTATAACTCAGAGTTGGGCAAGTTAGAAGGTCTTGAGCCGCCGAGTGTAATCGGGAAGCACCTGACAGAAGTTTATGATGCTGTCACCTTTGACACGAGCGAACACCTGAGCGTAATCCAGAGCGGTCAGCCTGTTCTGGAAAAGAGAAAAACGTATTTTACAGCTAATGGCAAAGAAATCACTATCGTTGCCAGCACCTTTCCGGTTTATGATGAAGGCAAGGTCGTGGCAGCATATTCTGTCTGTCGGGATATTACCAAATTTAAAGAGCTACTGACGAAAACAATGCAGCTTCAGGACCAGATCGGGCAGGAACAGGAGTATGTGGGCAGCAATGGCACCCGCTATTCTTTCGACTCGATGATCTTTGCCAGCTCGGGGATGCAAAACCTAATTAATTCTGCCAAAAAAGCGGCCGAAGCAGACGGCTCCCTGCTCATTTTCGGAGAAACAGGTACAGGTAAAGAACTGTTAGTGCAGGCAATTCATAACTACAGCAGCCGCAAAGACGAGCCGTTTGTTGCCATCAACTGTGCCGCCATTCCGGAAACCCTGTTAGAGAGCATCCTTTTCGGTACGGTCAAAGGAGCTTTTACCGGAGCGGTGGATGGCAAAGGCCTGTTTGAACAAGCCGGAAAAGGGACTCTCTTTTTAGATGAATTAAACTCCATGAGTATAAGTCTGCAGGCCAAACTCCTACGCGTGCTGCAGGAGAAGTCTGTGCGCCGGGTGGGAGGAACCGCGGAGATCCCGGTGCGCTGCAGGGTTATCAGTTCAACCAATGTGGACCCGTGGGAATCCATTAATACCGGGAGTTTACGCAAAGACCTTTTTTACCGATTGGCGGTGATTTCACTTTATATTCCCCCGCTACGGGAACGGGAAGAAGATATTGGGGCTTTGCTAACGTATTTCCTGCATAAGTTTCAAAGAATTTACGGTGGGAAAGAGGTACGGGTCTCCTCAGAGCTAAAGGAAGCTTTCTTGCACTACTCGTGGCCTGGTAATGTACGCGAACTTGAGCATGTTATCGAGAGTGCTGTCAATATGCTCGACGGGGGTCAGATTATTAGGGTAGAACACCTTCCCCCGTATCTGAAAACCAGGTTTGTCAGTCAGGATGCTGCTTTACGAGGGAATATTGTTAAAGCAGAGGGTACACTTGCCCAGATTCTCCGCGATGCTGAAAAACAAGTGCTGACCGAAGCTTTGAGGGCCCACGGGGGCAATATTACCAAAGCTGCTGAGTCTTTAGGAATTGCTCGCCAGAATTTGCAGTACCGCATTCGCAAATTGGGAATCGAACAAATGGGATAGCAAATTTTTTTGGCAGTGACAGAAAATTTTGCAGCACAGCAGGAATTCGGGCTAATTCAAGGCTTAGCCCGTTTTTCTTTTGTCTGAAGAGCAAAGAAAATATGCACTGCGTTTTTCTGGGGTGCTTAAGCTGCAACCTTTGCAATTGTCTGAAAGTTGGTACGGATTTTGCATAAAATTATTTTCAAAGTGAGGTGGGATTGTGGACATCAACTTAGTGGATTTTTTTCAGCGCAATACCAAGACAATCATGGAGTATACCGAAAATCACTTCACTCTGGTATTGTCAGCCGTAGTAATCTCACTGCTTATCTGGGTTCCGGTTGGGCTTTTGCTCACGAAAAATGATAAGTGGGCGGCGCGGGTAATGGCTTTAGCCAATACGATTTTTTGCATACCGAGCTTGTCTTTGTTTGCGATCATGGTGACAATTCCGGCTTTGGGTTTGGGCAGGAAATCCGCTCTCTTGGCTCTGGTGCTGTATGCGATGATGCCTCTCATCCGTAATGTTTATGATGGGGTGAAAAATGTCGATCGCGATGTCATCGAAGCAGCTCAGGGGATGGGCATGAGTTCTGGCCGCATCATGCGGGAAATCCAACTGCCCTTGGGTATGCCCGTTATTTTTGCCGGTTTTCGGATTACGGTGGTTATGACTACAGGGATCGCTGCGATTGCTACTTATATCGGAGAACGCAACCTCGGTCGCTTCATCCAGGAAGGGCTCGTCAGATCGAACACTTCGATGATTATTATGGGCGCTCTTATCATCTCGATCATTGCCATTGCCTTGGATACTATTCTGGGTGCGGTTGAGAAAATGGTCATCCCCAAGGGAATGAAAGTTCGTCGCTAAAATTACAGCAACACCAGCGGATGAAGAAAGGCAGGGTAATTAGACCTGCTACGCGCTAGCTAAACACACGTTAGAGGGGGATGCCCAATGATTGAGCTTAAAAATGTTACTAAACAATATACAGGTCAACCCCACCCGGCGGTTGCTGACCTTACTCTTTCTGTACCCGAAGGGGAAATATGCGTGCTTGTCGGCCCCTCAGGCTGTGGCAAAAGCACGACCCTACGCATGATTAACCGTATGATCGAACCTACGGCCGGCAGCATTACCATTGAAGGCAAGAGTGTGATGGATAATGATCCTGATCATCTGCGCATGGGCATCGGGTATGTGATTCAGCAAATCGGACTTTTGCCTCACCGCACGATTGCGGAAAATATTGCAATTGTACCCCGTCTCTATAAGTGGCCTAAAGATAGGATCGTGAAGCGGGTGGATGAGCTTCTGATGATGATGGGCTTAGACCCGGAAAAGACCAAGAACAAGTACCCGTCCCAGCTCAGCGGCGGCCAGATGCAAAGGGTCGGGGTTGCGCGCGCGATGGCGGTTGACCCCCCGATTATGCTGATGGATGAGCCTTTTGGAGCGGTCGACCCCATAGCCCGTACGCATTTGCAGGACGAGTTTCTGCGTTTGCAAAAGGAAATCCGGAAAACGATTGTGTTCGTGACCCACGATATAAACGAAGCCATAAAAATGGGAGATAAAATTGCGATCTTCGGGGAAGGGAAACTAGTGCAGTTTGGCACCCCGGAAGAAGTGCTGACTAATCCGGCCAATGAATTTGTGGAGAATTTCATTGGGTATGATAGGATCGTGAAAAAGCTTTTCCTTTACCGTGTGGAGGAAGCGGCCCGCCGGGATGTCTGTGGGGTGCGTCCGAGCGAACTGGAAAATGCCCTGAGCAAGATGCAGGCTGAACACGCGGAAGTGGCCTTCCTCCTCGATGATGAGGACAAGCCTTACGGTTATTTGACCCGGGAGGAAATGGAAAACGGAGAAGCTCCGCGTGATGCTGAAGGCTTGCAGATGCTCGGAGCGCAGCGGAGCAAAGCTTTGGTCCAAACCGCGACTCCCTTGCCTGATGCCTTGTCCGTGATGCTTGAATATGACTGTGACTATCTAGGAGTGCTGAATGAGGGCAAGCTCTGGGGGATGATGTCATTTAAAGATATCCGCAGGCATGTTTACCGGAGAGTGGGTGAGTAAATGAAGCTGACATGGGAACGCTTTCAGATCGCCCTTTTTGAGAAAGCACCGGAAGCTTTGCTGACTCATCTTTTGATAGTTTTGATTACGGTGGCTTTAGCGATCATCATTTCTGTGCCCTTAGGGGTATTTTTGACAAGGCCGAAATACCGGAAGTTCGGCGTATTTGCTCTTAATATCTTAAACATCCTGAATGCGATTCCGGGTATGGCTGTGATCGCTCTGGCCCTCCCGATTTTAGGGCTGGGGCTTAAACCGGCAGTCGTGGCCCTGCTTTTTCAGAGTTTGTTGCCGATCGTACGCAACACCATCGCCGGCCTCCTGGAAGTCAGCGCGGATGTTAAGGAAGCGGCAGCAGGTATGGGAATGAGCCAAAGACAGATTATGCTGGAAGTAGAGATGCCTTTGGCGATGCCGATTATCCTGAGCGGGATCAGAACTTCGACCGTGTATGTTGTAAGTGTGGGTACTCTGGCGGCCTTGATCGGAGCCGGGGGCCTAGGCAACATGATTATTGGCGGACTGGCACTGTTTATGCCCGAATACCTGATCGTCGGGGCGGGCCTCGGAGCGATCATGTCCATCTTCTTTGACCGGGCTCTGAGCTACCTGGAATATAAAATCACTCCACCCGGCGTACGGGCTCACTGAGAAACTTGCTTCAGCCGGAGTTTAAGTCCATCTGAAGTCTAGTTGAACTTATCCAGGGGCTTAGTGCCACTTATCTTCCACTAAGAAGTGGAAGTCTTAGTGGTACTTAGCCATCGGATAAAGCCTGCTGGCTTAAGCAGGAAGGAGGGGTTTCGGGAGCAGGGGAAAAGTTTGTCAAAGGGATGTACCTACTAGGAAGGAGAATTGTTTAATGAAATTGTTCAAGAAAAAGTTAACCCTAATCAGCGTTGTATCGGCGCTCGTTCTCGCACTCGCTCTTGGCGGCGTGGCCGGCTGCGGCAGCACTCAATCCGCAGACACAGGAGCGACTAAGAAAGGCCCGACCATTAAGATTTCTTCGAAAACATTTACCGAGGCTCAGCTTCTGGGGACTATGAGCCTGCAGTACCTGCAAAGCAAAGGGTATCCTGTAGAGAACAAAATGGGCCTGGGCGAGCTGGCAGTTATCCGTCCTGCGCTTGTATCCAAGCAAATTGATATGTACTGGGAGTACACCGGCACCGGAATTTTGGCGCTCATGAAGGCCGATCCTATTTTTGAGGAAAAAGCGGCTTATAAAGCTATCAAAGACTGGGATGCTAAGAATGGCATTGCTTGGCTTGACTATGCTCCTTTGAACGACACCTATGCTATCGTCACTCCTAAAGAAGTGGCTGACAAATACAACTTAAAAACCACTTCTGACTATGTCAACCTGCTTAAGAGCGGCACCCACCTTAAGTTTGTAAGCTTTGTGGAGTGGGACGAGAGGGCTGACGGACTCCCTGCTTTTGAAAAGACCTATGATTTCAAAATGCCTAAAGGAGATATTGTCGACGTAGCTATGGGCTTAAACTACGATACCCTGAAAAACAAAAAGGGCGACCTGGCTTTGGCCTTCACCACTGAGCCGCGTATCCTTACTGATAACCTGGTTGCGCTTAAAGACGACAAACAGGCCTTCCCGGTATACAATGCTGCTCCGGTTGTGAGACAAGAAATTCTCGATGCCTATCCTGATCTCGCTAAAGATCTAAAGGCTTTAAGTTCTGTGATTGACACCGCCACGATTACTGATCTCAACAAGCAAGTAGATGTGGACAAGAAATCTATCGAAGAAGTTTCCACTGCGTTCTTAAAGAGCAAAGGGCTCATTAAGTAATTCGTTTTGGTATAAGTCAACATTGCCTTGCGCCTTCCCGTCCTATTATCGGGAAGGCGCAAGGCTTAGCACTCGCCTCGTCTGGTACAGAAAGGAAGGCTTTTTTTATGTCCAAAATAGAGCGCTTTGTTGAATTATTTGCTGTCCCGGAATTTGTTATCCCTTATTTATCTTACTTTGTATCGGAAAAAGATATTGACTTGGTCTTAACTTTGGACGGAGGTAAGTTGAGTGCCGCGGAAGTAGCGGCTAAATTAGGAATTGAGCTTAAACAGGCTGTGGAACTTCTGCAAGAAGCTTATCTGAAGAACCTTGCCAACCGCGAAGAACAAGATGGAGAGCTGCGCTATTTTGCTGCTGATTTCTATGACAAGCTCGATTACCAGTGCAAATTTGGAGAGAACTACCGCGAACTGGACAAAGAGATCAGGGATGCTTTGGACAGGTGGTGTTATGACGTATATAAAGAAGGGATGAAGCCCTATATTGCCCAACTGACGCGTGGGGAAGCGGTGGCGCGGGCTCCTGAGACTTTTGAGCTTCTTAGCAATTTGGATGAGCTAATGGACTCGGTGCACAAGATCCGTCTCGTTCCTTGCAACTGTCGGCGCCTGGCCGAGAACTGCGAGCGGCCGACCGGAACTTGCCTCGCTTTTGACGATACGATCACAGACAGAACCCAAGGGCGCGAGCTGACAAAAGAAGAAGCCAAAGAAATTGTGAAAATGGCGCATAAGAACGGCCTCATGCACCAGGTCAACAGCGACTGGCGTACGAACGGCCCGACCTGGATGTGCAACTGCTGTTCCTGCTGCTGCTACCCAACCCGTTTGGCGCAAGAACAGGGAACCAAAGGGGTATTTCCTGTAATTCAATATGTTGCGGAGCGCGACCTGGATAAGTGCACTCATTGTGGGATTTGTACTCTCAAATGTCAATTCTCCGCTTTTCACCGGACCGATGAAGAAATTAAGATTAAGGGTAAGGCACGCACGCAAGTCGGCTTTGATCCTGAGAAATGCTGGGGGTGTGGCCTTTGTGCTGACGCCTGTCCCAGTAAAGCTATTAATATGCAACAATTAAGTGCAAAAAGTTGATGCAACGCCAAAAAAATATGCGCCAAAGAAATCTTGCGCCCAGCCTTGGGACAAACTAAGGTGAGCATAAGTTTTTGGCGTGTGAGTGAGGTTTGGCAAGAGTGAAAGGCCTGTCTGCGAGCTAATTTCAGGGGTTTGGAGGGTTTGGCATGAATATTGCAAAAGTTTTAACAACACAAGCTCAACTTCCTTCCATCTCTTTAAACTAAAACGTTCCATATATTAAAGCACGAGGAGGTCACAGGAGTAGATGACTAGATTTCGCTCCAATCAAACACACCAAGCTACACCTTTGCTGCGCTGGGTGACAGAAGACCAGCTGGAAGAAATTCATTTGGCGACTCTGGAAGTTCTAGAAAGGACCGGGGTCCAGGTTGATCACCCGGAAGCGCTTAAGCTCCTTAAAGATGCGGGCTGTATTGTCAACGGCAACCGGGCCAGGATTCCTGGCTGGCTGGTAGAGGAAGCGATCAGGATGGCTCCGCGCAAAATTGTGGTAGCCAACCGCAAGAAAGAGCGCGTGATGCCGCTGGAAACAAACCGCACTTATTTCGGTACCGGCTCAGACCTGCCTTTTACCATAGACCTTGAAAGCGGGGAATACCGGCGCTCCACCAAGAAAGACGTGGAACTGGCGGCCCGCGTGATGGATTACCTGCCTAACTATGATTTTGTGATGAGTTATGCCATTGCTTCTGATCAAACCGCTAAAGTGAGCGATTTGCATCAGTTTCAGGCGATGGTTGCCAATACGGTGAAGCCGATGATCGTGACAGCCCATGACGAGCGCAACATGCGGGCGCAATTGAAAATGGCAGCCGTGGTGGCCGGTGGGAAAGAAGAACTTAGACAGAATCCGTTCCTGATTTTGTACTCTGAGCCCATTTCGCCCTTGGTCCACACCAATGACGGTGTCGGTAAAATGTTTGCTTGTTTTGAATACGGCGTGCCGGTTGTGTATACCCCGGGCATACTCTCGGGTGCCACCACACCGGTGACCAAAGCAGGCACGATTGTGCTCATGAATGCTGAAGCTCTGGCCGGGGTGGTCATGGCCCAGTTGAAACAGAAGGGTGCTCCCATCATTATTGGCGGCGGTGCCACTCCCATGGATATGAGGAGTACCGCAACCCTGTATGGATCTCCGGAGACCATGATGAATTACGCGATTATGACCCAGTTGTCCCAGTACTACGGGATTCCCAACTTTACAGAAGCCGGGTGTGTCAATGCTCCGGTGCCGGATGCCCAAGCGGGGATGGAAGCAGGAACCGGGATTTTGATGGCTCAATTAATGGGTGCGAATCTAGTTCACGATGTGGGTTATCTCGAAGGCGGGAAAACCGGCTCCTTAACTTTCCTCACCATGTGCAATGATTTTATGGATGCAGCCCGTTACATGGGAGCAGGAACGAAGATTAATCACGAGACCCTGGCTGTGGATGTGATCGATGAAGTAGGCCCTGGCGGCAATTATGTGGCCCATCCCCATACTTTTAATCATTTTCGCTCGGAAATATGGTCCCCTGCGACGTTTAACCGCCTGTTCTGGCAGAACTGGGAGGCCCAGGGTTCCAAGACCGTGGAAGACAAGGCCAAGGAACTGGCCCAAGAGATTGTGGCCAAGCACACTCCGGAGCCGCTCACAGAAGATGTCCTTAAAGGGATGAACGAGATTATTGTCGAGGTCGAGAAGAACTAAAGCAACGGGGAGAGGGGGGTTAATAATGGCAGTAGGAAGCGTACACGGCAACGGCATGTTTTTCCGCACCCTTAGTGAGGAACAAGTGCAGAGTATTCATCAGGCTAGCTGTGAAATTCTCGAGCAGACCGGTATGGTGATTCACCATGAAGCAGCAGTGGAACTTTTGCGGGCAGCCGGAGCGCATGTGGAAAACGGCAACCGGGTTTATTTCCCGACGTATTTGGTTGAAAACTCTTTGGCCTCAGCCCCTTCACGCGTGTCCATGTACAATCGCAAAGGTGAACCGGCTCTGTATTTAGAGGGTTCTAAGGTTCACTTCGGCACGGGGTCAGACACGCTTAACTATCTTGACCCGTTTACGCAGGAACGGCGGAACTGGCGGCAGGAAGATGTAGCGAACGCTATCAGAGTTGTCGATTATTTGCCGCACATTGATTTCGTGATGTCCATGGGGCTTTTGTCAGACGTTGACAAGAGAATGATCAACCGCGAGCAATATGCGCTCATGCTTCAAAATACCACGAAGCCTCAGGTCGTGATCGCCGAAGATGGGGACACGCTCAAAGATATTATCGCCATGGCCGCAGCTGCGGTGGGAGGCAAGGAGAAGTTAAGGCAGAAGCCTTTGTTTATGCTGTACACTGAGCCTACTTCCCCGTTGCAACACCCGCGTGAGTCAATTGACAAGCTTTTGCTTGCGGCTGAACATGGAGTGCCGACTAACTTCGCCTGCGGCGGGGTAGCCGGGGCTTCCGTACCAACTACTGTGGGTGGAGCCTTGGTTCAGGCCAATGCGGAAGCCTTGAGTGGCTTGGTTATTCATCAGCTTAAAGCTGCGGGAGCGCCTTTTATTTATGGCTATGGCAATTCTCCGATGGACATGCGCACCATGCAGGCGGTTTACGGCACGCCGGAAGCGGTCATGTTCCAGGGGGGGCTCGTTAATTTAGCGCATTTCTATAAACTTCCGTCCTGGGGTTATGCGGGCTGCAGCAATTCCAAGGTCACGGATGAGCAGGCCGTGGTGGAAGCCACCATGTTTACTTTAATGGGCGCGTTGCAGGGTTGCAATATTATGCATGATGTGTTTTACATGGAGTTTGGGTTAACTGGATCGCTTGAGCTTTTGCTTATTAATAATGAAGTGATTGGCAGGGCGCGCAGAATGCTCGACGGTATCGCCACTGACCGCGAATCTCTGGCAGTTGAAGCGATCAAACGGGTAGGCCCCGGCGGCAATTTCCTGGGGGATATTCATACGGCCAAGCATTTCAAAGAGAACTGGCAGTCCGACCTCTCTGATTTTAACAGTTATGAGAACTGGTCGGCCGCTGGCAGCAAGACGATGGTCGAACGGGCGCGTACTAAGCTGAAGGCCATCATGGACAATCATCAACCTGAAACTGTCTCTGATGAAGTCCGAACCCAGATTGCCGAGGTCTTGGCCCAGGCACGGGTTAGACTGGGTGCAAAGCAGTAAAGTGGGGGAAAAGAGATGGCAGAAGTAACAGAAACCCTCGGTAATCAAAAAGCAGCCATAAAACAACCGACTCCGGCTAAAAAAACCGTGTGCATCGATGGCAACAGCCTGACGATCGAGGATGTGGTGGCTGTAGCCCGCCAGGGGGCCAAAGTGGAGTTAAGCTCCCAGGGTGCCATTAACATGGAGATTTCGTATCAGATGGTACGAACCCTCCTGGAAGAAAAAAAGGTTGTCTACGGGATTACGACCGGATTTGGCAAGTTCAGTAATGTTGTCATTAATAAAGATCAGACGGAGCAACTGCAAAAAAATCTGATCATGAGCCATGCTACCGGGGTCGGCAACCCCTTGCCTACGGAAGTGGTGCGCGGGATTATGCTTCTCCGGGCCAACGCGCTCACCAAAGGACACTCCGGTATCCGTCCGGAAGTTGTAGAAGTCTTACTGGGGATGCTGAACAAGGGTGTGCACCCGCTTGTGCCGGAAAAAGGCTCAGTGGGCTCCAGCGGTGACTTGGCTCCCCTGTCGCACGTGGTTTTGGTTATGATCGGCTTAGGAGAAGCAGAATATCAGGGCACCAGGATGCTGGGCAAGACTGCGTTGGAAAAAGCGGGGATTCCGGTCGTGCAGCTCCAGGCCAAAGAAGGGCTGGCGCTCATTAACGGCACGCAGGTCATGACAGCGATTGCTTCCCTGGCAACTTATGATGCCATAAAGCTGGCGGACAGCGCTGATATCATCGGAGCCATGACTGTGGAAGCTTTGGAAGGGATAGCGGACGCTTATGATGAGAAGATTCAAAAGGTGCGGCCGCATCGCGGGCAAAGCGAAAGTGCCGCTCATTTGCGTAAGCTGGTGGCGGAAAGCAAGATCTTGGCTGAAGCTAAACATGGGCGTGTGCAGGATGGGTATTCCTTAAGGTGCATGCCGCAAGTGCACGGGGCTTCCCGTGATGCTATCCACTATGTGCAAAGCGTGGTCGAAGTGGAGATCAACTCTGTCACTGACAACCCACTCTTGTTCCCGGCTGAAGGGGAGGTCATTTCCGGCGGGAATTTCCACGGCCAGCCCTTAGCCTTGGCTATGGATTTTCTCGGGATTGCGCTGGCTGAGTTGGCTAATATTTCCGAGCGCCGGGTCGAGCGTTTGGTTAATCCGCAATTAAGTGGCGGCTTGCCGGCCTTTCTGACAGAGAAAGGCGGGCTGAACTCCGGGTACATGATCGCTCAGTACACGGCCGCATCCTTGGTCTCGGAGAACAAGGTTTTGGCCCATCCTGCCAGTGTTGACTCCATTCCCACCTCCGGCAACCAGGAGGACCATGTCAGCATGGGGACGATCGCCGCGCGCAAGGCCCGCACCATTTTGGAAAACGCGCAGTATGTGCTGGCGATTGAATTGCTCTGCGCCGCCCAGGGGATCGACCTGCGCGGGAATACTCCGGGCAAAGGCACTCAGGAGGCCTACAATGCCTTCAGGCAGCACATTCCGAAGCTTCAGGAAGACAGAGTAGCCTATCTTGACATTGAATTGGCTGTCAAAATTCTCCGCGGAAATGTTTTACTAGATGCGGTAGGAGAAATTGCTTGAGTATCAAATAATACTATTGATTATAGGAGGCATAAAACAAATGAGTGAATTCAATAAAATGTCGGAAATGGTTATTGCCGGGGATTTTGCAAGTGTCAAAACCCTCACCCAAAAAATGATTGATGATAATGTTGATCCCATCAGCATTATTAACGACGGTCTAATGCCAGGCATGAACGTGGTGGGTGCTCGTTTCAAAGCCGGGGATATGTTCGTGCCGGAAGTTATGATGTCTGCTAAAGCTATGGCTGCCGGAATCGAACTGGTTAAGCCCCTGATCGCTGAGAGCAATATGCCAACTGCCGGCAAAGTGGTGATTGGTACGGTTAAAGGGGATTTGCACGATATCGGCAAAAAATTAGTTAACATGATGCTCGAAAGCGCCGGTTTCCAAATTGTCGACCTCGGAGTTGACATTGCTCCGGCAAAATTTGTCGAAGCTGTGAAAGAGCATAAGCCTCAGGTTATCGGCATGTCCGCTCTTCTGACCACTACCATGCTTTCCATGAAAGATACGATTGACGCTCTTAAAGAAGAAGGACTGCGCGACAGTGTCAAAATTATCATCGGCGGTGCTCCTGTAACTCAATCCTTTGCTGAGCAAATCGGGGCTGATGGCTATGCTCCTGATGCTGCTGCTGCCACGGATCTGTGCAAACAACTTTCCGCAAAATAGTAATAAGGTATGAGTATTGAAACTGACGGGAGGTAACTTTAGTGTTAATTATCGGTGAATTGATTAACACCAGCCGCAAGGCGATTAGAGAAGCGGTCGAGAACAAAGACGGCGAGTACATTAAACAGATTGCCAAAGCCCAGCTAGCGGCAGGAGCCAATTACATTGATGTGAACTGTGGCACCAGGGTGTATGATGAAGTAGACATTATGGAATGGCTGGTGAACCTGGTGCAAGAAGCTGTGGAAGCTCCTTTGTGTATTGACAGCCCTGATCCGAAAGCGATCGAAAAGGGCTTATCTTTAGCCAAGTACGGACAGCCCATGATCAACTCCATTACGGCGGAAAAAGAGCGCTACGGACAAATCTTGCCGCTGGTGCAAAAGTATAAAGCCAAAGTTGTAGCCCTCTGCATGGATGATACCGGGATGCCGGAGACTGCGGATGATCGCATGCGTGTTGTCAGCACCCTGCATAAGAACTTGACCGCAGCCGGGGTGGCTGAAGATGATATTTACTTCGACCCCTTGGTCAAACCGGTCAGTACCGGGGACAATGCCGGTTTGGAAGTATTAGAGACTGTTGCGCTTATCTCCAAGGAGTTTCCGAACGTGCACAAGGTGTGCGGCCTGAGCAACATTTCCTACGGATTGCCAAACCGCAAAGTGTTAAATCAACTGTTCATGGTGCAAACCATGACCATGGGCATGGACAGCTACATCCTCGATCCCCTTGACAAGACGATGATGGGTTTTGTTTACGGTTCGCAGGCTCTCTTGGGCAAAGACTCCTATTGCATGAACTATTTAACATTCCACCGCAACGGGCTGTACTCCTAAGCTAAAGAGTGATTCTTACAGTAGCCCTTCGGGGCTACTGTAACTATATCTGGGGAGTGAGATAAATGACTAAACATAAGGTGACATTTCTTCCGGACCGGATTGAAATTACCCGCCGGGACTTCCGTGATGAAGGCTGCGGCTGAGGCCGCATGGATTTCCAGGACAAGTTCATCGACGCTCTAGGGTTTTAAGGAGGGGATAAAAGATGATCAGCAACCTCGACATTGCTAAGGCTATGACCGTCAAGCTTGATCCGGTCTTGCCAGAATACCCTAAATTCGCAGAAGGAATTCGCCGCGCTCCGGACCGCGGTTTTAAGCTGACGCCGGAGCAGACTAAAACTGCTTTGAAGAATGCCCTTCGCTATGTGCCGGAAGAACTTCATAAAGTATTGGCTCCGGAATTTTTGGAAGAGTTGCGGACCACGGGCCGGATTTACGCTTACCGCTTCCGTCCGCAAGGGCGCATTTACGGCAAGCCCATTGAGGAATACAAGGGAAACTGCCTTGAGGGCAGGGCTTTTCAGGTGATGATTGACAACAACCTGGACTTGGACGTGGCCCTTTACCCATACGAACTTGTAACTTACGGGGAAACGGGCAGTGTCTGCCAAAACTGGCTCCAGTACCGCCTGATAAAAAAGTACCTGGAGATTATGACCAATGAACAAACCCTGGTGCTGGAATCAGGGCATCCGCTCGGACTGTTCCCGTCGAAGCCGGAAGCTCCCCGTGTCATCATTACGAATGCCATCATGGTCGGGATGTTTGACAACCAGGAGGATTGGGAAACGGCGGAGCAAATGGGTGTGGCCAACTATGGCCAGATGACAGCCGGCGGCTGGATGTATATTGGGCCGCAAGGGATTGTGCACGGGACTTTTAACACCCTGCTTAATGCTGGCCGGCTCAAGCTTGGAATGCCGCAGGACGGGGACTTAAAAGGACGCCTCTTTATTTCTTCCGGCTTAGGCGGAATGAGCGGAGCTCAGCCTAAAGCGATTGAAATCGCCAACGGAGTCGGGATTGTGGCTGAAGTTGATGCATCCCGCATTAAGACCAGGCACGATCAAGGGTGGGTCAAGGAGGCTTCGGCAGACCTGAGCGAGGTTTTCCGGATTGCCAGGGAATACATGGACAAGAAAGAGGCCATGTCCATTGCCTACCATGGGAATGTGGTCGATCTTTTGGAATATGCGGTTAAAAACAAGATCCATGTGGATTTGCTTTCGGACCAGACCTCCTGCCACGTGGCTTATGACGGCGGGTACTGTCCGCAGGGGGTAAGCTTTGAGGAACGCACCCGTCTCCTGGCTACAGATCGCAAGAAGTTCCGCGAACTTGTGGATAAAAGCTTAAGACGCCATTTTGAGCTTATTAAAATCCTGGCTGAACGCGGCACTTATTTCTTTGACTATGGCAATGCCTTTATGAAAGCTATCTTTGATGCCGGAGTTCAGGAGATATCTAAAAACGGCGTGGACGAGAAAGACGGCTTTATTTTCCCATCTTACGTGGAAGATATCATGGGTCCGGAACTGTTCGACTATGGCTATGGACCGTTCCGCTGGGTCTGCTTAAGCGGCAAGAGTGAAGATTTGTTAAAGACAGATCATGCGGCGATGGCGTGTATTGATCCGAACCGCCGGGGTCAGGACCGGGATAATTATGTCTGGATTCAGGATGCGGACAAGAACAGACTGGTGGTAGGGACCCAGGCGCGTATTCTGTACCAGGATGCGGAAGGCAGGGTCAGAATTGCGCTTAAGTTTAACGACATGGTGCGTACCGGAGAGATCGGGCCGGTAATGCTGGGGCGAGATCATCATGATGTGAGCGGCACTGATTCTCCTTTCCGTGAAACTGCGAATATTAAAGACGGCAGCAATGTCATGGCTGACATGGCAATACAGTCTTTCGCCGGAGATGCTGCCAGGGGCATGAGCTTGGTGGCCTTGCACAACGGGGGCGGGGTTGGGATCGGCAAAGCGATCAACGGCGGTTTTGGACTGGTGCTCGATGGCAGTGAGCGCGTGGATAATATTATTAAGTCAGCCTTGCTCTGGGACGTGATGGGCGGAGTCGCCCGCCGTTCTTGGGCGCGCAACCAGCATTCGATCGAAACCAGCATCGAGTTTAACGAGCGCTACCAGGGGCAAGGGCACATTACCCTGCCGTATATCCCGCAGGAAGCGCTGGTGGAGGACTTGGTCAAAGGCATGTTTAAGAAGATGGGGAAATAGGCGGTGACTTTAATGTCTAAAGTAGTAGAGTGCATTCCAAATATCAGTGAAGGCCGACGACTGGATGTGGTGGAAGAAATCGTCGGGGAAGTTAAGAAAGTCCCTGGGGTAACCTTGCTTGATTATTCGAGCAACGCCGATCATAACCGGACGGTCATAACCTTTATCGGGGAGCCGGAAGGAGTTTTGGAAGCGGCGTGGCGGCTAATCGTGAAGGCTGCGGACAAGATCGACCTTGATCAGCATCAGGGAGAGCACCCGCGCATGGGTGCCACGGATGTATGTCCTTTCGTCCCGGTACGCGAAGTTACGATGGATGAATGCGTAGAGTTGGCCCGCAAGCTTGGACAACGGGTGGGGCAAGAATTAAGCATCCCTGTGTACTTGTATGAGAAGGCGGCTACCCGCCCGGAGAGGCGCAACCTGGCCGAAGTACGGCGGGGACAGTACGAGGGCATTAAAGAAAGCATTAACACTCCGGAACGCAAACCTGATTATGGTCCGAGCGTCATGGGTAAAGCAGGGGCGATTGCGATCGGTGCGCGCCCGCCTTTGGTTGCTTTCAACATAAACTTAGGCACAACCAACTTGGATATTGCCAAGGCTATTGCCAAAGGAATCCGCGGCAGTTCCGGCGGATTTGTAAACATTAAAGCGCTGGGAGTTGAGCTGGCCGCGCAGGGAATGGTGCAGATCTCCATGAACATGGTAGATACCCAGGCAACTCCTCTGTACCGGGCGATGGAGTACATTAAGGCAGAAGCGGCTCACTACGGCGTGCCTGTGATCGGAAGCGAGATCGTGGGCTTGGTACCGCTTGACAGCATGCTCGATGTGGCTTCGTACTACTTGAAATTAGGTGATTTTTCGTACGAGCAGATTTTGGAAAAGAGGGTATTTGGGTTTTAAGGGGTGACGTTTAGATGTCTCAGGCGGATTTGTTTATTCACTCTGCGAGCTATCTGGCTACGGTCAGGGGATATTCGGCAGAACCGGCGCGTGGAAGCGCAATGGCTGAGGTCGGGTTGATCGAAGACGGGGCCGTGGCGATTGTCGGAGATAAAATTGCGGCGGTGGGGACAACTGCCGACCTGGAACGGGAAGGATGGGTCGGTCCGGACACCGAACGCCTGGATGCCAGCGGAAAAGTTGTAACTCCTGGTTTTGTCGATCCCCATACCCATGTTCTTTATGGTGGTTCGCGCGAAAATGAGCTGCCCTTAAAGCTGGCGGGCGTGCCTTATTTAGAAATCTTAAAGCAGGGCGGCGGCATTCTCTCTACCGTACGCGCTACAGCCTCTGCCGGTGATGAGGAACTTAAAGAACAGACTAAGAAACGCCTGCGTACGATGCTGAGCTTAGGAACTACCACTGCCGAAGTAAAGAGCGGGTATGGTTTAAGCCTTAAAGAAGAACTGCGGGCCTTAAGGCTGATCGCTGAGTTGAATAAGGAGGAAGTCCTTGACCTCGTGCCGACTTTCATGGGGGCGCACGCCGTGCCGCCAGGTTCCAGTGAAGAAGAGTTTACTAAGACCGTCGTTGAGGAAATGCTGCCGCAAGTTGCTGACCAAGGGATAGCTGAGTTCTGCGATGTATTCTGTGAGCCTGGTGTTTTTAGCCTGGAGTCGAGCGAACGGATTTTAGCTAGGGCGAAAGAATTGGGCTTTAAGCCCAAAATCCATGCGGATGAGCTGGAAGCAGCGGGGGGAGCGGAGCTGGCAGCGAGAATAGAGGCAGTGAGCGCTGAGCATTTGCTCCAGGCGTCTGACAGAGGGATTAAAGATTTGGCCCAGGCCGGAGTGATAGCCGTTTTGCTCCCGGCTACATCCTTTAACTTGGCCAAGAACACGTATGCTAGGGCTAGGGATATGGTGGCAGCCGGAGTGCCGGTGGCCTTGGCCACAGATTCTAACCCGGGTTCATCCCCGACTGAATCCATGTCCTTGGTGCTCACCTTGGCCTGCCTTTACTTGAAACTTTCTCCGGCAGAAGCTCTTACTGCAGCCACGATTAATGCAGCCCACGCCCTCCAGAGAGCTGGCCTGGTGGGGAGCCTGGAAGTGGGGAAACAGGCAGATGTGCTCATTCTCGATGTGCCCAATTTGAACTATCTCCCCTACCACTTCGGCAACAACCCTGTGGACACCGTGATCAAAAAAGGGAAAATGGTGTGGGAGAACCTGCGAGACTCATAAAACCTTAATATCAAGTGCAAACCCTAATTCGGTACAAACCCCAAAATATGAGTGCAAAACGGACCTCTCAAAGAGAGTCCGTTCGTTTTTTGCATCCTCTAACATTTGCCAAATCTCTTTGCGCAATTAAATTACATAAGTGCAAAAAAATTTGCGTTTTATTCAAAATCTGCAGGAAGATACACATCAAAAAGCGAACTAATTATAGGTGTCTCACCGTAGTGCAGCCGCACCTGGCGTTTTCGGTATAGAAAGGACATTGAAAGCAATGAAATTCAGACGCAGCGTTTCTCTGAAAGATAATGGGTATCCGGCCGTTCTGATATTTGACCGTTTTTTGCATCTGCAATCCTGTTCAGGGGCGGCCAATCGCTATCTTGAAGACATGCACACGCAGCCAAAAGTCCTGGGCATTCCGGTTTCGACGATTCCGGCTTACACTGATTCGAAAATCATTGCCTGGAAAGGCCAACTCTTAATTCTTCATGCCCGGCCACTTCGTGCAGACCAGGGTGGATATCGGGTTGGCATCAAGCCGGTTAGCGAAGAAGAGGTTTTGCACAAAAAAGTCAAAATGTATGAGACCATTCTTAACTCAATTCACGAAGGAGTATTGCTGACAGACCCTGCCGGATATGTCACTTTTTATAATCAGGAACTAGCTACCTTGGAAGGGCTCGATCCTGACTACGCCTTGGGCAAACACATTACTCAGCTTTACCGGGAATCTCCGGAGACAAGCGAGCACTTGCGGGTTTCACAGACGGCACAGCCTCTTGCGGAGACGTACCAGAAGTATTTTACCAATACAGGGCAAGAAGTTCATTCCGTAGCTACAACCGTGCCTATTCTGGAAGGGGATGAATTGCTCGGCGTATATTCCGTATGCCGGGATTTCACGCACATTAAAGAAATTCTTACGCGCACCTTTGAGCTTCAGGATCCTAAGGACGAGGAGAAAGACCTCAACTTGCCGGCTCAGGAACAGGCTATAGCTAAGAAGAAAACAGGAAACATCCGTCCCGGTCAAGGGGCTTATTATACTTTCGGGGATATCATCGGCAAAAGCAAAGCCATCCAGACCGTGATCGAGGGTGCGCAGCGGGCCATGACCAGTTCGGCCAACATCCTAATCTACGGAGAAACAGGCACAGGCAAAGAATTGCTCGTTCAGAGCATCCACAACGGCAGCCCGCGCGGCTCGCAGCCGTTTGTGGCGCTTAACTGTGCTGCGATTCCGGAAAACCTCTTGGAAACGATGCTCTTTGGCGCGGTCAAGGGTGCGTATACGGGCGCAGTGCCAACCACCGGCTTATTTGAGTATGTGGGCGAGGGCACACTTTATCTGGATGAGATTAACTCTATGAGCATTGGGCTGCAGGCTAAACTCCTGCGCGCCCTGCAAGAAAGGAGCTTCCGTAAGGTTGGAAGTGTGACGGAAATCGCCCTGCGCTGCCGGATTATCAGCTCGATTAATGTCGATCCGCTCACTTGCCTGCAGGAACACATGTTGAGAGAGGATTTGTTTTACCGTCTGTCAGTGATCTCCCTTTACTTGCCGCCCTTGCGCGAACGTAAGCAAGATATTCCGCTGTTAACGGAATTTTTCCTGAGGAAGCATTCTGAAGACTATGGCGCTAAGAAACTCGATCCTGAGCTTACTCAGGCATTTCAGGAATACCGGTGGTCAGGGAACATCCGGGAGCTGGAAAATGCAGTGGAAAGCATGGTCTGCATGTCTGGAGATGATAAATGGCTGACGCGCGAGCAGCTCCCGATGTATCTGCGCCAGAATTTGGAGTCGGCCCTTGGTCAGAAGAAGACAGATGAAGCAGGTATCCTTCAGCTCAATCACTCTTTAATGGATACTGAGAGCACTTTGATTGCTGACGCGCTTAAAAAATACAACGGCAATGTCAGCCAAGCGGCCAAAGAACTGGGAATTTTGCGCCAAAGCCTGCAGTATCGGATTAAAAAGTTGGGGATCGAAGTAGAGAGGTACAGGAGGTAAGGATTTTTTAGAGTGAACAAAAATGCTCACCCATGAAGAGTAATTTCTTGAAAAAACTTTCCGAACCTTATATAATAGTAATCAAACAAGCTTCATAAAATAAAATCGGGATGCTGAAACATCCCGGCTGTACAACCTGCCGCTACGGAAGCGGCCACTAAAGAAGAGCAAGTAGTTCCGGGCTAGGGAAGGCTACTTGCTCTTGTGCATTTCGTTGAGTATAAGCACAACAAGCGTTGCGAATGCGACAGCGAACATCAAAGCTTGATAAGTAGTCATAAGCCTCACCCCCCTCCGAGGGATTCGGCCGCCCACCCTAGCCTATAAGGTTGTACAACGATATTATAACATGCAAAGAAGCAACAGGATACACTACTATTCACACTTTTCTGCCGCTCCTTCTTCCTTGGAACAATAACTAAGATAGTGCTATACTAGGTGTGGCCGTAATCGTTACGGTCACCTTATTTTTTATAGAAAAAGAATAGTCATACCAGTCAATAGAGAAATGGAGCGAAATTAGAAATTATGAGCCGTGACACAAAGATGCAAGTCAATAAACAGTTTGCGGCCGGGGTGTGGTACGGAATCCTGGCCTATGGGTCATGGGGACTTTTACCCATCTATTGGAAAACACTTAAGGCCGTGCCTTCAGGAGAGCTTTTGGCCCACAGGATTGTGTGGTCGTTTGTATTCGTGGCAGTGGTTTTATTAGCTCTGGGGCGCTGGCATATGCTCAGGGAAGTCTTAGCGATCAGGCGCAACCGATGGGGAGTGCTGCTGGCGTCCCTGTTCGTGAGCATTAATTGGTTTACGTATATCTGGGCTGTGAACAGCGACCATGTGGTGGAGGCAAGCCTGGGCTATTACATTACTCCCTTTTTTATGGTGCTTTTGGGATTGGCGCTGTTGAGAGAACGCTTGGATTTTTGGCAAATTATTTCCTTGCTCATAGCACTGGCAGGAGTAGCTATCATTACGCTTGAATATGGGAAAGTCCCGTGGGTGTCCTTGGCACTGGCTCTGAGTTTTGCCTTGTATGGGTTGGTCAAAAAGCTCATGAATCTGGATTCGCTTACGGGGCTGGCCTTAGAAACCGTAATGGTTACTCCTGTCGCTTTAGCATTTTTACTGACGAGACAGCTAAACGGCAGCGGGGTCTTCGGGCATCTTCCCTGGGGCACAACTGTCCTGCTTTTGGCTTCGGGTGCAATAACCGCCCTGCCTCTGTTCTGGTTTGCCAACGGAGCTAAACGGATACCTTTATCGACCATGGGCTTCATCCAGTATCTCTCTCCCAGCTTGCAGCTCATAATGGGTGTCCTTGTGTTCGGAGAACCGTTTACCCAGCTCGATCTCATAAGCTTTAGTTTAATTTGGATATCCCTGGCTTTGTATACGGTCTCGCGTACGGGAATTGTCAGAGGACTGAGCGCTCCTAAAACATCCGCTCCATTAGGGGAGAAATAAGTGGTACTAGGAAGAATTAACTAGCCTCACGTCCTAGACGAGGCAACCGCTAAACTGTCTTTGCATGTGAGAGGTGCAAAAAATTCTGCGCTGCAGTATTTTTTGCACCTTTAGCTTTTTGCACATGTTTTGCATCGCCCGTTATATTAAGTTGAGAATCAACGGATAATTTCCCCAAATGCGCGTGGTTATGCAGAATTAGCACCCGGAGGCGGCAGATGCAAGAAATATTTTGAGGATGGAATTTACAAAAAAGGCAGTAAGACTTGTTGGCATAATTTTTGCTTAATTTTAAGGTGTGCTCTTGAAGTCCGTTTTGTGGAAGGAAGGGAAGGCAGGAGCAAGAGCTTGTGATATGGAACAGGAAGCAAAGGTGTAGCAACAAGATTGGAGCGAGATCTGAGAACACAAAGGGGGACTGTGACCAAGTGCGAATCAATCGTGCTAATCATGGCATTACGAGATGAGAATGAGCGACAAGGAGGAAATAATTTTGAAAGTAAACATGACTGCCCAAGCCAGCGTTGGGCTTAACTTACTCGCGCACGATCAGCTTGAAGAAATTCATTCCGCGACCCTGCAAGTCTTAAACACGGTTGGGGTGGAAGTGTACGAACAAGAAGCTCTCCAGCTTTTGCAAGCTGCAGGCGCTTATGTGGACGGTACCCGCGTGCGCATTCCGGTGAGATTGGTACAGGAAGCGTTGGCTTCCGCGCCGAAATCCGTAACTCTTTACAACCGTGCGGGCGAACCGGCCTGCATCCTGGAAAAGGGCAGAATCCACTACGGCACGGGGTCTGACACTCCTTACACGATGGATATCGAAACCGGGGAGCGCCGGATTGCCACGAATAAGGATGTGGAAAACGCAGCCAAACTGGCGGATGCCCTGGATCACATTGATTTCGTCATGTCGTTGGGACTGTCTTCAGATGTGCCCAAAGAAGCATCTGATGTGTATCAATATCAGGCCATGGTGACGAACACCACGAAACCGATTGTGTTCACGGCCCATGATAAAGAGGGCTTGCTTGCCATTCATGAGATCTCTTCGGTGGTGGCCGGTGGGGACAGAGAACTTGCAATGAAGCCGTTCCTGGCTCTGTACGCTGAACCTACTTCTCCTCTCCTGCACACCCAGGAAGCTTTGGAAAAGTTACTGGTTTGTGCCGATAAGGAGATTCCGCTCATTTATGTTCCGGCTACCATGCGTGGTGCTACCGGACCTGTCACTCCTGCCGGTTCCCTGGTTGTGGCCAATGCCGAGCAACTGTCCGGCTTAGTCATCCACCAGCTGAAGCGCAAAGGAGCACCGTTTATCTATGGCGGTGGCACTCCGCCGATGGATCTTAAGACTTCGATTTGCTCTTACGGATCCGCTGAGCGCGATCTGGGTTGTACCTCTCTGGTGAAAATCGGTCAGTTCTACAACCTCCCGACCTTCACCACTGCCGGTTGCAGTGATGCCCATGTTTTCGACCAACAAGCCGGTGCGGAAGCAGGATTCAATCTTCTGATCGAAGGTCTCGCCGGGGGCAATCTCATTCACGATTCCGGCTATATCGGCATCGGGCTCATTTCTTCCATGGAGATGCTGGTACTGTGCGATGAAACGGTCGCGAATGTCAAATATTATCTCAAGGGTGTCGAAGTGAACGCCGAAACGCTGGCTCTGGATGTGATCAAAGCAGTTGGACCCGGCGGCAACTTCCTGGGCGAAGTGCACACGGTGAAGAATTTCCGTCAGAACCGCCTTGAAACCAAGGTCGTAAATCGCTTGAATTTAGATACTTGGGAAGCATCAGGAGCCAAAACCTTTGCGGAGCGCGCCAATGAACGAGTAAAAAAGCTGCTGGCTGAGCACGAAGTGCCCCAACTGCCGCAAGATGTCGCAGGAAAAATCCATGAAATTGTAACCAGAGAGAGGAAGCACGGATAATGAACTCAATGCAGCACAACTCTGAAGTACTGATCTTAACCGGTCGTGACCTGACGCTGGCAGATGTAGTTAGAGTCGCTCGGGGCGTGGGGCAAAACGAGAAAACCTATCCTGAGGTCCGGCTTGCGCCTGAGGCCCGGGAGCATTTAATAAAGGTAAGGAGATATATCGAGCAGAATTGGCTTAAGCCTGACGCGCCCACAATTTATGGGTTCAATTCCGGAGTGGGCAAGCTCAAAGATACTCATATTGCCCCTGAGGAAAATGATCTCTTTCAAAAAATGATTATTGAATCCCATTGTTCCGGTATCGGGGATGCAGCCAGGGAAGAAGTAGTGCGGGCTACCATGCTCATGCGCGCCAACGCTCTGGCCAAAGGGGTTTCCGGCGTGCGCGTGCAAGTAGTGGAGCGCCTGCTCGAGATGTTGAATTGCGGCGTGCATCCGGTAATGCCACTTCTCGGCTCCGTCGGAGCGAGCGGGGACTTGGCGCCGATGGCGCATTTAGTCTCGGTTTTGGTCGGACATCCGGAGGCAGAAGCCTTCTTCCAAGGGGAGCGTCTTCCGGCCCAGGAGGCTTTGCAGCTGGCAGGACTTGAACCGACTTTCGAAATGAAAGCCAAAGACACGTTAGGTATGATCAATGGCTGCACTTTTACTTTGGGTATGGCAGTCCTAGCTACCCATGACGCCAGGAGAGTGGTAAAGCTTGCTGATGTGGCCTGTGCTCTGAGCATGGAAGCGATGCGCGGCGAGATGGGTGCTTTTGATCCCCGGATTCAGGAAGCGCGCAACCATCCCGGACAAATCCAGGCAGCGGAAAATATCCGTACCCTCTTGAGGGGCAGCCAGTTGACTACGGATGGAGCCCGCAAAATTAAGCTCAAAGATGAAATCCGCGAAGGGGAATGGCAGCCGCGTGTTCAGGATGCCTATTCTCTGCGCTGCGTGCCGCAGGTGCACGGGGCTGTTTTGGATGTGCTGGATTTTGTGGACCAGGTTTTAGTGCGGGAAGCCAATGCCGCTACCGACAACCCGCTCATGTTTATGGAAGAAAACGGAGAGTATACGGGGATTAGCGGGGGCAATTTCCACGGGGAGTACCTGGCTTTTGCCATGGACTTCCTCACGGTGGCGATTCACGAAATCGGGAATATTTCCGAGCGCCGCAGTGCCCGTCTCTTAGATCCGACGATGAGCTACGGCTTACCGCGTAACTTAGTAGGGTCTACCGTTGGACTTAATACAGGCTTTACCCTGGCCCAGTGTGCGGCAGCAGCTATAGTAAGCGAGAACAAAACCCTCTGCTTCCCGGCCAGCGCTGATTCTATCCCCACTAAGAGCAACCAGGAAGACCATGTGAGCATGTCCACCTGGGCTGCGCGCAAAGCAGAAATGGTGCTTAAGAATCTGTTCAAAATTCTGGGTATTGAAGTTCTCTGCGCTGCCCAAGGGATTGCCTGTGTTGAGGGGCAGTTGCTGGGCTTGAAGTTGTCTCCCGTGACGCAGAGGGTGTATGATAGGATCAGGCAGGATATTCCGGCTACGGGTGATGACCGTTATATGAACAAGCAGATGCGGCTAGCTATCGAGCTTGCAGAAACGGATGCCTTAATTGAAGAGGTGTAAATAATGAAGCCTTTGGTGGAAATGCTTTCTGAGCAGGAAGTACAGGAAATTCACAGGGCCAGTTTGGAAGTCTTAGATACGACCGGGGTTGAGTTTCATGGGGATAGGGCCCTGGAACGGTTTAGGTCCAAGGGTGCCAGAGTGGAAGGGAACAAAGTATATCTCAGCCCCAGGCTGGTCGAAGAAACTGTGGCTATGGCCCCTGCCCGCTTTTTGCTCGAGGCGCGTGACCCTGCCCGTTCGGTCTGGATTGGGGAGGATACCGTGTGCGCTCCGCCGGCCGGAGTGGTATATATTCAGGATGCCAAGGAAGGCAGGAGACTAGCTAACTTAGAGGATTACCTTAATTTAGTGCGGATCATCCACCAGAGTTCTGTTTTTGGAACGAATGGAGGCGGCCTCGTAATTCCTGAGGCTCCCTCCTTTTCTGACGTTGAGAAATATGCCTGGATGGTGTTTGCAGGGCATTGGTATTCGGATAAGCCGCAGATGGGCTTTGCCTTAGGGGAGGAGATCTCCCGCACAGTCCTGGAAATAGCGGATATTGTCTTTGAAGGACGGCCTGGCTGCCATACGATCGGCACGGTCAACCCTGACTCCCCGTTAATCTTTTCCGAAAAAATGATCGAGGGGCTGTTTGCGTTTGCGCGTGCCGGACAACCGGTGATTATTGCTCCATGCAGTATGGCGATGGCCACCAGCCCGGTGACTTTGGCCGGCACGCTGGTGGTAAATAATGCCGAAGTCCTGGCCGGAATAGTCCTTGCGCAGCTCATCAACCCCGGAACTCCTGTCGTCTACGGCAATACCTCCACGATTTCAGATATGCAGACCATGGCCATTGCTTTGGGCGCGCCGGAACTCTCCCTGCTTGTCGCGGCCACGGCCCAACTGGCCCGCTTCTATAAAGTCCCTTCACGTACAGGCGGGGCTCTTACAGATGCCAAGACGCCTGATATCCAGGCGGGAATGGAGTCTATGCTCTCCATGTTTACTTCTCTGGCCAGTCAGGCTAGTATTGTCATGCATGCCGGGGGGATTTTGGATTCTTTCCTTACCCTCTCATACGAAAAGCTTATTATGGATGAAGATGTAAACGGCATGGCCGCGCGTTTCCTGCGGGGAATTAAGGTTAATGAAGAAAGTCTGGCTCTGGAAATGATTAAAGAAAAAGGTCCAGGCAGCCACTTCCTGGACACTAACCATACGATGAAGCATTTTAAGCAGGAATTTTGGCGGCCGCAGCTTAGTGACCGGCAAGTGTTCCAGGCTAATCGCGACTATAAAAGTTATATGGTGGAAAAGGCCACTGCGGCCTGGCAGAACAGGATAGCCACCTTTGAACGACCGGTGTTAAAACCCGAAGTCGAGGAAGGCCTGCTTAAGTATTACCGCGACAGATTCGGGCGGGAGCCATATTAGCAGGAGTCAGGAGTCAGCAGTGGGGAGTCGGGAGTCTAGGAAATTGGTCGTGTTTTTATACGAACCTCCGGTTTTGAGGTTCGAAAGTCCGGAATTAAGGTTTGAAGTTCCGGATTCATTGTTTATTCGAACCACGAACATCGAACTTCGAATATCGATTTTTGGGGGGTGAAGTGGTGGAACTGGAGCTTAAGGTGAATGGCAAAACGTATAGCCTGGAAGTAGACCCGGAGTCCAGGCTGTTGGATGTTTTGCGGGAAGAATTAGGGTTAACCGGGGCTAAGGAAGGATGTGGGGAAGGGGAGTGCGGTGCTTGTACGGTCATCCTGGACGACCTTGCGGTTAATTCCTGCCTGGTCCTGGCAGTTCAGGCTCGGGGGAAAAAGATTTTAACCGTCGAGGGACTGGCCGAAAACGGAGAATTAGACAGGATGCAGCAGGCTTTTATCGACAATGGGGCTATTCAGTGCGGCTACTGTACTCCCGGCATGCTGATGTCCGCGAAAGCTCTCCTCCTTCGGGAACCCAACCCTACGGAAGAAGAAATCCGCACTGCGCTCTCCGGGAACTTATGCCGCTGTACCGGGTATGTTAATATCGTAAATGCGGTGAAAGATGTGGCCGATGCGAATGCTTCTATCGAGGAAACGGAGGGGTCTGTATGATGCCTGAATTTCAAGTCTCCTGTCCGCAAAGTCTGGCCCAAGTTTTGGCAGAGGCCTCTCGGCTGGAAGGGGAGGTTTTGTTTTTAAGCGGGGGTACGGACCTTATCTTGGAGCTTAGATCCGGGAAGAAGCGGGCAGACTGGCTGATTGATCTGTCCCGGGTTCCGGAGCTGCAATCTATAAAGGAAGAAAGCCTGCTTAAGATTGGGAGCGGGGTAACTTTTACTCAGCTAAGTTCAAATCCGCTTGTCTGGGACAATGCGACATGTCTTGCCCAGGCAGGCAAGCAGTTGGGCTCAACCCAGATTCGCAACCGGGCAACCCTGGGGGGCAACATCGCTTCGGCTTCTCCTGCAGGTGACAGCCTCCCGGCTCTGGTGGCATTAGAGGCTGAGGTGAGGATTGAGGGTCCCGGGGGAGCGCGCACACTCGCTGTGGCCGAGTTGCTGGCTGACACGGAAAAAGCGCTTAAGGCTCGTGAGTTGGTTACGGAAATTGTGATTCCACTTCCTGAATCTAAGGGTGAAAGTAGAAGCGCTTTTGTCAAAATCGGGCGCCGCAGCCAAGTGAGTATCGCCCGTCTTAACCTGGCTGCTGTGGTGGAACTGGAAAACGGAATCATGCGCAAGCTGCGTCTGGCTGTGGGAGCGATCGGGAAAGCCCCGCTGCGTTTGTTCGAATTTGAAAGGGAATGGGAAGGGAAACCCGTTACGGCGGAGATGGCAACCGAACTCGCTCGGAGCTTGACTGAGACAGTAGATAAAGCGATTCCGGGCAGACCTTCGCAAGTGTATAAACGGCAGGCGGTGCAAGCTCTGGCTTATGATATTTTTGCCGAACTTTTTCCGGAGCAAGGCTTTGAGCCAAGGGGGTGGCAGCAATGACAGAAGATAAAGGGATGCACGGGCATGCTGATGATCTGGCTGAGCCTAATGAGCTAAAATATGTGGGGCACAACGTACCTCTGCATGACGCCGTAGCTAAGGCCACGGGCAAAATACAGTATACCGGGGATATGGAATTCCCGGGAATGCTTCATGCCAAAATCCTTTTTAGTCCCCTGGCGCATGCCTACATTAAGAAGATTGATGCTTCCGCGGCCTTAGCCCTGCCGGGAGTGGTGGCGGTTTTTACGCATGAAAACACCCCCAAAACCTGCTATAACAGTCAAATTTGGTTTGCCGGGCAGGAAGCGCGCGAAGATGAAAGGCTTTTTCATGATAAAGTCAGGTTCGTGGGAGACCGAGTAGCGGCTGTGCTTGCCATCGATAAAAAGACTGCTGCCAAGGCCGTGAATCTGATCAAAGTGGAGTATGAAGAGTTGCCTGCACTTTTTGATCCGGAGGAAGCTCTGACAGAAAATGCGATCGAAATCCATCCGGGAGGTTCTCCGTTTTTCGAGAAAGAATTTGGGTGTGGTAATGTAAATGAATCTTTTCAGAAAGCGGAGCTAATCGTTGAAGATCGAGTAGAGACGCCCAAGATTCATCACGCCGCGATGGAGACACATGTTTGCATTGCGGTCCCGGATTACAGTGGGAAAATTACGGTCTATACCCCCTGCCAAATCCTTTATTCTGTGCGCCTGGTGGTCGCCAAAGTTTTAGGGCTGCCATATAACAAAGTCCGTATTCTTAAAACTCCCATGGGAGGTTCGTTTGGCGGCAAGCAGGAAGTGACAATTGAGCCTCTGGCTGCATTTATTGCTCAGGTAACCGGGAAGCCGGTTAAGATAGAGTTTAACCGTCAAGAAAGCATTATCTCGACCCGCACGCGCACCAGGACGATCGGTTATGTGCGTACGGCGGTGGATAAAAACGGGAAAATCCTGGCGCGCGAGGTTAAGGCGATTGTTGATACCGGTGCCTACACCTCCAACGGCTCAATCGTAAGTATGGCCATGGGGAAAAAGATTTTCCGCCTTTACCGGATTGAGAACCAGGTTTTCCGGGTGCAGGCGGTGCATACCAATACCCCGGTGGCTGGGGCCGCCCGCGGGTATGGCTCCCCACAGATTCATGCGATCACGGAAATAAACCTGGACCATGTTGCTAATCGTTTGGGCCTTGACCCGGTGGAATTCAGGCTTAGGAATCTCGTACAGCCTTATGACCGGGATTTGAGCGGCGGCCCGTCTTTGGGTAACGCTCGCATCATTGACTGTGTTGAGGAAGGGGCTAAGCTTTTCCGTTGGACTGAACGCCGCAGCCAAGCCCGCGGGAGTGGACGTTTCCGGCGTGGAGTGGGGATGGCGTGCGCCACCCACAGTAACGGGTATTTTGGAGCGTTTCAGGATTTTACCACGATGACTTTGCGCATGCTGGAAGATGGCAGTATGATACTCAACTCCGGCATCCATGAATTAGGCTGCGGCACGGTCACCACCATGAAGCAGATTATCGCTGAGGTTATTGAGATCAACCCGGACAGGATCGAGGCTCCGGAAGGGGATACGGAAACCAGCCCCTATGACGTCGGCTCCCAGTCCAGCCGCGTCACGCATATCTGCGGAGCCGGGGCGCTAAAGGCGGCACAAAAGATTAGAGAAATTTTCCAAAGGGAAGCGGCCAAGGTTTTTGGCTGCGAGCCTGAGGATGTGGTGATGCGCTCTGAGACAGTCTGGTTGAAGCACAAGCCGGGGGAGAAAATGACTTATGGAGAAATGGCACAGCTCATTCAACGGAAAAACCGGACAGAGATCATCGCTACTGAGACCTACCAGGCTGGGGACAACCCCGGCTCTTACGGTGCCAACTTTGTGGAAGTGGAAGTGGACACCCTTACGGGGCTGGTGCGAGTGATAGATTTATTAGCTGTGCATGATGTAGGGAAAGCGATTAATCCGGGTTTTGTCAAAGGACAAATCTATGGCGGGGTACAAATGGGGATCGGCCTCGCGTTAAGCGAAGACCTCCGGATTGACCCCAAGAGCGGGAAAGCCAAAGGGGACAGCTTTGCCAGGTACCACTTGATTAATGCCCCGGATATGCCGCCGGTAAACGTCTTACTCATTGAAAAAGGCGGGGATCTTGGACCTTTTGGTGCCAAAAGCATTGGAGAAATTGCCACCTGTCCGACGGCCCCCGCTGTTGTCAATGCCGTAAACCATGCCTTGGGTACTAACCTTACAACCTTGCCCTTGACGCCGGAGAGGATTCTATGTGCGTTAAGTGAGTAAAGACACGGGGACGGTTCTTGTGTCTTAACGAAAACATAACTTCTGGCATGGTGAACCTGAGGTGCTAAAAAAGCCCACTAACAACAACACACCGGTGCAGGGAGAGCATTCTCCCGCACCGGTGTGTTCATTCCTGGTGTATTTACGCCACAGCTGCTTTGAACATGGCTCCCTTTTAGCTGAGCGCATCAAGATTTAATCGAGGATTCAGGGGGAAAGACCAATTTAACATCGACAGGAGAACCGTCCCCGTGTCTTCCCTGTCTCCCGTGAGTGGAGTAGAGTCTCCACCTGAAGCTTCGATGATGTTTTACTTTAGCAAAACGAGTTCACTAAAGAATCTAAAAAAAGCAGTATAGTTAAGCAATTGGAACAAATAACATGAGAATTTAAGGTAATATATACAAAACAGTCAAAATTATCTGAAATTATAGTTGAGTTGACCGTTCAACTGAAGTATACTATTTTTAGAACGGACGCTCACTAATCTTAGCAACTTAAAGAAAAGGAAAGGAGTATGAGTGAATGGCTGATCGGGATTTGCGGCAATGGCTTGACACATTAGAACAAGAGGGGGAATTAGCTAAGGTAAAAACCGAAGTCGACTGGAACCTGGAAATCGGCGGCATATTACAGGAGGTGTTTGACCGGGGGAATGGCCCTGCCTTACTTTTTGAAAATATTAAAGACCATAAAGATACCTCTTGTACACGGCTCTTTACGGCCTCTATGTCCAGCTACCGGAGGATTGCTCTGATGCTGGGAGTACCCAAAGAGACCCCCTATCCGGAACTGATCAAGATCTGGAGGGAGAGGAGCAGAAAGCCGCTAAAGCCGGTGGTTGTTAAGGACGGGCCGGTAAAGGAAAACATAGTTAAGGGGAAAGACGTCGATTTACTGCAGTTTCCTGCTCCTTACTGGCATAAGCTGGATGGAGGGCGCTACATCGGCACTTTCCACGGGGTGGTGACGAAGGATCCTGATACCGGCTGGACCAACGTGGGCATGTACCGGATGATGGTGCAGGACCGCTATACCACGGGGCTGGCCATACCTACGGGGCAGCACATTTGGGAGCATTGGCGCAAGTGGAAGAAACGCGGGCAGAACATGCCTGTGGCGGTGGTCATTGGCTGGGATCCGGTGTTGCCGGCTACGGCCTGCGCACCGATAGGCCGTGGTGTGGACGAGTATGAGATCATGGGGGCGCTGCGGCAGACTCCGGTGGAACTGGTTAAATGTGAAACTAATGACCTTTATGTACCGGCTTCGGCGGAGATCGTCATCGAAGGCGAGGTTCCTATCGACTTTGCCAAGTTCCGGGAAGAAGGGCCTTTCGGGGAGTATACCGGCTATTACACCTCTGAGGCGTTCAAGCGACCGATATTTGAAGTGAAGTGCATCACCTACCGGAACAACCCCATTTTTCAGGGCACCATGGAAGGGATGCCGATCAATGAGGACCATTTTTTAAGCTCGGTGAACCACAGCGCTGCGGTGTGGGATATTTTGGATGAACGCATGACTGGAGTGACCGGAGTAAACTGTGACCCCAGCACGGCCTGGGCCAACCTGATCGTGCAGATTGACAACAGTTACTATGGGCAGGTGCACCAGGTCGGGGCGAATGTTTGGAGTTCCCACCTTTCCCTGATGATTGGCAAGAACATCATCGTCTGCGATCCTGACGTGGACATCTACGACCTGCGCAAGGTGTTCTGGGCCATTGCCTACCGGGTGCATCCGCCACGGGACATCATCCAGTACCCAGGCTGGGTAGGTATGCTGGACCCGATTGTGCATCCCGACGAGCGGAAATTCGCTGCTGTTAATCAGGGGGTAAGGATGCTCATTGACGCCACTAAGAACATTGAAAACCCCAGGACTGACAAATGGTGGGGTGAGAAGTTTGCTCCGCTTGCCTATTCCGATGAGGAAACTATGGCTAAGGTTAGGGAAAAATGGGCGAAATATGGAATTACCATATAACGGTAGTTGCAGTTTAAACGGTCCCGTCTTTCGCACTTTAAAAATGGGTATGTGGAATTAATATCCAATGGATAAAAAAACATCTTAGCCTGAATCGTGCTGAGGCACGAAATTATCGGTTCTCTGTGTTCGCTCCCATTCTCGGAGCCGTAATGGGATCCGTTGTTCAACATCCATTAAATCGTTGAGTAGTTTTATCGCATCATGAGGATCAGAAAGTCCAAGGGATGAACGAAGAAATATCGTATAAGGATTGTCATTAACCACTGACCACATGTTGATTCTCAAAGACTCAATGCTAATCCGACTCATACTCATACTCATCATACTCAGTTGATCCTGAATTTTCGACTCGCTTATTTTACCGTATCCTTGTTCTTCCGCATACCATCGGAGAAAGGTCAGCACAAAATACGCTAGCACTTTGATAAACAAGTAGGCATCAATTCGCTCTGGAATTTGCACAAAGATGCGCTTTAAATCGAGCAGACCCTTTAGATCACGGAAATTCATCTCGAACTGGTTGCGATCGCGATAGCGGCAGAGTATTTCATTGGCGGAAACGTCCTCTTGCAAGTGATTCGTTAGTATGGCGAAAACGCCATCGTACCGTTTTTGGTGGGCAAAAACGTTCTCATCCCAAGTCCACTACAACAATATGGCCTTGTGTGTATTTCCTGATAACGCCAAGTTCACAAACAGTTTTATTTTCGGGAAATCCTTGAGTAGGCGAACGCCTGCCTGTTCACATTCTGGGAGGGTTTGCAGGTTGCCTTTGTTCAGTTTTCTTGAAAATTTCTCAAATACCGCTTCGCAGGCAACCCGCTGCTTCTCACGGTTTTGTAACTCTTGCTCAGCCTTATGCCCATGACGATAGATCGCACAACGTACGGTTACTTCATGACGTAGGATTGATCCTTTGGGGCGTCGGGTTTGACCCGGCGACAGTTCCGGTTTTTCAAGGTTAGTCAATGTCTATTGTGGCTCGTAAGCCGCCTGATACGAGCGTTCTCTTTTTTGCGCATTTCCTCGGTACTTCGATAGTGGATGTCTGTCCACTGCTCCTGATCCCACGCCTGATCTACAAGTTCACGGAATCGGGTTTCGGAGACGCCTGTTTTCAGGGGTGAAATGAAGCGATATTCCCGCTGCTTCTGGTTTTACAGAAAGAGAATATTTTTCGTGGTCGGGAAGATGCGATCGGCGATCCACACGATGGGGCCGGGCGGCGCTACCCGGATCCATAGCGGCAAGAGCCTTAGGCAAGGTTGTACTATCATTAGTCCCTCTTGGTAGCACATCAAACGAGACAGCGAGCCTAGTGCCAGAGGCCGCGACCAAGTTTGTGACAAGTTGGCTGAGTGAAGCTTGACCTCGACCAGAGCAGACATTGCTTGCTTTAGCAAAAGCTCCGTCAAGTTGTAACACAGACCCGTTCGCAAAAAAAACGGGAGAGGCGAATCTTAAACTGTTCAGAGACTTCCACGGTCATGCCCTGTAAAATATCTCGCATATCAGCTGGGTTCACACCCAGCTTGGAGAGGGTTCGGAGTAGGCGATCGTCGTTCAAAAGATCAGGATCAATGCCAAGACTAAGAAGTTTGTCTGTATGCCATGCTTTGGCTAATGGCTGCACTTCGTAGACTCGGGCGATTCGTTTCGGGTAGGTGAATCGGCAAAGAGCAAGCTGATCAAAATGCCGCTACTTGGAACTTGTTTACGGCTCGCAGCCATTTCTTGTTTCAGATATTTAAGTGATGTATGTTCTTCGCCCAGCACCCGATTGATTCGGCGCAAAACACCAAGTACTGAGAGCAAATATATCGCCACGAGGATGGCTCCGGCAGGTTTGTGTCAGCTTTAATCCGCCTAATAACGCGGTTTGAGCTTGCTTTGGCAGTCGCTGGATGTGTTCGATAATAGCTCCAAGTTCCATATGAGTATTCCCCCTGATAAGCTGAATAGATGTAAGCATAGCCTATCACAAAGGATGGCAATTGTTCAGCGTAGGGGAATGCCTATATTTGTAAAATAACAAATTATGGGTGCGAAAGACGGGAACGGTGTATTTCGTTACAAACCATACAATTTTTTCGTCAAACTAATATTTACTTTATTTCATTTACATTGGTTAAGCTGTTATCCGCACGGTTTAAAGTGCTTTCTGGCTAACAATTTGTAGAGATAAGGAGAATGGAAATGAAAAGATTTTATTTTGTTACGGTTTTGTTGGTCAGTGCTTTATTGGTTATTAGTGGCTGTGGTAATCGAACAGCGCAAACGACCGAGAGTCAAAAAGTAAAGGAATATTCCATTGGGACAATCTTACCGTTGACGGGTAATGCAGGGCAATATGGCGAAGATATGCGGCGGGGCGTAGACTATGCAGTGGAAAAAATTAATTCCCGCTCCAACGAAACAGGTATAAAAGTTTCAGCAATCCATGAAGATAGTCAAGCGTTGCCTGAAAAAGCAGTTAATGCAATGCAGAAACTGGTTCAGGTTAATAAAGTACCTGCAGTCCTAATCGGATTTAGCAGTCCGACCTTAGCAGTAACTCCAATAGCAGATAAAAACAAAACTTTGCTGGTTAATGCCGCTGCAGTTAGCCCAAATCTTGCCGGCGCTGGTCAATATCTATTTAATACGATTGCCCTTCAGGACTACGAGATTAAAGTTTTAATGGACTATGCCTTTAAAGACCTAAACATTCATACTATCGCAGTTATCGGTCAAAACAACGACTTAGGGTTAGGCCTTAGTCAAGCGATTAAAAAGGAATTTCAAGATAGGTTGAAAGGCCAACTCGTTGACTCCGAAATGTATGCTGTAGGTGATACTGATTTTAGAACGCAATTAGCTAAGATTAAACAGTTTAACCCTGATGCCATATATCTCGCAACTGCTGGACAGGATACTGCGTTAGTGATGAAACAAGCGAGAGAAATGAATATTCAAAGCCAGTTTTTGGGCTATCATTCTATCGAAATGCCCCCCAATTTAATGCAATTGGCGGGCCAAGCAGTAAATGGGGCAATATATTCAAGTGGTGAGGGCGAGTTAGATCAGAATTTCATTAAAGATTTTAAAGCCAAGTACGGGAAAGAGCCGGTTTTCACGGACGCAGCATATTACGATGCTACTCAATTTATCTTTCAGGCTATAAGCAAACTGGTAAGTAGCGGGAAAGAGGTAACGGGCGAAAATCTAAGAACTGCGTTTTTGGAAATCCGTGAATTTAAAGGGGTAGCCGGACCAATAAGATTTAATGATAACGGTACGGTATCGACGACTGTTACGCTTAAAAAAGTCAGCGATGGGCAAAAAGGAGTATTTAATCTTATAAAAACAGTCAATCCTTAAGTTTTATTCCGTGGGGTGTAGAGCGAATCGCCTCTATACCCCTATTCGTTTCGTGGAGGTAAAATTATGCTTCAGCAGTTGGTGATTAATGGATTGTTCTCGGGTGGGGTATATGCCCTCCTTGCCATGGGTTTCAATTTAATATGGAGTACCACAAAAGTTTTCGATATAGGCTTTGGAGCTTTATACATAATTGGCGCCTATACAATGTATCTTTTTACAATGGAATTTCATTTTTCGTTTTGGATATCCCTATTGGTGGCTATCCCGATAGTGTTTGTTTTTGCATATCTTTGCTATTCTTTATTGTACCTACCCTTGATTAAAAAAGGGGCATCTGAGTTCGTATTAATTGCCATAAGTTTAGGCGTACTTTCGCTTATGCAAAACTTAATACAGTTGGCTATCCACTCTGAGGCAAAATTCGTACAAGCTTCTGCAGTATTTACCGCGGTCTGGAAACTTGGGGGTGCTACGATTACAGGTACACAAATTGTGGCCGTGGTTTTGAGTCTAGTAGCTCTGATAACATTGACCATTATATTAAAAAGTACCAGTGTAGGCTTAAAAATAAAAGCTATTGAGGATGAACCTATATCTGCAGCTTTTATAGGGATATCCGTTAGCAAAACTAGAGTAATAGCCTATTTCTTTGGCTCAATTCTCGCAGTTCTTGCCAGTTCAATAACGGTTAGCTATACGGGTCTATACCCAGGGATGGGCATGATGGAGGTATTAATGGCTGCCATTGCAGTCCAAGTGGGGGGAATAGGCAGTTTGTTTGGGAGTTTCGTTGGAGGTATATTTCTGGGATTAGTGCAGAATCTAGGGATTTGGAAACTACCCTCTGAATGGCAAAATGCCATTGCATTTCTAGTTTTGACTTTATTTCTTTTGTTTCGACCCAGAGGACTTTTTGGGAAAAAGATATTTAAAATGGAGGTCTAAAAGTGGACTACTTAGCTCATATTGGGGTTATAATCTGCTTCTACGTGATCCTTTCATTATCCTTAGATTTAGTGGTTGGATATACTGGCATTCTATCGATCGCCCAAGGAGCGTTTTATGGTATTGGAGCCTATACTTCAGCTTTGTTGGCAGTTCATTTTGGCTTTTCGCTCTTCGAAGGCTTAATTGCCAGTATTCTGTTTGGAGCAATTATTAGTTTAGTGATCATCTTGCCCGCTCTGCGTGTTGGCGGCTTTTATCTGATCATGATTTCCCTTGCTTTTCAGGAGATTGTTTATAGTATTATGCTCAACTGGAGCTCCTTAACAAAAGGACCTGCAGGAGTAACCAATATCCCTAGGTCCGAGATATTTGGTCAACCAATTGATAATGTTTGGATATTTTTTGTCTTTACAATTATCCTCGCTATAGCTATATTTGTAATTTGCAAGAAAATAGTCAATTCGCCTTTTGGAATAGTTTTAAGAGCAATAAAAGAGGATGAAATTGCTACGGCGGCAATCGGTAAAAATGTAAAGCTATTTAAAACTTTAATTTTGATGATAGCAGGAGCGATAGCCGGTTTGGCAGGAGGACTGTATGCCTTTTACATGGGTTATATCAGTCCTGATAATTTCACCTTTGAGGCATCGTTTTTCATACTTTCCATAGTTTTGGTCGGGGGGGCTGGAACATTACGGGGGCCTTTAGTGGCTGCCATAGTTTTGGTGGCAATACCTGAGATTTTCCGGTTTTTGGGAATGCCGTCATCTGTGGCTGGACCTCTTAGGCAAATAATGTATAGCCTTTTGCTCATCGGGGTTCTTCGTTTCCGTTCTCAGGGGTTGTTTAAGCCTAAGCAACCCATTCTTAAAACGGAGGAGAGTTAGACTTGAATGATAGAGTATTAGAAGTAAACAAAGTCACAAAGAGCTTTGGCGGTAATAAAGCTGTTTCCGATGTTACTTTTTCGTTAAATAAAGGCGCTATCACTGCGCTAATCGGGACCAATGGAGCAGGAAAGACCACGCTATTTAATTTAATAAGTGGCTTCATTAGGCCCGATTACGGAAGTTTAATGTTCCTAGGTCAGAATGTGACTAATAAGTTACCCTATGAAAGGGCTCGTGCCGGGATCGTCCGGACGTTTCAAAATCTTAGGCTGTTTCTAGAAATGTCTGTCATTGAAAATACTAAGGTAGCTATTCCTAAACAAAATAGCAATTTAACTAGGGCTCGGGAGATTATTGATTTCGTTGGACTTGGGAGTGTAGTAAACAAACAAGTTTCTGACTTGTCCTATGGAGAACAAAAATTAGTAGCAATGGCAAGAGCTATTGCTACCGATGGAGACCTTTTTCTTTTAGACGAGCTAATGGCTGGACTGGACGAAAATTGGTTAAATCGCATTCAGCAAATCATAACCACACTCAATGAGAAAGGAAAAACTATATGTCTAATTGAACATAACTTAAATGTTGTTCGTTCAATTGCGCATAGAGTGATTTTTATGAGTGATGGTAAAATTCTTAAAGAGGGAGCCACCGAAGAAGTTTTGTCTGATCAAGGGTTGCGTTCGGTTTATCTCGGAAATTAGATTTGGGGGTTATTATATGTTATTGGAGGTCGATATCAAGGAAGCGGGCTATGGGAAGAGACCAATAATTAGCAATATTCATTTGAAATGTAACGGAGGCGATATCGTAGGGATCTTTGGTCATAATGGAGCAGGAAAAAGTACAATTTTGAAGGCGATTGTCGGTCAACTGCCGTATATTAATGGCCAATTAATAATGGATGGACACCAATTAGCTCCAAATGACAAAAGATCCTTTGGGTTTGTACCTCAAGAACTTGGTATTTTTCCATCTTTAACTGTCGAGGAGAACCTAAAAATAGCGGCCTTAATGACAAATAAAAAGGATAATAATTTTGATTTCGTGTTTGATTTATTCCCGATTTTGCGCGAGAAGTTTTCTTTGCCGGCAGGAAGTTTGAGTGGTGGGCAGCAACAGATGTTGAAGATATCTATGGCCCTGCTCAAAAATCCAAAGGCAATTTTATTGGACGAACCATCAACAGGTCTTGCCCCAATAATGGTAGAAAAAATTATGAGAACCCTTGAGCATATTAAAAATGAAGTGAAGATTCCGATTATGTTAGTCGAACAAAACGTAAATTCTGCTCTAGCCATTGTAGATCACCTTTATGTAATTAACACCGGGAAAACAGTTTATGACGGTAATGTAAAAAGCACGAACCTTGATGTCTTATGGTCTCATCTGTGAAATAGAGAGTGGGGTTTAAATGGTTATTAGGCTTAATAATGATAAGGTTATACTGGAGTATCGCTGTCAGGATACGATAGCCATTGTAAAAATGTATAATCCTAAAGCTTTGAATGCCCGTGACTATAGTATGTTGCAGGGCCTTGTCGATATTTTTTCTTTGCTAAAAAATGAGAACGACCTCAAGAGTGTTATCTTAACAGGAGAGGGTGAAAATTTCTCGGCAGGTGGGGATATATCAGAATTTGATTTTGATTACTCAAGTGCAAAAGATGTCATTAATTTAACTAGAGAACTTTACTATCAAATTGAAAGGTTCCCCAAACCAGTCATTGTAGCAGTAGACGGATTTGCCATTGGCGGTGGAATGGAGCTCGTTTTGGCCTCTGATCTTATCATTGCTTCGGAAAAAGCCAGATTCGGCTTGGGTGAAATTAACATAGGCTTAATTTCCGCCTATGGACTTAGTAAACTTCCCGTGGCGATCGGCCTTAGTAGGGCCAAGCAACTGTTGTTTTCCGGAAAAACCATATCTTCGAAAGAGGCATTTGATTACGGACTTCTTTTCGATGTTGTTCCGGCTGATAAGCTGCTTCAAAGCAGTATTGACCTGGCAACTAGAATTGCCGAAAAAGCTCCTTTGGCGTTAAATCTATTAAAAGAGAGTCTTAGTAATTTTGCCGCAGTTCCATATGATTATGCCCTTGACCAGATTCTAGGGTTGTTTTTTTCACAGGATTTTAAAGAAGGAAAAAAGTCTTTTCTGGAAAAACGTAAGCCAATCTTTCGAGGATTGTAGGGAGGAGACATATATGCTTTTCGCAGACATGTTTACACGCAATGCTAGATTTTTTAGGAATAAAGTTGCTTTCGTGGACGATGCCGAGAGCATTACTTTTCATGGGTATAACGCCCATGTCAACCGACTTATCAATGGACTGGAAAATATAGGGGTTACGAAAGGTAAGATAATAGGCATTTTAGGCAACAACTCTGTTCGGTACATGGAAGTATGCGGGATTGGCGAGAAGGGAGGGAGGATCGTAGTACCTATCAATACCAGATTTACTCAGGACGATCTAGCCCATGTAATTAATGATTGTGAAATAGATGCTTTATTTGTCGACACTCCATTTATAGATCTTATAGCTGGAATAAGTTATAAGTTAAAATCTGTGAAATATTTTATTAATTTGCGTCAAGTAACTAAAAACAATAGGTGGTTAGACTATGACACGCTTTTAAACTCTTCAACTGATTCTGAACCAGAAGTTGAAATTGACGGAGAAGATATTCTATACATCTTTTATACTAGTGGCACAACCGGTCATCCAAAGGGAGTTATGCTGAGTCATTATGGTCAAGTACAAAATGTTAAAAATCAAACTCTAGAGCTAGGGATAAGGCCTGACGACAAAATGTTGTGCTTTCAACCCTTTTACCATACAGGCGGAAAAACTTACGCAATGATGCATTTCATTCGCGGCTGTACCAATGTAATAATGAGTAGGTTTGATGCTATTAAAGCTTTAAAGCTTATACTGAGTGAAAAGATTACTACATTTATTTGTGTACCTACTATGTTAAACATGCTAATGGAAGCTGAATCTGCTCAAAGTGAGGGTTTTGATTTATCGTCATTGCGCACTATATGTTACTCTGCTTCATCGATGCCTTTGCCACTTTTGAAACGGGCATTATTAAGATTTGGACCGATTTTTATCCAGCCCTACGGTTTAACGGAATCTGGCCCAACTGCGACTTATTTAAATAAGGAAGATCATGTCGACATCGAATCACCAAGGCTCAATTCATGTGGTATACCGGGCTTAGGGGTTGAAGTTAGAGTAGTAAATGAACAGGGTATTGAGGTCCAAGAAGGTAACATAGGGGAATTATTACTAAAAACTGAAACATCTATGAAAGGGTATTTCAAAAATTCTATTAAGACCAAGGAAACTACCTTAAAAGGATGGTTGTTTACTGGTGATATGATTTATCTTGATGAAGATCACTATATCTACATCGTTGGACGACAGCACGATATGATTATTTCCGGAGGGGAAAATATATATCCTAAGGAGATAGAGGATATTCTACAAACACATCCCAATATAGAAGAAGTGGCAGTAGTCGGTATTCCTGACGACGATTGGGTAGAAGTACCGGCTGCCGCAGTTTTACTTAAAGCTAATATGATGCTCACCTCAGAAGAACTGATCGAATTCTGTAAATCAAAGCTGGCTCGTTATAAAGCTCCTAAAAAGATATTGTTCGTAGATAAGTTGCCTAAAAATGCAACAGGTAAAGTTGTTCGTGTAAAAGTTCGTGAAATGATACTTGCTGAAAGGCACCATTAAGTTTATACGGGAGGGGGAAGAGGCATTGACCATGTTAAGGGATTTTTTCGTACGTAATTCATTACTTTACCCCAAAAAAAGTTCATTCGTATTTGAAGATGGTTACGAAGTTACCTTTAAAGAGTTTAACATAAACGTCAATAAAATTGCTTCCGCATTTTCTAGTCTTGGTGTGATGCCTCATGATAAAGTTGCTATCTTTTCAGGAAATTGTCCCGAAATGGTCGAATGCATCTCTGCTGCGGAAAAAGGGGCATATATCGCAGTCCCTATTAATAATCGTCTTACTGGAAAAGAAGTCACTTACATCGTTAATGATTGTAGAGCAAAAGTTCTAGTCGTTCAAAATGAATTAATAGATCTCGTTACTGAATTTATTCCAAATATGCCTACGGTTCGGTACTTTATCGCAATAGGCAGTAAGAAACAAGCGGAATTGTGGAGACTCTATGATCAGGTTCGAAATACTGGTATTGGAGAAGAGTTAGCTGTAAATGTTACTGATTCTAATCTTGTTTATCTATTTTACACCAGTGGGACAACAGGTCGTCCTAAAGGAGTTATGTTGGATCAATTTGGGCAGATTGAAAATGCCAAAACGGTAATAACGGAATTAGAACTTAGGCCAATTTATAAAACATTAAATGTTTTGCCTTTAAATCACATCGGGGGGAAAGAATTAACAACGGCATCGTTTGTACGTGGATGTACGAATTATTTAATGCGACGTTTTGATCCGGTTAAAACTCTTGAGATTATTGAAAATGAAAAAATAGATATTCTGTATGCAGTACCTACTATTATTTACTCGCTGTTAGACGTTTTAAAAAATAAGCATTATGATCTGTCTAGTTTAAAAACCGTTTTTTATTCAGGTTCTCCAATGCCTTCCCACAAGATACAAGAAGCAATTAATATATTTGGCCCAATTTTGTTGCAAGTATATGGAGCAACAGAAACTGGTCCAACAGTAAGTGTATTTCGAAAGGAGCACCACGTCCAAGCACTATTAAATAATCCAGAAAAATTAAAATCTTGTGGACTACCGGCAAATTTTGTGGATGTCCGTATAGTTGATGAAACGGGAAAAGATGTACCAACTTATAAAGTCGGAGAAATTATAGTGAAAAGTGACCACCTGATGAAAGGATATTGGAGGAATCCAAAAGCAACCAACGAAACTTTAAAGGGCGGGTGGGTATATACTAATGACTTAGGCTATTACGATGATGAAAATTATTTATACATTGTGGGTAGAAAAAAAGACCTCATTATAAGTGGTGGAGAGAATATATATGCTGCTGAGGTTGAGGAAGTAATTTCTTCACATCCTTGTGTTTCTGAAGTTGCAGTAATAGGGGTTCCAGACGAGACTTGGGGTGAAGCGGTCGCTGCTTTTATTGTAAAAAAAGCAGGAGTAATTTTAACAAAGGAAGAAATAATCTCATATTGCAAAAAATCGATTGGCTTCAAGAAACCACGAATTGTAGAATTTTTAACCGAACTTCCAAAGACGTCTTTAGGTAAAATTGCAAAAAGCGAAATTCTCTCTTCATATGAACGGTCACGGCAAATTGGAAAAAAAATTAAAGAATAAAATACAATTCAAATTGCGTACTGCAATTTGGGCCAATACACTGTGCAAATTGGACAAGAACATAGTCCTCGGTAAAATAATACGAGTGGAGGAGACATTATCGGGGGGGTCTATAATGGGTGAAACGCGGAATGTTGAAGGCTATAAGTTTGCATTTAAGCAAAGGGTTAGGTATCAACACGTTGATGTTCAAGGAATCGTGTATCACGCAAGATATATCGACTTTCTTGAGGGGGGTAGAATGGAGTATTTCCGTAATATTGGTATCACGTCGAAAAATATGATAGAAAAAGGATATGATTTTGTAAACGTTGAAATCCATTGTTATTATAAAAAACCTGCACATTTAGATGAAGTCATTTTAATTAATACAAAACTTAGCTGGATTCGAAATTCCAGTTTCTGTTTTGAGTATGTTCTACAAGAACAAAAAAGTGGAAATATCCTTGTCACTGCTAACTCGCTCCATGTTATGGTTGACTCACACACGTACAGACCACGCCGTATTCCAGACCAATATCGTGAACTCTTTCGACAGTTTGAAGGCGATACACTTACGGAGTACGGACTCAACGCATTATAATAGGAATTACCGGAGCCATGGGGGCAATCTACGGGGTACAAATCTTAGTAGTACTTCAAGCCGAAGGTGACTGCGAGATTCACTTGGAGAATATGTTGAAGCTCACCAGAGCGGGAGCCATTATGTCCCCACACTTGCCGGTGGGGGGACGCTTTCATTGCTGACAATGACCGGCAAGAGGTAATCTGATAATACGCGCTGGAGCTTTTGCAGTTCTCCGGTATACCCTGCGATTCCGGGGTAGTCAGCTGTGCTGAGGAACGAGTCAAATGCTGTTTGTGAGATGTAAGGAGGCGTTCTTACGGATTCAATCCGCTCCCCGTGCTGCTTATGGGGTGTGGGTAGTTGCTGCCGATTGCTTAATGGTTTAAAATGAATTCTTAATGAAGTTATTTACTAAAGTCAGTGGAGAAGTGATACAGCATGGCAAAAGATATCAACAGACGTGATAGTTTTTCGAACCGGCGGGAGGATATAATTCAAGCGGCAGCCGAACTCTTTCACCGTAAAGGTTTTCACGGCACGTCCATTGGGGACATCGCCAAAGAGGTGGGGTTGCCCAAAGGAGGCTTGTACTATTATATCGAGAGCAAAGAGGAACTCCTCTTTGAGATAACGACCAGGGGTATCCGCAACGTTTTGCCAGTTTTAAAGCAGATTAAGGAGTCTGACCTGGAACCAGCAGAAAAGTTGGTGCAGGCGGTAAAGAACAATACCAACATGCTGGCAGCCTATCAGGAATATGTTTCGGTTTTTCTCCAAGAGAGGAACTCCCTCCTGCCGGAGCATTATCAGAAGTACATCAAGGATCGCGATGAGGTGGAATGGATTTTCCGTGATATTATTCAACAGGGAGTAGATAAGGGAATATTCCGGCAGACCAATGTAAAAGTAATTACCTTTGCCGTCTTGGGCATGTGCAACTGGATTACCCAGTGGTACAGGCCAGACGGGAATGTTTCAGCCGCTGAGATCGCCGAGCTTTTTGCTGATGTGACGTACCGGATGCTAAAAAATTAGACGTGCTGGCTGACAAGTTCGAGAGCTGTCTTTACAATGTACAACAGAACTTAAAAGGGGAACGATGGATATGAAACGCATTATCGTGGGAATTACCGGTGCCACGGGAGCCATCTATGGGGTGCAAATTCTGGAAGCACTGCGGGCCGCAGGTGATTGCGAGACTCATCTCGTAATAAGCCCATGGGCAGAAAAAACGATCGTTTTGGAAACTAAATATAGCCCACAGCAGGTGAAACGAATGGCAACATTCTGCCACGACTACCGCAACCAAGGGGCACCCATAGCTAGCGGTTCCTTCGGTGCCGATGGGATGGTCATTGCTCCCTGCAGCATGAAAACTCTCTCGGGCATTGCCCACGGTTATGCCGACAACCTAATTGGACGGGCTGCCGATGTTATGCTCAAAGAGCGGCATCGTTTAATCATGGCTCCCCGGGAGACTCCCCTCAGCGAGATTCACTTGGAGAATATGTTGAAGCTCACGCGCGCCGGTGCCGTGATGGTGCCACCCATGCCGGCTTTCTATAACCACCCGGCCAGTCTGGAGGATATCATTAACCATCACACATCCAGGATACTAGATTTGTTAGGGATTGATAACTCCTTAACTCGTCGGTGGGGGACAGCTTTTGTTACTGAGATTGATCAGCAAGAGGTACCCGGCTAATACCAACTTCCCCCTGTGTTAGGATAGTTGACGTAGGAACTAAAGAAAAGTATCCTTGAAGGAACACAGGAGGGGAAAACGATATGAGATATCCCAAAGAGTTGAAAAACTCTATTATTACAAAGATGTTACCGCCAAACAATCAGTCTCTCAGTCAGATTCAGCAGGAGACAGGTGTCCCCGAAGGGACATTGAAGCTATGGCGTAAGGAAATACGTGAAAAGGGCTTTGCTGCCCCTGCTGGTGAACAGCAAAGTGAGCAGTGGAGCACACGCGACAAGTTCCTCATCGTGGTTGAGACATCCACCCTTAGTGAAATTGAATTCGCGGAATACTGTCGTAAGAAGGGTTTGTATGTTGAACAGGTCAAGTCCTGGCAGGACAACTGCATGCAGGCCAACGGCGGTGTGGCTCAGGAACTAGCCCTCGCACAACGGCGAGAAAAAGAAATAGAGAAAGAGCTAAAACAGGTTAAGAAAGAACTTCAGCGAAAAGAGTCAGCGCTAGCTGAAACGGCAGCCCTGCTTGTGCTAAGAAAAAAAGCCAATGCGATTTGGGGACCAAAGGACGAGGAGGTCTGACCAGCACTGCAAATCGCGACATCATTATTAAGCTGGTAGAAGAAGCAGTAGCAAGCGGAGCAAACCAACAGCTTGCTTGTGAAGAAGTTGGTATATCCGTACGAACCTTTCAACGTTGGTGTAAAGCCGGGGAACATGGATCCGATCAGAGACCCTTGGCCAAGCGTCCTGAACCGGCGAATAAACTTACGGAAGCAGAACGCAAGGAGATTCTAGAAATCGTCAATCAACCTGAATTTAAAAGTTTGCCGCCCAGTGAGATTGTCCCGATTCTTGCGGATCAAGGTACCTATATCGCCTCCGAATCAACCTTCTATCGAATCATGCGCCAAGCCGGTGAACAGAATCATCGTGGTCGTTGTAAGGCCCCCTCCAGCAAGCCTAAAGCCACGCATTGCGCTACCGAACCGAATCGTGTATGGTCGTGGGATATTACGTATCTCCCCGGACCTGCTAAAGGGCTCTACTTTTACTTATACCTTATCCTGGACATCTTTAGTCGAGACATTGTCGGTTGGGAAGTCTGGCTCGAAGAAAGTGCAGAACATGCCAGTCAACTCATTCGGCGAGCAGTCATGGCCCAGAATATAACCCGACAAGAAGAACCTTTGGTCTTACATTCCGATAATGGTAGCCCCATGAAAGGAGCATCAATGCTGGAAACACTCTATCAATTGGGTATTACGCCTTCTCGAAGTCGCCCAAGGGTTAGCAACGACAATCCTTATTCAGAGTCCATTTTCCGGACCTGTAAATACCGCCCGAGCTATCCAATCGGAGGATTTGCTACGATTAATGATGCCAGGGCATGGGTCAAGGAATTCGTCCATTGGTACAACTACAACCATCACCATAGTGGGATCAAATTTCTTACACCACACCAACGTCACAGTGGCCAGGGTGAAGAGATACTTAAGAAACGGCACCAGCTCTATGAGGCTGCGAAAGCCCGTCATCCAGAACGCTGGACACGACAAACAAGGAACTGGACCTTGCCGAATGAAGTGTGGCTTAATCCAGAGAAGTCTCAAGACGAGGATCGAGTTGAGTCTAAAACGGATGCATCATAGGGGCTGTTTCATCGAAGTAAAGAGTTAAGTGTCAGGGTGCACGCGGGATACCGGAGGCCGAAGGCTGAGGATATGCGCGCTAGCATCCCAGTGACACTAGCGAACAAATACGCTAAAGGACCGAATGGACTTTTTGATCCGCAGATCACAAAAGTTCCTTCTGGCAAGCGCCCGAGCGTCCGGGCTTGTTTTCGTCGTAATTAACACATCGTGTAATAAAGTAATTTTGGTCAAATGCGACAACTATCTTGACAATTACCGACTTCAAAAGGGGTTGGTGCTTTTATTTTGCCGATCAAACCTGACTCAAAAGCCAAAAATGGGTTGCAAAATCTCCCGGAATGATGCATGCTAGAGTTGAAAGAATCTTGAGAATATTAAAAAAGGGGTCAGATGAGATGGCACCTGAAGAAAAAGCTGTTAGCCAAACGGCTGCTAACCAAGAAATCATTGAGCAGCTCCAGCAGCGGATTAAGGAATTGGAAGACCTGAACCGTGACTATTTGGGGATGATTCAAAATTCCTATGACGGGATGTTGATTGCAGACGGGGAAAGCACGATCTTACATATCAATCCCTCGATTGAGCGGGTCATGGGGCTTAAGTATCCGGACTCCATCGGAAAGTCGACTAAGTATTTTGTTGAAGACGGTCTGGCTGACGCCAGCGCCAGCGCCAGCTTAAAGGTCATCGAATCAGGCAAAGAAGAAACGGTGATTGTTAATGCGAATAACGGCAAGATGGTGCTCAGCACAGGGGTACCGGCCTATGACCGCGACGGGAAAGTCTATCGGGTGTATTGCAATGTCCGGGATATCACAGATCTTAATATGTTAAAGCAAAAATACGTACAGACGCAAGTACTTGCTTCGAAATATTTAGCTGAACTGAACCAACTGAAAAAATCAAATTCCCTTGACTTTGTGGCCCACAGCAAAGGAATGCGCGCAGTAATTGATATGGCTTATCGGATCGCACAAGTTGACAGCACCGTTCTGATCTTAGGAGAATCCGGGGTTGGCAAAGATTTGATTGCGCACATGATTCATAAAGCAAGTCCACGTAACGAATCAGGTCCGTTTTTGAAAATAAATTGTGGGGCCATCCCGGAGAATCTACTGGAATCCGAGTTGTTCGGGTATGAAACCGGGGCCTTTACCGGTGCCAGTAAGGAAGGAAAAGCTGGGTATTTTGAACTGGCTCATAAAGGAACTCTATTTCTGGATGAAATCGGGGACTTGCCCATTAACCTCCAGGTCAAGCTCTTAAATGTCCTTCAGGATCAGAAAATAACCAGGGTTGGAGGGGTTAAGTCTAAAGAAATCGATGTGCGCATCCTGGCCGCCACCAATAAAAACATGGAGGAAATGGTAAGGCGAGGGTTGTTCCGGGAAGATTTATATTATCGCTTAAATGTTGTACCGGTCATGATTCCCCCCTTGCGCGAGCGGACAGAAGACATCCCTTTTATGATTCATTTCTACTCCGGCTTTTTTAATAAGAAATATAACCTGAACGTGAAGTTTAGCCAGGATGCAATTGAAACCCTGACAAAGTATCTGTGGCCGGGAAATGTCAGGGAATTAGCCAATTTGGTTGAACGCTTGATGGTGGTTGTTCAAGAAGCAGTGATCACAACCGAGCACCTTCCTCAGAAATATCATGTACGAACTCCTTTAGAATATGATTATCAGCCGAAGACACTCAAGGTGGCCGTGGAGGAATTTGAAGACGGGTTTATTGCCCGGACCATAGAGCAGTGCCGAAGCAGGGAAGAAGCGGCAATCCTGCTCGGTATCAGCCTCTCAAGCCTGACAAGGAGGATTAGGCGGCTTAGAGGGTCAAAATTGACGCTCAATGATGACACTCCAAAATAATGCCGGAAATGCCCGTTGCAATAAAAACTGCAAGGGACGGATAGAAGCTTAAACAGGTCAAATTTGACTAACGGTTTTATCTGAAAAATAAGAAACTTAGATAAATAAAGAAAAAACTGAATGGCATGATTTTTGCAATCATTATCTATGCCAGGTACTGAATCAAAGAAGGGGAGGGAGCAAACATTGAATTTAGGCCGGATTATTGAAAATAATGCTAAACGTATTCCAAAAAGTCCTGCGGTTATTTCCGAAGATGTTAAGTGGTCGTGGCAGGAGTTTAACCTCAAAGTTAATAAGTTTGCCAATGCCTTAGCAAAGCTAGGAGTTGGGAAAGACGATCGGGTTGCCATCTATCTGGCGAATTCACCGGAATATCTTGTCGTCTATTTTGCCATCGCTAAACTGGGTGCTACGGCGGTTCCTTTTAACATTATGTTTAAGAGCAGTGAAATCACCTATATCATTAATAATTCCCGAGCCAAGATTTTAGTTGCGGCTGCCAATGAGGCGGCGTTGCATGTGCAGCCGATTTGGGATCAACTGTCCACATTAGAACATTTAATTGTGGTTGGAGAGCATCAAGCTGCAGACATGCTTGGTTATGATCAACTTTTGGCAGCCGGCGGGGATGAACTCTATGCGTTCGAGTGTGCTGAAGACGATGTGGTGACCATTCTTTACACCTCGGGCACCACTGGGCAACCGAAAGGGGCTATGCTCACGCATGCAAATTTTTATCGGAATGCGGAATTGAATGGGAGCTATACTCTGCACATTAATGACCAGGACAGTTTTCTTACAGGGACGCCGTTTTGCCATATTTTCTTCGTCTTATCAGTCCTCGGACCGATGTTCAAAGGGGCGGCGATCGTTACCATGTCGCGTTTCTTTCCGGACAAAGCGCTGGAATTAATTTCGAAATACCAAGTGACGCATTTTGCCGGAGTCCCGACCATGTACATTTACATGCTGCAAACTTATATAGCGGACCCAAACAAATATGACCTTAGTTCCTGGCGTTTCGCTCAAGCGGCTGGTGCCGCCATGCCTGCGGAATATATCAAGCAAATCGAGAAGGCTTTCAATGTTGGTTATTGTGAGTGTTATGGTTCAACGGAGACCAGTTCTACTTGCACCTATGGGCGTTTAGGGCACAGCAAACCCGGTTCAATCGGCCTGCCGGCTGAAATGTGGGAGATCAAGATCGTGGATGAGGACAACAATGAAGCGCCCATCGGTGAAATCGGAGAAATCACAGTCAAGGGACCTGGGGTATTCAAAGGATACTGGGATATGCCCGAAGCTACGGCAGCTGCGTTTAGCGGAGAATGGTTTCATACAGGTGATTTGGGACGTGAGGATGAGGACGGCTACTTGTACATTGTTGACCGCAAAAAGGATATGCTGATTTGCGGCGGGTATAACATTTATCCGCGGGAAATTGAAGAGGTTTTGTATACACATCCGTCTGTGTTGGAAGCCGCAGTCGTTGGCATTCCTGATGCGGCCAAAGGCGAGATTCCTAAGGCATTTATCACTTTGAAGCCACAAGCGGAGCAAATGAACGCGGAGGACATTATTCTTTACTGCAAGGAGCGCATGGCAGCCTATAAAGTACCGCGTGTGGTGGAGTTCTTGAATGAATTCCCTAAAAATGCGAGCGGTAAAATCCTGAAACGCTCTCTGCGAGAGCTGGAGGCGGAAATCAAACCGACCGCATAAAAGTATTTAAAAGAAAATTAGAAATATTAGAAGAATTAAGAGGAATTAGTCGTGGATTCGTTGAAGTATTATATCATGTAATATTATTGAGTATCTTAAATTCAGGGGGTGAAAATGACAATATTTAAGACACGGGCAGACTCAAGCCGTGAGCTTCAAATTATGACATAAAAAAATCTGACAAGGAGGTTGTTTCAGATGTATTCAAAAGCTTATATTCCATACGGTGGTTATTACAGCTCCCCCTTTGCCCGCTGGCAGGGAAGTCTCCAGAATGAGCATTCCGTTGAGTTAGCAGCAGCAACTGCCAAGAGATGGCTGGCAACAAAGGAAATTGATGCAAAGATATTTGAATACCTTATTTTCGGTAAAACGATAGGACAACTGCATACTTTCTATGATGCTCCATGGGCAGCGGCTCTCATGGGAGCTCCAGATATTCCTGGTGTGCATATTCCTCAGGCATGCTCTACTTCCACTACTAGTATTAACCAAGCGGCTACAGGCCTCGAGACCGGTCTTTATGAAACTGCATTTTGCTTGCTCACAGACCGTTGTTCCAATGGACCATTCACCGTCTGGCCTAATCCACTGGGTCCCGGTGGAGAAATGATTTCAGAAAGTTGGCTGATGGATAACTTTGCCAATGATCCTTGGGGCGGTGTTGCCATGATTCAAACTGCAGAAAATGTCGTCACAAAGGCTGGTGGGATTACCAAGGAAGACGTTGATAGGGTTACAGTTAGACGTTACGAGCAGTACCAGGATGCTTTGGCTAATGATCGGGAGTTTCAAAAACGTTATATGTTCCCTGTAGAATATAAACTGAACAAAAAGAAAACAGCATTCCTTGAAACAGATGAAGGAGTAAGTCCGACAACTCTCGAAGGTTTGACTAAATTAAAACCGGTTATTCCCGGTGGGGTTCACTCATATGGTGCTCAAACCTTTCCGGCTGATGGCAACTGCGGGATTATTGTAACTACAAGAGATAAGGCTCGCGAACTAAGTACAGATAAAGATATTGAAATTCAGATACTATCCTATGGTTATGCCCGAGCCGAAAAGGCTCATATGGCCATGGCTGTGGTGCCTTCAGCAAGAATGGCACTGGAGAAAGCAGGAATCGATATCAAGGATATAAAAGCTATTAAAACACACAATCCTTTTACTGCAAATGATCTTTACTTGGCTAACGAAATGGGTATTGATGTCATGAAAATGAATAATTACGGCTGTTCACTTATTTATGGGCACCCGCAAGGACCTACCGCCGGCCGGGAAATTATTGAAATGATTGAAGAGTTGGTTATTCTTGGCGGCGGTTATGGTTTGTTCACAGGATGCGCAGCCGGCGATACCGGTGCAGCCATGGTTCTCAAGGTTTCCTGTTAGGGTATTAAGTTTTAATCGTTGCCAGCCTCTGCATCGGCGGCGGTCAGGGCGCAGCGCTGATTATTGAGAATGTCGGTAAGTAGGAAAGGGGGAATTTGTGTTGAGTATTAAAACAATTGGAGTTGTAGGTGCGGGGGCTATGGGTACCGGTATCGCCCATGTGGCGGCGACGGCAGGCTATGAGGTCATCCTGCGGGATATTGACATGGCTTTTGTTGACCGTTCCGTAGCCAATATGGACAAATTAATGGCCAAGTCCGTAGAAAAAGGCAAGATGACCGAAGAAGCCCGGCAGGCGACTTTAGCCAGAATTAACAAGACCACCGTGCTTGAGGACATGAGGGTAGCTGATTTCATTATTGAGGCCGTAATCGAGAAGATGGAGCTCAAGAAAGAGGTTTTCCAGACTCTCAACAAGGTATGTAGGCCTGAGGTGATCTTTGGCACGAATACTTCCTCGATGTCAATCACGGAAATTGCAGCAGCTTCCGGCCGTCCGGACCAAGTCTGTGGAATGCACTTCTTCAATCCGGCTCAGGTTATGCGCCTCGTGGAAATTATCCGGGGAATGCAGACCTCTGACGCTACCGTTGCGGTGGCGACTGATCTGGCCCGCGCTTTTGGCAAGACCACTGTCGAAGTGAAAAAGGACTCTCCGGGATTTATTGTTAACCGGCTCATGATTCCGCAAATGGTCGAGGCAGCTCGTTTACTGCAAGAGGGTGTTGCTTCCATTCAAGATATCGATACCGCCGTCAAATTGGGCTTAAATTATCCGATGGGTCCTTTCGAACTGATGGATTTTACGGGAATCGATATTCATTATTTCGTGATGGAATACTTTGCTGACGAATTCCGGGATAATCAATATGCAGCTCCGCAGATCATTAAACAGATGGTCAGGGCCAATAAGCTCGGACGCAAGAATGGTGAGGGATTTTATCAATATTAAATAAATCACACGAATCGTAAAGGGTGAAAAGTTTGGTTTCTTGAGAATAGCGCCAATCCCAATAAGGGATTGGCGCTGACAATTGTTGAAGAACAATCCAATTGAGGGTTGTTCTTTTTTCTGCAGCCAATAAGTTTAATTAATGAAAAACCCTCTTATGCCTACGAAATTGAGAAGCAAATAGAAGCTCGCAATATGAGGTTGTGGGTGAGGATTGGGATTGCTAACGACAGCGATTTACCGCAGCTATGGCGGTGGCCGTGCCCGATCATCCGGGCTGGGGTCAAACAGATGCGCGTTTCTTAATTCTTTAGGATACTACTGCTACTGCGTTACATTGAAACCAATTTTGGCTGGGTCTTGCAAAAAAATAAATTGAATTTTTCCTCTTTATCGTGATATTATAGTTAATAATAGTATAGAGTGTATGTCATAGCTATGGGGGTATAGGATGAAAGAAGTCATTGATTTTTTATACGCAAACCCGATTGGGTGCTTGTCAACAGTCGATGAAGATGGCAGACCCCATGTAAGACCCTGGGAGTTTATGTTTGAACAGGATGGCAAACTGTGGTTTTGTACAGCAAATACAAAGGATGTTTTTGGTCAATTACAATGCAATCCGGCAATTGAATTCTGTTCAACTTCAAAAGAAAATGTCTCTGTAAGGGTAAGTGGTGAAGTGATTTTTGGGATAGACCTAAACATAAAGCGAAAAATGCTTGAAAGAAACAGCCAACTAAATTCCATTTATAAAGTTCCTGAAAACCCCGAGTTTGAGATCTTTTACTTAAAGCATGGGCAAGCGACCATGTTTAACTTTAGGGGTCAATTAATCAAAGATATGATTGTTTTCTAAAGAATAATTGAAGAGGAGGTGGCTAGATGTTTTTGAATCATTTTGAATATTTTGCTCCCACAACGCCTGCCGAAACACTGGAATTGGTTGGTCGCCTGGGCAGCAAGGCTAAAATACTCGCCGGTGGCACCGATTTGATGGTTGTGATGAAAGCCAAAGCAATTAGTCCGGAATATTTGATCGACATTAATGGGGTCGAGGAGTTTAAAGGTATTGTTAGCGAGCCGGGAAAAGGTGCCGTGATCGGAACAAACACGAAGTTGGCCGAGATTCAGTTTTCTGAGGCCATTAAGGCCAAATATCCGGCTTTGGCTTATGCAGCCGGTGAGGTGGGTTCATCGCAGGTAAGGCACATGGCTAGTCTCGGCGGTAATTCCTGCAATGCCTCCCCGGCGGCGGAGACCCCGACTCCACTGGTGGCGATGGGGGCAAAAGTTGTGCTTGGCAGCCTGTCCGGGGACAGAGAACTGCCCCTGGAGGAATTCATTCTAGGCGTTCGTAAACTCGACTTGGCCGAAGGGGAAATGCTGACCAAATTCATCCTGCCGGAACCGGCAGAGAAGTCTGCCTGCCGCTATGCGTACATGGGGCGCCGGGATGCCATGGAAATCGATTGTGTGAATATGGCCGTCAAGATCGAGTTGGATAATGATGGCGAGACGGTTAAAAATGTCAAACTTGTGATGGGATCCGTTTATCCGAGGCCGTTGGTATCAAAGGAAGTTCCGGCTCTCTTAATCGGAAACAAGCTGACCGATGAACTGATTGAAAAGTCCGCCGCAGCAGCGCAAGGCGAAGCTAAGCCGATTGATGATATTCGGGCCTCGGCTGAATATCGGCGGGAAATTGTCAAAGTTCTGGCCCGCAGGTTGCTTAAAGAGACCAATGCCGCTGCGAGGGGGGTGTAGTCGGTGAAAACATTGATCGAGTTAAATATAAATAATCGGGTATATGAAGTAGCCGTAGACGCCAGGGATTTACTGATTGACGTCGTCAGGAAAAAAGTAGGCCTTACCGGCACCAAGAAAGGCTGCGGAGAGGGTGACTGCGGAGCCTGCACCGTGTTAATCGACGGCAAACCGGAGTTATCCTGTATTAAGCTGGCGATTGCCTGCCAGGGAAAAAAGATCACCACCATTGAAGGTCTGGTCCAGGAAGGCGGCGCGCTCCATCCGATTCAGCAGGCGTTTGTTGATCATGGCGCAGTCCAGTGTGGTTTCTGCACCCCGGGCATGATTATGTCCTCTAAAGCCTTACTGGATCGGAATCCGCATCCAACCCAGAATGAAATCAAGCATGAATTAAGTGGCAACATCTGTCGTTGCACCGGCTATAAAAAAATCATCGAAGCAGTGGAAGCCGCTGCCGAGGTCTGGTCTAAAGAGGGGGTGAAATGATGGACCAGAAAGAAATCAAGTCGAAATGGAATCTGACACCCGATGGCTGGAATCTCGAAGGGGTACCCGCCTACCAGGATGAGAAAAGATTTACCCAGGTGGGCAGGAGCGTCCCCCGGGTTGATGGCCCGGTAAAGGTTAGAGGGGAAGCGATTTATACAGGCGATATGACCTTGCCTGGAATGGTTTATGGGAAAATAAAGCGCAGCACGTACGCCCACGCCCTCATTAAAAAGATTGATTGCAGTAAAGCTCTGGCGGTGCCGGGTGTTCTGGCAGTAATCACCGGGGATGAGGCTCCCAACAAATGGGGCATTGTTCCTCAGGCAGCCAACGAAACTGCCTTGGCCGTAGGTAAAGTGCGTTTTTATGGTGAAGGCGTGGCTGCCGTGGCCGCAATTGATGAAGAAACCGCCGAAGAAGCTCTTGATCTGATCGAAGTGGAATATGAGCCCCTGTCGGTGCTGCTGGATCCGTTCGAATCCATGGCACGCGCCAACGAAGTGCTTATCCATGAAGATAGTCCGGGAAATATCATGCATCAAGGGGAACAGGTCTATGGCGACGTGGACAAGGCTTTTGCCGAGTGCACGTACGTGTTGGAAAGAGAATTCCATACCAACTATCCGCAACATGGTTTTCTAGAGCCCCATACCGCCCTGGCCAGTTATGATCCCCAAAGCGGTCAATTGCATTTGTGGGCCAGCACCCAGGTTCCCCATTACCTGCATCGCCAGATGTCGATCGTGTTAGAGATCCCCATGAACAAAATCCGGGTGACACTACCGGCGATTGGCGGTGGTTTTGGCGGCAAAGGGGAAGCAGCACCATCAGAGTTCGTGGCCTGCTTGCTGTCCAGAAAAATTGGCCGACCGGTCAGAGTGACTTATGAGCGTAATGAAGTGTTTTTTACGAACAAAGGCCGTCACCCGGCCCACATGAAAGTTAAAATGGGTCTGGACAAAGACGGTTATATTCAAGCCATCGATTTTGACAATACGATGGATAAGGGCGCATATTCGGGCTGGGGCATTGTGGTGCTGTTCTACACCGCGTCGATGATGCACCTGCCTTATAAGGTACCGAATGCCCGGTTCCGTGGTAGAAGTGTTTATACCAACAAACCCAGCACCGGGGCGATGCGCGGTCTTGGCGGGGTTCAGCCCAGATGGGCCATGGAGTGCCTGATGGATGAGCTGGCCGAAATGATGGGCATCAGCGCGTATGAACTCAAAATGAAAAACGCGGTCGAATCTGGTCATACCTGCATCAACAATATGTTCGTACCGCATAGTGAGTACAAGAAATGCCTGCAGACCGCCGTGGAAAAATCGGGTTATCTGGAAAAGCACGGCAAGCTGCCTTTCGGCAAAGGGATAGGGATGGCCGGCGGTTATTATATTTCCGGCACAGCCTATACGCTCTATCAGAATTACAAGCCGCATACTAGCGTGATGATCAGGGTAGATACCGAGGCCGGGGTTACTCTTCTCTGCGCAGCTGCCGATATTGGACAGGGCAGCAATACCGTCATGGCCCAAATGGTAGCCGAGGAACTGGGAGTCCATTTTGAGGATGTGCATGTCCAGTCTGGTGATACGGAAATAGGGGCCTTTGATCTGGGCAGTTTCGCCAGCCGTCTGACCTATGCATCCGGGGCCGCCATTAAAATGGCGTGCGTCGAAATCAATCAAAGGCTGAAAGAAACGGCTGCCGGGATGCTGGGAGTGCGGGCCGATCAATTAGTCATTAAGAATCGTGAGATCTATTCCATGTATGAGAGCAAAAAACGGATTCCGTGGGAAAAAGTCGTTGAAGCCTATACCAGTATTAATGGGTCCTTGGTCGGGATGGGCAACTTCTCGCCGCCGCGGCGCAAAGGGATCGATATTATCAGTGGGAACCGGGTTCAAGGTGCGAATATCGGTCATTCGCCTACCTATGGTTTTAGCTGTCAAGTCCACGAAGTAGAAGTGGATGTGGAAACCGGCCGGATCTACGTGAAGAAGGTCACCGAAGCCGGTGACTGCGGTACACCCGTCAACCCCATGAGTGTAGATGGTCAGGTGGAAGGTTCCATCATGTTTAACCTGGGAGCATGCCTTTACGAAGATCAGAAGTTAGACGAAAACGGTAAACATTTAAATCCAAACTTCCACGACTACAAAACGCCGACTACTATGGAAATGCCGGAAATGGATACCAACATCGTGGAAAGTTATGACCCGACAGCTCCGTTTGGTGTTAAAGAAACAGGGGAAGGAGCGGTGCAGCCGACTTTCCCGGCGATCACTAACGCTATCTATGATGCCATCGGTGTAAGATTTTATAACTTGCCCATTACTCCGGAAATGGTGCTTAAGGCCCTAAAAGATAAAGGGAAAAAATAAAAAAGTATTACATTCGTAGTAGCAGCAACGGCAACGGAAATACAAAACCGTTGCCCCTAATGTTCATGTGTAAGGGGAAAAAACAATGAAATTAGATTTGAAGCAAGAAGTTGTTGTACGGAATACTTGAATAGTGCATTCCGTGAAAGCTGGAGTAAGTTTTGCGAACAAAGGTTCACAATTATATGAATTGACGTTATAATTAGGAATAGTTTAGACAATAATGATGTCTGCGTGAAAAATATACGTGCTAAGAACGGTGGAATAAGTTATGAGTGTTGGTACAGTCGGAGTTGTCGGTGCAGGAACCATGGGTACTGGGATTGCCCATATGGCTGCTATGTCCGGATATAACGTAATTTTGCGTGATATCGAAATGTCCTATGTTGAGCGCGCTGTAGCCAGTATGGACAAATTCATGGCCCGTTCCGTGGAAAAAGGCATAATGACGGAAGAGGCACGCCAGGCCACTTTAGCCAGGATCAAGAAGACCACAACCTTAGAAGACATGGCAGCAACCAACTTTGTGATTGAAGTAGTACTTGAGAAAATGGATCTGAAGAAGGCAGCCCGTCTCTTACAGGAAGGTGTCGCCAGTGTCGAAGATATTGATACAGCGGTGAAACTTGGACTAAACTATCCAATGGGTCCGTTTGAATTAATGGATTTCACGGGCATCGATATTGGTTACTTTGTGATGGAATACTTTGCCGATGAATTCCGGGATAATCAATATGCGGCACCGCAGATCATTAAACAAATGGTGAGGGCTAATAAGCTCGGACGCAAGAACGGTGAAGGGTTTTATCAATATTAATGAATTTCGCTCAAGCAGTATTAACCTCGGCCACCAAAAGTTCAAATGTAAAAGTGATCTGGATTCGAGGAGGGTTACGGTTATAATGAATGAAATTAATCCACGTTTAACCGTCAATTATACTCAGGTCGCGGTTGGTACACTGCTTGAAATCAGTAACATAATAAACATGGAGGGTTCGTTCGAGACAGTCCTTGAGTATGTAATTGATGTGATGAAGAATATGGTAGGAGCAACGGGGGCGGGACTTGTCCTGTATGACCAGGAGAAGAAGAGTCTGGTGTTGCAGGAACCGGCTTTTGGAGTGTCAGACCGGAATCTGATTAGTTTGTATCAAGTATCGATGGACGATGGGGGTAACGCCGTTAACGTTTTTAAAACAAAAACCCCATACTGGTCAAACGATGTGCAGGAGGATCCTATTATCATCCAAAGGCTGGCCAAAGCTTTTAAGCTGCGCAATATTGTGACCGTTCCGGTTTCAACGGTTCACGAGTGCTATGGAGTTTTTCATGTAATTAATAAGCCTACAGGGTTTACGGAAGAAGACGTAAGTTTGATTAAGCTCCTGGTTTCTCAAATTGCGGCAACTTTGCGCAATGCCTGGCAGTTAAATGAGATAAAAAATCAGGAGTTGGAGTCGAGAGCTCTCCTACAGCTTAGAAACTGGACATTGGGTGACGTTGCCGAATTGCTGAATAATGCGCTTATCCAAATGTGTAAGGTGGTAAAGGAAGCCGATGCTGTTGCTATCGGGGTTGAAGGAAGAGCCCGGTTAGTTATAGGGAAGACTCAACCTGAAATAACCGAGCCAATCATTAAGGACCCGGAATTTTGGTCAAAACTGGTGAGCGCTGGTTATGCCACTCATCCCAAATTAGTAGAACTTTCCCCCAAAGCTAATCTAATTGCCGTAGAACAATGGGCTCGGCGTCATGGGTATTTATATAGTATGAGCATTCCTATTAGATCTGAAGATAAACTTTGGGGTATGATTTGGGTTTGGCGCAAGCAGGAGGTAAATTTGGATCCTCGCCAGCTCCGCTTTTTAAGCCTGGTTGCCGGGCACTTAGCTATGGCTTTACACAACCGAAGTTTATTTGAGAAGGAAAAGGCCACAGCCAAAGAATTAAAAAGGATTTTTTCTTTGCACGAGCGTTTGAGCAAAGTGCTGACAGATGAAACAGGCATCGAAGGGATTACCCAGCAGTTAGCCGGATATCTTGGATTGCCGGTAATTTTCGGCACCAAAACCGGCCACCAACGGGTTGTTGTACCCTTTGATGATTCCTATGCCAATCAGTTTGACTTGCTCGGCGAAGTACAAAAGTATTTAAAATCTAATAAGCAGGCCGTGAACCAAAAAGGGCCGGTGCGGGTAACCGCACAGATCGGTGGCATATCCCTTCCGGCAATTCTGGCTCCGATCAAGTCTGGTCGCGAAATTCTGGGTTTTCTGGGGATCTTAGAAAAAGGCCGGATTTTAGACAAACTGGATTGGCTGGCAGTCGAAAAAGCGGTAACCTACTATGCTTTAGAACTTATGAAATCCAATATTTCTTTTGAAGTGGAACAAAATCTCAAGGTGGAATTCATTAGCTCTTTGCTAAAGGGGGAAATAAGTTCCCCGAGCGAGGTGGGACAAAGGGCAGCGTCTTTCGGGTTAGACCCTTCAGTTCCGTATATAATAGTCATTTTTGATATCAATTTCTTATCAGGCGCTGAGCGTGATCATCCTAATGATGAACAGAGAACCTTCCGTTTCAAAAGACGGCTTTTAAGGGAAATTACGAATTACCTGGATGTCTATCGACAGGGGACTGCCGCTATCAATATGGGTAGCCAAATGATCGTAGTTATCCCGGGTACCGGCGCCAAACCGTCCGAGGAATATATAGATCGTAAACTTGCCACGGATTTAGCCGGACTGCTAAAGACAAAATACCGGCTGCTAGTTTCGGTTGGCGTAAGTACCCCAGCGCAAAATATTATGGAGTTTGCCAAGGCTTTTCGGGAGGCGGAGATGTGTATCAACTACTTAAATAAGACCGCCAAACAAGGGCAAATAATGTTTTACCGCGATATGGGAATTTACAAATTACTGGTTAACCTTGATCTAGACATTACCCAAGAATTTATCAAGGATTTACTGGGAGGTTTATTAACAGTAGAAGAAGACAAGAAAATCGAGCTTCTAAAAACGATTGAGGTTTATTTGGATAATGAATGCAACTTAAAAAACAGTGCTGCCATCCTTCATATTCATCCTAATACTTTGCGCTATAGAATTAGCCAGATAGAGCACTTGACAGGTTTAAACTTGGTTAGCCTTAATGATCGAGCTAACGTGCATCTGGCAATACGGTTGATGAATTTAATAACATAGGTAAAAGAAGGGATAAGCGGCATTTCATCTTTTGAAAAGTAACAACTTCTAGGGATTCATTCTCAGGAGTTGTTGTTTTCAAAATACAAAAAGAGGATAAGAGATTTGGTATCAACGTACAATGATTTTCTTTTTAAGACAAAGTAGAATAATCTATAAAATCAGTATTTTCTGAATTAACTGAAAGGAGGTTTCGATATGCGTCAATATTTTGATCCTGAAATTGAAACAATGTCTCCGGTTAAGCTGAAAGAATAGGAAAGTGAGTTGATTCAACATCAACTAGCATATGTGGGTTAGTATTCAGGATCTTTTGTACAGAATTAGATCTGTAACCAAATGATGAGGAGGAATTCAGGGTGAAGAAAAAAGTATTGGCGTTTACTCTTATTGCATTGTTGTTATTATCAGTGGCAGGGTGTGGTCAACAGGCAGCCACAAGTACGAGCGACACCAGTAATCCGCCGATAGTCTTAGGAGTGCCCACTGCTCTAGGGACCATTGAAGGTGCGGACTCGCTGAAAGCGGTACAACTGGCTGTCGAGGAAATTAATGCCCAGGGAGGGATCAATGTTGGAGGAGTCAAAAGGATGTTTAAAGTGGAGTCGATTGACACCCGCGAAGCTGAACCTAACGTCCCGATGAACGATGCCTTATCAGCCCTGCAAAAGTTGATAGACGAGAAAAAGCCCTCGGCTATCGTGGTCGGGGCGTTTCGGTCCGAAGTTTTAATGGCTGAAATGGATTTAATCGCCAAGGCGAAGATACCCTATATCGATGCCATTGCTTCAACCCCAGAATTTGAAAAAAATGTTGCGAGCAAAAAGGACAGCTATAAGTACATGTTCCGGGCCAATCCAAGTTCAGTCAGCTTAGTGTCCAATTTGTACAAAAGCCTTGATTATATCGGTAAGCAGTTTAAGATGAATAAAGTCTATTTTATAACTCAAGATGTGGCTTGGGCTAATGCAACGACAAACGGGGTTGAGAAAATGGCCAAGGACAACGGCTGGACCGTGGTGGGACATGATGCCTATCCCGGAGGTTCTGCGGATTTCTCTTCATCTCTAGCCAAAGCTAAGAATGCTGGTACTGAAGTGATTGTGCCCATGTTTGATATGCCGGAATCGGGCAACCTGCTAAAACAGGCGAAGGCTATGAAAGTGCCTGCTTTGCTGGCAGGATTCATTAGCCCGGTTGCCCCTGAATCTGCGGGGAAAACATTTGGCTCTGATGTTAACGGATTAGTCAATTTATTATTTGAAAGCGGGCCATTGTCTGTCAAAGCACTGCCGAAAACGGTCACTTTTCTTGATGGTTATGGCAAGAAATACGGGCAAGAGGCTCGCAATAAAATGGCCGGTCACGGTCCGGGACCAGCGTATGATTCGGTCTATATGATTGCGGAGGCGATTAAACGGGCTGGAAGTGTTGAACCGGATGCAGTTGTCGCTGCTTTGGAAAAGACGGATATGGATGGGGTAATCGGTCATATCAAGTTTAATGAAAACCATCAGGTTATTTATGGCACGGATCCTAAAGCCACGGCAATCAGTGCGGTTTTCCAATGGCTGAACGGAGTAAGGGTGCCGGTATTCCCTGAAGGGATTGCGGAAGGGAAGATCGAACTCCCAACAAAATAGTGGTTCATAGGGTGGTTACCGTTTAATACAGGATAGTTTATGCTCCCGTTACGTAATTGCCGAGGGGTGCCTGCGGGTCAGTTGCAGCACCCCCATTATATTTTGGAGGTGGATCAGCTTCATGGCCATGAACTTTCTTATCTTTGGTCTAGTAAATAGTGTCGTGCTTATTCTTTCCGCACTGGGTTTCAGCTTGACATTTGGTCTAAGCGGAGTGGCCAATTTTGCGCACGGAGGGTTATACCTTACTGCCGGTTTCATTGCTTGGATGTTAATCAATTACGTGGGACTCCCCCCGCTTGTGGCGATGCTGCTTACGATTGGAATAACCGGCTTGATTGGAGTTCTGATTTACCGTTTGGTTATTATGCCGGTGCGGGGGATTCCTTTATCTGAAGTCATTGCCACGATGGCCCTCGGGGTGGCGTTCATTGAATTTTTCCGGTACAAAGGTTTTGTTACGTATGATTTTAATTTACCCCCGCTTGTTAACGGTGGTTTGGACTTAGCCGGTGTAAGTATTGATTATCAGCGTTTAGTAATCGTCGGAGTCGGCTTATTACTGGCAGTTGTCCTTTGGTATTTTACCCATCATACGAAGATTGGTTTGGCTTTACGCGGGATGTCCCAAGACGAGTATACCGCTTTATCTCTGGGTATTGAGTCTGACTGGGCAGCTATGTTAAGTCTTGGCTTAGGTGCGGCCTTGGCTGCAGTGGCAGCCATGGTCATTTTACCCTTGGGTATCATCTCCATAAACATGGGCTATGATGTTTTATTGCTTGCCCTTTCAGTCACTGTGCTAGGGGGGCTGGAAAGTACGATCGGTTTGATCGTGGGCAGCATCTTGGTTGGTTATGCCATGGTTTTTACCAGCTCGTACCTTGGTCCTCAATGGGGGCAGGTAGTCTATCTGGCGGCCATCGTCCTGGTATTGGCAATTAAACCATCGGGATTGTTCGGGAAATCTAAAGAACTGGAGGAGAGAGTGTGAGCTATATAGCCTTTCGCAAGGAGAGGATAGATCGGGGAATTAAAGTTCGCTCTGACGACATTTTTATTCTCGCTTCCCTCCGGGATTTAATGTATGCAACCTTGCCCAAGGGGATCGCTGTGGTCTTGCTGGTTGTGTTTCCCCTCTTAAAAGATCAGGTTGGTACCTATTGGGAAAATGTTCTTGTGACGACGATTATTATTGCTTTGCTTAGCCTCAGTTGGGATCTTTTATCTTCCGTGGGGCTGGTTTCCCTCGGTCAGGCGTTGTTCTTTGGGATAGGAGCGTATCTAACCGGCTGGCTCAGCCGCACTTTTGAATTAACTCCGCTGGTCAGCATTCCTCTAGCCACCTTGGGAGGCGCTCTGATCGCAACCATCTTTCTGTTTCCTGTTTTGCGCCTGCGAGGGATTTATTTTGGGCTGATCACCTTTGCTTTACCGTTGCTATTTGCCCGGGTCATTGAGGTCACAAAAATCCTAGGAGGGACGGAAGGTCTTAACAGAATTTCTCCTTTGCCTGGTCTGACAACGGAACTCTATATACTTATTGCGGTGCTCTTAATCTCCATCTACGCTTACCATCGTTTAATGACGTCTAATTACGGCCTTGTCTTACAGGCTATACGGGATAATGACCGGGCTGTGATTGCGGCGGGGATCGACGTGCAGCGCCTTAAAGCTCAGGCTGTGTTCTTAGCCGCTTTGCCGGCAACTTTTGCGGGAGCGTTTCTGACGCATCATTTTCAGGTCGTTGGCATGCAATCATTTGCCCTTGATTATTCGATTTTGCCTTTGACCAGCGCGATTGTAGGTGGGGCCGGGAGTTTCATTGGAAGTGTGCTGGGTGCATTTCTCATGATACCACTGTCTGAATTCCTGCGGGAATTTGCTTCTTTACGGGTTGTAATTTATTCCTTGCTTTTACTTGTTTTTGCAGTCGGCTTGCCCGAGGGAATTTTTCCATACTTGCGGCGCAAATATCAACAGTTTGAACGGATTACTTCATTCACAGGGGAGGAGATCAAACGTGGCAACTGAACCTATCTTGCGCGTAGTTGGGTTATCGAAAAGCTTTGGCGGCGAGAAGGCGGCAGACAGTATTAGCTTCGAACTTCTTCCCGGTCAGGCTCTGGGAGTTATAGGCCCTAACGGATCAGGAAAAAGTACCCTCATCAATTTGATTACGGGCTTCCTTAAACCAACAAGTGGTGAAGTATTTTTTAAGGGGAAAAATATTACGGGAATCGCCCCACATAAAGCAGTTGATTTAGGGATTGCCCGTAGTTTTCAGATGTCCAGGCCTTTTTATAATCTGCCGGTATATAAAAATTTGATCATCCCCCTTTCCTCTCCGCGTGCTAACCGCAGCAGCGGCGGCAGGTACGGTGACCGTGATGAGATGGCTATACACTTATTGGAGGACGTCGGTTTCGAACGAGATTCTCAGGTGCCGTACAAAGAAGCAGGAGCCTTGCCCCACGGATATCTTAAACGGCTGGAATTAGCCCGGTGTCTGGCCCTAGAGCCGGAAGTCCTTATTTTGGACGAACTTTTTTCCGGGATGAGTATGTCTGAGATCGCCAGCGTAATTCCACTCTTGGAAAAGATTAAGGAAAGTGGCTGCACCCTGATCATGATTGAGCATCGACTCACTGAGCTGTTTAAGATTATTGACAAGGTAATTGTTCTGAATTTTGGATGTAAAATCGCTGAGGGCAAGCCCGCTGAGGTGATGCAGCTGGAAGAGGTTACGAAAGCCTACCTGGGAAGCGAGGTTGTTACAAGTGCTTGAGGTAAAGAATTTAATGCTCTTTTATGAAAATGCCTTGGCGGTCAATGATTTAGACTTGGAAGTAAAGCCTGGGGAAATTGTGGGAGTATTTGGCTCGAACAGTGCGGGCAAGACCAGCATTTTCAACACGATCGCGGGCTTAACCAACCATTTAAGATCCCGCGAGCAGCGCAAGGGCGGTATGAGGATTACGCTAAACGGACAGATTCGGTTTCTGGGTGAGGATATTTCTTCGTTGAAACCGCGTCAGCGGGTAGAAAGAGGCATCGTCCTCTGCCGCGAGAGGCATCCTGTGTTTCGCAACAATACGGTCGAGGAAAACTTGAAGCTTGGGGGCTATTTGCGGAAGGAACGTGAAATAGAAGAAGGGATGAAGCTTGTCTATGAAATCTTCCCTCCGCTTACGCGGCTGAAGCAAAGAAAGGCTGGTATGCTGAGCGGCGGGGAAAAGGAAATGGTCGCCATCGGCATGGCCTTGATTGCGAAACCTAAACTATTGTTGTTAGACGAACCTTTGCTTGGCTTAAGCCCTCATATGCAACAAGAAGTGGTCAGAGCTGCCGTGCGTATTCGTGAGCATGGGGTAACCATATTGATTTCTGAGCAATACGCCAGACCGATTATGCCTGTGGTAGACCGGGCTTATATCATTGAAAACGGGACCATGGTAATTGGCGGAACAAGCCGTGAGCTTATGGAAAACCCCGAGGTTAAATCAGCCTACTTCGGTAGTTAATGAGGAGGGGGGATAGAGAATGCACGAGAAACCGACGTATATCGATCAGGCATTTCGCCAATCTGTGGCCAAGCGACCTGATCACACTGCACTGATTTATCTGGGAGAAAAGTATTCTTATGCCAAACTTGACAGGTTAGTAGACCGTGTGGCGGGGTCCCTTTATATTCTAGGCGTGAGACAGGGAGAACGCATCATCATCTATGCTCCCCATTGCCCGCAGTGGGTTGTAGCCTGGCTGGCCATTCAGCGCCTGGGTGCAGTAGCAATACCGGTTACGCATTTTTACGGGGCCAAGGATTTGCTCTATATCGCCAATGACAGTGGTGCTGAAACAATATTCTGTATGGATACTAATTTTGGGTATGTAGATAAAGTTGCCGCAGTTTCTAAATTAAAGCGTATTATCGTCACTACTTTGGTTGATTTATTGCCGGTCTGGAAAAAGGCTGTCGGGCGTGTGCTCGACCGGGTACCCACCGGAAAATTCGACACAAAACGGGAGTACATCCATACCTTCCTCAGTTTGCTGCAAGGTAAAGATACTTGTCCTGCCCCATCCCTTAGCGCCCAGGAGTTTGCGGAAATGCTTTATACCGGCGGCACCACCGGCTATCCCAAGGGCGTGCCAATTTCTAACGCTTTGTTATTGGAAAGCAGTTTGGAGCAGCGCCACACCAGCAGCAACCTAATTCCGATTGGAGAGGATATCGTCCTTCAAGGCGCACCTCTAAATCATATTCTCGGGCAGGTCGTTGGTTTCGGTGCCCTTTTTTCGGGTGAGACCTTGGTCTTGCTGCCCAAAATGGGCCTGGACGCGGTATTTGATCACTTTAAGCGCTATCAGGTTAAATCATTTTTGGGGACTCCAACTGTCTATCGCATGATGCTTGAACACGACCGAATTGATCACTATGATCTCTCGAGCCTTAAGTACCTATTCTGTGCGGGGGATGTCATGCCGCAAGAGATCGCTAATCGATGGCTGAAGCGTTTTGGCATGCCGCTGTATCAAGGATATGGTGCCACCGAAACCTGTGGTGGTGTAGCTTTGACCAGACCGGATGATGAAATCCCCGTGGGAACTGCCGGTAAAATCATATCTTTTCAACGGGTTAAATTGGTCAACCCTGATACGATGAAAGAAGTTGCCCCTGGGGAACCCGGAGAATTACTAGTTTCCTCTCCTAATATGGTACGTGGGTATTGGAACAAGCCGGAGGAAACTGCGGCTCACTTCGTGGAATTAGACGGACAACTTTGGTATGTCACCGGTGACATTGTGCGCATCAATGACGAAGGCTGGCTTTTCTTTATGGATCGCTCGGTGGATATCATTAAGCATAAAGGCTACCGGGTTGCCGCCTCCAAAGTCGATGCCGTGCTTCAGGAACATCCTGCGGTGGTTGAGGCATCAACGGTAGGGATTCCTGACTCCTCTGTCGGGGAAAGAATAAAATCTTTTGTCGTTTTGAAAAACGATGTCAAAGGGGTCAGCGCCTATGAACTTACTCGCTGGTGTAAAGAACGTCTGGCCTCGTACGAAGTTCCGGCCTATATTGAGTTCCGCGACATGCTGCCTAAATCAAAGGTGGGTAAAATTTTGCGGCGAGAATTGCGCAGTGAAGAACGCCGTAAGCTAGAGGTATCCTAAAAGTGGCTTCGCCCTGAACCGAGTGCGCACTGCGCCGCTACTCTTAAGCAACCGCAACAGCTCCTGGGGGATTTATTCTCAGGAGCTGTTATCATCCTACTCTGATTGTTCCAGGGTAAGTTAAACGGATTTTTGTTTCCTAAGGACAAAAAAACATCAAGTAGATTGGCATAAAGATACAATGATTTTTCTGGCGCAAATAATTAGAATTATAATAAAAATCAATATATTCAAAATTAACTGAAAGGATGTTCCGTATGCACCAATATTTTGATCCTGAGATTGAAACCATGTCCCCGGCTAAGCTAAATGAATGGGAAAGCGAGTTGATCAAGAAGCAATTAGCCTATGTCATGCAAAATTCTCCCTTTTATCAACGTAAGTTTGCCGAAGCCGGCGTAAACCCGGAAAAAGTGAAAAGAATTGAAGATCTGGCCCAGCTTCCTTTTACGACCAAAGAAGAATTGCGCCGCAGCCAGGAGGAAGCGCCTCCGTTGGGTCTGCACGCGGCAGCCCCCATGGAAAAGATAATCCGGATCCATTCTTCATCCGGAACTACCGGCCGGCCCAGCTATGTGGGTATTACGAACAATGACCACCGCAACTGGACCCGGACAGTAGCCAGGGTGTATTACGCCGAGGGTGTGCGCCCGGAAAGCAAGGTTATTCACGGTTTCGGACTCGGCTTTTTTGTCGGTGGTCTTCCCTTAAAGGATGCGATCGAGTCTATTGGTGCAACTTTTATTCCGATCGGAACCGGGGCTTCGGACCGGTTGTACAATTCAATCCGTGATATTAAGGCAGATGTTCTAACTTGTACACCATCTTATGCGCTTTATCTCGCGGAATACATCAGAGAAAAATTCGACACTGACCCGGCAACCCTGGGTATTAAGAAAGTCATGTGCGGGGCGGAGCCGGGAGGCGGGATCCCGAGTATCCGCAGGCGCATTGAAGAGGACTGGGGTGCGACCGTAACTGAGGGATTGGGGAATGCCGATATGGGTCCGGTCATTTTCGGCGAATGCGGAGAATCAGAGGGTATGCATTTCTGTGGGCAGGGATTCGTGCATTGCGAAATTATCGATCCGGACACGGGCGAGGTCTTGCCGCTTGAAGATGGGGTGAGAGGTGAATTAGTGTATACCTCGCTCAACCGGGAATGTGTGCCCTTAATCCGGTTCCGCACCCGCGATCATGTAGAAGTTTGGAACGACCGTTGTTCCTGCGGGCGAACCGGGTTTAGGATGCGCTGCATTGGGCGTACGGATGACATGTTGATTGTGCTCGGTGTAAACGTCTTCCCCTCTGCGATCAAAGACGTTATCGGTAGTTTGCGGCCGCTGACCACAGGGGAAATCCAGGTCTTGCTGCCTGAGCCTGGTCCTAAAGTAGAGCCACCGCTGCGAATTAAGGTGGAATACGGTTCAGATCATGAGGTCGAACTGCCACAGTTGAAAAAGCAAGTTGAAGGGTTGCTGCGGGACAAACTTATTTTCAGTCCGAACGTAGAACTTGTCCCGCCGGGTACATTGCCACGGTATGAGATGAAAGCACAGCTAATCAAGAAGCTGTGGCTGGAAAACGCCTAAACTTGGAAGGGGGATTTTTGCCAGATGTACACTGTGGATATTGATATCGGAGGAACTTTAACGGATGGCTTAATCTATGACGGCAGTCATGCTTTGGCGGTCAAGGTTGACACAACCCCACACGACTTCACGGTCTGTTTGATGGATTGCCTGCACAAGGGCGCGGAAAAAGCAGGGTTTGAAAACCTGTCTGATTTTCTGGCCGAGGTTGAAGTCTTGCGCTGGTCCTCAACCATTACCACCAATGTTTTGGCGGAAAAGAAGGGTCCTAAACTTGGTCTGCTTGTGGCTACAGGACAGGAAGCGAACTTTTATGGACATGGGCCAAGTGCCACCCTAGGGGAAATCATTGATCCGGAAAATGTAACCGGACTGGAAAATGACTTTACAGACGAAGAACTCCTGGGCGTTGTGAAAAAGCTCTTGGAGAATGGCGTGCGGCGGATATGCATCAGCCTCAATGGAGCTTTGTTTGATGATTCCAGAGAAAAACGGATCAAGAAAATCATTCAAGATCAATATCTTGACCATTATGTCGGGGCTGTCCCGGTGCTGACCGGGTCAGAACTGATAAAACATCCTGATGACCAGACGCGCACCCATATGGCCTTAATCAATGCCTATATCCATGGCCCTTTAGCTGTAACCTTATTCAAAGCTGAAGATGAGATTAAAGATCAATACGGGTATGAACGCCCGCTGTTAATCGGGAATGTAGCGGGTGGGGTGGCTAGGATTTCCAAGACCCGGGCAGTTGACACCTTGGAATCGGGACCGATTTTCGGAATTCATGCCAGTGCTTATTATGCACGGGAGTATGGTCTGGAAAATGTTGTTTCTCTTGATGTTGGGGGTACCACCAGCAAGGTGGGAGTTATCAGAAACGGACGACCATTATTGACTGAAAATACTGACATTTTTGGTATTCCGGTTAAGACCCCTGCCATCTTGCTGCGCTCGAACTCTATTGGCGGGGGGAGTATAGCCCGGGTAGGCAAGGGACGAAGCCTAACTTTAGGCCCGGAAAGCATGGGAGCATATCCCGGACCCGCCTGTTATGACATGGGCGGTGAGGAGGCTACGCTCACAGATGCTTTTGTGGTCTTAGGTCTCGTTAACCCTGAGTTCTTCCTGCAAGGGCAAAGAAACCTTAATGTCGACAGAGCCAACCAAGTGATTGCTGATAAAATTGCCACTCCCTTGGGTGTGTCGGTTAAGGAAGCTGCTGAGGCCATTGTCGATGTAGCTGCGCGGGAGATTGCAGCTAAAGTCTCGGAGACATTAGGGGAAGCCGGTGTTGACGGTATCAGGCAGGTTGGCATGTTTGCGTTTGGCGGCAATGGAGCGCTCTTGGCAAATCCAGTGGCAGCGAAGCTGGGGCTTAAAAATGTTTGGTTATTTAATCTAGGTCCTGTTTTCAGTACCTTAGGCTCTTCTGTTTCAGATATAACCCATCGTTACGAACATGCCCTCTTTATCCCGATCCAAAAAGGCCTTGAGCCTAATGCGTTATCCGCTGTCAAGGGTATGCTGGAAGAGGGGAAGCGTGATTTGCGCGGTGAAGGATTCGACTCAAATGATGGCACTTATCAGTTAGAAGTCGAGGTTGAACAAGCCGGCAGCAAATACAACTTTGAGGTTGCGTTGGAAAATACGGATACTTCAAAACAGCTCGAGGAGTTAAAAGACTGGTGGCAGAGTAATTTGGCTGACTCCGAGGGGGTAATCAGGTTTATGCGGCTGACAACGCAATACGTTATGGCGAAGTACGAGCCGCAAATGGCTGAGGAGGCAGAGGATGCCGACCATGAAGCAGTGAAGGACCGGCGCCCGCTCTTCTGGAATCAAAGAGAAATTACAGCCAGTATCTATGACTGGGAAAAGCTCACCTATGGGGATGAGGTCGAAGGGCCGGCCGTCATTGAGGGCAGCCTTACAACTTATTTTGTGCAGCCAGGATGGATTTTGAAGGTCGATCAATTTCATAATGGCCTGTTGTACCAGAAGGAGGGATAACTTTGAAGCTACGGGTAACAGAGTATTTGGATTTAGACTTAGATCAAGAAAAGTGGGGTTGCAACAAGTGCGGGGCAGTTTTGAATGATGCAACCAAAAACTATAAAGAAGCATGCTTGATTCACGAAAGAAATCCTAACGAAGTGCATCGGCCAATTGTTGAAGCAGAGTACAACTTCTCCCCGGATCCCAATTGGGTTCGCATTGTCGAATTTTATTGTCCCAGTTGCGGTGCTCAAATGGAAACAGAGTATCTGCCGCCGGGTCATCCCTTAACTCGTGATATTGAAATTGATGTTGCAGCCTTAAAAGCCCGGGTGCAGAGCAAAGAGCTGGCGATCAAAGAAGGGAGGTTGTACAAAAGCCTATGAAAAGCATTGATATTGATGTCGGAGGGACCTTTACCGATTTGGTCTTACGAAACGGTAAAGAGACAATTATTGCCAAGGCTCCCACTACTCATTATGATTTGTCCGTTTGTTTCATCAATGTAATCGAAGAAGCAGCCAAACGGTTAAAGATTTCGCTGGATGAGCTGCTGGCTGAAACTGAAGTGATCCGCTATTCGACCACGGTTGCCATGAACCGCCTTATTCAGCGCAGCGGGCCGAAACTGGGTCTGATCACGACCGAGGGCCATGAAGATATGGTGCTGATCGGTCGAGGTGCCCAGTGGGTCGATGGGACCAGGGTCGCGGAACGGCGCAACTTAGCCCGTCAGGAGAAGCCCCACCCGCTGATTGCCCGCGATTTAATCGTCGGGGTTAAAGAGCGGGTGGATTCCAATGGTAAAGTGATCCGCCCTCTAGACGAAGAAGATTTGCGTATCAAGATCCACTATTTGGTGGACAAAGGAGTGCGGGGATTCGTAGTCTCCTTACTTTGGTCGTTCGTGAACCCGGAACACGAAAAGAGGGTCAGGGAGATTATCAGAGAAGAGTATAAGGAATACCACGTTGGCTATTTGCCGGTTATTTTGGCCAGTGATGTCTTAGGGAAGTTAGGGGAATACCAGCGCACGATGACCGCAATCTTAGATGCCTATCTCCAGCGGTCATTACAGGTCGAGCTATCCTCAACTTGGGATAAGATCAGGGCTAAAGGGTATAAAGGCACGTTCTTGCTTATTCATAATTCCGGCGGATGTGCCGAGGTATTTAAGACCACAGCCAGCCGCACCTATAACGGCGGGCCGGTGGCCGGGCTGATCGGTTCGCACTATCTGGCCAAGCAATTGGGATATAAAAATGTTGTGGCCAGTGATGTTGGCGGAACCAGCTTTGACATCGGTTTGGTGGTGGAGGATAGCGTTCGCAGTTATGAATTCCGGCCGATTGTGGACCGATGGATGGTCGGGATTACCATGCTGCAGACTCTGTCCATTGGGGCTGGAGGCGGTTCCATCGCCTGGGTTAACAAAAAATTGGGGAATAGGCTTGAGGTCGGTCCGCAAAGTGCAGGTTCCATGCCAGGTCCGGTTTGTTATAACCAAGGGGGCACAGAACCGACGGTGACGGACGCGGATCTGGTGTTAGGCTATGTTGATCCTGATTTTTATTACGGTGGTCGCATGAAGCTTAATAAAGACAAAGCTTTCCGCGCTATTAAGAATAAAATCGCTGATCCTTTGGGGATCTCCGTCCCGGATGCGGCATTCGCCATTAAAAGGTTAGTGGAAGAAAGTATGGCTTCGGCGATCCGCAAAGAAGTTCACTTAAGAGGGTACCAGCCTGAAGATTTTGTTGTGTTTGCTTTTGGCGGGGGTGGACCGACACATGCCGCAGGCTACAAAGGGGATATTGACAAGGTTGTTGTTTTCCCCATGTCTCCCGTGTTCTGCGCCTATGGCTCATCGATCATGGATATGATCCACATTTACGAAACCTCAAAGCGCATGGTCTTTATGGAGCCGGTGACCCGGAAAGTGGTGATTGAGCCGACGGCTTTTAACGAAGCGGTGCGCAGCCTCATGGAAAAAGCCAAGCAGGAGTTGGAAGGGGACGGGTTCAAGGCGGAGCGGGTGATTTTCTCCTTGGAACTCGACATGATTTACGGTGGCCAGGCTCATGTCAAGCGCACAACATCCCCGAAGCTGTTTATTGAAACGGAAGAGGATGCGCAGAAAATCTACGAACATTTTGAAAAGGAATTTGCTGAGTCCTTTAGTCCCTTAGTGGTTAACCCTGAAGGCGGGGTGTTTGTGGAAAACTTCGTACTCAGAGCAATCATTCCCACGGAAAAGGTAAACTTGCCGGTATTTAACCTTGAGGGCACAGATCCAGCTCATGCTCTAAAGGGAAAGCGCGACATGTATTGGGATGGGCTCGGTTTTGTACCTTCAGAAGTGTATGATTTTGATGCTCTGAAACCAGGCAATGTTGTTGCGGGACCGGCGGTAGCGGAGGCTGAATACACGACGATTGTGATTCCACAGACGATGCTTTTAACCATAGACCGGCATGGTCTGGGGATTTTGGAAAGCAAAAAATAAAGGAGGGCAAAGCAATGCCAATACCTACCCTTGAAGAAAAACTGGCTTGGATGAAACCCGCGCCCCCTACAGAGTATGAACTGGCCTGTGTGGAGAAGCTCTCGCTTGGCAGCTATGAAATCGGGGTCCAGCGCACGAATGATATATTGGATGAAGCTATGGAAGTCTTCATGCGTTCCTCACGCAGTTCGATGGGTGTGGCAGGGGATTCCATAGTTAGTCTGTTCACTGCGAACGGGGATTTGGTGAATGCGGCCAGTGGTACTTTTTTACACGGGATGATTCAATCCATTGTCATAAAATATATCCTGAAATACTACTCCGAAAATCCGGGGATAAATGACGGCGATATTTGGTTTACCAATGACGCTGTCTACGGAGGGGTTCATAATCCTGACGTTGTGGTGGTCATGCCGACTTTTTACCATGGACAAATGATTGGCTGGACCGGAGCTGCCCTCCATACCACGGAGACAGGGGCTATTGAGCCAGGAGGGATGTCTGTTAGTGCCAAAACGCGTTTCGAGGAAGGCTTTAACGTTCCACCGTTAAAGATTGGACAAAATTTTATACTAAATAATGATTTTATAGAGATGGCTGCTGCCTTTGGTATTCGGGCTCCGCAAATGGTTGTAGTCGACCTTAAGGCTAGGAGTACGGCCGCTGACCGAGCCAGAACCAGAATTTTGGAATTGGCCGATAAAAAGGGCGTAGAGTATGTTGTGGGTTTATTTCGCAAAATGTTAATTGTAGCCGAACAAAGCGCCCGCGAGCGCATTAGTTCATGGCCGGATGGGAAATACCGGTCGGTTAATTTTAGTGATGGGGTTGGCCCGGCTGAAGGGCTTGTCCGCACTTCCCTCATGATTGAGAAAAAAGGTGACAGGCTTTTGTTTGACTTTTCCGGCACCTCTCCCGAGAACTTTTCCTCTTATAACGCTCACCCTCAAGCAGTTGTGGGTCACGTTTCCAATTTTGTTTATGAGTACGTTTTTCATGACCTGCCGGTTGCGAACAGCGTTTTTGATCCCATTGATTTTTACTTCCCAGAAGGTACATGCCTAAGTCCGGATGTCCGGGCAGCCACCAGTTGTTCGGTCATGATCGCTACCGGAGTCATGAGTGCTGTGCACAATTGTTTTGGCAAAATGATGTTCTGCACGCAGGATTGGCAGCAGGTTACGGCTTCGGCCGGCAATGCCGGCAACGCCTTAGTTGTGGCCGGCTTGTCCCAGTGGAATATGCCCTATGCAGACATGCTGGCATATTCGTTAAACACAGAGGGACAAGGGGGCAAAGCCACCGGGGATGGGGTCAATACTTTTGGTTTCCCATGGGCGGTTTTTGGCAGGGCTCCTGATGTCGAGACGATGGAGAATGAGTTTCCTATGCTCGTGCCCTTCTCCCAACACTGGACCGATTCCTGCGGCCACGGCAAATACCGGGGTGGGGTGGGCTCCGCCCAGCTATGGGTAGCTTATCATGAGCGGGATGTTTGGTTCCTCTGCACCGCAGATAACACTAGGCTGCAAACTCCACAGCCCATTTTTGGCGGTTATGCTCCCTGTACTGTGCCGGGAATCAGCATCCGTAAGGCTGACTTACTAAAACGTATGCTCGCAGGGGAATTTAACGGACGTCTTGATTTAACGGAGATCTTAGATGAACAATCCATTGAGGGCCAATGGATTGTTGAATTCTTTGCCCGCTCAGCGCGGCCGTTTGCCCATGGTGATGTAATCACCATCGCCTTTGCCACAGGTGGAGCCGGTTATGGCGATCCGCTCGAACGTGAGCCGGAACTGGTGCTGCAAGACCTGCAAAACAATATTATTTCTCTTTGGAGCGCAGAAAATATTTATAAAGTTGCCTTGGATTATTCCGGTCGTAAAATAGACCCGATGTTTACCGGTAAATTAAGGCAAGAAGAATATAACCAGCGTTTGGAGCGAGGTCTTAAATACCAGGACTTCCAGGCGCAGTGGTCGCAAAAAATGCCCCCGCAGGAGATTTTACACTCCTTCGGCACCTGGCCCGAGGGGAAACCCGTGCAGATGATCATGCGCGCTTAAAGGAGGTGTTGGTGATGTGTGCCCAGGTTAACCGGGCAATGATGAAAAAGATGGCCAGTGACGGGATTGTACCGGGGGAAACGCTCGTTGCTCCGCAAGTATTCAGTCAGGCTGCCCAAATAGAGAACTTGCCTTTAGAAAAGTTCATTGGTAATGAAACGAAAATTCCGCTGGCCCTGGAAAAACTGCAAGCTCATTTAAAGTTAGGCTGTATGTTTTCGGCTATTTCCAACGATTTATCTGACACTACGTTTAGAGTTAGCCTGGAAACACTGAACCGCCTGCGCACAAGATTTCGTGACAGCCAAATTATTGGTATGGTGTTACCTGGGCCTTTCACAGCGGGTGGCGGGAAAGGGGCAAGTGACTGGAATAATGCCAGTTGGAACGATGTCTTAGATGCCGGGGCAGACCGTTTGAGTCATGTTCTCAGAACCTATTGTGAGCGTGACCCTGATTTTGTTATTGTGCGGGAGGAAGAACTACCGACAGGGTTACCCGAATTTTGGCCCCAGTGGCAGGATGTTATGGAGAGCTTGGGCAATATTATTAGTTACTACCAAGTTCTTCCCATTGTGATGGCCAACAACGGGCACCTGACCGAGATTTCTCAAGCTATAAATGAATGCCCAGGATTTGTGCCCGCTTTCCATCAGGAGAGTGTCCCGGCGATGCAGGCGCAAGGTATACTGGCTCAGAGGCCGTGGGTTCTCGCTCTTGACTTAGATTTCCCGGATAGGCAGCTAGGCCAGGAGGTTCTCGTAAAGGACGCCCTTAGCGGAGAGGCTCGACGGAACTTAGTTATGGTTACCACTGACCGGGAGATCCCTCACAATATAAGTGTCGGAAAGCTTCCCGGGCTCGTACAAAGAATGAAAAGCTTGGTTTCTTAAGAATAGCGCCAATTCCAGCAAGGGGTTGGCGCTTGACATTTGTTTTTGGGTTTTATAGCTGATATTTTACTGCCAGTTTCATGTTTGATTGTACTTAACATACAAAAAGCAGTTCGATTACAGGTGATGGTTGCGAGGCTGGTGTAAAAATACAAAAAAATATTCAGAATAGTTAGACCATTATAGCTTTCGCATGATGAAAAATTCGGGTTGACATAGTACATTCTAGTTAATTGTAACGACTAACTCTTTAGAAAAAACTTTAGCGAAGGAAGAGATGCAGATTGCCTAACGTTAATTTTGTTGTAAATGGTACCCAGCATCAATTAGATGTGAAAGACAATGAAACATTATTGGAACTATTGCGAGAACGCTTAGGCTTAACTGGCGCGAAAAAGGGCTGCGATGTCGGCGAGTGCGGTACGTGTACCGTGATTGTAGACGGGGAGCCCACTTTGTCCTGCATCACCTTGGCTGTGGAGATGGGTGGAAAGGCAATTACAACCATCGAAGGCTTGGCTCAAGGGGGAGAATTGCACCCTCTCCAAAAAGCTTTTCATGAACATGGTGCAGTCCAATGCGGGTTTTGTACCCCGGGGATGATTATGTCAGGCAAGGTTCTCTTGGACAAAAATCCGAAACCAACAGAACAAGAGGTGCGTCGGGCTATCTCCGGCAATAGCTGTCGCTGTACGGGTTATGACAAACCAGTAAAAGCAATTCTCGCTGCTGCCGAGGCAGACATTCAGTGACGAACGGAGGAAAAGGTGATGAGCGAGTTTGCTATTTTAGGTAAGCCCACTCCCCGGGTTGACGGGATTCCCAAGGTAACCGGCAAGGCGCAATACGCGGCTGATCTTAGCGTAGCTGGAATGCTCTATGGCGAAGTCCTCAGAAGTCCGTATCCCCATGCTAGGATCTTGTTTATTGATACCAGCCGCGCTGAAAGGCTGCCGGGGGTGCGGGGGGTAATAACCGGCAAGGACTTCAATGGATTTCGTCATGGTTTTATGGCTCATACGCGGGATGAGTCCCCCTTGGCCCCGGACAAAGTTCGTTTCATCGGGGATGAAGTGGCTGCGGTGGCGGCGATCGATCCGGATATTGTCCACGAAGCCATTGAATTAATTCGCGTGGAATATGAGCCCCTACCTGCGGTTTTTGATCCTGAAGAGGCGATGCTGGAAAGTGCTCCGGCCATTCATGACCATGTGCAGCATAATATCAGTGCTGAAATGCATTTCAATTTTGGAGAGGTGGAAGCAGCGTTTGCCCAGGCTGACCATATCCGGGAGGACCGCTTTTATAGTCAATCCGTACTCCACGGTTTTTTGGAACCCCATGCCTGTATTGCGAGTTATGAAGAACCGGGGAAAATTACGTTTTGGGGTTCCAAACAGAGTCCTTACTTCCCCTACAGGAATCTGGCCAGTGCTTTCAAGGTGCCTCTGAGCAATGTTCGGGTAATCCAGCCGGTTGTCGGCGGCGGTTTCGGCGGGAAAAATGATACCTTTGCCTTAGACTATGCCGCGGTCATGCTTTCAAAAAAAACCGGCCATCCGGTGAAATTTGTCTATGATATGGAGGATGTGCTGATGGCCGGCAGGCGCCGGCACCCGATGATCATTTATATGAAGACGGGAGTCAAAAAGGACGGAACCTTGTTAGCCACCGAGTGCCGGGTGATTGCGGACGGAGGTGCCTATACGGCAGTGGGGCCGATGACCATTTACCTTGCCGGGGCATTTCTAACTCTTCCGTATAAATTGCCTAATTTAAAATACGATGCGATCAGGGTTTATACTAACAAGCCTGTATCTGTGGCCCAGCGGGGGCATGGGGTTCCTCAGACCCGCTTCGCGGCGGACTGCCAGTTGGATCTGATTGCCAAGGACTTGGCAATGGATCCGGTTGAAATAAGATTAAAAAATGCCATCGAGCCAGGACATGTGACAGCAAATCAGATTCACATTTCCAGCTGCGGTTTAAAAGAAACGATCACCCGCTCAATTGAATTAGTTAATTGGCAGGAACTTAAACAAGAAATGGCTCAAGAGAGGGATAAGGGCGGCCGCTATTTAAGGGGAATTGGTTTGGCTTGTAATGGCTTTATGTCCGGAGCCAGGCTGCACGGGCATACGGCTTGTGCTGTTGTAGTCAAAGTTCATGAAGACGGTACTGTTTCAGTTTTGCCAGGGGCCACAGACTCGGGCCAAGGCGCAGAAACAGTACTAGCGACAATGGCTGCGGAGGCATTGGGGATTGCTGTGGAAGATGTGCATGTCTCGAGAGTGGATTCTTTCTTGACCCCGGTTGATCCAGGGAGCTACGGCAGCCGGGTTACATCTACTGCCGGGCCCGCGCTGCTCATGGCTGTCGGAAAATGCCGCGCCCAGCTCGCCGAAGTGGCAGCCAAGCTATTAGAAGCGCGGGTTGATGAAATTGAATTCAAAGATCGTAAGGCCTGTGTTATTGGCTCCCCGACTAAGCAAATATCTTTCGGGAAGCTTTGCCGCCTGGCTTACCAGCACGGCTCCGGGCAAGTCATCATCGGAGAAGGGTATTTTGGCCAAGATGTGGCTTTACCCAATTGGGATACCGGTGAAGGGGATGTGGCCAACGCCTATACATTCGGCACCCAGGTCGCCGAAGTAGAGGTGGATCAGGAAACAGGTCAGGTGAAATTAAAGAAAATGATTGTGGCCCACGACCTGGGCAAAATGTTTAATCCTTTAATTGTGGAGGGTCAGCATGATGGCTCCATTTACGGTGGTATGGGTCAGGCTCTGTACGAGGAATGCCTCAATGAAGACGGGTTTACTCTCAATCCATCGATCTTGGATTACAAGATGCCAACGGCTCTGGATATGCCTAGGGTAATGGAATCCATTAACATCGAAACCAATGATCCGCTGGGTCCGTTCGGAGCGAAAGAATCTGCGGAAGGTACTCAGGTATCCACGGTGCCCGCTATTGTAAACGCGATTTATGATGCGACCGGGATCATGTTCACCGATCTGCCGATTACCCCGGAAAAAGTCCTGCGAGCTTTAGAGCAAAAAGAGAAGCAAGAGAAAATACCGAAGCTGAACAAACAAGAGAAAGGTGGTGCCTAAGGTGCGCCTGCCTGAATTTGAATATCTGAAGCCCGGGACTGTCGCGGAGGCCGTGGCAATGCTTGCTGAGTATGGAGCAGAAGCAGGGGTAATTGCCGGCGGCAGCGACCTGGTGGTCAAGCTTAAACAGCGGCTTGTTAACTTCCGCTACCTGGTCGATTTAAAAGGGCTCCCGGATCTCTATGGCATCAATTCCCGGGCAGATGAGATTGAAATAGGAGCCTTAACGAAACTGAGTACGATTGAATCGGCACCGGAGGTTTTGAATGCAGTTCCCTTGCTGGCCAAGGCAGCTTCATTTGTCGGCGGGCCGCAGCACCGAAGTATGGGGACGCTCGGCGGCAATATCTGCCTTGATACGCGCTGCTATTATTTTAACCAGTCTTCACGCTGGCGGCAATCGCGCCCGCCTTGCTATAAAACAGGTGGAGGCCGCTGTTATGCAGCTGCCAAAAGTCCTGTCTGCCATGCGGTGTATTCGGGTGATACAGCTCCGGCCTTAATTGCGCTGGATGCCCGGGTGCGGATGGTTGGGCCTGACGGCACGCGCGAAGAGCCGCTGGAGTCTCTTTATACCGGCAATGGTAAGACGCCGATTAACCTTGACAAGGACAGTATCATTACATCCGTGATTATTCCGAAAAGTCCACCATATACGGGCTATGCCTATGAGAAATACCGGCTCAGAGAAGCAGTGGATTTTCCTGTAGTAGGAGTAGCGGTATCGATCACTTTTGATCAAACTAACGGAATTTGCGTTCGTGCCAGAATTGTTCTTAACGCCATAGGGACTGCCCCATGCAGGGTTGAGGAAGCAGAACAAGTATTGGTTGGCCGGAAGGTAGATGAAGCTTTGGGGGAAGCGTCCGAATTAGCATATCAAAGTGCACGCCCTGTACACAGGATGGGAGGTTCACCCTACTACAAGAAGAAACTAGTTAAAGTACTCACGCGGCGGGCATTAGATGAAGCCAATAGCATGGTGAATAACAAAATTTAGATTGTCATGGGTTAAAAGGAGGTGCGACAAACTTTTTATTTTGGTTGGTGGCTAAAGTATAGGATGGAGTGTTATTGACATAGAAGAAATAAGATTCTTTTGGTGCTGAGGATAATTTTAAGAAGAGGGGGATAAGTATATGCCTCAAAAGGGCTCATGGCGCTCCGGCTATTTAGTCGTCTTTGTTCTGTTTATCGCACTCTTGGTTGCTTATCTTGATCGGGTCAATGCCTCGGTTTTAATTGCAGACAGTGGTTTCTTAAAAGATATGGGTATTGCCAATAGGCCTGACTTGCGTGGGTTGGTGATGTCGGTATTTTTGTGGGCTTATGGCGGGGCAGCACTCCTGCTTTCCTTTGTTCTGGATAAGATTGGTGCGCGCAGAGGTCTGGTGATAGTGGCTTTGATTTGGTCTGCTTCTATGTTTTTAGGTGGCATAGCTGGGTCTTTTGTGGCTTTAATCATGTCAAGAATAATTCTCGGTGTAGGCGAGGGTCTTCAGTTGCCGGTTAACTCAATGGTTGTGAAAACCTGGGCACCTCCCAGGGAACGGGGAATGGCGAATTCCATTTGGGGTACAGGTCTTTTTGTAGGGTCGGGGATAACGATGCCCCTGGTTGCTTGGATTGTTAACTCAATGGGTTGGCGGGTATCTTTTTTTATCTTAGGGGTAGTTCCAATCGTGATCGTGATTCCATTGGTTCTCCTTTTTGTCTACAACCGCCCTCAAGAGTCGCGCTGGATCACAAAAGCCGAATTGAGTTATATCGAAAAAGAGCTTGAGGCAGAAAAAATTTCACAGTCTGCGAAACTACAAGGATCAGACGATGTCAACGTAAAAACTGAATGGAGAAAAGTTCTTACAAATACCGATTATTGGCTCTCGGCGATATCGTGGATGTTAATTACTTGGATGTTTTGGGGTTTGCTCACCTGGCTGCCTTCGTATCTTAAAACTGCACGGGGTTTTACTTGGACACAGATGGGAAGTTTATCATCCTTGCCTTACCTAGTTGGTACAGTGCTGCTCCTCTTAAGCGGGTATTTAATGTTCAGAATTCGACGCAGTACCATATTTATGTGGACCGGATGTCTCGCCTATGCCATTAGTATGAGCATGGCGGTACTATCAAAAAGCAACCTTGCCAGTGCTCTCTGGATGTCTTTAGCGATGGGAGGAATATGCTGGGCATTTGGAGCATCATTTGTTGTTCTGCAAAAGATTGTTGCAACCAGTGTTACTGCCAGGGCAACCGGTTTATGGCAAGGAATTGCCCAGATTTCGGCTGGATTTGTTCCTTACATTATGGGTTGGATCATCGCTCTAACAGGGTCTTTTACCGCCGGATTCCTATTCTTGATTATCGCTGCGTTGCTAGGTACAGTGCTGAATTTCGTCTTGTTCACCCGAGAAGGGCGCACATTCGGAAAAATTATTATTCAGCCCGTTGTAGGCGCGCCTGTAGTCAGTGAGTAAAACTCCAATCAAGGAGGCATAGTTATGTATCTGGAAATTCCGGAAGATGTTCAGTTTCTAAAGGATACTGTACGCCGCTTAGTGAACGATAAGCTGGCTCCCCGGGCTCAGGAGATTGATGAAAAAGACGAATATCCCTGGGATATAAGGGAAGTACTGGCCAAACAAGGATTGTTTGCCCTGCCATTTCCGGAAGAATACGGGGGACAGGATGGGCGCTGGCTCAGTTTCTGCGTTACCATTGAAGAAATTGCCCGGGTCAGTGCGGCTGTCTCGATGACGTATGGGGACACGGCTTTGGGTACTGGAGCCTTATGCTTTTTCGGGAGTGATGAGCAAAAAGCCAAGTATATTCCGAGACTGGCCACTGGGGAATTAATACCGGCCTTTGCCATGACTGAGCCCAATGCCGGTTCTGATATCAACGGCATCCAGACTACCGCCGTGCGTGATGGCAATGAATACATCATTAACGGCCGTAAATGTTTTATTACTCAAGGAAACATTGCGGATATCGTCACGGTTGGCGCGAAAACCACTGATGCCCGCACCGGCAAGAAAGCACTGTCCTTATTTATTGTAGAAAAGGGTACCCCCGGCTTTTCGTACGGTACTCTTGAGAAGAAAATGGGTTTGCATGGGTCGCCCACGTCGGAATTGATTTTTGAGGATGTCAGGATTCCGGCGGATAACCTCATCGGCAATGAAGGTGAAGGTTTCAAAATGGTTATGCGTGTCATGGATCGTTCTCACATTATGGTTGGAGCACAGTGCATAGGCATAGCCCAGGGAGCACTGGACGAAGCGGTTAAGTTCGCCAGATCCAGGGTTCAGTTCGGGCAGCCGATTAGCAAATTTCAGGGGGTTCAGTTTCTGCTTGCTGAAATGCAGACACTCCTGGAAGCCTCGCGCCATCTCGTGTACGATGCAGCAAACCGCTGGGACCAGGGGATAGAGCCCATTGCCCAGTATGCGGCCATCGCCAAGTTGTTCGCCAGCGAGGCCAGTGTCAAGATCACGGATAAGGCTGTTCAAGCTTTGGGCGGTTACGGATATATACGGGACTACCAAGTGGAGCGCATGGCGCGTGATGCCAAGCATGCAACCTTGGTCGAAGGGACCAGTCAGATCCAAAAACTTATCATTGCCAGAAATTTGCTGGGCAGGGAGTACGCTTAAGTGTACTCCTTCCTCTGAGGAAAACTTAAGTGGTTTTTAGTGTCTGAGAGTGCCATAAATATTTAGGGCTATGAGTGCTTAAAGGAGTGAGTCAAGGGTGCATGCATCGCGTATATTAACTAAAAACGCAAGTTTTTATCCCGATAGTCCGGCAGTGGTAGACGGTGAGCGGAGATTGACTCTTAAGGAGCTGGATCAGCGTGTGCACCGATTAATCAGCGTTTTTAGGAGCCGAGGTATGGAAAAGGGAGACAGGATAGCCGTACTGGCTTACAATTGCCAAGAGTATCTTGAGTGTATGCATGCATGTGAGCGGGCCGGTTTTGTATGCGTACCATTAAATTGGAGGCTGGACCCTGACAGCATTGCCTTTATCCTTAATCATAGCGAAAGTAAAGTGGCAATAATTCAGAGTTCACTGTTGAAAGTTGTTTTGCCTATTAAAGAAAAGCTCTCCAATATTCAATATGTACTGGCGTTTGGTTCTAATGAGACACAGCCACTACCTGAGTGGGTCGAACGATATGAAAGTTCACTGGAGGCAGTTACACCTGACAATTCCCCGCCTGAGATTTTAGATGACGATCTGGCATATATTATTTATTCAAGCGGCACCACGGGGCTGCCCAAAGGTGTGATGTTTAACCACCGCATGCAACTTGAGGCAGCCAAGACTTTTATTTCAGAGTTGGGGCTTAAGAAAAGTGATATTTCCTTAAATGTAATGCCTCTCTTTCATTCCGGCGGGCACACCATGGCTTCGGCCATTTCATATGTTGCCGGTACAAATATCATGATGGATAAATTTGAAGCCGAGAAAGTTCTACAAACCATTAGCACAGAAAAGGTAACAGTTATTCATTTGGTTCCGACGATGCTTGCTGCTCTTTTAGAAGTTCCGCATATTGATGAGTATGATTTAAGTTCCTTAAAAACGATTTTTTTATGCTGCATCACCCATATCACTTTCCCTGCTTAGAAAGGCCATGACGATATTTGGTCATGATCGATTTATCCAGATGTATGGATTGACGGAAAATGGTCCGTCTGTTAGTTGCCTGTCTAGAGAGGATCATATTAAAGGATCTGAAGAAAATGCCGGGAACCTTGAAAGGAAACGATTGGAGTCTGTGGGAATTCCCCATTTTAATGTAGAAGTGCATATAGTGGGTCAAGAAGGGGAAAACCTGGCGTTGGGGACAGTCGGAGAGATTGCAGTAAGGAGCGAGAGTACTACCACTGGGTATTGGAAGCAGCCTGAGTTAACAAGCAGGAAAATTAAAGACGGATGGCTATTAACAGGAGATATGGGCACGCTCGACGCGGCTGGGTACCTTTATATTATTGATCGCAAGGATGACATGATTATCAGTGGGGGAGAAAACGTTTACCCGAATGAAGTGGAGTCTATACTTGCTGCTCACCCGGCGGTCAAAGAAGTTGCAGCGGTGGGATTGCCAGATGAAAAATGGGGAGAAGCGGTGATTGCGGTTGTAGCCTTGTGGCAAGGTATGCTAGTTAATGAAGAAGAACTTTTTAAGTATTGCCGGGAAAGGATAGCCGGATATAAAATGCCCAAGAGAATAGTGATTACGGATACTTTACCCAAAACGGCATCTGGAAAGATTTTGCGTAGACAAGTTAAGGAACAATTAAAGCAATAGTACTAAGACCAGGGGCAATCCCTGGTCTTAGTTTTATGTAATCGAACGAGTATGAAGTTTACTCATCTTTTGCAGCTAATGTTTTACTCAGGTTTATTATTTTAAAGGCTAAATATAGCTGGAACTTCGTTTCAGCATCGTTCAGATTAAATTGCCCGATTTCTTGGATTTTTTCTAAACGGTAACGCAATGTGTTAACATGAAGATATAGATCACCAGCGGTCTTTTTCAAATAGCAATCATTTTTTAAGTAGCATTCAAGGGTTTCAACTAATTTCATGGAAGCGTTTTGTTTATCATGTTCTAGGAGGGACCGTAGTGTCAAGTGGGAAAAGGATAACATCTGCTCGACATCTTCCGGTAAGGTGATCCAACCGATAATTCCTAAAGAGTCAAAAGACAAAACTTGACCCTTTGGACTTAATTTTTTCAAATAATCAAGAGCTTTTAACGCTTCGTGATATGATTTATGATAATCGCCTGGCATTAAACATTTGCGCCCAAAAGTCAGATAAGATTCTGTAAATGGGTAACACTTGTTAAGGAGCTCGATGAGGTAATGGGCTAGGGCGGTAATTGCGGTTTTCTTAAAAGATTTTTCACGTTCTGGTATAAAAATCAAAAACTGCTCTTCTTGAATGCAAATGACAGTGGCTTCCACATCTCTGTCTACGAGAAAGCTTCTGAGTGCTTTGCGTTTTTCGACGTTGGAAATTGCTCCTTCGATGTGTGCGATAATTAACCATGAAGGGATCGATAAGTCCAAAGATAATATTACGGCGGTTTCTTGAATCACTTTTTCACTCTGGTATTCCAGGAAAATGAGTTTTCGATACAGATTACCAAAAGATTCCTCTTTGGTTTGGATCTCTGCGTCCTCGATTAAAGTTTTTATGGACAAGGCCAGTAACACCTTAATTATGATCTCATGGTCTTCATCGGAAATAACTGGCGGATTTCTTTTATCAAAGATATGAAGATAGCCATGTATGACGTCTCCGGTTACTATCGGATAGACAATTCTGGCTTGACTGACGCCGTACTGGGGTAAAGGGGGCATAACCAATGGAATTTTTCGAGTTTGCACTGTGGATACGAAATCTTTCAGATAAGGGTCTGTCAATTGCGGTTTTGGAAAGGACAAGATATCAGGAGTTAATAAAAACTTGCCAATTATACGAAAAAACTTATCTTCGATGAGTATTGGCCTTTTAATGGCTATGCCTAACTTTTCGGCAATATCCTGGCTGTTTGTTCCGCTCACCAACGACAATACAAAGGAATCAACTGTGGATGCAAGTGATCCTCCGTCTTGCTCCTTGTTAGCCATCAAATTCCTCCCAGAATCTAAAATATTCCAACCGAGAGTTGTAATAGCATTAATTATTATAATAGTTTGAATTTGTCCGGTACTCAAGTACCGGGATGAATATTTCTGACTAAAAAATTATTCTTCTGGTAAAAGTTGATTACACTATGTTCTAAAATGAATTTTCGAAAAATCAGTATGAGTAGAAAGGTAAAATATATGGTCCCAGGCGAAGACGAGAAGATTGTATTGGAACCTAAAAAGATAATCCCAGCTGACCAGCAGTGGTTCTGGACGGAGGAATGGCAGAAGGGTGAACGTGAGGCACAGGTTGAGAAAGACGTGGGTCTGACAAAACGTGCTCACTCGGCAAAAGAAATAATGAAGAAACTGTTAAAAATGATGAATAACCATATGATTATATTTTAATGGCTCCTTGTTTTAACGAGCCTTTAAGAAATTGCCATATTAAAATTAAGTCCACTTGTCACGAGAGATAGGTGGGCCTTGCTTTTGTCAGAACAAGCCGTATCTGAGCTTCACAGGAGATCGAGCATACAGGCCGTGTCGGTTACCAAGAGGGTATCCTGGAACTATTAGGAGAAGATCTGATACAAATAGATCTATTATCCCGCCCTCGCAATGATAAAACCAACGTAGAAAGCGTATGAGTTTGCAAGAGCAATCTTGTGAATATCATGGTTTTTTTTGTCCAATTGGACATTCACAAAAAATTCACAGGTTGTTTATAAGAAATTCATATAGGGGTATTAAAATGGGTTATGTTTGTCTTTGTCCGAAAAATTATAGTGGGAGGAGTAAATTTGCAGCTCAGAAATTTTTTTTCTATGGGGGTCATAAGTCTTACTCTAATGTTGGCCTTAACCAGTGCGGCTTTTGCAGATTCCCAATCCCAGCCTTCCGGCCAAACCGGTGGCCATGGCAGCATGGATATGCCGATAACAGTTAAGACGGAAACATCTATGCCGGGAACAAATACGGAAATAGATAGTGGCATTTCTAGTTCCGGCTCTAACAATCAACATGAAGCAATGCCGGGCATGGATCCCAACATGCCTGGGATGGAAAATGCGGAGAATCAAGTTGAAGAACACGGCGCTACTAGTGATGGACACGGCGCTGCTAGTGACGGACACGATGAGAGTTCGATAGAATCTGAAGGTGTCAACTGGCCGGTGGTTGGGGGTTTTCTAGGAATTAACCTGATAGTTATTGCTGTAGCAGGTATTCTCAAACTTACTCAATAGAATAAGGCCCGAATTGTGTAAAGGAGTGAAAGTCTACAATGGCTAAGGCTAAGAAAATAGATCCTGTTCCTCAACCAAAGCCGGAACCGCCAAAAAACAACTTGCTCAATAATAATACTATCAAAGCAATCCTGAAAAGCCGGTGGTTTCCAGGAATCTTACAAGTACCGGTTTTGCTGGTTTTCTCACTAATCGTTTTTGAATTAATCGCCGGGCCAAGTTCGGCCCATGATAACTTTGGTACTGCGGGTACGTGGGTACTGTGGTGGCCTCTCATCCCGATAATTTTTGTACTTCTTGGCCGTTTCTGGTGTGCAGTTTGCCCCTTTGCGACAGTAAGTGACTGGATCCAAAAATTCGTTGGTAACAATCGCCCCGTTCCTAAGTTCTTAAAGAAATATGGAATTTGGTTAATTGATATCTTTTTTATTCTAATTACCTGGGCAGATCACACTTTTGGTATTGTCGAGAATCCCAGGGGTTCAGGAGTACTTTTACTGCTCATTACTACTGGAGTGATAGCGAGCGGAGCATTTTTTGAGCGCCGTACCTGGTGCCGTTATTTATGCTTCCTAGGCGGCCTATCCGGCAACTATGCTAGATCCGGAAGCCTTGAACTTCGCACGACTCCGGAAAAGTGCGCAAAATGTAGGACCCAGTCTTGCTATAAAGGGGACGGCAAAGTTGCCGGGTGTCCAATGTTTGAATTTCCCCGCGCGATGGATAGCATGGCTCGATGCAATCTTTGCGCCAATTGTATCAAGACCTGCCCCAATGATTCAATCCAACTGAGCACACGTGTTCCATCTAAGGGATTGTGGTTTATCAGAAAGCCTAAATTTGAGGAATCCTTCCTGGCAATTGTCATCATGGGTATCGTGTTCGTGCAGAACATTACGATGTTGGAAGTATGGGAAAAGGTGCTTACTGCGCTCGAGAACTTTGTTGGAACGAATAATTACTTTGTAACCTTTACCGTTACGTTTCTCATCGCAATGGCTATTCCTGTCCTGGCTTTATTTGCAAGCAGCTATGCGTCAAAGCTGGCAAACAAGAGAAGTACTATCGAAAACTTCGCCCGTTTTGGTTACGCCCTGATACCTTTGGACTTAGCAGGGCACATCGCCCATAATTTATTCCATCTCTTGGCTGAGGGTAAGTCCGTAATCTTTACCTTTATGGCGCTATTCGGAATGGACACTCATGGACAATCTGCAGCGATCGTCAGTAATTCAACCATTCAAGTACTGCAGTTTGCCTTAATTGCTCTCGGTACTTTCGGTTCAATCTTTGCAGCTTATAAGATTGCCAAAAACAATTTTGCAGCTGAAGGGAAAACGATCTCCAGCTTTATCCCGTTTGCAGTATTAAGTTTAATACTTGGGGCAGTTAATATTTATCTCTTTGTTCTCCCTATGGCTATGCGTATGTAGAGAAATACGAGAAAAATTCTAACAAGCGGTTTAAGATGTGAATTTATGGTATATTATAAGTGCAAGCAGATTTTCGGAAAATCAGCATAGCGGGAAGGTGAAACATATGTCGCTGGCATAACTTAAAAAATCGGGGGTTTTTCGTTTCCTCCAAAAATTGACCAAAAATCCCTAAAATATTTCCAAATTATTTACCTCTAGTTACCATATATGGTTGTAATAATCCTTGACTTTTGGAAAACACCTCCAAAATCGATCTGGATGGTATTTGTTACCATACTACTTGGTTTTGGGGTGATTGTTTTGTTAGCTCTATGGCGTTCACATTTGGAGTATCAAAAGTCTTTGGTCGAAAACCTTCTCCCGATTTACTTGTCGGATAAAAAGAGAGTTTCCCAGTATGCCGACGTCCTTTCCAAACTCTATGACTACTTCAACAGATTTTTGCCGAAATTGGTGTGAAGCCATCCGCGGAGGCAGGTCTACTGGGTGACACCCGCGCTTTGGCCCTTGCTGGCGATGGCACCTGTATCAACACCGGGGCCAGTCCTTATGGCGTCAAAACCTGCTCGTGTGCTTCGAAGGGTATTTACAATTGTGAATGTCCGCGCCGCTATTCGGATCCTAAGGCGCGCTGGGGTTGGGATAGTTACCACGAGACTTGGTTTTACGGTTATAATACCGGGTATTTCTTGTCCGTCTACAATTCTAACCTAAAGACGGACCTGCCCGTTCCATTCCATAAACATTCATCTCGATGCCAGGCTCAAAGTTTCCGGATTTAACTTCCTTGAGAAACTTGAGCAACACCTACCGCTCGTGGCTTAAAAAAATCGGCAACTGTATAATCCTGTTAGCGGCCTATCTGAGGGTAGGTCAGCTTTGCTATGCCTATTTGCGGGTGTGATATCTCAAACTGCTACCGACCACATTGAAAAACCACCTAACTCAGCTCTCGTGACCGGATCCACCTCCCATAATTACCCATGGAAATTAGTTTTCGAATCTACTCTAATAGAAGGTAAGGCAGTAACTGTACCGTTAGCGCGTAGAGGAACGGGTTCAGTACCTTCTTGCCGCTGATTAATAGTTAACAATATTATACATTTTCAGTTTGAGTAATCAATCAATATAGCATGAATGGCGCTATTTGTTGTGATTCGTTATGATGAGACGTCCGATAATTCTATACATATTTTTAATATATTGCTAGAAATTCGCGGATAAATTAAAGAGAACAGGTGTTCCCTTGGAGCCAGGAGCATGGTATAATTGGAAAAAATAACCCAAAGTTCTACTTTATAGTATAATAACGCATTTGGAGATAGTTTGAAGTAATCCTTGTGTTTGAAGGGAGTGATGACGTGGAAGATGTATCAGCACAGAGTGAGGGACTCAATTCATGGATTCATTCATTTTTCGGAACGGGAGCGAAAACTTATCGATACCCCGGAGTTTCAACGGTTGCGTAGGATTAAACAACTCGCTTTTATCAATTATGTCTATCCTGGGGCGATGCATACTAGATTTGAACATTCTTTTGGTGTTATGGAACTGGCTTCAAGGGCTTTTGATCAGATACGAAAGAGGTCATACCTGAGCTAACGATTCTAAAAAAGATTTTATCCGGTCAAATAGATGCTGACCGAATGGACTACCTGTTGCGGGATTCCCACCACTGCGGCGTGGATTACGGCAGATTTGATGTTAACAGGCTTCTGGAAACATTGATCGCGGTGCCGGGCCAAAATGGAGGGTTGGATTTAGCAATTAGTCGAGGAGGAGTTCAGACTCTTGAGGCGCTGATCTTGGCGCGTTTTTATATGTTTGCTCAAGTGTATTGCCATAGAACCAGGCGAATTTATGATATCTATCTTGCTAATTACATTCAGAGTTGGGGGAAACGGTTTAAGAATTTTTTGGATGTTCTGAAATATGATGACTATACCATTATGGGGGACATACGAAAATATTCCGTGTCTCCTGAAAAAGACAAACGAGATATTACACATTGGGCCCGGCGCATTTATGAAAGGAAAAATCACTCTGTGGTTTTAGACACAACAAATTTTGCTAGTGCCAATCAAAGGCAAGGGATTAGCCGAAATTCGTTTTCAAGCGCGTGAACTTAGTAAAGATATTAAGGAGTGAATCCGGTGGCTGTTATGTTGAGTAAACGCTGGGAGGACGCCCTAATTGCCTATGCCATAAAAGAGTGGTTATTGCGCTCCCATACGGAAATTGGACGGACAATAGTACAAAAAATTGCATATTTCTTAAAAGCTAAAGGAGTACCAATGGATTACGATTTTGACATTTATCATTATGGTCCTTATTCGCAGGAGCTTTATTATCGCATGGATGATTTATTAGTTGACAGCGTTATCATTGACAGAAGTGCCAGTTCCTCCCGGTCAAGTTATGTTCCGGGGCCGGAGATAGAAGAGGTTATTCATTTATACGAAAAAGATATTAGAAGGTATCAACAGGAAATAGCAGATGTCATTAATATGTTTTCCGACCTACGGCCCAATCAAATGGAGATTTTGGCAACTATTCATTACTTCCACGTGGCTCTAAAAAGATTTTACGGAAAAAGTCCAGATAAGGAATTGGTAGTAAAAAGGGTTTTTGAGGTAAAAGGTGAGAAGTTCGAACGTGAGGTCATAAGTCGGATTTATGACACGATGAATAAAGCCGGACTTCTGGTCTGGGAACCTGATAATGAGCGGCGGGAGATGCAGTAGTAGCATAGATAGAATAATTCAGAATACCCAAGAGCAAGCAGCCTTCGTGCTACGAAAGCTACTTGCTCTTTCTTTACCGTGGTAAACATTGGTTAGAGTCTTGGGGGAAGTTGTCCTGGCACCAGGGTGCGGAGATATGCTATAATGTAAAGAAATGGGAAGAATTAACTCGAAATTAGGATAGGCGTGAGAACAGTTGGTCGAAGAATTTGCGGATGACCGGCTTTTGAAGCCGGTGAGTGAAGCTACATATTTAACGGTAGGCAATGCCTGGCGCTACCGCACGATTCTGTGTTACTTTTATCAGCAGCATGAGAGGCTCAGGCATTACCTGGTGCTGGAGGAGATCTTTGATTATTTGCGGAATAATCCTCATTTTCAGGATTATTCCGAGGACATGTTGGAGCAGGATTTGAACCAATTGGTTAACTGGAAAAACCTCGTTCCCCGTCAGGATACCGGCCGGGTTAGTTCGATCGAGGAGTTTAAGAAGAGGAAGTTCCGCTATCAGCTTACTCCCTATACGATCGAAATTGAGCGCATGGTCATTGGGCTGGAGAATCTGGGAGAGGGATTTGGCGGTTCGCTCGAACATACCCTGTTTGATCGGTTGCTGCAGGGGCTCTTGCGCTTGACAGAACAGGATAACATTAAAGAGTATTCGATATTCTCATTGTCTAATGACAAGGTATTTGAAATGTGGCAAGACCTATATGAAGATTTTCGTAAGCTTACGGAGAACGCCACTGATTATCTCGCCCATTTGCAGAGCGAGAAAGTGGAAGAGAAGATGCTAACGGAAGCGTTTCTTGTGTATAAGGAAGCCCTTACGCAATACCTGCGCAGCTTTATGACCAGTTTACAACGCACTTCCTTTCGCTTGGAGGGAATTCTGGCTGAGATTCCAGCTTCTTTCGTGTGCAAGCTGGCGGAGAGGCTGGCAGATTATGAGCTGAGCATCCCCCGTTTGGATGAACGCCCCCAGCGCGAGCAGTTAATCAAGGCTTATGAGGGAAAATGGCAGGTCTTAAGACATTGGTTTTTAGGAACTGAAGGGCGTGAGAGTGATTTAATCTATCTGCAAAATGCCACGAACGAGACGATTCGCCGCCTCACGCGTTTTGCCCAGAGGTTGGGGGAAGCGCGCCATCATTTGCGCAGTCGGCGTCATGATTATTTGCACTTGGCTGACTGGTTTGTACGGGCTGAATCTCTGGCTGAGGCTCATGAACTCTCGTCCTCTGTGTTCGGCGTTTTTCATACCCGCCATTTGTGGGCCGAGGTCCCCAAGCAGACCGAGTCAATCGAGGCTGAGATTTGGCAGGAACCTGCAGCTTCCCTGATTATTCGACCTAAGATCCGTGCCTATAAGGAAAAGGTGCGGCCGAATGCGGTTGTGAGTAAGATTCGGGAGAAAAGTGAGACCCGGGAAAGTTACTTGCGGCAAAAGGCGGAGGAACAGGAACTGTTGGAGAGTTTGATTGCGCAGGACAGGATCGTGATTAAAGAGCTGCCAACGGTTAACTCTTATATTCGCAAAACCTTGCTCAGCTGGATTGCCAAGTGTATGGGGACGCGCGACCACAAAGGCAAGACTGAGACAGGGCGCACTTTTCGGTTGCGTTTAGCCAGCTCGGAACGGGTAAAGTTAGTTGCGCAGGATGGGACATTAGAGATGCCTGATTATGTCCTCGAGTTCGATTAAGGGACTGAAGGGATGGGTTCGATGGCGGAAAAGCGGGGGTTTGATGATGCTGCGCGCGAGGGTTTGCAGCTTCTGTTGGAGAACTTTTGGCTTGTGCGGGAAGAAGATCCGGAAGGATACCAAACCGTGCGCGAACGGGAAGCTGTCTTGCGCGATTATGTCTTGGACAAGTTTGGCTACCACCTGATTGTGCATAGGCATTTTGTAAAATTAGAAAAAATCCCGGCGCGCACGGAGCCCTGGATGGGGATTGAGCAATTTCAAAACCAACGTGATTATGCGATTCTCTGTTGTCTTTTGGCTTTCCTGGAGGAGAAAGCGGTGGATGAGCAGTTTCTGCTGTCCCATCTTTGCAGTGAGGTCCAGGCTCTTTACCCGGGTGAGCTTCCATTGGACTGGCGCAGCTACGAACACCGCAAGTCTTTGGTGCGCGTTTTGCAATTTATGACGGAGATGAAAATGCTGCGCGTGGTGGACGGGGACACTTCGTCCTTTAATTTTAATGAATCCTCCGAGGTGTTGTATGAGGCCACGGTGATGGCACGCTATTTTATGCGTTCCTATCCCAAAGATTTGGCTCAATTTGCGAGCAAGGAGGAACTTCTGACTGCGGACTTAACGGAAGAGGAGACTGGGGCCGCCCGGCGTTACCGGGTTTACCGCCAGTTGGTGCTTACCCCCGTCTGCTATCAGGAGGAAATGGGGGAGCTGGATTTTCTCTATTTGCGCAATTACCGCAACCGCCTGCAGGAAGATTTGGAACTTCACACCGGTTACTGTCTTGAACTGTATAAGCAGACAGCCATCTTAACGGCGCAGGAGCGCAAAGCCAGTTTAACCCTGTTTCCGGATCAGCGGGCCATCTGTGATATTGCTCTCCAGTTTGCAGGCTTAGCGCGGGAACGACAGGAGCGCCTGGAATGGAGGCTGGAGGGGGATGGGTCAATTCGCTTGACTCCGGTGGAATTCACCCGGGCGGTGGAGAAGCTTAGGCAGGAGTTGGGCGGGGGTTGGAGCAAACAGTATCGGGAAAGTTTAATCCGCCAGGTGCGCCGGGAACTATTGGAGTTGCTACTGGATTGGAAAATGGCCGCAGTGGAAGAGGAAACTGGACGGATTATCCTGCGTCCAGCGTTAGCGCGCTTAAGAGGAGAGTATCCCCCTGATTTTGCCGAGAGCAGGCAAGGATGGCAGCCGGAGGGGGAGCACGCGCCAAGCGAAGCGGAGCTGGACGTTTTCGAACTGGAACTGGGAACCGCCAAAGAGCCTGATGTGGCAGAGGGGGCTTAATGATGGAGCAAGAGCGTTGGCAGTTGAATCGGGCCGGGTTATTTAACTTTTGGTATTTTGATGACGAAGAACTTCCGTGTGCCGAGGGCAAGCTTTTGTTGCGTGGATCAAACGGCTCCGGAAAATCCGTAACCATGCAAAGCCTGATTACCGTGTTGCTGGATGGGAAGAAAAGCCCCGACCGCCTCGATCCCTTTGGTTCAAGAGCCCGGCGGATGGAGGATTATTTGCTGGGGGAAAAGGAAGTCGTTGAGCAGGATGAGCGGACCGGCTACCTCTATTTGGAGTACACGCGGCCGGGCAGGGGGCAGTACCTGACGACGGGGATCGGTCTGAGGGCTAAACGCCAGAGTAGTCTGGAATTTTGGGGATTCGTGCTTCTGGACAACCGCCGGATTGGTCAGGATTTTCTCTTATATAAGACAGAGCGGGATTCTGAAGGGGAACCGGTAAAGATACCCCTCAGTCGGCGCGAACTGGAGAACCGTTTAGGGGAGGGCGGGCAAGTCGTCCGGACGCAGCAGGAGTATATGGGACTTGTGAACAAATACGTTTTTGGGTTTCGGGATCTGGAAACCTTTGAAGACCTGATGAAACTTCTGATTCAACTGCGTAGTCCGAAGTTGTCGAAGGATTTCCGTCCGACGGTGGTGTATGAGATTCTGACTGAGTCCCTGCCCGCGCTTACGGACGAAGAGCTGCGGCCTCTTTCCGATACGATTGAGAACATGGATCAGATTAAGAGCCAGCTTGATCAGGCCGTGCGCGAGGAACAAGCCTTGCACAGACTACTTAAAGTGTATGACCTTTATAATCAGCGCGTGCTCTGGGAGAAAGGGGAGGGCTTGGTGCAGGCCCATAAGCGGTGCCAGCAAGGGCTGCGCCGGGTGGCCGAAGCCGAAGAGACCTTGGCAGCAGGGGAAGAGAAGAAACGCGCCAGTGAGCGGGAACTGCAGGAGCTAAAACGGGAGCAAGAGGTATTAAACAAGGAAAAGGATGAACTGCAGAACCATGATGTCTTCCGGGCGGAACGGGAGCGGTCTGCCCTACTGCAGGACCGAGAAGTGCTGGTGGCCGAGCGTGAGAAAAGAGAGCGGGCTTTAGGCGGGAAACAAACCCAGGAACGGGACATTCGCACGAATATCGGACAAGAAGAAGAGAAAGAGCGCCAGGGACGCAAAGACGTTGAGGAACGTCTGGATGAGATGGATTTTCTGGCTGAGGAAGCCGGTTTTCAGAGTCACGAGGTGGCGGTCGATGAGTTTCGGCGTGAGTTTGAACAGAACTTCTCCTTTAACTTGTGGCGGAAAGAGGCTAAAGATCACGAAGAGTACCTGGACAAGGTTTTGAGCATGTTCAGGGAAGAGGGACAAGCGCAAGAGCGCTACCGCCTGGCGGAGCTTGATCTGGGAGAGGCAGCCAAGGCTCTGGATCAGGCCCAATTCGAAAGCAAGAAATGGGCAGATGTGCTGGATGAAGAGAGGTCAAAGTGGGTCACAGAAGTTTTTGCCTGGCAGCAAGAGAATAAGGAGTTAAAGCTTGAGCAGGGGGATTTGCAAATGCTCGCGCAACGGGTGCGTTTGTGCCCGGATCGTTATGGTTGGGACGTGTTAAGGGAGCCAGTAAGCGCTGCTCAGGATAAACTGCGGCAGCAGGTTTTAATCAGGATGGCGGATCTCAAACATTTAATCACCAAGCAGGAACAAAAAATTGAAGAAACAAAAGCCCAGCTTCAAGAGTGGCACGGCCAGAAAGATCCTGAGCCGCCCAGGCATGCGCAAACCGAGGAAGCCAGGCGGTCTTTAGCTGCCGCTGGAGTTCCGTTTCTCCCGTTTTATGCGGCGGTTGAGTTTCATGAGCATGTTCCCAGGGAGCAACGGGCGTGCTTGGAGTCCGCTCTTAAAGAGACCGGAATCCTGGATGCCCTGCTTATTGGAGGGTCCGGAACCAGGATTGAGTCTGACCGTATCTTAAAGCCTAATCCACAGTTTATGACCCACACCCTGGCCGAATACTTCTACCCGACACCGGTGGCAGGGGTCAGTATTTCTGCCGAAGACATCGATAATGTGTTGCGCACGGTGCTGGTGGGGGATAGTGCTGACGCCGGTGCGAATGAAACCGTGATTGCGGAGGACGGCGGGTATCGGATTGGTCTGATTCAAGGCCAGGCACCGCGGGAACAGGAATCGATTTACATTGGGAAAGAGGCCAGGCGACAGTACCGCTTGAAAGAAATCGCGCGTCTGGAAGCGGAGTTGGCTGAGCTTAGGGGTGAGCGCGGGGATTTTGTGCAGCAGTATGAACTACTCGAAGAGAAACTGGAGTTAATTGCTGAGGAGGCCAGCCGCTATCCGAGCGAGCGCGAACTCAAAGCAGCTTACCAAGAGCTGGATTTGAGCAAGCGCCAGATCAAGGTGTTGGAGCAAGATGTAGAGAAGAAAAATGTAAAGCTCAAAGGTGAACTCGAGAAGTGGCAGGGTATTAAGCTGCGCTTGCGTGAACTGACCCGTACCAGCACCTTGGCGTTCACAGAGGAAGCTTATGCCACGGGGACTTTACGTTTTAAGGCTTACCGTGAGCACTTTAGTCAATTGGAAGTTCTGTGGCAGAAGATACAATCAGCTCGTTCCCGCCTTGAACTTCAGCGTTCAAGGCTGCAAGACCTGGCTCAGGAGGTTGACGATTTAAAAGGAGAGCTGGAGGTTTTAGTTGACAAGGAAGCCACCCTTAAAGCCAGGCTTGGGAAAGTAGAAGAAAGACTGAATGAGCTAGGGGCAGACGAGATCCGCATTCGCGTACGCCAAGTGGTCGAGTGTTTGACCCGCTTGCCCGGAGAAATCGAAGGCAAGGTTAAAGAGGCTGAAGCGCGACGCAAGGATCAAGAACAGCGCGTCAGGGAACTTGGGCACATGCACCAGGAGCAGGGCTTAAGCCAAGAACTGGAGGGCAAGTGGCTGGAGGTTTTCGCCGAGGAACTGAAGCTGCAGCAGGGGTTTGGGTTAACGTCTGAAGTGAGTGAGGAAGGATGGGGTGGACAGGACGTCCACAAGGAGGCTTACTCCAACGAACGATTGGCATTCTATCTCAAAGAAGCTCAGAACGTGTTGGCAGCAAGCGGGAAAGGAGGGGCAGGAGAACGGGAGAGTTTGCAGGAGCGCGTGAGTGATGCTTTTTTCCGGGAGCAAGGGAACCTGGTCGAGTACCGCCCGGCTTTGCAGACTCTGTTCGAGTCGGAGGAAGAATTTGTTGCTCCAGAAATAGAAATAGAGCAAGAAACAGAAGCGTTGCAAGCAGTAGAAGGAGCGCACGCAGACCTGTATGATCTGTACCGGGGCCGGTGGCAGGAACTGCGGAGCAAAGCCAGACGCACTTATTTAGTGTTAGAGTATGATGGGAAAAAGGTTAATCCGTACTATGCCAGTTCACAGATGGAAAAGAACATCGCGTTGCAGGAACAGCTGCTCAATGAGAAAGATCGGGAGCTATATGAAGAAATTATTATGCACAGTGTAGGCCGCATTATCCGGGGGCGGATTCAGCGGGCAGAACATTGGGTGGAGGAAATGAATCACCTGATGGCGCAAAGGGACACTTCCAGTGGCTTGAATTTCTCTGTGCGCTGGCGACCGCGGACAGCGGAATACGAAGAGGAGATGGATACTGAGGATTTAGTGCAGCTGTTGAAGTCTGATCCCCGCTTGCTCAAAGAGTCTGATATGGCGCGCATTGTGGGTCATTTTCGGTCCAAGATCGAGCGGGCCAAGAGCGTGCTGGCGGAAAAAGGATATGGGGAAAGTTTTCACCAGATCATTAAAGAGATGCTTGATTACCGTAAATGGTTTGCCTTTACCCTGTATTATCAAAAGAGCGGGGAGCGGCGCAAAGAGCTGACCAACCATGTTTTCTATACGTTTAGCGGCGGGGAAAAGGCTATGGCCATGTATATTCCCCTGTTCTCAGCTGCCTATTCCCGCTATTCTGATGCCAGGCCGGATGCTCCGCGCCTGATTTCTCTGGATGAAGCGTTCGCGGGCGTGGATGAAAACAATATTCGGGATATGTTTGACCTTATGGAAAGGCTGGGCTTTAACTATATTATTAATTCCCAGGCTTTATGGGGAGATTATGACACGGTGGCTAACCTGGCTATCTGTGAACTGGTACGGCCCAAAAACGCATCCTGGGTCACGGTCATCCGTTATCTGTGGGACGGCAAAGTGCGCAGACTGCTGGAGGACCGGGTCATGAGTGAGGAACCCGGTGATCAACTGGAGGCTGTGGCCGGGAGATGATCAACTTAGTGTGGATGAGTTTTGCAGTTTCTGGAGTGACGCAAGATGGATGAGTATCTCGTGCGTGAAGCGGTGGCGTTTTTTCGCGCCGAGCCCGGGTTTCAACGCCTCATCGAGAAAATCATCAAGAAATACCAAAGCTTGGGCCGTCTGGGCGGAACGGTTGTATTAACGAACTTAAAACCATCGGAGAAGGAAGCTTTAGGGGGATTTTTACGCCGGGATTTAATGCGGCAGGATTCGGTCAGCATTAGCGTGGACAGATTTAATGAGGCTCTAGGTCAGACCAAGTTTGCGCCGATTTCTCCGCTTAAACTTTTAGAAGAGTTTAAGGGGGGATCTCTGCTTACCCGGTCTGAATCATCCTTAATGCGGGAGCGCGAGCGCCGGGAAGTCATCATACGCCTGCAGCAGCGTTTTAACGATCCTTGGTGTCAAAGATGGCTAGGGTTAATTGCGGATAAACATCCGTCAACCCGCTGGCTTTGGGCTTACTATGAACAAAATCCGTCCTTATTTGCGCACTGGATGGAGAATGCATTAAACGCTTTATCAACCCTCCATGCCTCGACGAAGTTCCAGCGTCTGCCGGTCTTGGCGCGCTCCGTCACGCAAGACCCGCATGGCTTTGACCAAGGCACTGAACAAGGACGTCTGCTCATTAATGCCTTGACTTTACTGTGGCTGCAAGAGCAGAGTTCTCCGATGAAAGACGCGGAAGCTAATCTCCAGCAAAGCGCGGAAGATAGTCTTGATCAGACCGCGGAAGTTAGTCTGCATTCAAGCGAGGTTCTGACTGAGATATTTCTTCATTTTGGTTTACTGCGCGATGATATTCTTAACTTTAGCACGTGCGCCGGGATCATTGGCCTTGACGCCAAGGGGGTTCCCGTGCGCTTGTGGCAGGAAGCTTACCTACAGAAGGCTGTGCTAAATCTGCCGCTGCGAGAAGTCGTTAAAGTCGAACGGTTTGCTGTCGGGGAGAGGTGCGCAGACCAAGTGATATATGTCGTAGAAAATTCCGGTGTATTTTCCGCACTCCTTGATTATTGGGATGAGACGCGCGGTGCTGAACCATATCCCGCGTTTGTGTGTATGCACGGCCAGGCTAAACTGGCAACCTTATTGCTGCTTGATAAGCTCGTAGCGGAAGGCGTTACCTTATGGTATTCCGGGGACTTTGACCCGGAGGGGCTGCTTATCGCTGAACGCTTGTTCCTGCGTTATCCCGGCAAAGTGCGCCTGTGGCGCTATACAGTAGAAGCGTATCGTTTGGCGCTCTCGCATAAGAGGATATCAGACCCCCGCTTAAAGCAATTAAGAAAAATTAAGTGTGGGGAATTTCAAAGGCTCGCACAGGAGATCGAGCATACAGGCCGGGCCGGTTACCAAGAGGGTATCCTGGAACTATTAGAGGAAGATCTGATACAAGCTTAAAATTCTGCTTAGATTTTTTAACGTAAGCAAAATATATTTTTATATTTTCACTCAGCCAAAAGTTCATCACACTAGGAGGATATATCATGATTTGGGTTAAAGATGTCATGACGCCAATCCCTTTTCCGTTAACTGAATCTCATAGTTGCGAAGAGGCTTTAGGCTTGATTAGCCGCCATCATGCGCCGGGATGGCCGGTTCTGGACGCAGATGGGGAATTGGCCGGAATCGTGACCATGGACTCTTTGGTAGGATATTTGAGCGGGGATGCTTGTGGAAACGATACCCTTTCTTGCATGAAAGCCATTGATCCCGACCCGATAATTTTAAAAGCGACACTGCCCCTTGATGCGGCCTGGAGCCAGCGCTTTGATGTGGCTGCGGTCAGCCGGGAAGACGGGGAAATTATCGGGGTCTTAAGCCGGGCGTATTTAGCGGTAGCATTATACCAAATGGCTGAGTTCCAGGTTAAAGAATTAGAGGCAGTGTTAAACTCTGCTCACAACGGCATCGTAGTGATTAACAGCGAAGGCTTGATTACTTCATTTAACAGAGCGGCGGAGAAGTTTACGCGCCTGCCCAGGGATAAAGCGATCGGTCGCCATGTTCTGGATGTGTTGGTTCCCCTCGGATTAATGGAGACTTTGCAAAGCGGGCAATCGGAATACTCCCAGAAATTCCGGGTTGGCCGCCGCACTTATATTATGAACAGAGACCCGATGGTTCAGGACGGGAAGATCACGGGGGCAGTTGGGGTGTTTCAGGATATTTCCGAGATCGAGTCCGTGTCCCAGGAATTGGCCTCGGTGAAAGAGCTGAATCGCGAGCTGGATTCGGTGATTCAGTCGTCCTCAGACGGCTTCGTGGTAACGGATGCAAGCGGGCAGATTTTAAGAGTAAATTCGGCTTATGAAAAATTAAGCCAAAGCACGTCTCAGGATCTTTATGGGCGCAGAATCCAGGAACTTGGGGAAGAGGGGATTTACGCACATTCCCTGGTGGATGTTGTGCTGCAGCGCCGACATCCGGTGACCGTGATGGAAAGCAAGCAGGATCACAGCTTCATGGTCACGGGGAGTCCTGTTTTTGATGAGGAAGGGCGCTTGCTGCGGGTTGTGATCAACCTGCGCGACATGACCATGCTTAACCAACTGCGCCAGGAGTTAATTGAATCCAAGCGTTTAAGTGAAAAGTATCATTCAGAACTGGCAGAACTCCGCGAACGCCAGGACACTGGGGGCATGATCGCCTCCGGGCCGGAAATGGAACGAGTGTTGGAGCTTATCATGCGCGTGGCTAAGGTGGATTCGACTGTGCTTCTGCTTGGGGAATCCGGGGTCGGCAAAGAAGGTATGGCTAAACTCCTGCACACGAAGAGTCTGCGCAGCGAGGGTCCTTTTATTAAGGTGAATTGCGGGGCGATTCCGGAGCAATTGCTCGAGTCCGAGCTTTTCGGGTATGAAGGGGGAGCATTTACCGGAGCTCGCCGTGAAGGGAAAAGCGGGATGTTTGAACTTGCCAATAACGGGACGCTTTTGCTCGATGAGATTGGGGACTTACCGTTTAATTTGCAGGCCAAGCTTCTGCGGGTGCTGCAAGAACGGGAAATTGTGCCGGTTGGCGGAGCCAAACCGCGTGAGGTGAACGTACGCATTCTGGCTGCGACCCATAAAGATTTGGAAGGAATGGTGCGCGCGGGAGAGTTCCGGGAAGACCTTTTTTTCCGTTTAAATGTTGTCCCGATCTGGATTCCCCCTCTCAGGGAACGACGCAGTGACATAGTCCCGCTCTTGCACCATTTTCGGGAAAAGTTCAGTAAAAAGTACGGGCTGCACCGCGAGTTTTCCCCGGATGTGGTGGAGGCTTTTGTCCAGTATGAGTGGCCGGGTAACGTCAGGGAGCTTGAGAATATGGTCGAACGCCTGATGGTAATGGCCCCGAATGAGCTCATAACTCTGCCCCAACTCCCGCCGGTTTTTCATCGCCATGCGAGCAAAGAAGGGGGAGTATCTGTCCACTCTTTGATGCCGCTGAAAGAGGCTGTCATGGAAGTGGAGCGGCAGCTGATCGAGAAGGCTCTGAAAAAGTACGGGAGCACGTATAAAGCGGCCGAGGCTTTAGGGGTAAACCAATCTACAGTGGTGCGGCGGATGGCGCGTTTTCGCAAAGGGAAGGGCGAGTAAGGAAAAGCGAGGTTCTCCGCAGCTAAAATTATGAACCAGCAGGCAGAACCTCTGTCTGCATTACAATGTCGAAATAACATGAAAAAAGGAAAATAATCATAATTGTCGAAAAAATAGCAAGGAGGACTCTCTTTTTTGGAATATAAATTGCATTAAAAATCTTATAAACGGATGGCAAAGGAGGATGAAAATGAAGGTCAAGCAAGTGATGCTTTGCGATCCATTTACCGTTAGTCCCATTTCTACTCTGGCAGATGTCAGTAAAATCTTTCTTGATTTTGATGTTAATTGTGCACCTGTGGTGGGGGACAATGGCGAGACTGTCGGTATTATTACAATGGCCAAAGTGTTGGAACGCCTGCTGGCAGGGGCCACACCCGAGGCGAACGTAGGGGAATTCATGGACGACCCGCCGGGAGTAGTGACCGAGAACACGGATTTTGAGCAGATTGCCCATACTCCCATGATGGAGCGCATGCTGGTGCTGGACCATAACAATCGTCTGACGGGAATACTATCCAGGGTTGAACTTATTAAAAAGGTCTACAGGTCCTGGGAGGAGACCAGAAACGAACTGAACGTGGTGCTCCAATCGGTGAGCCATGCCATCGTAGCTTTTGATTCTGCCGGACTGGTTTACCTTCTCAACAAAGGAGCAGAAGTGTTGCTGGGGCTTACCAGTTCCGCCGCTGTCGGGCAGCCCGTAGAGCAGATTTTACCGGCGGGGGAATGGCTTGATGTTTTGAACGGGCAATCCCATATCGGATTCAAAATGGAGGTTAATGAAAAGCGCATCGTTGCCAATGCTACTCCTATCATTTCAGGGAGGGAAGTTACCGGGGCTGTCGTGGTACTCCAGGACTTGTCGGAAATGGAGAACTTGATCATGGAGTTGTCCAGGGTCCGGGAGCTAAAAGACGAGTTGGACAACATTATTGAATCTTCATACGATGGGATACTGGTTGTTAACACAGCCAAAGAAGTGCTCAGGGTTAATAAGAGCGCTTTACGCTTTTTCAATGTCAGTGAATTCCGGGAACATGGCAGCTTGAGCCAGCTGAAATCGGATATTGCTCTCCGTCTGAACGAAATGGTTACTGAAATAAGCGAGAGCGGAGAGCCTTTAACCAAGCTTTACTCCAAAGCAGGCGGGCAAGAGATCATGATTACGGGTAATCCCCGTTTCGATTTCGATGGGCAATTGGTGCAAGTGATTTTCAACCTGCGCGATATGACTGATCTCCAACGGCTCAAATTTCAGATTACTCAGGCTAAGGAAGAAAAGCTCCGCTATTCGGAAGAGTTGAAGGAATTAAGATCAAAGCTGCTAACGGAAAAACTAGTGGCTAAAAGCCCTGCCATGGAACCTGTCCTGGAATTGATGTTTCGGGTAGCTAAAGTGGAATCTACTGTGCTTATTACCGGCGAATCGGGCGTGGGCAAGGAGGTTGCAGCCAAGACAATTCACAGCTTAAGCACCAGGGAGAGCAGCCCTTTTATTACGGTGAACTGCGGGGCTATTCCTGAAGCCTTGCTGGAGTCAGAACTCTTCGGCTATGAAAAAGGGGCTTTTACGGGAGCCAACAAAGAGGGAAAAATAGGTTTGATGGAAACTGCCAACGGGGGGGCGATTTTTCTCGATGAAATTGGTGAACTCCCGTTGAACCTGCAAGTTAAACTCTTAAGAGCTATTCAGGACAAGATAATCTACCGGGTAGGTGGAATCAAGCCGATTGAGCTTGATATCCGGATTATCGCTGCCACTAACCGCAATCTCAAAGAAATGGTGGAGAAGCAAACGTTCCGGGAAGATCTCTTCTACCGTTTGAACGTGGTGCAAATTGAGATACCTCCTCTGCGTTGGCGCCAAGAGGATATTTTTCCTTTGGCAGAGCATTTTTTGCAAAAATACAGCTCCAAATACAACAAGGCTAAGACCATTCGTCCTGAAGTATACAGGATTTTTGAGCGCTATGGCTGGCCCGGCAATGTACGGGAGCTGGAAAATGTGATTGAGAGGGCAGTAATTCTTAGTGAAGGGGAGCTGATCGACGTCTCTCACTTGCCTGATCATTTTGGTCAAATCGGCAGTGCTAAAGGAGAGGTGGAGATTAAGATCAGGGAAGTGATTCCCTGGAATAAGGCCTTGGAACTGATGGAAAGGGAATTGCTGCGCAAAGCGCTGGAACAGGGGAAAAGTATCCGTAAAACGGCCGACGTGTTAGGAATTACCCATACGACAGTCTTGCGCAAAGGGAAGCAGTATTCTCTCTTAGGCTCATAGCGATCTGGAACTTGGACGTTCCGGGTGGAATTATGGTGTTCCACCACCTTAAAATAGGTACTAAACGAATTTTATGACTTGTTAGAAAATATAAGACACTAAGTGGAACTGTTGAGTTCCACTTTTTTGTTGTACAAAGTAGAAACCAACCTTGTAACACCCACTTTTAGGCGGTTTGCATCAGTTGGCATCCAGTTTGCTTATTAGTATGACACAGGCCTGAAAATCTTGTCGAATTTAATACGGATTTTAACGAAGGAAGGGAGAATGAGTATGACCAAGGATTTGCAGCACGTCCCGGTTAGTGTCGGTATGTATGCGAACTGGTGGTGGAAAAATTACGGGATATCTTATAACAAACAGTATTATTATGATCCGGACTATCGCATCGAGGCCCAAATGAAACAGCAAAAAATTCTTCATGAGCGTTTCGGTGATGTGGGAATGGGAAATCCAGACCCGCAACCCAATCCTTTCATTGACTACGGGATGGCATTGCTACCAGAAATGTTCGGCTGTGAGATCACTTTTTTTGACGATGCCTTGCCCTGGGCCAATCCGGCTAACATCTCCGAAGAAGAAGTTGAGAAATTGACTGTACCGGATATTGAAAACAGACATCCAATGACAGAAATCATCCGGCAGATGGATTATTTGGAGCAAAAATACGGGCGGGTTACCGGCAACATTAACACGACAGGTATTCTTAATTTGGCCTTGAAGATTCGTGGCGACCAGCTTTATATGGATTTTTTCGAGAATCCGGAGCTTGCGCATAAACTGATGAACATCTGTCTGGAGAGCATTATCAAACTGGCGAACTATGTGAGAAAACGCACCGGTACGCTGGCTTCCTCGGTTACTCCCATGGCGCCGCCGGAGATGTATATTCTGCCTAACTGTACGGTCGCGCAGATTTCTAATGATGCTTACGAGGAATTCGTCCTGCCCTACGAACTGAAACTGGCTGAAGCCATGCAATCTTTCGGTATTCATCACTGTGGTTCTGTGGACAATGTGGTGGTCGGGTACAGCAAAGTAAAGAATATGCAGTTTATTGAAGTGGGACCAAAATCGGATTTGCGCCGCGTGCGCGAGTTAATGCCGGATGTTTTCATCAATGCCAGGATAGACCCTGTGCGTATGCTTAAATGCACCCCGGCGGAAATTGAGCAGGATGTCAAGTATCTGATTGATAACGGCGGGCCTCTTGACAAGCTCTCCATCGACGCGGTGGGCGTAGACTATGGCACTCCGGATGAAAACGTCCGAGTAATGCTTAATACTGCTAAGAGTTACAGTGCGGAAAAGATTAAGGCAGGGTTTTAAGAAGGTTTCGTTGTTGGTATCTTTGGTAACTACTCAGGAGTCAGGAGTCAGAATGAGAGAACCGGTGAAAACTTCTCGGGGTATCCTGAATTCTGACTACTGAATTCTGAATGCCTTGATAGTAATTGTCTTTGTAACTATTAAGATAGGGGGAATAAAGATGTCAGTTCTTGAGGAGCTAAAGAATTCGATTATCACGTACAAGCCGGCTAAGGCTAAGGAGTATTGCCAACAGGCTTTGGCTGAGGGTATTGATCCGGGGGTTATTTTAAGTGAAGGCCTAATCGCTGGAATGAGTGTGGTGGGAGCCAGGTTTAAGAAAAATGAAATCTATGTGCCGGAAGTCTTGATCGCCGCGAAAGCAACGCATGCCGGATTGGACGTTTTAAAACCAATTCTAAGCGAACGGAAAACAGAGGCGATTGGGAAAATAATTGTTGGTACGGTCAAAGACGACCTTCATGACATTGGGAAAAATTTAGTTGCCATGATGCTGGAAGGTGCCGGATTTGAAGTTGTCAACCTAGGTGTAAATGTTGATCCGGATAAATTCATCGCGGCGATTCAGGAGCATAAGCCTAATATCGTTGGAATGTCCAGCTTAATCACCTCTACTCTCCATTGGGTGGAAGATACGATTAAAGCCATAGAATCTGCAGGACTGCGTGATCAAGTAAAAATTATGGTGGGCGGGGCTCCTGTGACGGAAGAGTGGGCTATGCAGATTGGGGCGGACGGCTACGGCAAAGACGCTACCACAGCAGTGGAAGAGGCGAGAAAACTTCTGGGCGTTGCCTAGATTTTTTGAACCAGGGCAGAAAAGAAAGACGTACAGGCAAGTTCGGAGGAGGGGAAAACATTGTATCATACTGAAATAAGCAGCAAGAGTAAGGTGGTCACTATCGGCCGCGACCTGCCGGCGGTCATCATAGGGGAGCGTATTAACCCCACAGGCAAGAAAAAATTCGGGCAGGCTCTGTTGGCCCGGGATTTTGAGGCAGTAAGGCGGGAAGCTGTTGCTCAAGTGGAACAAGGAGCGGACGTTTTGGACGTTAACGTAGGGGTTGCGGGTGTTGACGAAGTTGCCCTCTTGCCCGAAGTTGTGAAAATCGTGGCCGCAACCGTAGATGTTCCGCTTTGTATTGACTCAGCCAATCCTCAGGCTCTGGCTGCTGCCTTAAAGGTTTATGAGGGCAAAGCCCTGGTTAACTCGGTCACCGGGGAGGAAAAGTCAATTGACAGCGTTTTGCCTGTCGTTAAAGAATATGGAGCGGCAGTAGTAGGTCTCTTGATGGATGACGAGGGGATTTCCAATGATCCGGAAAAAAGACTGGCTATCGCCAGCAAGATTGTGGAACGGGCTGAGAAAGCGGGAATTGAACGCTCGGACATTGTGATTGATTGCCTGACCATGACTGTGAGTTCAGACCACAATGCAGCGGTGCTTACCTTGAAGACGATTGAGCGGGTTGTGGAAGAACTGGGCACAAACATTATTCTCGGCATCAGCAACGTCTCGTTTGGACTGCCAGACCGGCACAGCATTACCAAGACCATGCTTGCCATGGCTTTAAGAGCAGGTTTGACCTGTGTGATCATGGATCCTACAGCTGAGGGAATGCGCCGGACAATGAAGAGCGCAGACTTGCTTCTAGGGCGGGATGAATGGGCAATGAACTATCTCGCGGAGTACCGTCAGTATTCGGAGCAGGCCTAAGAGTTATGGAATAATTATTTTCATACCAGATAAATGAGGCCGTAAGATTAGATTCGAAGCCACAGCGAGCGCGAACTTTCACTCCTGCTACGGGAATAACTGATTGACCAGGAGAAGGGGGCGGTGAGATGGCAGATTATAGAGTGATAGCCTGTGAAGTATTTGAGAAGGAGATTCTGAACGGTCTTCATCTTCCCCCGAAAAAATGTATTTTCCTGGCGCAAGGTCTCCACCGTACCCCCGATTTGTTAAAGATAGAGCTGCAAAAGCAAATCGACTTTCTGGATGAGCAAGGCGGAGTAGATTGCATTTATCTCGGTTATGGCTTGTGCGGCAATGGTGTTGCCGGTGTGTGCTCCCGTATGAGCAAATTGGCCATTCCGGACAGTGAGGACTGTATACCGGTTTTGCATGGTCTCAGTTGTGCTGGGGGTCGGCAGACAGTCGACCGGACGATGAGTTATTATCTGAGTGCCGGCTGGATTGCTTATGGCAGCGACGGCTGGAAAGAATACCGGCGCTGCCTCGATATCTTTGATGAGGAAACCTCTTATTGGTGTGTCAAAGAGATGATTAAACACTACCGGAAATTCACCTTGATTGATACCGGAATGCCCAGTCATGCTGAGGATCAAGCTTATACCCGGCGGATCAGCGAGTTTTTCAGCATGGAATACGGGGAAGTAAAGGGTTCTTTGGATTGGCTGGAGAGCCTGTTCCACGGGGAAACCGCTTATAATGTCATGGTTGAACCGGGTACGCCGCTGGAAGTAAAAATGTTCACCGTTGGAAATTCTGCTGCAAGAGATCGAGAGTTGCCTGAAGCAGCCGAAACAAGGGGTGGAGGATTAGAAGATGAAGGAGTATACAGTAAAATTTATTCCACAAAATAAGGAAGTGACGGTGCTTGCAGGCACGACGGTCATGCAGGCAGGAGAATCAGTAGGGATTACCATGGAAGCTCCTTGTGGGGGACACGGGACGTGTGGCAAGTGCTTGGTACGCTGTTACGGTCTGAACGCAGAGCCAACGGCGGCTGAAAAAGAAAAAATCAAGCCTGAACTCCTGGCCGAAGGGTGGAGGTTAGCCTGCCGGACCATAATCAATCAGGATATGGTGGTGGAAGTGCCGGATCAGGCTGGGGGCCGCCTCATTAAAGGCATGCTTGCGGGGACCAAAATTGACTGGAAAACAGAACCGACGCTGATTAAAGAACATTTATCAATAGATAAGCCTTCCCTTGTTGACCAACGTGCGGACTGGGAACGGGTGCAAGATCGGCTGCCCGTTTTCCAAACAAAGGTTGATTTGTCCTTGCTGAAACAGCTGCCCGGACTGCTACGTCAAACTCCTGATCTTACTGCCGTAACCTTCCAAGGCGAACTCATGGCTTTGGAACCAGGGGATACGACAGAGTACGCTTTTGGGTGTGCGGTTGATATCGGCACCACGACCGTGGTGTGCAGTCTCCACGATTTACGGACAGGGCGTCAGCTGGCGATAGCCACGGCATTTAACCCTCAGAGGGCATACGGAGCGGATGTTTTGGCACGCATTGACTTTTCACTCGTGGACGCCAATTTAGAGAACCTGCAATCCCTTATAGTGGAACAGATCAATTCTTTAATCGAAGAAGTCAGTGTGCAAGCTGATATTGACCGGGAAAAGATTTATGTACTGAGTGTGGTGGGGAATACCACCATGCAGCACCTGTTCCTTGGGCTTAGCCCTAGACACATTGCTGTGCCACCGTTTGTGGGAGTTCTTTACGCCGGGCTGACTTTTCCTGTCGCCGATGTAGGCGTAAGGATTAATCCTAATGGTAAAGTAACTCTGCTTCCCCACGTCGCCGGTTACGTGGGCGCGGATATCGTGGCTGGGGTCTTAGCTACCTGTTTGTACCGGGAGGAGGGTCCCAGTCTCCTGATTGACGTTGGCACGAACGCGGAAATAGTGTTAGCGGCCCAAGGTTCATTATATGCTTGCTCCGCTGCGGCAGGGCCGGCTTTTGAAGGAGCAAACATCAGCTACGGCATGCGGGCGGGCACTGGAGCCATCGACCGGGTCTGGCTCGATGAAGGAGAAATTCATTACAGTGTCATCGGGCATACTGTTGCCACAGGCCTGTGCGGTTCCGGACTCATAGACGTTATGGCCGAGTTATTAAAGGTAGGACTTATTGACAGCACAGGCCGGTTGTTAATCCGGGAAGAAGCTGAAGAGGTTGCGGGGTCCGCTTTGGCCAGCCGGTTACGGGAAGAAGCAGATGGGAATCATTTTGTCGTGGCTGAAGAGGGAGGTGAGCCGAAAGTAAGTCTTACTCAGGGAGATATTCGGCAGGTACAGCTAGCGAAGGCCGCAATTTTAGCAGGAATCCGGATTCTGACCAAGGAAATGGGTATCGGGATGGAAGATATTCAAAGGATTTATCTGGCAGGCTCCTTTGGCAATGTTCTTAATAAGGTTAATGCCCGGGTGGTAGGATTGATTCCCCCTGTTGTGCCTGTGGAAAAAGTTCAGTATGCCGGGAATTCCGCTCATGTAGGAGCCCAACTTAATCTGTTGCGTTTTGACACGGAGCATTTGGCGCGGGAAATAGTCGGAAAAATCAAATATATAGAACTCTCTGACCGGATGGATTTTACGGAAGAATTCACGGAGGCAATGTTCTTTAATCCGGAAAGTCAGGAATGAAAAAGGAGGATTAATTTGAATGAATGCCTATGGTTATTGGATGTTAGGCATAGCCTTCCTTTACACCATGATTTTAATTGGTGCCGGGGTTGTTGCCAAAAAGAGAGCCAAACAAAGTGACGGGTATTTTGTTGGTGGGCGGCAGTTTAACCGCTGGACAGTGTCGTTTATGATCACCGGTTTATTTGCAGGCTCAACTTATATTTCCATTTTGGAACTCACCTATATCAAGGGGATCTCTGCTGCCTGGTACGGGGTCGCTGAACTTTCTCATATTTTAATTATTGCTTTGGTTCTTATCGGTTCTTTTCGCGAGAAACTGCTAGTTACAATCTCCGGCTTAATTGGAGATAAATTCGGCCGCGCTGCTTTGGGAATTGCCGGTTTCATTACAGCGGTGACTTTCCCGATGTGGTCGGTGGCCACAGCGCTGGCCTTTGCTTCAGCTCTCCATGTTCTGACAGGGCTTTCCCTGATGACCTCGGTTATTATGACAGCGTTACTCCTTTTGGTTTACTTGCAAGCAGGAGGAATGTGGTCTATTGCCTTTACCCAAACCGCTAATTTGGTTGCTTTCTTTGCCATGTTCATCGTGGCGGCGATTGCCATTTTCATTAATCCTGGACTAGATGGGATTGTCCGTTTGGCCGCAACCAAACCGGCCATGTTTGACCCCGGTAATGTGGGTTTGCAAGTGATTATGGCATGGTTCGGCACTTTTTGGGTTAATGTCCTGGTAGCACAAGCTGCCTTCCAAATGGCTTTGTCTTGTAAGACTCCCGAGGAGGGTCGTAAAGGTCTGTATATTGCTGCTGGATTTAATGTAATCTTTATTGTCATGGCAGTGTTGGTTGGCTTAGCTACCGCTGCCGTAACGCCCGGCATCAGCCGCGGTCTGATGGCAGTTCCGACTTACCTGATGCAAACTTTGCCCCCACCCCTGGTTGGCATCTTTACTTTGGGCATCTGGGCCGCTGCTCTTGGCTGGGGCGCTCCTTGCCAGTTCTCAGGCGCAACCAGTTTGGGCAGGGACGTGGGCAAGGCTTTGTTCCCGCAAATTAGCCCTGAGACTCAGGTGAAGTGGACAAAAATTTCTCTGGTTATCCTAACAGGACTTATGGTGGTTTACGGTTTCCTCCGCTCGGAAAATGCGGCCTGGTGGAACGTCTTTGCCTGGACTGCCCGTAATGGTGCCACCTTTGCCCCGGTGCTGGCAGCGCTGCTGTGGCCGGTGGCTACCCGGTTCGGGGTGGTTTCAGCCATGATCCTTGGCTTTGGCGGCGGATTGGTATGGAACGCACTGGGCAACTGGTCGGCGGATAAGTTCTATCTCAATGTGCATCCGGTTTGGGTAGGTATGATCTTTAATATTCTGGGTCTTGTTGTAATAAGTTTGTTGGGCCGAGTCGGGCAAATCAAGTTCAGCACCGATGTTTCCGACGGCAAGCGCAAGGCAGGGTTTATGTCGGCGGTCGTAGCAGTCGTTATTCTTCTAATGATCGGGTTAAATTTCCAATGGCTCTTTGCCAAGGGCTTGCTGGGTATGTTTCTCTTTTTAGTACTATTGTCCGCTTGGGTAGTCTTAATTAACTTTGTAAGCTTAGTGGAAAATGGGGAGGGTGTAGAAGGTAAGGTTAGCATTGCCGGTACGAGCACGTAAGACTTCAAAATTAAAACTATAATTCGCTTAAATTACAGTAAATGTATGGATCACATGGGAACGAGCTTCTGTCGCTAAGGCAGAGGCCGTTCCCGTAATTCATGGAGAGCAAATAAATTTTAAGAGACAATTGGGGGTAATTAGGGTGACAACTTACTTCTTGTTGGTACTTCTGGTGTTAGGTATGACCGGGGGCTTTTTCTCCGGCTTGCTGGGGTTAGGCGGTGCAATTCTGATGGTACCTTTACTTCTCTACGTCCCGCCGTTATTGCACCTACCCACCCTGGATATGAAAACCGTGGCAGCAATAAGTACTTTACAAGTCTTCGCCAGTGCTGCTTCCGGTGCTATGGCTCATCGTAAAAGGGGAGCTTTTAGTATACCTGTCTTGCTTGTCATGGGGATCCCTGCCGCTCTGGCCGGTTTCGTGGGAGCGTTCTTTTCCCAGTATGTCAATGCCCGTTTCTTGTTAACCATTTTTGCCGGAATATCTACGCTTGCTACTTTACTAATGTTCTTACCCAAAAAAGATAAAAAGAAAGTAGAGAGTCCCTCAGGGTCAGAAAGTGCTGATCAAATTCAGTTTAACCGCTTCTTGGCCGCTTTTTTGGCTGCGATAATAGGCTTCATTGGGGGGATGATCGGGGCACCGGGAGCTTTTATTTTTGTGCCGGTTAGCGTTTATATCCTAAATATTCCACTTCGGATTACCATCGGTTCTACTTTAGGTATTGTTTTACTCACTTCTTTTTCCAGCATGCTGGGAAAGATTTTAAGCGGGCAGATGTATTGGGCCTTAGGGGCTGCTCTCGTTTTGGGGTCGGTGCCAGCGGCCCAGCTGGGATCCAGAATCTCGCACCGGGCTCCGCTCCGGGTGCTGCACTGGATTATGACAGGAATCATTGCTTTTTCGTCTCTGAAAATTTGGCTGAATATCCTTAACTACTAATTGAGAAAGGATTTAGCTAAAAGGTGGGAACGGAGCTGATGCCAAAGCCAGCCCGGAAATTGTACCGGACATTAGAATCTGAAGCTGAGGAGGATGTTTTTTATGGCCAGGGGAATGATTAACGGCGGGATTTGCGGCCACAAAATTGAGGTAGAAGCAGACTGTCAGGATGGACAAAACGTAAAACTGAAAATAAGCAGTGACTGTCCAAACTATCAAAAAATCGCCGCAGAACTGCAGGAAGTGGATGCGTTTAAGGAACTCTTTCAACCTTTGCATCTGGGGCAAGTCTACCAGGCTTTTGCTAAGTACAGCCCACATCCTAGCTGTCCCGGGCTTTCCGGCATACTTAAAACCGTGGAAGTTGCCGCCGGACTGGCTTTAGCACAAACCGCCGGAATAGAAGTGACAAACTAATTTCGGTAAATAACAGAAAAAGCCAAGGACGCAATTTGGGTACTGGTTTGAGTGTGATTTTAGGGGGGAGTTAAAAGACATGAACCGTCTCAGCCCTGTTTCATCCCGAGAGGATATTTTTCCCGAGTACCAAGATACTCCTATCGGTCGCCTATTAGAGTACCATAATCTGAAGCAGCCTTTTGAAAGCTATGCCAAAGCCGAGCTTTTGATCGGCATGTGCATGGACAACCGCAAACACCTGCACATTCCGGATAATTTTGCCTATATCCTCCGCTCAGGGGGAGGAAATTTACGCTACAGTGAATTTAAGGTTTCCTATGCCATTGCCATCGGCGGGGTTAAGGCTATTGCTTTAATAGCGCACAACAACTGTGGGATGGTCAACTTGTTCGAGAAAAAAGAAAGGTATATTCAAGGGCTGGTGGACCAAGCGGGTTGGAACAGGGAGTGGGCTGAACAACATTTTATGCATTTCGCGCCTATGTTTGAAATCGGCAACGAATTGGATTTTGTTCTAAGCGAAGCGAAACGGCTTAGGATGAGATACCAAAAAACTCTCATTGCTCCCCTTTATTATCGTGTTGAGGACAATCGCCTCTACTTGGTTAAAGAAGAATAAAGCAAAAAAAGAAATATTTGAACTACAAATGCTATGCTTAAGGCTCAAAAAAATATGTCGAAAATTACCTTAATTTGGTTTGGAGAATGTTGAACTTTGATATAGTATTAAGATGTTATTACAAGCCATTTGGCAAGATGGTAAGGAATGAGGCCGAAGTAACTGCAAATAGCTGGGATAAAAGGCAAACTCTGCGAAAGCAGAGGACGCAAAGCTATGGGTCTTCCACCGCCAAGTGATGATCGCCAGGCTGCCGACAGTGTGATCAATTCGCCATGCCCGTTGTCGAGGTATGGCGAATTCGTGCTTCCGGGCGATTTGACATAATAGGTTGAGAGATTATTTTAGGAGGGGATCAGACTAATGAAATCCATCCGGATCAAAATCATGCTGTTGTCCGTTGTAATTGTAACCATCGCTCTTTTATCCCTGGGAGTCATTATTTATTTTCAGACCAAATCGACGATGGTTACAGCAACAGAAACAACGACCCAGGAAATTGTTAAAGCCCGAGGGGCAGAAGTCGGACGATGGCTGGCGGCCAAAGAGGGTGAAGTGGCCGTCCTGTCCTCGGCAGAGAACCTGGAAATAGGGGACTGGGCGAAGGCTAAAGCTTATGCTGACTCCCTCAACGGGAAGCTCGACAAAGAGTTTGAATTTGGTTGGTACGCTGACTTAGACGGTGATTTCTATACCACAAAGGGGAAGACAGGGAATATTCGGAACAGATATGACTACACAGCCATCAGAGATCAAGGCAAGGACGTGTTTATCAGCAATCCGATGCCGTCTGCAGTTACCGGTAAACCTGTAGTAGTGATTCCCCATGCCATCAAAGATAAAAGCGGGGAGTTGACCGGGGTTTTTGCCGGAGTGATTGACTTGGGAACTGTTACCCAGATTGCCAACCAGATTAAGATCGGGCAAACCGGCTTCGGGTGGATTGTGGACGGCACAGGGCTGGTCATTGCCCACCCCGATGAAAAAATTAACATGAAGCTTAATCTTTTAAAAGCATCCGAGGCCGGATTTAAGGGTGTGGATGAACTAGGGAAGCAAATGACTGCAGGTCAGCAAGGTATGGGGAGAATTACTACTCCCGACGGCATGGAAATGTATATGATTTTTACTCCTATTCCTGGTTCGCCTAACTGGAGCCTGGGAGTTACAATTCCTACGGCGGAGATGCTCAAAGATGCCGACTCTGTACTTAGAACGACCGTTCTCAGCCTGGGGGTTATTTTGGTGCTGAGCCTTATTTTGTCTTTATGGTTTGCCGCGTCGTTGGCCAGGCCCATAACTGAGGTGGCTGGGCATTTGGATAGATTGGCCCAGGGAGATTTTACAGTGCAGGTTCCGGAGAAGATCAGACGGAGAAAAGACGAGGTTGGTACGCTGGCAAAGGCTATGGCCGCCATGCAAGAGTCGGTTGTCACCATGACTAGGCGGATATTTGGCGCTTCCGAGAGTGTTAATGGTCAGAGTCAACAGTTAGCCGAGATCGCCAATGGTGTGAAGCAAGGTACGGAGCAAATTGCGGCAACAGTACAAGAGATGGCGGCAGGAGCTGAGGAACAGGCCGGAACGTCGGCTGAAATCGCCAATTCAACGGAAAACCTCAATCATCTTTTCGTCCTAGCGAGCCAGAATGGAGAAGAGCTGAAAAACTCCTCGAATCTGGTGTTAGAGACAGCTAATAATGGCAATGTGCAAATGGAAAACTCCGTGTCCCAAATGGAAGTGATCAACGAGATTATGAGAGATTCGGTTGGAAAAGTGCAGGGGCTAGACCAAAAGGCCCAGAAAATATCTAAACTTGTGCAAGTTATTAATGATATTGCCGATCAGACCAACCTTCTGGCTTTGAATGCGGCAATTGAGGCGGCCAGGGCGGGAGAAGCAGGCCGAGGATTTGCGGTGGTTGCCGAGGAAGTGAGAAAATTAGCTGAGCAGACCAGGAATTCTGCCACAGAAATAACTGGTATTGTGGAAGGGGTACAGTACGAAAGTAAAAATGTGAGTGAATCATTGGAGAAGGGTTATTCCCAAGTTGAAGAGGGTATGAACCAAATCCAGATTACCGGACAGGCTTTACAAGACATCAATTCTGAGGTGGCTCAAATGGTGGGCCGGATTCAAAGCCTGTCAGACAACCTGCAAGAGATTGCTGCGAGTAGCAAGGCTATCAGCAGTGCGATTCAGGGAGTTGCTTCCATAGCGGAGGAGACTTCAGCCGGGATTGAAGAGACGGCATCTGCGGTTCAGGAACAGGACAGTGCCATGGAGAGAGTGGCCCAGAATGCCGAGTCCTTGTCACACTTAGCTCAGGAGTTGAAAGAGACTGTTGGTGCCTTTAAGTTTTAGGCTGAAGATATTACCATAGACCTAGGGGTTGTCTCAACTGCAAAATCTGCTTGGGACAGCTCCTGCTTTTTCTGGAAACTCGCCTAGGAGTCAAGTGCAAAAGTTCTATAAGTAATAAGGCACCAGATTTGCGTGAACAAGGAGGTTCTAAGCAGAAAATGGATTATTTCCTACTAGTTGTGATTGTTTTGGTGGCGACTACACTTCAGGTTGGCACAGGATTTGGCTTTTCCATCATGGCGACACCGTTTCTACTCCTGTTGTATGAGGGTCATGATGCCATTCAAATCAATGTCATTCTTGCAGTTGTCATCTCCTTGGTCATGGTTTTCAAAATTCGTCACGATGCAGATAAGGCTCTTCTACTGCAACTTATTAAAGGAAGTGTCGCCGGGATACCTATAGGCATGGTCTTTTTTCTTATGCTCGATGTTCGGTTTTTGAAGATTCTGGTCAGCACGCTCATTCTTTTGCTAACCTTCTTGTTGATGCTGAGACTGAAAATACGGCAAAGTAAAAGGAAAGACCTGCTAACAGGAGGAATTTCCGGGTTCTTAAGCGCAAGTCTTGGTATGCCGGGTCCTCCTCTGCTTATATATTTTTCCGGCATAGGAATGCCCAAGGAGAGAGTGCGGAGTACAATTCTGGCCTTCGCCATTGTCGTTTATTCCGTGAGTTTCGTCCTGCAACTCGTACTTTACGGGACTAATAAGACAGTTTGGTTGGCAAGTTTATCATCCCTGCCCGTTCTGGCTGTGGGGACATTTTTGGGACAGCTTCTGTTTCAAAAATTAAACCAACGGTTATTCACAGCACTCACATATGCTGTTTTGGTTTTTACCGGCGCTTATTTGCTCATAACCAGTATTTGAAAAGGTTGTTAGCGGTAAGTAATACGGGCAAAATGGATAATGAAAAAGAGAAAAATGGCCTGGGGGAGTATCTGTTTCACTCCTTGATGCCGCTGAAAGAGGCTGTCATGGAAGTGGAGAGGCAACTGATTGAGGAAAGCCCTGAAAAAGTACGGCAGCACTTACAAAGCGGCAGAGGCCTTGGGGGTAAACCAGTCTACGGTCGTGCGGCGGATGGCGCGTTTTCGCAAGCACGAGTGAATCTTCTTATGGTGGACAATAACTTTAGATAGTATAAAGGCAGGGATAAGATTCAAGAGAGATTCGGGCTTAATCAGCTTCCGAAGAGAATAATCACGAATGACGAGCTGATGCACGGATGAGTTAGGGAAAGCCGTCTCTCTGCCCAAGCTTGAAGCAGGAAATACCTTCGACTTAGGTAATGCCAGTGACGATGATCTCATCAAAGCACAAGAAGAGATTCAACGAGGATTCTGTAGTTTTTCACTAAGAATCCGGATCTGATGCAATATTTTGGGATGTATTAGACACTTGCGAACATTATGATCCGATTATTTTCGTGATATCATTAAAATGATAAATCTCGTTAAGTCAATTTTGCAGACAGTAATGCAGAAATGACTTAGTCCCTAGCCTTTGATTTAGAAAGAGCTTGCCGGATAAAAACAAAAGACCACTGCAAAACTGCAGTGGTCTTTTTCTTCGTAGGCATGTGGCGTAACCTGTACTCGCGAAGGATTCTTCCGTTTGGGCTTAATTTTCTGCAGTTGGCTTACTATTTTCAACCGATCGGACTGAAATTTGAGAATATTCAAATTGGTGGCACGTGGCTTGCATTAGAACAGAGGACAAAAGCATGAAAAATTTTAGAGAAAATAATTAAGGAGGGAATTTGAGATATGAGTCCACGTTTTACCGGGAAACCAACCGAGGAATTCGACTTCAAAGAAATCATGTACGAAAAGAAAGACTGGGTGGCCACTGTCACCATCAACCGCCCTCGGGTCCACAACTCATACAGCACCTTAACCCTGCAGGAACTGACCGTTGCCTTCCGGGACGCATCCTGGGATGACTCCGTCGCCGTCGTCGTACTCACCGGGGCCGGGGAAAAAGCCTTCTGCACCGGCGGCGATGTCAAAGAATATGCCGACGATTACACCAAACGGCCGCGCGACTACTGGAAGTGGATGGGGGTATTCACCGAATGCCATGACATCCTTAGAAACATTGGCAAACCCACCATCGCCCGCATCAACGGCATCGTCGCCGGAGGGGGCAACGAATTTAACATGGGCTGCGACCTCGCCATCATGGTCGAAGGGGCCAGCATCCAGCAAGTAGGCACCATGGTCGGCTCCGTTGCCGCCGGCGGTGCCACCCAGTGGCTCCCCATCATGGTCGGGGACAGAAGGGCCAGAGAAATGCTCTTCTTAAGCGAACCCATCTCTGCCGAAAAAGCGCTCGACTGGGGACTCGTAAACCAAGTCGTCCCGCGCGACCAGCTTGACCAAGCCGTAGCCACCATGGCTGAAAAACTCATCAACAAATTCCCGGAGTGCTTGCGCTACACCAAACAGCAAACCAACTTCTGGAAAGACCTCGCCTGGAGTTCCACCGTCGGGCATGCCCGCGAATGGCTGGCTTTGCACTTCGCCAGTGTCGAACCCTATGAAGGCATGAAAGCCTTCGTCGAAAAGCGGCCCAAAGACTACATCGGCTTAAGACAGAAAGCAGCCGCAGGCGGCTCCAGTGAATTCCTCTACGGGCCATACACCCACACCTGCCCCAGTTGCGGTGCCAAAGGAATCCCGGATGACTTCAAATTCTGCGGCGTCTGCGGAGCGAAGTTGGAGTAAGAGCAAATAAATGAGCTTAATGAGAGGAGAAAGAGCATGTTCACAGGGGAGCGAACTTCATGTATGGCCTCAGCGTCCGGACCTTGCTCGACATGGGCGGCCAGGACTGCAAAGCCATCCACTGCGATGAAAAAGGAAAAGTAACCTCCTTTCTCATGAACGACAAATGCGCCGCCGGAACCGGCCGCGGCATGGAAGTGTTCGCCAACCTGCTGGCCGTCCCGATCGAAGAAGTTGGGGAAATGTCCTTTAAGATCGAAACAGAGCCAGAGCCGGTATCCAGCACCTGCGTGGTCTTTGCTAAGACTGAAGCGACCGGGTTGCTGCGGGCAGGCTGGTCCAAGGAGAAAGTACTCGCAGCCTACTGCTCCGCCATGGCCAGCCGGGTCGTAAGCCTGCTTGAGCGTAACGGCATGGAAAAAGACTTCGCCATCACCGGCGGCATCACCAAAAACCCCGGCGTGGTCAAATGGATTGAAAAGCTCTTAGGGATCGAAGCCTTAAAGCCCAAGTATGACACTCAGATTGCCGGAGCTTTAGGAGGAGCCCTCTTTGCCAAAGCGTTGGCGAAAAAAAGCGGGAAGGGTAAAATGGCCGGGGAGTAAAGGGGTAAGGGGTAGATATGATATAGAATGGAGATTTCCCTCTGAATTAATCAGAGGGAGTTTCCTATATCTTAGGCGAAAGCGGGTGAAAGCATGATAGCCAACCATGGATCCGGGAGTTTTGGAAGGGGTAACCTACTTAAGAGGGGTTGCTCTGCGTGAAGATTATGAGCTCGACCGCCGCGTAGCTGTTATCGTTTTCGCCGGTGGAGATGTTGTCCTCGGTCCCGCTTCCGTGATCGAGGCGATTGCCCAAGGCCGGCAAGTTGCCGGAGGGGAATGACGAACTGGACGATCTGTTTTAGTTAATTTAACAAAAACTACGAAAGGAGTGAAAGGATGGGGCGCACCAGTAAAGTAATACCTATCCGCGAAGCGATTAGCCGCTTTGTTGCGGACGAGTGCGAGTCTCTGGCAGTGGGCGGAATGCACATGCATAATAACCCGATGGCCCTGGTCCGGGAAGTAATCCGCCAGGGTAAGAAAATAAAACGCCTTATTACTAGCCCATCGGCTGATATTAATGCTGATTTGCTCATCGGTTGCGGTTTAGTTGAGGAGATTCTCACCGCCTATGTTGGTTTTGAACATTTAGGGCTTGCTCCTAATTTTCGGCGGGCGGTCGAAAAGAAAACCATAAAGCTTTTGGAATGTGATGAACCCTTCCTGGTTTACGGCCTGCAAGCTGGGGCGGGAGGCTTGCCCTTTATTCCGTATCCGAAGGGTTTGGAGTTAAACGACCTTCACAAAATCAATCCGGAAATGTACCGCTTCACGACTAACCCATATTCGGGGGAACAAGTGATGACAGCCGCCCCCATTAAGCCTTCGGTGGCTTTTGTCCACTGCCAGGAGGCTGACCCGTACGGGAACGCAATATTCAAGGGGAGCGAATTTACGGACAGGCAAATGATCTTTGCTGCTGATACTGTGATTATTCAAGCAGAGGAAATTGTCCCCAATCTCGCGCAGAAATACGGCTCGACCAAGGTTAATGTGCCGGGCTTTTTGGTCTCAGCGGTGGTCGAAGCTCATTATGGCTGTCATCCAACATCTTCACACACCTACTACACTTTTGATGAAACCCACCTAAAAGAATATATGAAGGCTTGTAAGGACCCGGACTCTTTTGCTGTTTACCTTCTACAATACGTCACCGGTATTTCTGAGGAGGAGTATGCGGGTAAGATTGGAACTGAACGCTTGCACAGCCTGAGCAAAGGAGGGGAGTCCAAGTGAGCGCAACGGCATATACCACAGGGGAGCTTATGGCATGTGTGATGTCCCGGCATATGCAAGACGGAGAAGTTGCGGTGATGGGCGCGGTAAGCATGATTCCGATGGCTGCCTGCCGCATGGCCCAAGAAACTCATGCTCCCAATCTGTACTACATTGCGGGCGGCAGCGGGGCCGTCAATCCTCACTTAGAGCCTTTGGTTTTTTCCTCCTGTGATGAGGAAAACCTCCGTGCTGATGCGGCTTTGGCCCTGCCTGATGTCATCCTCTTAGAAGGACATGGCAAACGCTTTGATATCTTTTTCGGCGGGGGTCTGCAAATAGATAAGTACGGTAATTGCAACTTAGTCTGCATCGGAAATTGGGATAAACCGGCCTTGCGCGGACCAGGGACTGTTGGACTTCCGTTTTTGCCGCGGGCGGGAAGAGTGGTAATTTACACAACATCCCACAATGTCCGCACACTCGTAGAGAAAGTGGATTTTAACAGCGGACCCGGCTTCCTAGATGGTCCGGAATCCTGGGCGAGCAAAGAGTTGCCTGGGAACGGCCCGGCTCTGGTCGTCACTCCGCTCTGTGCCCTGGATTTTGATGAAAACAGCAAAGTCATGCGCCTGAAATCAGTTCATCCCGGGGTAACAGTCGAACAGGTTGTAGAGAACACCGGGTTTAAGCTTATTATTCCTGAGCACGTTCCCACTACCACTGAACCCACAGCAACCGAACTAAGAGTTCTGCGCCAAATTGATCCCACCGGAGTAGCGCGTAACTTACTCTAAAAGATGCACTGCACAATCCTCTATTAGTGAACCTAAAAAAGATAAGGGAGGGGTCTACATGAGTGGGGCTTGTCTAAATATTCCTGATCAGTTCAACGTGGCAGTGGAATTAGTCGACAAGAACCTGGAAGAGGGCAGAGGAAATAAGATAGCTGTTTATTACAAAGATCAGAAATTTACGTATGAAGATATTTATAAAGCTGTGAATAAGGCCGGAAATGCTTTTAAGAGCCTAGGAGTAGAGCGCGAAAACAGAATCCTTTTGCTGTTGCTCGATTCTCCTGAGTTTGTGGCCAGCTTTTTCGGGGCCATTAAAATGGGCGCAGTCCCTATTCCTACGAACACCATCTTAAAGTCGAAAGACTACCTTTACTTGCTCAATGACAGCCGGGCCAAGGTGGCTGTGGTCAGTGAGGCTCTGGTGGGGTTGATCGAAGAAATCCGGGAAGAATTGCGTTTCCTTAAGCATTTGGTAGTGGTGGGCACAGCCGGTCCGGGACAGTTGTCCTATATGGAACTGGTTAGTTCAGCTTCGGATGAATTGCCTGCGGCCGACACGCATAAAGATGAGCCTGCTTTCTGGCTTTACAGTTCGGGAAGCACCGGTTTTCCCAAGGGGGCGGTTCACCTTCACCATGACATGATTATTAGTGCTGATTTGTACGCGAAACAAATTTTGAACATTAATGAAAATGACATCTGTTACTCAGTGGCTAAACTCTTTTTTGCCTATGGTTTGGGTAACGCTCTTTATTTCCCCTTCCGTGTGGGGGGTTCCACGGTCTTGGTACCTGATCAGCCTAAACCCGATACGGTTTTTGAGACTGTGCGCAAGTATCGGCCGACTCTTTTTTATGGAGTACCTACCTCTTATGCTTCTCTGCTCCAGGCCGCTGAAAGCATGCCGGGTGTTGACATGAGTTCAGTCCGGCTCTGCACTTCAGCGGGTGAAGCCCTGCCGAAAGCAGTGTATGACGCCTGGCATAAGAAATTCAACCTGGTAATTCTGGATGGAATCGGCTCGACGGAGTGTGCTCATATTTTCATCACCAATCGGGTGGGGGATGTCCGGCCAGGGGCTACCGGCAAGCCGGTGGAAGGATATGAAGCAAAAATAGTGGACACTGATGGCTACCCCGTGCCTGCAGGAGAAATTGGCACGCTTATGGTCAAGGGGGACAGCATAGCCGCATTTTATTGGAATAAGCATGAAAAAAACAAAGAAACTTTTCACGGAGCCTGGATCAATACCGGGGATAAATACTTGCAAGATGAAGACGGCTATTTTTGGTATGTCGGCCGCACAGATGACATGATCAAGCCGGGCGGGATCTGGGTTTCCCCGATCGAAGTTGAAAACACGATCATGGAACATTCAGCAGTCTTGGAATGTGCGGTGATCGGGGTAGTTGACGGCGATAATCTGGAGAAACCCAAAGCCTATATCGTACTGAAGGATGGGATTCAACCTTCGGAGGAATTGGCCACGAATATCCAGCAATTCGTTAAAAGCAAAATCGCTCCTTACAAATTCCCGCGCTGGGTGGAATTCACTCCGGAATTGCCGAAAACAGCCTCCGGTAAAATGCTGAGGTATAAATTAAGGGAACTGAATAAGGGACAAGATGTGCTTCAAGAGACGGCAAGTTCCGCTGAGGAGGGTTAAAAGATGAAACTTCAAGGAAAAGTGGCTCTGGTAACGGGTGCTAAAGACGGGATCGGCAAGGCCATTGCTCTGGCTTTCGCCGATGAGGGTGCGGACGTGGCCTTAGCCAGCCGCTCCATCACCCGCGAGGATGATGTGGTGCAGGAAGTAGAGAAGAGAGGGAGAAAGGCGTGTGTCCTGCAAGCGGATGTTTCTAAGCGGGATTCCGTTCAGGCCATGGTAGCGCAGATTAAAGCTGAGCTGGGACCGGTAGATATTCTCGTCAACAATGCGGGCCTTTCTATCCCGGCCATGCTCTTAAAGATGACTGAGGAGCAATGGGACGAAGTGATTAATGTCCATCTTAAAGGGACCTTCCTCTGTACTCAGGCGGTGGCAATGGACATGAAAGAACGGGGTTTTGGCCGGATTATAAACGTCACTTCTTCGGCCGGGCTGCAAGGAACGATCGGGCAGGTAAACTACACGGCGGCCAAGGGCGGAATCAACGCTTTTACCAAATCCGCCGCGCGGGAACTGGCTAAATACGGCATCACTGTCAATGCTATTTCTCCCTTTGCGGAAACGAAAATGACGAAAAAAATCGCCACTGACCCCAAGCTAAGAGACAAATATCTGGAGCGGGTGCCCATGGGCCGCTTTGGCCAACCGGAGGAAATGGCACCGGGCTTTGTCTTCCTAGCTTCCCCGGAGGCAGGGTACATCACCGGGCAAATTCTCTGCATTGATGGCGGAATGATCATGCGCTAAAGCAAAAAACAAGCAATAAGGGAGGTCTTAACTTAATGAAAGAAGTCGTCATAGTCAGTGCCGTCCGAACTCCCATCGGAACGATCGGCGGAACGCTTAAAGACATACCCCCTCAGGAACTGGGCGCAATTGCGATTAAGGAGGCTATTGCCAGAGCCGGTATCAGTGCCGAACTGGTGGAAGAAGTGATCATGGGCTGGTCGCGTCAAACCACGGAAGCATCGAACATTGCCCGTGTTTGCTCCCTGCTTTCAGGGATACCGGAAGGAGCAGCCGCCTTTACCGTTCACCGCCAGTGTGCCTCCGGGCTGCAGGCGATTAGCAATGGAACTCAGGAAATTCAAACCGGAAGGGCTGAAGTGGTGGTGGCTGGGGGTACTGAAAGCCTGAGCCGCGCTCCCTATTATTTGAAAAACGCCCGTTACGGCTACGGCGCAGGGGATGGTGTCCTGGTAGACTCTCTCGTTGAAGCGGGTCCCGGAGGCCAGCCTGTTTCCATATACGGTTCGGTGTCCATGGGTGACACGGCTGAAAATGTGGCGGAGCAGTTTAAGGTGTCCAGGGAAGATCAGGATGCTTTTGCGCTGCAGAGTCAGCAGCGTTATAAGAAGGCCTTGGCGGCAGGCTTGTTTAAGGATGAAATTATCCCCGTTGAAGTTACCACGCGTAAAGGGTCGATTATTTTTGACACGGATGAGCACCCACGCGAGACCACGTTTGAGAAGCTGGGTGCACTCAAGCCGGCTTTCCGCAAGGGCGGCTCAGTCACGGCCGGCAACTCCTGCGGGCGCAATGACGCGGCAGCGGCTGTGGTTTTAATGGCAGCAGACAAAGCCAGGGAGCTCGGTCTAAAGCCGCTTGCCCGCATTGTGACAGATGCAGCAGTCGGAGTTCCACCCCAAATTATGGGAATTGGGCCGGTCCCGGCGGTACGCAAGGCGCTTAAACAAGCAAATTTAACCGTGGCGGACATTGAACTGGTGGAATTGAACGAGGCTTTTGCTTCCCAATCGCTCGCGGTGATTCGGGAACTGGGCCTGGATATTGAGAAAGTTAACGTCAATGGCGGGGCCATCGCTTTGGGGCATCCGATCGGCGCTACCGGAGCCCGTCTGATGACCACTCTGCTGTATGAACTGCGCAGGCGCAAGGCCCGCTATGGCATGGTCACTCTCTGTATCGGCGGGGGCCAGGGCATGGCTACGATTATTGAAGGGATTTATTAAGGCGCTATTACCTATGTATTTCCCCAATAGGCTGGCAATTACAACTCCATGGGGAGTGCATGAAGAAAATAACGATGAAATAAGGGAGGGGTTTAAGCATATGAGTCCACGTTTTACCGGGAAACCAACCGAGGAATTCGACTTCAAAGAAATCATGTACGAAAAGAAAGACTGGGTCGCCACTGTCACCATCAACCGCCCTCGGGTCCACAACTCATACAGCACCTTAACCCTGCAGGAACTGACCGTTGCCTTCCGGGACGCATCCTGGGATGACTCCGTCGCCGTCGTCGTACTCACCGGGGCCGGGGAAAAAGCCTTCTGCACCGGCGGCGATGTCAAAGAATATGCCGACGATTACACCAAACGGCCGCGCGACTACTGGAAGTGGATGGGGGTATTCACCGAATGCCATGACATCCTTAGAAACATTGGCAAACCCACCATCGCCCGCATCAACGGCATCGTCGCCGGAGGGGGCAACGAATTTAACATGGGCTGCGACCTCGCCATCATGGTCGAAGGGGCCAGCATCCAGCAAGTAGGCACCATGGTCGGCTCCGTTGCCGCCGGCGGTGCCACCCAGTGGCTCCCCATCATCGTCGGGGACAGAAGGGCCAGAGAAATGCTCTTCTTAAGCGAACCCATCTCTGCCGAAAAAGCGCTCGACTGGGGACTCGTAAACCAAGTCGTCCCGCGCGACCAGCTTGACCAAGCCGTAGCCACCATGGCTGAAAAACTCATCAACAAATTCCCGGAGTGCTTGCGCTACACCAAACAGCAAACCAACTTCTGGAAAGACCTCGCCTGGAGTTCCACCGTCGGGCATGCCCGCGAATGGCTGGCTTTGCACTTCGCCAGTGTCGAACCCTATGAAGGCATGAAAGCCTTCGTCGAAAAGCGGCCCAAAGACTACATCGGCTTAAGACAGAAAGCAGCCGCAGGCGGCTCCAGTGAATTCCTCTACGGGCCATACACCCACACCTGCCCCAGCTGCGGTGCCAAAGGAATCCCGGATGACTTCAAATTCTGCGGCGTCTGCGGAGCGAAGTTGGAGTAGAAAATAAATAAGCACATTCGTGGTAAAAGGAAGCGGGTAAATTCAAATGCTCGAAACAAGGGCTGGTCTAATTGAGGTAGCTTTAGGGCGAAAGTCTCCTGATACAGTGATTCGCAATATCCGTCTGGTGAATGTTTATTCCGGTGAAATCTTGGACGGGCAGGAGGTTGCCGTATGGCGGGGGCTCATTGCCTATGTAGGCCCGGAAGGCCGCCCTGGGGAGGGCACTAAGGTTATTGACGGTCAAGGGATGTACTTAGTGCCTGGCTTTATCGATGTGCACGGGCATGCAGACTTTATTACGAACCCATTGGCACTGGCTGGAGAAATCATGTTGACCGGGACAACTGCCATTCTTACTGAAACACATGATATTTGTATGGCTTTAGGAGCAAATGGCTTAGAGTTATTTTTAAAGTACACTGATAATATCCCATTTCGATATTATGTGTCAGTTCCTGCTGCTAATCCACCGCTGCCGGAATTTGAAGGAGACGAGGTTTTTACCCAGGAAATAGTAGAAACGAGTTTGACAAAGCCTAGGGTCTTAGCTGTCGGTGAAGTGACAGCTTGGGGAAGGCTGATAGTGCCCGAACGGGATTTCCTGGCGAAGATTGTCTCAGCAGCCGAACAAGGCGTGCGCATTGAAGGGCATATGGCCGGGTGTTCATATGAGAAGTTAAATGCGCTTACTGCCTGCGGCTTTACCTCCTGCCATGAGAGTATAACTGCCGAAGAAGCGTTAAACCGCCTGCGTCTCGGGTTGTATGTAATCTTGCGCCACGGCTCTATTCGGGCTGACCTTGAGCCCCTTTCCCGCTTAATCACAGAGAATCCCGGATTGGATACTTCCAGGATCATGCTGAGCCCGGATTGGTTCAGCCCTATGGATGTTTTAAAGTACGGCTACCTCAACTACTTAGTTTCCTATGCTGTGGAACTTGGGATTCCGGCGGTGAAAGCAATCCAAATGGTAACGATCAACCCCGCAACTTATTTGGGGCTTGACCGCGAAATTGGAGGAATTGCCCCAGGTCGGCATGCAGATTTTATGCTCGTGAAGGATCTTTCCCGGCCTGATCCAGTGCGAGTGTGGGTCGGAGGCAAGGCTGTAGCCGAGGATGGAAAGCTACTGATAGATATCCCCAGATTCCCGGCTACCGATTTGGCTGCCTGGAGAACGGGCCGTGTTCCCAGTCCCCGGTTCAAGCAGCAAATTTTCAGATTAAGAGAGAGATGGTGGAAAGTATAGAGGTTCCATGTATGCACATGGCCAATAAAACGATTACCAAGACTCTGATGCGCACTTTGTCAGTTACGAACGGTTTGATCGACCTTCCTCCGGATCTTATGAAAATAAGTCTTTGGTCGCCGCAAGCCAAGAGTTGGGTTACAGGGTTCTTAAGTGGTTTTGGGGCTCGTATGGGGGGCTATGCCAGTAGTATTGCTCACGAAACGCACATGCCGATGGTTGTGGGCAGCAAGGAGGAGGATATGGCCCTGGCTGCTAACCGGATGCTGAAAATCGGCGGCGGCATTGTGCTTGTGGAAGCTGGACAGGTGATTGGCGAAATACCCATGACCACGGGTGGCATTCTTTCCAATTCAAGTGTGCGCGAGACAGCCGCAGGCTGGATGAAGCTTAACAATTACCTGCAGGAAAAGGGATGCCCGTTCGATGACCCTCTGTTTGGCTTGGGTTTTTTAGCTTTTACCGGCCTGCCCTATATTAGGATCACTCCGTCAGGAGTAGTGGATATTCGGAACAAAGAAGTGGTCTTTTCTTAAAATAAGGCACGAAGTGTTAATCAGAAATTTCGAATATGGCTTAATAAACTGAGAGCCTCATTAAAAGAGCCGAATTAAGCGGGTAAAAATAAGCGGAGGTGTACTTAATGAAAGCAGCTGTTTTTTATGGACCGAACCAACCCCTTAAAGTGGAAGAAGTGCCAATGCCCGAGATCGGAGCTGGAGATATCTTAGTCAAAGTCGCTGCTTGCGGCCTGTGCCATACGGATTTGCATTACATTGACCATGGTGTTCCCACGTTTAAAAAGCCGCCTCTCATTCTGGGACACGAAATTTCAGGCACAGTCACTGAAGTGGCTCCGGATGTAACTTCCTTCAAAGTGGGTGACCGTGTGCTCCTGCCCGCCGTCATGGCCTGCGGGGTCTGCGACAACTGCCGCGAAGGGAGGGGCAACATTTGTTCAAGCATGGTCATGCCGGGCAATGATGTTGACGGCGGATATGCGGAATACATTAAAGCTCCTGCCAGCAATGTGTTCCATTTGCCGGACGAGATTCCCTTAATTGAAGGCTCAATTATTGCCGATGCTATTACTACGCCTTACCATGCGGTCAAAAACCGGGGGAAAGTGAGACCCGGTGATACCGTATTAGTCTACGGCTGCGGCGGGGTAGGACTTAATCTGGTTCAGGTAGCCAACGCGGCGGGTGCTTCGGTGATTGCGGTTGACCTCGCTGACAATAAATTAGTCAAAGCCAAAGAACTCGGAGCTGTTGCTACCTTTAATGCCGGAGAAACGCAGGATGTGGCCAAGGCCATCCGCAAATACACCGGCGGGGGCGTGGACATTGCTTTTGAGTGTATCGGCAATCCCAAGACCATGGAAGTCGCTTTCAACACTGTGCGCAATGGCGGTCGTTTCGTGATCGTCGGTTACACCGAGCATACCATGACTTTGAACGCCAGCCGGGTCATGTATCGGGAGATGGAAGTTATAGGCTCTCTGGGCTGCCCGCTGGTCGATTACCCCAAGGTTATTGAGATGGTACGCACGGGCAAGATTCAGGTCGTGCCCATGGTCTCCAAACGCTTCTCTCTCGACGAAATCAATGAGGGCTTTGATTATCTGCGCTCCGGCCAAGGATTCAGGTCAGTTATCGTACCGTAAAGATTATTTGTTTACAAATCCCCCAAGTAAGATTTATACAACTCTTTAGCGTCTGAAAGTATTTTGACTACTGACTACTGACTACTGAATTCTGAGTACCTAAACAGTTACCTATTATTTATAATAAAGATCGGGCTGATCCCGTGTGAGGAGGGGTGAGGATGGGTCCGAATAACCTAACGAATAATCAGCCGCGCATAGATTTTCATGTCCACCTCGGAGTTTATACCTACCATCACGAGTGGGTTACGGAATGGATGAAACTGGCCCACCCGGTTGGGTACGAGGAGTTTATCAAGCGTTATAAGGATCCAGGGGCGTTTGAAGAACTGCTGACCAGTGAAGGGGTGGACTATGCCTGTGTACTGACTGAGCTTAGCCACATTACTACAGGGGTGTGCACTAACGAGCAAGTCAGGGACTTTTGTCAGGGCCGCCCCCGCCTTATCCCTTTTTGCGATGTCAACCCCCACATCTACACTAGGCCCGGTGAACAACTTAGGCGCTTTGTTGAAGATGAGGGTTTTCGCGGGGTAAAACTTTACCCTACGTACCAGCACTATTACCTTAATGAACCCAAGATTTATCCTATTTATCGTGCGGCTGAGGATTTGGGCATCCCTGTCCTCATCCACACCGGTTCCTCGATATTTCGTGGTTCGCGTCTCAAATACGGGGATCCCTTGCACCTGGATGATGTAGCCGTGGATTTTCCCAATCTTAAGCTGGTGATGGCACACTCCGGTCGGGGTTTTTGGTATGACAGGGCTTTTTTCCTTTCTAAGATACATCAAAATGTGTTCATGGAGGTTGCCGGTCTGCCTCCGTCCAAGCTTCTGGATTATTTTCCGGAACTCGGACGCAATGTGGACAAGGTGATTTTTGGCAGTGACTGGCCAGGTGCGCCTTGGATACGCCGCAATATGGAGGCGATCGCTGAACTGCCACTGCCCCCGGGAGGAGCAGATAAGATTTTAGGCGGGAATGCCGCCAGGATCTTGGGCATAAGCTAAGAAGTTTGATGTCCGTAAAAAGTTTGGGCCAGTAGTGGCCTTTTGAACCTCATGAAATTGAGATTCCAGGGATGAACGAAAACTTAGAGAAAGGGGTATTGCCCATGCCTTATGAAGTGATTCAGTTAACAAAGGAGAATGGGGTAGCCACCATTACGCTTAACCGTCCCCCGATGAATCCCTTAAACAGCCAGGTCTTTCGGGAATTAGCCCAGGCGGTCGACGAACTGGAAACAGATGCGTCCGTGAAAGCAGTGATCATCACCGGGTCCGGAGACAGAGCTTTGGCCGCCGGGGCGGACATCACCGAGATGGTCAACCTTAGTCCGGTTGAAGCGTATGCCTTCTGCCAAGTTTCGCGCACGTCCTTCGAAAAAATCGAACGGCTGGGGAAACCGGTTATCGCGGCTATTAATGGGATGGCCCTGGGCGGCGGGACTGAACTTAGCTTGGCCTGCGATTTCCGGATTGCGGCCGATACAGCCAAGTTTGGGCAGCCTGAAATTAATCTCGGGATCATTCCCGGGGCTGGCGGCACTCAGCGCTTAGCCCGTTTAATCGGCACTTCCAAGGCTAAAGAACTGATTTTCCTGGGAGACATCATTGATGCGGGAACCGCTGAAAGACTAGGTCTGGTAAACAAGGTTGTTCCTGCCGCTTCCCTAATGGAGGAAACTCAAAAGTTTGCGCAAAAACTTGCATCCAAACCGGTTGTGGCGATGAAAATGGCCAAAGAAGCGATGAATACAGGTATCAATCTGGATATCTCGTCTGCTTTAACTCTGGAAATCCAGAACTTTATCACCGCTTTTGCCAGTGAGGACCGCAAAGAAGGCATGGGTGCCTTTATGGAGAAGAGAAAGCCTAATTTCACGGATAAGTAAGTATGGTATCGCGCGTTGGGAGAACAATTTAGGACTAGGCGAGCATAGCTTTGGGCTAGTAATTTGGTGTCTGGACAATTGCATCGTAAAAGTTTCGAGAGAGATAAACGTTCGTACTATGGCGGCGTAAGCCGATTCGGAAATGATAAGCGAAAAAGAGGTGAATGTAGTGGCTGACTTACCTAAAGGCGGAAGCTTTCTGTTAGAACGGACTGACCATCAAACTGTGTTTACACCCGAGGATTTCAGTGACGAGCATAAAATGCTGGCGCGTACAGTCAGAGGGTTTGTCGATGATAATATCCTAGCGAACATTGAAGACCTGGAAGCGCAAAAAGAAGGTCTGATCCGCCAGTTGTTGGAGGCTGCGGGGGAACTAGGTCTTTTGGGCGCAGAAGTTCCGGAAGAGTATGACGGCTTTGAACTGGATAAGATTAGTTCCACACTTATTGCTGAAGGGATGGGCCGCGCGGGCTCGTTTGCCATGACCCACGGCGGGCAGACGGGCATTGGCAGTTTGCCGATCGTTTTCTTTGGCAATCACGAACAGAAGCAAAAATACCTTCCTGGCATTGTTACCGCGGAAAAGATCGGAGCTTATGCGCTTACTGAGCCAGGGTCCGGTTCAGATGCCTTGGCCGCCAAAACTAAGGCCGTTTTAAGTGAAGATGGAAAGTATTATATTTTGAACGGGACAAAGCAGTTTATCACGAATGCCGGAATGGCTGATGTCTTTATCGTTTATGCTAAGATTGACGGGGACAAATTCAGCGCCTTCATCGTGGACGGGGATGCTGAGGGGCTTTCCACAGGTGCCGAGGAAAAGAAAATGGGGATTAAAGGGTCCTCGACCCGGACTTTGATCCTCGAAGATGTCAAAGTGCCGGTGGAAAACCTCCTGTTTGAAATTGGGCGCGGGCATGTGGTTGCTTTTAACATTCTCAACATGGGGCGCTATAAACTGGCAGCTAATGCTGTCGGCAATTCTAAATTCGCCCTTGAAATGACTGCTACTTACGCCAATGAGCGCAAACAGTTCAACACCCCGATCGCTAATTTCGGGCTCATGAAAGAGAAGCTGGCGGAAATGGCGATCAGGACTTATGCTGCCGAAAGCATGGTTTACCGCACAGGCGGGCTCCTGGATAATATGATGGGAAGCCTCGATACTTCCGGGCCGGACGGCGGGCGCGTTGCCGCTAAAGGTATTGAAGAATATTCGATAGAATGTTCCATGAACAAGGTCTTCGCTACGGAAGTTCAGGGGTATGTGGTCGATGAGGGCGTGCAGATTCACGGAGGCTACGGCTTTATTTCAGAGTACCCGATCGAGCGGCTATACAGGGATGCGCGGATCTACCGGATTTTCGAAGGGACTAACGAAATCAACCGTTCCCTGATCCCGACCACGCTCGTACGCAGAGCCGGGAAAGGGGATCTCGCCCTCCAAGAAGGAATCTCTGCGCTTGATTCGCGTCTAGCTGGTGATTTTCCGCCACGCTCGAACGCAGACGAGTTGGTGCAGGCAGCAAAGGACATCTTCCTCTTTACCTTGGGCAGAGGCCTGGACATATATGGGGAAGGGCTCTTAAAACAGCAGGAAATCCTAGGCCGGCTGGCTGACATCGCAATGGGCGCGTTCGCCATGGAGAGCGCCTGGCTGAGGGCCCAGAAAGCACTGGCCCGAGATGGAGAGGGTAGGGCTAAACTTAAAATTACGATGGCTAAAACCTATATTTATAGCAATATTAACAGGCTTAAGGCTACAGCTCAGGAGATACTGGCTGCCCTAGCCGAGGGCCAGGAATTAGCGGAACTGCTGGCCAAGTTGGATAAGCTTACGCAATATACCCCGGTTAACACGGTCGCCTTGAGGCAGGAGATTGCGGCGGCTGTGTCTGAGGCTGGGAAGTATGTGGTGTAAGGGGTGTAGTTTGGGTTCTGATGATCGGTTTATGTACCCTAGAACTCGTAACCTTTGCATTTGCTGACTAAGTTGTTACTTATTTTGAACGAAAGAATGAGACCCTCGTTGAAACACCATAAAGTACACTAAGGAAGGCCCCCTTTGGAACGCGCGTACTTTTAGAGTGACGATGCCGTTTCCAAGGGGGTTCTGTTTCTGCTATAATTCTCATATCATCTTAGGCTATGACTTTTTTACGATCAACTACAATGAAGGCCTATAATAATTTTTTTACACTCTTTAAGAAAGAATATCGACGAGGGGAAAGGGTGAGTTAGAGTGGCAAACATTAAAGAGATCGAAGGGAATCCTTATTGGCAAAACCACGGCCAGCGCCTGGGGGAAGGAGAGCCGCCGGAGGTAATAATGGAAGTGCCGCCTACGGTAATGCAGTTGTATGGGACGGCTCACGGCGGGGCGATTGCCGGGCTCATGGACTCTGCGATCGCGGTAGCTGTAAATTATGAGCTTCCACCGGACAAAGGGGCAGCCACTATCGAATTAAAGCTTAATTATCTGCGTCCGGTCAAAGGCGGGACAGTGAGGGCCCAGGGCCAGGTCATCAGCCGCGGCAAAATGATTGTGGTCGGAGAAGGGCGCATTTGGGACGAAGACGGGGAATTGGCAGCAATTGGTACGGCTACATTTAGGGTATTTGAGAGAAAGAAGGGGTAAGAATATACATTTGGTCATACCATGGTTCGTAATGTATACAATGTTCTTGCCTAAAACTACTGGAGATTCTTCGGAGAGCGCAGTATAATAAACCCAATAAAAAGAGGCAACGGTGCCGTACAATGATCTGTACAATCAGATTATTGACGGCACTTTATTTTTTATGGGGCCAAATCCGGCGGATTTGGAGTGTAACAGTGCTAAAGAGAGAGCCCTAATTAAACTAAAATAGGAGTTCTCTCTTCTTTTATAGGGGTACGAAACTTAAGTTGCAAGCTATATTTCGTTTTCTCTTTTTTTTGGCAATAAATTATCTAGTTTATTAATAAAAAATCTTTAGATTTTTCAAAATGCAAGCAGGAATTATCACAACTTGCATCGAAACTTATTGGTATAAAATTGTCCAGACCAGATTAAACCACTAACATTACCATGGCACATTAATCACACCCAATGGTTTGAACACCTGCGAGTTTGGCATCTCTTTCAAGAGTAACATAATTAATTTAGGCAAAGAGGAGGGACAATTTTCAAAGGTTCAAGGTTCAAGGTTCAAGGTTCAAGGTTCAAGGTTCAAGGTTCAAGGTTCAAGGTTTAAGGTTTAAAGATCAAAGATCAAAGATCAAAAGTTAAGAGATGCTTATTTTTATAATTAGAGGGGGGTAATAATTAATGAAAAAAAGCTTGGTGTTAGTTACAACAGCAATTCTCAGCTTATCATTGGCACTCACGGGTTGCGGCAGCAGCACAACCAATACCGCAAAAACAGGGGACAGCAGCGGTGGCAAGATTAAAATCGGGGTGGCCATTCCGCTCACAGGTGCAATTGCTGAAACGGGTGGCACGATTAAAAAAGCTGTAGAATTAGCAGCTGAACAAGTGAATAAAGCAGGTGGCATTAATGGCAAACAAGTAGAATTGGTCCAACTCGATGATAAAGCCGATCCGAAAGAAGCAGCGATCGTAGCCAACAAGTTTGCGTCTGATTCTTCGATTATCGGGGTAGTCGGGCACTACACAAGTTCCACTACTTTAGCCGGAGCACCGATCTATAATAAATCAGGCTTGTCGCATATAGCAATCGGCTCAACTTCTCCAGCTGTTACCAATGCCGGACCGTTCACTTACCGAGATATCACCACTGATGCTTATGACGGTGAGATTGTGGCTAAATGGACAGTTGACGAAGGTGCGAAGAAAATAGCCATTCTTTATGAAAATGACGACTATGGTAAAGGTTTAGCAGATGTCTACAACAAAAAAGTTACTTCACTCGGCTCCCAGATAGTGTTCCAAGAGCCCTATAATCTTGGAGAAACCAAAGACTTCAGCGCGATTTTGACGAAAATGAAAGCCGCCGGCCCTGACACGATCTTCATTGCCGGCCAGTATAACGAAGCAGCGATGATTGTTAAACAAGGCAAGAGATTAGGGATTTCCCTCCCGGTTTTTGGTTCCAATGGTCTCTATTCTGATGCCCTGATCAAATTGGGCGGGCAAGACGTCGAAGGCTTACGTGCGGTAGGTGCTTTCCATGCTTCAGCCGAATATCCGGAAGCCAAGGCTTTTATCGATGCTTATAAAGCAAAGTGGGGCCAAGAGCCGGACACTTGGGCAGCTTACGCTTATGATGCCTTAAATATCCTGTTTGAAGCTGTAAAAAATGGCGGAGAAGACCGTAAAAAAGTTAATGACTACCTAACGACCCTTCAAGGATTTAAGGGTGCCACCGGTACGACCAGTTTTGATGCCAACGGGGACTGCATGAAAGAGCCTTTGAAATTAATCGTACAGAACGGAAAATTCGAGATCTATAAAAAATAATGATCGTTGGGGGGAAGGGTTCTTTTCCCTCCCCTCTTCCTGATATTTGTCGTCTGAGGAAGGTGAGAAGATGTTTTGGCAACAACTGGTTAATGGAATAACGGCTGGAAGCATGTATGCGCTCATTGCCCTGGGCTATACCATGGTTTATGGGATTTTGAAGATCATTAATTTTGCCCATGGCGACATCTTCATGGTGGGAGCTTTTCTGGGTTTAATTATTATTAAGCAGTTTCATTTGGGATTCGTCCCGGCATTCCTGTTAACGATGATGATTGTGGCCTTGCTCGGTATAATCATTGAAAAAATAGCCTACCGTCCTCTGCGTAAATCCACAAAGTTAGCTCCTCTCTTAAGTGCGTTAGGTGTGTCCATTTTCTTAGTTAATTTTGCGCAATTGGTTTGGGGCACGGAAGTTCGTTCTTTTCCGTCCAGCCTCCAGATTACTACTTTTCAGGTGGGCAGTGTCACTTTGAGCAATATCCAAATTTATGCCTTAATTATCTCATTTGCGCTCATGCTTGCCCTTCACTTTTTCGTGCATAAAACGAAAATGGGAGTTGCGATGCGCGCTACCTCCCACAGTATCAATAATGCCAAGTTGATGGGCATTAATGTTGACAACATTATCTCACTGACTTTTGGCATCGGGTCTGCTTTAGCAGCAGCTGCCGGTATCTTAGTAGGGCTTTATTATGACGCGGTCTATCCGGTGATGGGGTACACTGCCGGGCTCAAGGCTTTTACAGCTGCAGTCCTGGGGGGAATCGGAAGTATACCGGGGGCCATGTTAGGAGGGCTAATCTTGGGAATCGCTGAGAATTTAGGGGCTGCCTACATTTCGATGGGTTACCGCGATGCCATTGCTTTCGGTTTGTTGATCATTATCCTTTTGATCAAGCCTACGGGACTACTTGGCAAAAATATTCAGCAGAAAGTGTAGGTGAAGGAGAGTGAATCTTAAAGTCAACAAATTTCTTGACCGAAGGCTTAGTTTACTGGGCGCTTTGCTCTTGATCTTGATCATTCCGCAGGTTGTGGCGAGCGAATATGTGATGCATGTTTTTATCACGGTGGGGCTCTACATTATTCTAAGTCTTAGCTTAAACCTGGTTTCCGGTTATACAGGTCAGTTGTCAATCGGGCACGCGGCCTTTTATGGGATCGGTGCCTATGTGGCGGCACTTTTAATGCTGCGCTTTAATTTACCTTATTGGGCGGTACTTCCGATCAGCGGTCTTGTAACTGCAGGGTTTGGCTTTGTCTTAGGCTTGCCCACCCTCAGGCTGCAGGGAGATTACCTTGCCATTGTAACGCTGGGTTTCGGTGAGATTGTGCGGCTCGTCTTTCTTAACTGGGACAAGGTGACCCGTGGGCCGATGGGGCTGCCGGGGATTCCTTCCCCACAGCTTGGCGACATTGTGTTTATGAGTAAAGTTCCTTATTTTTACTTGATCATGGCCATGATGCTCATAACACTCATTTTCATGATCAGAGTGTCTGAGTCCGAAATGGGCCTGAGCCTAATGGCAGTTAGCCATGATGAAGTTGCAGCCGAAGCGGTGGGCGTGAATACCCTTAGAGCTAAACTGCTTGCATTTACCCTCAGTGCCTTTTTTGCAGGAATAGCCGGAAGTTTCTACGCGACTTACATCTCCTTTATCAGCCCGGATTCGTTTACCTTTATGGACTCCATTACGATCTTAGCGATGGTCGTCCTCGGGGGGTTGGCTAGTATCCCGGGCGTTGTCATCGGTGCCATTGTGCTAGGGCTTGCTCCGGAAGTTCTAAGGTTTATGGCTGATTATCGTATGCTGCTCTATGGAGCTTTAATGGTTGTGATGATGATCTTTAAGCCGGACGGTTTTTGGGGTGCCAAGAAGCGGGTGTATAACGTGATCCGTAAAAACCTGGAACGGCGGCAGCTCTTGCACAAGAGAGGTGAGACAGTGTGAGTCAGACGCATTTAGTAGAGGTAAACGATGTTTCCATACATTTCGGTGGCATTGTTGCCATCGACAAACTATCAATGCACGCGGACCAAGGGGAAATACTGGCGATTATTGGACCGAACGGTGCGGGTAAGACGACTCTGTTTAATCTTTTGTCCGGGGTTTACCAGCCAACTGCGGGTGAAGTCCTGTTCAAGGGCAACGCTGTCAAAGGCCTAAAATCTCATACTTTAGTTGAGAGAGGGATCGCACGCACCTTCCAGAATATCCGACTCTTTCCGGCCTTGACAGTACTGGAAAATGTCATGGTGGGGCACCAGTGCCGCAGCCGCGAAGGGCTTTTGGGAACGCTCTTTCACAGTAAGAAGGTTATCAAGCAAAGAGTCAGTACGATCGAGCGGTGTGAAGAGTTATTGGAACTTGTCAAACTAAAGGAAGTCATGGAAGAGCTGGCGACCAGCCTGCCGTATGGAAAACAGCGGTTATTGGAAATTGCCCGGGCCTTGGCTACTGAATGTGAAGTGTTGCTGTTGGACGAACCGGCGGCCGGTATGAACAGTCATGAGCGCACAGAGTTGATCGAGCTTATACGCAAAATAAGTAGAGATTTGCACAAAACCATTATTTTAATCGAGCATGACTTAGAACTGGTCATGGATATTTCTGATCGGATTATGGTGCTGGACTATGGGAAGAAAATAGCTGACGGACTTCCGGAAGAGATTCAAACAAATCCTAAAGTGATTGAAGCCTATATTGGGAGCGGTGAGGATGAGTTAGAGGAGGGTGACTATGCTGCAGTTGGAGAATATTAGCGTTCATTATGGAGTCATTCCTGCTCTGAAAGAGGTCAGTATCGAGGTTAAAGAAGGGGAAATAGTGGCCTTAATCGGGGCTAACGGGGCTGGCAAAAGCACCACCTTAAAATCAATTTCCGGTCTTCACCGCCCTACCGTCGGCACGATCAAATTTAACGGCCAGAACATAAGCCGAGTTTCCGCTGACCGTATCGTGCGTTTAGGGATAAGTCAGGTGCCTGAAGGCAGGGGCGTATTTCCCAATCTGACCGTGATTGAAAACCTTATGCTTGGAACTTATGTGCGCAAAGACAAACACAATATTGAGAAGGATCTGGAGAATGTTTATGCTAAGTTTCCACGTTTAAAAGAGCGCAAAAGCCAATATGGCGGGACCTTAAGCGGGGGAGAACAACAAATGCTCGCTATCGGACGTGCTTTGATGGCTGCGCCCAAGCTTTTGCTCTTGGATGAACCTTCGATGGGATTGGCACCAATTGTAGTTAAAGAAATTTTCCGCACGATTAGGGAAATCAAGCGAAGCGGGACCACGATTCTCTTGGTAGAGCAAAATGCACGGATGGCCTTGTCGACGGCTGATAGAGCCTACGTGCTGGAAACCGGTAAAATTGTCCTTGAAGGCTCATCCGCACACTTGCGGGCCAATCCCCAGGTGCAGGGGGCTTATCTGGGAAGAAATCGCGACAAGCAAACCTTGAGCAAAGAAGGAAAAGGCGCCTAGAACACGTAATAATGATTTGTATTTGTAAGTGAAGTATTAGGAGGTATGGAGGGTAATATGGCACAGAAATATGATTTAATCATCGTTGGCGGCGGGATCATGGCCTCCAGTTTAGCCTATAATTTGCGCAAAGATGGATATACGGGCAGTATTGTTGTTTTTGAAAAAGATCGGATGTATGAATATTCTTCCACTCCACGCTCTTACGGCGGAGTGCGGCATACCTTCAGCATTGAAGGAAATATTCGGTTGTCCCAATTGAGTATTAAGCTCTATGAAAAGTTTGAAAGGGACATGGCTCTGGACGGGGAACCGGCCGTGATTGACTTTAAACAGCATGGGTATCTATATTTGGCGAATGATAAAGGACTGCCCATGCTTAAGGATAATATGAAGTTGCAGACAAGTTTGGGTGCAAATATTCAGTTAATGACTCCGGAAGAAGTGAAGTCATTTGTACCGGAACTTAAAGTGGATGATTTGGCCGGTGGCATTTTCGATGTAGATGGTGGGAACATTGATCCGTATTCTGTCCTGCAATGGTATGCAAAACATGCAAAACGCTTAGGAGTAGAGTACATTTACGAGAAGGTCCAAGCCATTTTGAGTGATGGATCCCGGATCACCGGTGTCAAATTAGAAAGCGGGGAGGAATATCACGCTCCCGTCGTAGTAAATGCTGCCGGAGCCTGGTCTGGGGAAATCAGCAAAACGGCGGGTTTAGATATACCTGTTGTGCCGCTGCGTAAACAAGTCTATTGTATTGATTTGGCTGAACCATTTAACAGAGATATCCCGTTTGTTTTTGATACAGTTAACGGCACTTACTTTCAGGGAGAAGGACTAAAAGTTATTACCGGTTCGCGTGAAGGGTCTAATCTGGTCGAGAAGCAGGAAGATTCGCGCTATGATTACAATTTCCAATTGGATAAATCCTATTTCACGGATGAAGTGTGGCCGTTATTAGCAGAACGTTCCCCGAGTTTTGAACGAGTGAAATTAGAACAGGGATGGGCCGGTCTCTATGAATACAACTATATTGACCATAATGCGATTATTGGGGAGCACCCACAGGTAAAAGGGTATCATTTGCTTACAGGCTTTAGTGGGCATGGCTTCCAACAGGCACCTGCGGCAGGAAAAGGTTTGTCCGAGTTGATCCGCCGCGGCAAGTATGAAACCATAGACTTAACACCTTTTTCCTTGGAACGGTTTGCTAAAAACGAATTACTGCTGGAAAAAGAAGTGTACTAAGAATTTGAGAGGAGGGCATTAAGATATGGTTAAGAAAACTTTAAAAAAGCCATTTATGGATCTCTTTCCAGTTCCAACTGTCTTAGTTACCTCACAGTGCGAGGGTATAAAACCCAATATCATGACGATTGCCTGGACGGGTATCCTATCATCCGGCCCTTTGGTCGTGTACATCGGTGTTCGACCCAGCGGCAGGTACTCCTATACCCTAATTAAGGAATCAATGGAATATGTGATTAATATTCCTACGCTAGAACAAGCAAAGATCGTCGATTATTGCGGTATGGTATCGGGGAAAGATGTCGATAAATTTGCGGCTACCGGTCTTACTCCTCTCCCCGCTTCCAAAGTCCAGGCACCTTTAATTGCGGAGTGTCCGGTTAATTTAGAATGCCGAGTCCGTCAAATTGTTCCTTTAGGAAACCATGATATCTTTATGGCGGACGTCCTAGCTGTTCATTATAACGATGAAGTCCTAGATGATAAAGGGAAACCGGACATGAACCTAATTAAACCTATTGCCTTTAGTGCCAATGAATACTGGTCGTTAGCGGATCGGATCGGGACTTTTGGTTATTCAAAAAAAACCCCTGAATGATACAGTTATGAGCATCGGTAGGTTTAATCGTGGAAATCTGATACCTGAACCTGCATATTTATGGTAAACTATTGAATGTTTAATAAAATTCTTAAAAAGGGGATCTCACTGATGATGGATCTTACGCGTAAAAAACGCACCCGGCTTTACGAAGATGTGGTCGAACAGATCAGAAAACTTATCCTCGAAGGAGCTTTGGCTCCGGGCGATCAGCTGCTTCCGGAACGGCAATTGGCAGAAAAGCTGGGTGTCAGTCGGTCTGCAGTGCGTGAAGCTTTAACTTCATTGGTATCCCTTGGACTACTGGAAATTACGCCTGGGAGCGGGGCCTATGTCAAAGAGGTTAAAATTGATGACTTGATTGAACCTTTAGCCGCTGTCATGCTGAAAGAAATCGATAATATATTTGATTTATTGGAAGCGCGGCTGGTGTTGGAGACCGGTGCAGCCCGCCTCGCCGCCGCACGCGCTGAGCGTACCGACTTGTATGAGATGCACGAGTTTGTACGGGATATGGAAAATGACGTCAACGAGGGACGCAACACGGATGAGTCAGATAGTCAGTTCCACTTCAGTGTCGTTCGTGCCAGCCATAATCCGGTGATCTTGAACCTCATGACCGTGCTGATGGGCCTTATGAAAGAGTACTATGGGCCCAGCCGCAAAAAATTGGTGGAGTTGCGTAAGGACCGGGATATGTGGTCGCGCCAACATAAGGAAACGTATGAAGCCATCAAAGCCGGTGACCCCGAAGGGGCTGCGGCAGCCGTCACCAGACATCTGAACACAACCATTAGCGAGTTGAAAAGACTTCAGGGCATGGAAGAATAAGAGCGGAGTAACAGCGTATAAAGTTGTTGTTCTGAAGAGCTAAAGTATATTCGAACAAGATAATCAAAAAACTGTGGTATTTTTTCGTCAGAATTGGTATGACCAAGGGCAACATGGGAATGAGCTGGAGCATACCAAGATTACCGCCCGGCCAGTGTGCTTTTTACTGTGGCAACGATAATTGCTGCGGGTTTTGGAGTGCAAGGGGTTGCCCTTAACTGGTGAGAATATATGAAAAGGCGAGTAGTAGCGAGCAAATATTTATATTATTGAAAAGGAGAGTGGGCTTATGAAAATTGGCAGCGAGTTACTCTATTTGTCCAGAAACGATATTGCTTCCTTAAATATGGGAATGGCGGAGACCATCAGCCTGCTGGAAGAATCTTTCCTGGAAAAGGCCAAGGGCATGGTGGATGCTCTGCCCAAGATCGAATTGCATCCCAAACGGGATGACGACTTCATCAATGCCATGCTGTGCAGCTTTCCCAAGTTTAAAGCGGCAGGGCTTAAGTGGATCAGTGCTTATCCAGGCAACCGGGAAAAAGGTCTGCCCTATCTATCAGGACTGATCGTTTTGAACGATTCAGAAACCGGAATTCCTTTGGCAATCATGGAAGCGGGTATCATGACAGCGATCCGGACAGGGGCTGTGACTGGGCTGTCCGCGAAATATCTGGCGCGTAAAGACAGCCAGACCGTCTCAATTCTTGGGTGTGGTGTCCAGGCCCGGACCCAGTTGGAAGCAGTGCTTGCCACCTGTCCGGAAGTTAAACTTGTTAAGGCATATGACATTAGCCAGGAGGCAGCTGCCCGCTTTGCCACCGACATGGTGGTTAAGTTCAAGGTTACGGTAGAGAAGGCACAATCTCCTCAAGCCGCGGTTATGGACAGTGATATTATTGTCACCGCTGGCCCGATTTTGGCAAATCCAAACCCGGTCATAGAAGGGTCATGGTTAAAGGAAGGCTGCTTTGGTGCACCGATCGACTATGACTCCTATTGGCAGAGGAGTGCTTTCGAAACGATGTCCAGGATTTATGTCGATGATGTTCCGCAATTCGAAAGTCATCGCACGATGGGCTATTTTAACGCAGTTCCGCCGGTTTATGGGGATTTGGCCGATCTAGTATCAGGGAAAATATCCGGACGCCTGAATGATTCAGAGCGTATTATTGCCGTTAATTTAGGATTGTCTCTTGAAGATATTGCGGTCGCGGCTATGGTCTATGATCAGGCTCTGAAACAGGGGCTTGGCCAGCTTCTGCCCGTGTAGAATGAGATGATAATGAATTTGCTCCTTGCCTGGAGGTGGTAAGTTGCAACACAGAAAAAGGGCGGGGGTACTTGCTATTCTCATCTCCACCTTGGGTTTTTGTGTTTATCCTATCCTGGGAAAAATTGTGTTTGCGGGCGGTGCCACGGTGGCAACGGTCCTGTTCATTCGCTTTGGTGCTGCCGCCACCGTGTTTTGGGCAGTGATCTTGTGGAAAAACGGCAGGCCAAGGCTGGAATCAAAGACATGGTTTGCTCTCTTAGCGATGGGGGGGATTGGATACGCCGGCATGGCAGGTCTCTATTTATGGTCGGTTCAGTTCATTCCAGCTTCAATAGCATCCTTAATCTTTTATTCCTTCCCCTTGCTGGTAACCGTGATTGCGATTATCACGCGCCAAGAGATTGTTTCAGGACTGAAGATTCTGGGGCTAACCAGTTCGAGTTTGGGTTTAATGCTGGTGATAGGGCTTAACTTTGGCGGGGTGAATCTTACCGGCGCTTTGATTACGTTTAGTGCAGCCGTCGTTCATTCCCTGAATGTTGTGATCGGGAATAGAATGCTGAAAGTTTCCGACCCTTTGCTCAGTACAGCCGTCATCACTACGGGAGCGGCGATTACCCCAGGGATTCTAGCTTTAGCCACCGGATTTACATGGCAGCTTTCCGCTCCAACTTGGTTAGCTATAGCCGGAATCACTCTTTTTTCCTCAATTATTGCCATGTCTAGCTTCTATAAAGGGTTACAACTTGTGGGAGCTTCCACGGCGTCCATTTTGAGTATGCTTGAACCGGTTATGACGGGTACGTTGGCATATATATTTCTGGGCGAGCGCCTCACCTTTACCCAGTTAATGGGGGGAGCCTTGGTGATATTGGGCAGCGGGGTTGTCGCCTGGATGCCTGTACATGAGAAGCCTTTCGTGCAATCGTATAAACATTCGTAATACAGATCCTGAAAAATAGAAAGGGTAATGCCCGGGATGGAGGAAAAGGTTAAATGAATTTAATGGAAATAAAGAATTCGCATAAACTCCTAGCCACATTTAACTATCAACTTGGCAAGCTGGACAAGGGCTACGCTAACCGCACACTCTATGTCAATCTGTCGACGAATACGTTTGCGGAAAAACCAGTCACAGAATTCATGAGACAAAAGTTTATCGGGGGCAGGGGCTTTGGCCTCAAACTGTTGTGGGATGGTATTAATGACAACACCAAATGGAATGATCCTGAAAATGAGCTGATTATTGCACCCGGTCCGATCGGGGGGATAACGCAATATCCCGGTGCCGGTAAATCCTATGTCGTAGGTTTATCGCCCTTGACTCAGTCTGCCATGGATAGCAACGTCGGGGGGTATTTCGGGCCTTTCTTAAAGTTCTCCGGCTGGGATGCACTTGAAATCCAAGGAAAAGCTGAACGGGATGTTATTGTGTTTATTGACGGCACCCAGGGAACAGTGATGATTGAGGAAGCTCCTTTAGAAGAGGTTAACGCCGACATCCTAACCGAGCAATTAACAGAAATGTATGCCGCCAGTGCAGAAGACAAAGTTAACATTTCCGTAGTCGCTGCCGGAGAGGCTGCAGAGCACACCTTGATTGGACTCCTTAATTTTTCTTTTTACGATCCCCGCCGCCAAGCCATTCGCTTAAAACAAGCCGGTAGAGGCGGCTTGGGTACGGTATTTAGAAATAAGAACATTAAAGCGCTAGTTATTAGAAGCCCTAAAGTCAAAGGAGATTTGAATAACCCTGCTGATATTTCTGTCTTAAAAAAAGTCGGTAAGAAAATGCACAACGAAATTTTAACTTTGGATAGTTCACAATGCGGAATGAGAACGGCTGGAACAACCCATATCGTTAAGATTATGAATGATTACGACCTGCTGCCGGTGCGCAATTATAAGTTTGGATCTGACCCGGAAGCCAAAAACATTACGCATGATGTCCTCATCTCCAAGTATTTCAATCTGGACGGACACGATGAATGCTGGTATGGCTGCACCCTCTCGTGTGCCAAAGTTATTAATTCTTTTAAGCTTAAAACCGGCCCTTATAAAGGCAAAGAGGTGTTGGTTGACGGTCCGGAATACGAGACACTGTCCGCTGCCGGCAGCGTGTTGGGCGTTTTCAATCCCGAATATGTGATTGAGGCCAATTTTTATTGTGACAGCTATGGGGTAGATACCATTTCCTTCGGCACGCTCACGGCTTTTGTGATGGAGTGCTATGAAAGCGGAGTGCTTAATGACGAGATCACAGGGGGCTTAAAACTTAACTTTGGCAATGGTGAGGCAGCTTTGGAATTACTGCACCGGATGGCCAGGGGGGAAGGCTTTGGTAAGATTGCCGGGCTGGGCATCCGCCGGATGAAGAAATTTTTTGCCGAAGAATATGGGGCCAATCCGGAGTTTCTGCAAGACATTGGGATGGAAGTTAAAGGCCTTGAGTTCTCAGAATATGTCACCAAAGAATCCCTGGCTCAACAAGGGGGGTATGGGCTCACAAATAAAGGTCCTCAACACGATGAGGCTTGGGTTATCTTCATGGACATGGTCAATCATCAAATTCCCACCTTCGAGGACAAGGCCGAAGCGCTTTTCTATTACCCGATGTTTAGGACGTGGTTTAGCTTGAATGGCTTGTGCAAACTTCCCTGGAATGATATCGTACCGGCGGATAATGACACCACGGCTGACCCGGCTAAGGTGCCCGAACATGTGCAGAACTATGTCGAAATTTATAATGCCGTGACCGGGTCTAACATCGATGACAATGGGCTAATCCGGCAGTCTGAGATTGTCTATAATTTCCATCGGGTATTTAATTTGAGAATGGGTTATGGTACCCGGAAATATGACCAAGTGCCGTATCGGGCGGTGGGTCCGGTGACCGTCGAAGAATACGAATCAAGGCAAGACCGGTATGACGGGCAATTGCAAGAAATCCTGAATATTGATCCCGAAGGCAAAACCACGGCAGAAAAAATGCAGATTCTAAGAACCTATCGGGAAGATCAATATCAGAAACTATGTGATGCTGTTTATCAACGCAGGGGTTGGAACTCTGACGGCATACCCACGCTGGAGACATTAAAGCGGCTTGGGATTGATTTCCCTGATGTTGTAGAACTGGTGAAAAAGCAATCGTAGTCCGGGGGGAACAGGATGATTAAAGTTAATGGCAAGGAATATCCCTGGGAAGAAGAATTAACCGTAACTAAGTTATTGGACAAAATGAGGTTTACTTTTCCGTTAATGGCTGTCGCCGTTAACGGAAAAGCTGTTTCACGGGAAGAGTATGGAGCGACTATAATTAGGGATGGAGATGATGTTAAAGCGATTCATCTTATAAGCGGGGGATGAAATTCCCCGGAGATATGCATGTTTCCTTAGGGGGGCATGTTTTTTTATTATACTGTCGTGTCTTGAACTATTTTGTGAGTGGAATTCCATAATTCACTGTCAGTTGGAAGTAGGTATTTCTTGATCTCATGTGGTACAGAGAGATGGAGCGATCTCTCCAAATATTCGGAGAACATGTGTTCTCTTACGGCCCCTTCTATGGTATAATGAGACCAATTGCAAAAGCAGGAAATCATCCATCTTTGTCAAATCCATTACTAATAGTATTGTTGATTGTGAGGCTAGTTGATGTGGAACAGGTCAAAAGGATTATTAGGGAATTGGCGGAGAAATATTCGAGTAACCTTCAACAGAAGATCAATGGGCGTATTGAAGCAATGAATAGAGATGATAAGTCTCATTACTTAATTTACCGGGTGTTGGGCATTAGCGATGAGCAGGGAGACCAAATAGATATTTACCAAAATAAAGGACGTTTCCTCTACAAATATGCGGGTTCATTTCTTGAAGAAGCAACGCTCATGTGTTTTGAATACAGATATCCCTCAGCCAAGAAGAAGGTTAAGATAAACAATGTTTTAGGAACAAGACCTAAACAGTTTGAAATAGACTGTTTAGTCGGAAATGATGCTATTGAAATAAAATGGCGTGATGCCACGACTGACGGAGACCATATTACCAAAGAGCATACTCGAGTAAAGGTAATTCAGAGCTGTGGTTTTCGGCCTGTACGGTTAATGTTTTATTATCCTAATCGTGATCAGGCCAAGAGAATCCAAAGTACATTGGAAACTTTATATTCTGGAGTAAGTGGCAAATATTACGCCGGAGAGATGGCTTGGGACTATATTAAAGAAGCTACGTCAATAGATTTTAAACAGATTTTAACCGAAATAGCTAGCGAAAGGGGTTAGCCGGATGCTTATTAGGGAAGATTGCTTAAACGTTTTAAGCAGTTTGTCGAGTGAGTCTGTGGATTTAATTTATCTTGATCCTCCTTTCTTCACGCAAAAAACGCAATCATTAACATCGCGTGATATCTCCGAGGCATATGAATTTAACGATACCTGGGATTCTATTAGTGATTATATAAATTACTTAAAACCACGAATTCAGGAATGTAAGAGGGTACTAAAAAATACGGGCAGTTTATTTTTGCATTGTGATAAATATGCTTCGCATCATTTACGAATTCTTTTGGATGATGTGTTTCGTCCGGATAACTTTAGAAGCGAAATAATCTGGGCATATAGGCGTTGGTCAAATTCAAAAAAAGGTTTGTTGAATGGGCATCAAACCATTTATTTTTATAGTAAATCAGAGGATTTCAAGTTTAATACAATTTATACCGAGTATTCCCCTACGACGAATGTTGACCAGATACTCCAGGAACGGGTTCGTAACGAACACGGGAAATCTACTTACAAACGTGATAACTTGGGGAACGTAGTATTGGGAAAAGAAAAAAAAGGAGTACCGCTCTCTGATGTCTGGTCTATTCCATACTTGAACCCGAAAGCTAAGGAAAGGTGTGGGTATCCTACGCAAAAGCCCGTTCTTTTGCTTGAACAAATACTAAGAATTGCCAGTGATGAAGGGGACACAGTTCTTGATCCTTTTTGTGGGAGTGGTACTACCCTAGTGGCAGCATCCCTTCTTAATCGTAACTACATTGGGATTGATATTTCAGAACCAGCGATACAACTATGTGAAAAAAGGTTGGAAATACCTACTAAAACAACTTCATTTCTGCTCGAAAAGGGTGAAGAACAATATATTTCTAAAACCGAATTTGAACTTAGCATCTTAACAAGCATCGATGCGGTACCAGTTCAACGAAATTCCGGAATAGATGGTTTCTTAAAGCAAACTTATTTAGGCAAACCAGTCGCTGTCAAAATACAAAAGCCTGACGAAGATATTTGGGAAGCTAAGGCTAAATTAATGAAGCAAAGTAAGAGGAAAGGTTGTTTGTTTTCTATATTAATACGTACACATAAAAACGATCAGGTGTTATTCTCAGCTTTAGAACTATCAAACCATGCCGATAATGTTTTGGTAATTGACAGTTATGATGTTACTATTTCCAAGTTGTTAACGGACCAATCAGAGTCAGTCACTACTCTTGATCATAACATTGTGGGTTAGCCCCCATTCGCCCACCAAACTAAGCTATTCAAGTGGAAAACACTGACAGCTAACCCCTGGGCGAGTACAATTATAGGATAAAATACTTGCCTATAGGGGGGTGTGTACAGGGTGCCTTTGTTTGTGGAACTTGGGGAAGCTCTTGATGCTGTACACAATGGGATTTTAGCGATTGATGAACATGAAAGGGTGATGATCTGTAATAAGCCGGCCGAGCGCATGCTGGGAGTGTCGGCAGATCAAGTGATTGGGCGTGAGATTATCGAAGTGCTTCCGACTTCAGGCCTGCCTGCTGTCCTCCAGAGTGGGAAAGCCGAGTTTGGGCAGAAGAAGCAATTGGACGATGATTTGGTCATTGTTACCAACCGTACCCCCATCATTCGTGATGGACGGGTAGTCGGGGCCATTGCAGTTTTTCAGGATGTATCCGAGCTTGAATCCCTGGCTTCGGAATTAAGCCAGGTGCAAGAACTGAACCGGGAGCTGGAGGCTATTCTTGAATCATTTTACGATGGGATAGGGATTATTGCCGGAGATGGAACTTTGCTTAGGGTTAACACGAGCTATGAACGCATTACCGGTCTTTCCAAAGATGACAATGGAGTCGGGCGCAATGTCAGGGAGCTTCAGGAGGACGGAACAGTCTCCCAGGCAGTGGCTGTGCTCGTTATCAACCAGAAGAAGCCGGTTACGATCAAACAGCGGATCAAGACAGGCAAGGAAATCCTGATTACAGGCAGTCCCGTTTTTGATGAAAATGGGGAAGTTTTCCGGGTTGTGTGCAACATAAGAGATATGACTGAACTTAATGTGCTCAAAGAGAAGGTTGACAGCACGCACAAGCAAAACATACGCTATGCCAATGAGCTTCAAGAATTAAGGGCGCAGTTATTAGACCATGAAGAGTTTATCTTTCGCAGTGCGGCTATGGACAAAGTATTTAAACTTATCGGCAGGGTAGCAGGGGTAAATTCTCATGTTTTAATTACCGGGGAATCAGGTGTAGGCAAAGAAAATGCCGCTAAGCTCATCCACAAATTCAGCGCACGGGTGCAGGGGCCGTTTCTCCAGATAAACTGCGGGGCGATCCCGGAAAATCTCCTAGAGTCAGAACTGTTCGGCTTCGAGGACGGAGCCTTTACCGGCGCGCGCAGCGGCGGCAAGAAAGGGATCTTTGAGATGTGCGAAGGGGGCACTCTCTTGCTTGATGAGATCGGGGAACTTCCGATGAACATGCAGGTTAAGCTCCTTCGCGTGCTGCAGCAGCAGGAAGTGTTCCGGATTGGCGCGACTAAACCGATGAAGTTTAATGTGCGGGTAATCGCCGCCACTAACCGTAACTTGGAAGAAATGGTGTCAAAACAAACCTTCAGAGCTGATTTGTTTTACCGTTTGAATGTAGTGCCGGTTAACATTCCACCGTTGCGCGAGCGCACGGAAGATATTGTCCCACTGGCTTTACACTTTCTTGAGAAGTTCAATCATAAATACAGCAGCAATAAACGCTTCGATTCAGAGATTCTGCTGGCGTTTGAAAGGCACAGCTGGCCTGGGAATGTGCGTGAATTGGAAAATCTAGTCGAGCGTTTGGTTGTGATCAATGAAGATAATGTTTTGACTGCTAAACACCTGCCTTTCCAGGTGAGCCATCCTCTAGATTCCTTAAGCATCCAGGTTAACGAGCCAATTTTCCTTGAAAGGGCGATTGAGATGCTGGAAAGGGAACTCCTGCGTAAGACGATGCAGTCTTACCCGACCACGAGGCAGGCAGCACGTATCTTGGGTGTTTCACATCCTACGGTTATCCGCAAGATGCAAAAGTATAAGCTGGTATACGCGGGAAAATGATTGGTACAAAGTGTTACCTAATGGTTAATTGATGAACCTTAGCGGAAAGCTAGTCCAGAGAAAGGTTTCTGAACTTTCTGGCACTTATCTGTATATCTGTGGTAAACGCATGTACCAAAAGAATTATAATAGGGAACGTCAACATACTGAAGACTCGCTCAAGCTTAACGGCTTAAGCGAGTTTTTCGTCCTTGTAGCTCAGAAAAAAGGCAGTTCGGTGCCCGATTTGCCGGAATAGCAATCTCGGGAACTTAACTTGCAAAGCATAAAGAACACACGAACATGGCTGGTGGCAGAACTGCTCACAGTAAAAGGCTAATAGCGGCAGGATGCTGAGCGTGAAAAGGAGATGAGTGTGACTGGAAAACTAAGCGAAACCAAGAATAGACAATTAGAGAGGAGGGTGACCTTTTGCAAAACTTTAACTACTTAGAACCAGGGAGCTTGTGGGAAGCGGTAGGAACACTGGAGGGCCTCGAAGGCAAGGCCTTTCCCTTGGCCGGGGGCACGGATCTAGTGCGCACACTCAAAAGAATTGGGTTCAAGGGACATGGAGTGATAAATCTTAAAAAGATACCGGAGTTAAGCGGGGTTAAGTTCGATGGCCGGGTTATGTCGATCGGTGCCTTAAGTACGGTTAGCGAACTCTTGGCAAACTCGGAGGTGAATGAGCATTTCCCGGTACTGGCGCAAGCGGCTCGCGCTTTAGGTACACCACAGATTCGGAACTTGGCGACTATCGGCGGCAACCTGTGCACATCTTCTCCGGCATCTGATCTGGCTCCCGCATTATTAGCGTATCAAGCAAAAATCACAATTACGGGGCCGGATGGGGAACGAGAGGTTGCTGTGAATGAGTTTTTCAAGGGTCCGGGGCAGAACGTTCTCGGCCGAGGGGAAATCTTGACCAGGATCGACCTGAATTTGCCTGTACCAGGAACAATAGGGACTTTCCTCAAACATGGAGTGCGGAAGAGTCACGAAATTGCTCTGGTTAACACCGCAGTACTCATTATTCCTGTAAGAGGTTCGGACAAAATCGCTGTGGCCCGCATTGCGCTTGGTGCGGTGAACCCAACCCCGTTTAGGGCCTGGCAAGCAGAGGAGAAACTGGCTGGGGCGGAAGGCGGGCTGCCCCAGTTTGAAGAGGCAGCTAAGATTGCCCAAGAGTTGACAAGTCCGATCGATGATGTCCGTGCCAGCGCTGACTACCGCAAACATATGGCGGGAGTATTGGTTAAACGGGCCTTGCTCCAGGCTTGGGGAGGGAAGGTATGAAAAAAGAAATAGCGCTTAAGGTCAATGGCGAAACCTATCAGGTCTATGTTTCCCCGGACAAGATGCTGCTGGATGCGATTCGGGAAGATCTGCAGCTGACCGGCACCAAAAAAGGGTGCGAAGCCGGAGAATGTGGGGCTTGTACGGTTTTAATGGACGGCAAGCCGGTTAATTCCTGCATGGTATTGGCCTTGGATGCGGTCGGTCGGGAAATCGTAACCATTGAAGGAGTAGGAGGGCTGGAAGGGCTCCATCCGATTCAGGAAGCCTTGGTTGAGCATGGAGCGGTTCAGTGCGGGTACTGTACTCCGGGTATTGTGATGACGGCTAAGGCACTTTTAGACAGCGACCCCAACCCTACGGAGGGAGAAGTAAGGGAAGCTTTGGCGGGTAACCTCTGCCGCTGCACAGGGTATGTAAAGATAGTGGAAGCTGTCATGGACGTAAGTAAACAGATAAGCGAAAGCCCCGAGCTAAGAGAAAAGTTAAGCCAAAGCCAAGAGTTTGGTCCCAAAACGGTCGGAAGATAAGGAAAGGGGGGAATGAGAAATGGGTTATGCAGTAGTGGGGCAGCGTGTCCCTAGGGTTGATGCCAGGGAGAAAGTAAGCGGGCGGGCACTTTACACGGGAGATATGACTTTGCCTCATATGCTTGTGGGCAAGGTTTTGCGGAGTCCATATGCCCATGCGCAGATAGTCAGGATTGACACAACGAAGGCGCGTAGCTTGCCTGGGGTTAAAGCTGTTCTGACCTTCGAAGATGTACCGAAAATTCCCTGGAACAGCGCAGGTTTTCCACCGTCCCCCGGGGCGATTTTGATGGAGGATCAATACATTCTTACGGACAAAGTTCGCTATGTAGGGGACGGACTCGCCGCTGTAGCCGCAGTAGATGAGGAAACCGCAGACAGAGCTTTAGAGTTGATCGAGGTAGAGTATGAAGTTTTGCCGGCTCTCATGGATGTGGAAGCAGCCATGGCTGAGGATGCACCTCTAATCCATGCTGCTCCTAAGAACGTAATGGCTCATATGCCCATAGTTATTGGGGATGTCGATCAAGGGTTTGCTGATGCTGATATGGTGTTTGAAGACACTTATTATGTTCCGAAAGTATATCAAGTGAGTATGGAACCTTGTGGTGTGGCCATGGCCGCTCCTGATATGGATGGACGCGTCACGATTTGGACTTCGACTCAGATGCCGCATTTGGTGCGCGGGATTACGGCCCACGCTCTGGGCCTGAGCACAAGCCAAGTGCGTATCATTAAGCCCCCGGTAGGCGGGGCTTTTGGCAGCCGCTTGGGAGTAGTAAATGAACCGATTGCAGCCTTGTTGGCCATCAAAGCAAGGAAGCCGGTGATGCTTAAGTATTCCAGGGAAGAGTCGTTCCTGGCGACCGAATCCAGGCACCCAATCACCATGATTCTTAAAACAGGGATCAAAAAAGACGGAACTTTCACCGCTCGCCAGATGACGGCTTATCTTGACGGTGGGGCTTATGCTACCCATACTCCTTCCTTTGCGGGTCCGGTTGCCGGTTGGTTCCTGGCGATGTACAAATCCCCTAACATCAAAGTAGATAACTATTCAGTGTATACTAACAGCACCCAGTGCGGGGCTTTCCGCGGGTATGGCAATCCCCAGGTAGTGTTTGCGGTGGAATCACAGGTAGATGATATTGCTGCAGCCCTCGGGCTTAATCCTCTGGAGATCAGGCTCAAAAACCACCCCTGTGCCGGGGAAGTGTGGAACTGGAGCAGTTGGGTGATTGAGAGCTGCGGCCTGGAAGAGGGGATCAAACGCGGCTCGGAGGCTATAGGCTGGGAAAAGAAAAGGAATAAGCGGGAACGCGTTCTCACAGGTGCACAGGCCAATGCAGGGAGCTTTCTGGAAAAAGAAGGGGAGGAAAATGTCCGGGGGAATGATGGCAGCACTGCCAGCAGTACGAAAAAGCGCGGTGTCGGCATGGCTTATATGATGCATGTGAGCGGAGCGCGGCCGATGCTCCACGAAACCTCCGCTGCGGTGGTAAAGATTAACGAAGATGGCAAAGCGAACCTCATCTACAGCAATTCGGACTGTGGCCAGGGTTCCGGGACTGCGCTCACTCAAGTGGCGGCAGAAGAACTGGGTCTAAACTATGAAGATGTATTCATTACCAAAACGGCGGATACGGATGTAGCAGGTTTCGATATTGGGAGTCATGCCAGCCGTCAGGCTTATTCCGGCGGTAACGCGGTAAAAAAGGCGGCAGCTGCGGCCAAAGAGAAACTTCTGGCGATGGCATCCGAAATCCTGGAAGTTCCGGCAGCAGACTTGGAGGTTGCGGAGGGGATGATTCGGGTACGCCAAGAGCCGGAACGCGAAATTTCAGTGGCTGAAGTATCTCACAAAGCACATTTCGGCAGCCACGGCCATCAGATTATCGGCGCTGTCAGCGAGGAATCGCCAGGCAACCCGCCTGTTTATGCAGCCCAGTTCGTGGAAGTTGAAGTGGATACGGAGACCGGGGTGATTAAAGTTCTCAAAGTAGTTGCGGCGCATGATGTGGGCACAGCGATCAACCCGGCAGTGGTTGAAGGGCAAATCGAAGGAGCGATCCAGCAGGGAATCGGGTATGCCCTCACCGAAGAGTATCGCTATCACCCGGGGACAGGCAAGCCGCTAAACCCTAACTTTACAGATTATAAGATTTTGACGGCGGTAGATATGCCGGAAGTAGAGACTATTTTGATCGAAGCATCCTCTGAGAGCGGGCCTTTCGGGGCCAAGAGCGTCGGGGAATCGGGGTTGGTCGCCACGGCAGCCGCTATTGCCAATGCGGTCTACGACGCGGTCGGAATCAGGATTAAAGAATTGCCCCTTACTCCTGAAAAAGTGCTGGCCGCCCTGGAGCAAAAAGGGAATTAAAAAACACTTACCGGCTCAAGTTCTTTCTTAAATAGCTTGAGCCGTTTCTTTTACTTGGTACATTTCTGAACCACGCAGTTAGGGTGTTTGCGGGCAACACGCCACAGAACATTCTTTAGTAATTAACTTTTTCTGTTCAAGGCCTGGTAATTATATGTACCAAAGTGTCTTACAGCCTTGGAGAAGCTTTTTAGGCTTGGGGGCGACCGGTTTGGAGCCGATGGTAACATTATGTACCAACACCCAACACCTATTTGAGACTTAGCCGGGTGTCTTGCTGCTGTTTACTAGGCTTTTCCTGCCGCCGGGAACTAAACTTTAACCGTTCACAGGCAAACTTGCTTTATTACGGAAAAGTGGAACTGATCTTGCTAAGGATAGATATTGCCGTATTCCCGGCGTACCAGGGTTAGGTATATTCATATAGGATCTTAGCCTCTGGGCAGAGAAAGTGGAGGAGGTGTTCATAGCAAGTGCTGCAATTCATTGTTCAGGGAAGAGGCGGTCAAGGGGCGCAAAAAGCCGGTGAGATCTTGGCCCATATCTTCTTTAGTGAAGGGAAATATGTCCAGGCCTACGCCACTTACGGCGGGGCCAGGCGTGGTACACCTGTGAGTTCGTTTATCAGGGTGGACGAGAAGCCCATTCGGCTGCGCTGCAACATTGATAATCCCGATGTGATTTTGGTTTTCGATCCCAGCTTGCTTAATGAAGCTTTGTTAAAAGGTGCGGGGGAAGAAACTCTGGTGGTGATAAATTCTACCCAAGCGCCGGAGCACTATGCTTCCTTGGGAAAGTTTAAAATCTTTACGATTGACGGTATGGCTATTGCTCAGGCAAACCGCCTGGGGAGAATTGTGAATTCGGCTTTAGTTGGCGCTGTAACAGGACTTCTGGGCCAGCCGGATATTGACTTGGTAGCAAAAGTCGTGGGGGAAACAAGTCCGGTAAAAGTGGAAGAGAACATAAACTCCTGCTTAGACGGTTACCGCATTGCGCGCGAAAGGGGGGTGTTTAATGGCTGAAGGAATTAAGGAAGTCCCGCCGATTTGGACCACGGGCTGGACAGACATTCTCAATACCGGAACTTGGCGCAGCGCTATTCCGGTGCATACGAAAAGACCCGCCCCCTGCCATCGAGCCTGCCCGGTCGAAGGGGACATACCGGTTTGGACCCAGTTGGTGAAGGCTGAAAAATACTATGAGGCCTGGCTCGCTTTAGTAGTGAACAATCCATTTCCGGCAATAACGGGTAGAGTGTGCCACCATCCGTGTGAAGGCTCCTGCAACAGGGGTGAGTATGACGGAGCGGTCGCTATTAACGCGCTTGAGCAGTATGTGGGAGACATGGCTTCAACGGAAGGATGGAGTCTGCCCGGCCCTGATAACGAACGGGAACAGAGGGTGTTGGTCGTAGGCGCTGGCCCGGCCGGACTTTCCTGTGCCTATCAGCTAAGGCGGGAAGGGTATCAGGTCACAGTGTTTGAGGAGAGGCCAGAAGCGGGAGGAGTCTTGCGCTACGGCATCCCGCCGTACCGCCTGCCTAAAGAGGTGCTGACAGGGGAAGTTAAGCGCCTGCTGGATATGGGAATAACCATCGAGACCGATCGCCGTTTCGAAAGTAATGAATTAGAGAAATTCGAACAAGAGTATGACGCTGTCTTCCTGGCCATCGGAGCCGGGAAATCGAAAGCATTGCCGCAGTTTCCGGCAGACGAGCATGTCCTTAACGGACTGGAATTTTTAGCCAAGTCCAATCAAAATGAAAGCATCTTTATAGGCCCGCAAGTAGTGGTTATCGGCGGCGGAAGTGTAGCAATGGACGTGGCCCGCACGGCGCGTCGCCTTGGTAGTTATGTAACTGTGCTGGCCTTGGAAGATAGGGAGCATCTGCCGGCCCAGGCTGATGAAATAGCGGAAGCTCTGGAGGAAGGAATCTCGATCACAGACGGGGCGATGGTACAGAGTGTAGAGAGTTCCGCGCAAGGTTTAGACCTTTCCTGCGTGAAAGTCAGCTTAGATCCGGAAGCGCCGCCCGGGGTGCTTAAGCCTATAGCTACAACTGATTCCGAATTCCGTCTGCTTGCGGACCATGTGATTTTGGCGGTAGGCCAGGATCCGGAAACAGATGAGTGGCACGATGTGTTTAAAATCGAGAAAGCCCTCGTTAAAGTTGCGGGCGATTTCTCCACCGGTCGTCCCGGGGTTTTTGCCGGGGGAGATGCAGCCAGCACGGAACGCTATGTATCAACCGCGGTTGGGCAAGGGAAAACTGCGGCCCGTAGTATGGCCCGTTATCTGGCAGAAACACACGAACTCGAGGTCGCGGCCGCGATCGCAGCTGAGTCTGAAGAACCTGTTTCCTTCAAGGAGATTAATATCTTTTATTTCCCTTCCCTGGTACGGGATAGCAAAGAAACGACTCCGGCCGGTGTGCGTTTGCGTGATTTCGGCGAAGTGAAGAAGGGATTTAGTTCCTTGCAAGCTTTGGCCCAGGCTGAGCGCTGTTTTAGCTGCGGCAGTTGTGTTGAATGTGACAATTGTTTCTACTTCTGTCCGGATATGGCCGTGGTCAAGGATTCGGCCCTTGAGGAGCATTACCGCATTCTGGATCAATACTGCAAAGGGTGTGGCAGCTGTGTGGAAGAATGCCCCCGGGGTGCGGTAGTCTTAAAGGAGGAGACGAGATGAGCGGAGAGCGGATTCTTGTTAATGGCAATCATGCCGCTGCCTACGGTGTCAAATTAGCTAGACCCATGGTAGTTCCCGTTTATCCTATAACTCCTCAGACCCCGATTGTGGAGAAAATCTCTGAATTCCAGGCTGAGGGCAAGATGGAAGTGGAATTAGTGACGGCCGAATCTGAGCATTCGGCGATGTCAGCCTGTATCACGGCTTCCTTAACCGGAGTACGGGTATTCACAGCAACCGCTTCCCAGGGCCTAATGCTCATGCATGAAATGCTCCACTATGCCTCTGGAGCGCGTGCGCCAATTGTGATGGTCAATGTTAACCGCACCATCGGTTCCCCCTGGGGCTTCTGGCCGGATCAGACGGACAGTTTGGCTCAGCGCGACACCGGTTGGATTCAATATTATTGTGAAAATGGCCAGGAATCCTTAGATACAATCCTTCAGGCATTTCGAGTGGCAGAAAAAGTGCTTCTGCCGGTCATGGTCATCCATGAAGCTTTCTACGTATCTCATTCTCTGGAGGTCGTGGAAGTCCCGGCTCAGGAAGTTGCGGATCAATTCCTTCCCCCCTTTGATCCCCCACACCGGCTTGATCCGGAAATCAAAGAGTCGTGGGGCAATACGGTCAACCAGGATATGTTCTACCGTCACCGCCGGACGTTAGGGGAGGCGATGGAAAACGCTCTGGCTGCGGCCAAAGAGGCTGATGCAGATTGGCAGGCCCTGAGCGGGCGGGGATACGGCGTTATTGAAGAGTATCGCTGCGACAAGCCTGAACTTATCATTGCCACCATGGGCAGCATGACCGGAACGGCGCGCGAAGCCGTGGATGAACTGCAGGAGGAAGGTCTGGCGGTAGGGTTACTTAAAGTTAAATTATTCAGACCTTTTCCGCTCGCGGAAGTGCGCCGGGCTTTAACCGGGGTGCCTAAAGTTATGGTTCTGGACCGCAACTTTGCGCCGGGGACGGGCGGTTTCTTGCACCAGGAGTTAAAAGCTGCGCTCTACGGCATGAGTGATGGTCCGGAGGTTCACGGCTATCTAGCCGGGGTGGGCGGGACCAATATTCCTCCTGCCAAAATTAAGGAATTGGTCCGGGAAGCTTTGGCTGGTGCTGTGGCAGCAGAATCGGTGTGGAAGGGGTGATGGGAAGTGGGTTATTACAATATTCAGGAAGAAAAAGTTTTTAATTCCGGGCATGCGGCCTGTCCAGGCTGCAGCGAGGCCCTTGCCATCCGCTATATAATTAACACGCTCGGTCCGGACAGCATTGGGGTCGTGCCACCTTCATGCATTGCGATCATTTCCGGTCCTCAGCCCTTAAGCTCGATGCGGATGCCAGTGTACCAGACGACTCTGGAGGCCAGCGCAGCCTCAGCTACCGGTATTGCCCGGGCCTTAAAAGCGAAAGGGAATGATCACACCAATGTCGTGGTTATTGCCGGGGACGGAGGGACCTATGATATCGGCTTTCAGTCCCTATCTTCAGCAGCCGAGCGCAATGAGGATTTCATCTATGTCTGTCTGGACAATGAAGGGTATATGAATACCGGAGCGCAAAAAAGTTCCTCAACTCCCTATCTGGCTTATACAACGTCCACTCCTTCCGGCAAGCCAACTCCGAAGAAAAACTTAGCGGAAATTATGGCTGCCCACCGTATTCCGTATGTTGCCACCGCTACCACCGGCTATCCTGAGGATTTGGCGCGCAAGGTTGCCCGGGCGAAGGAAATGAAAGGGAAGGGTCTGCGCTTTATACTGGTACTTACACCTTGCCTTGACGGCTGGGGTGTGGCTGACCACGCAGGGCCGAAAACTTCACGGCTGGCGGTGGAAACAGGGGTCTTTCCCCTCTATGAGGTGGAAGACGGGGAACACTATACCCTTAACTTTGGCTCCAAAGGTACACCGGTTTCAGCCTACTTGTCCCAACAAAGCCGCTATAAACATCTTAATCCAGCGCAAGTACTGGAAATTCAAAGCCAGGTGGATGCCAACTGGGAACGTCTGGAGCAAAGATTTGCCATCAGAGAGAACACGCGGCGGGAAGAGATTAAGCAGAGCACTCTAAGTGTAAGCCAAGCGGCTGTAGCCGCCGAGTAATATATGAAGGGGGTATTTGTTGGCATGAGCAAATTGGTACTGAAAGAAGGGCGTTTGGTCATACCAGGTGTGGGCATTGTGGAAGCGGATGTCCTGATGGAGAACGGGAAAATTCAGGCTGTCGGCCACGGCTTGAGCGGGGATGAGGAAATCGATGTCGGCGGCAAGTATGTTTTGCCCGGTCTGATCGACCCGCATATTCACTTGGGGATTTTCGGAGACTTAGCTGAGGAAATGGAAAAAGAGACTGCTTCAGCCCTGATGGGCGGAGTCACGACGGTCGGTGCCTTTATGGGCGGGCCTAATCCGTATCTGTCATATTTCAAAGATGTAATTAATTTGGCCGATGCCAAAGCCGCGACTGATGTTTTCTTCCATCTGGCGATCATGACCCCGGAACAACAGCAGGAGATTCCTGCTTATGCCCAGGAGTTCGGAATTACTTCCTATAAGATGTACATGTCAGGTATTCCCGGGCTAATTCCAGATGTGGATGACGGCTTTATGTTGCAGACGCTGCAACGTGTGGCCGGGCTGGGTGACAAAGCTCTGGCCTGCGTCCATGCCGAAAATCCCCATCTGATCAGGGTGGCCACGGAAGAAGTGAAGGCGCGCGGCGGGAGTACCCTGGCCGACTGGTCAGACACTCACCCTAACGTAGCGGAGGAAGATGCGATCAGACGGGCAGCTTATCTGAACGATGTTGCGGGAAGTCGGCTGTACATCGTCCACGTTTCCACCAAAGAAGGGGCCAAGGCTTTAGCAGAACTTAAACCAAAGTATGCGAAGCTTTATGCCGAGACTACCTCTCCCTACCTCTCAATTGACAAATACAGTTCTTTAGGGCTGGTTGCCCATATGGTTCCTCCTTTCCGCGAGGCTGAAAGTGTGGACGCTTTGTGGCAGGGAGTAGAGGGCGGCACCATCGACACCATCGGCACGGATAACGTAACCCTCACCCTGGATCTCAAGGGAGCGGAAAAAGGGATCTGGGGCGCTATGCCTGGTTACCCCGCTGTCGGCACGAGTTTGCCGGTAATGCTCCACTATGGTGTGAACGGACGCGGCTTTAGCTTATTGCGGTTAGTAGAAGTGATGAGCAAGAATCCGGCTCAAATCTTTGGCCTCTACCCGCACAAAGGGACGATCGCTCCGGGCAGTGATGCTGATTTGGTCGTAGTCGATCTCGACCTGGTGAAGACGGTACGCCATGAGGAGCTGGGCTCCCGTGCCGACTTTAGCCTTTATGGCGGGCAAGAGCTCAAAGGGTGGCCGATTATGACGATTAAGGGCGGCAAGGTAGCCGTGAAAGAGGGTAAGATCCAGCCGGTGGACAGCGGGCGTTTTCTGAGGAGGAGTTTGTAAAGAGAGATTTAGATCTTCTGAAAGGAAACTAAGGATCTTCTATAGAGGGATTTAGGGTCTTAGGAGGCAGAAGCAGCAGAGGTATTAGGAGAGATGTTGCCGATGCCTGCCTTTAAGATACAGAAAATTTAGAAAAGTGACTTCGGAACTCTGTTCAGGAACCAAATTCTTAAGCCTATTACAGAATTAATAGGGACTAGGGTACAAAAGAGCTACATTAAAGAAGCATTTCAAGCGGAAAAGATATGGAATTAGAGGAGTGGAGTAAAGAGAAGGAGGGATGATTTTTGGCTCAAACAACATTTAAGCAAAAGGACTACTGGGTAAAAAGCGCCTGCAAAATGTGCATCCACAGTTGTGCCATTAGGGTGCATGTGCAGGACGGAGTCGTGGTGAAGATCGAGGGCGATCCGAACGATGTCAACAACAGGGGGAAGCTTTGCCCCAAAGGGCAGTCAGGGATTATGCGTCTCTATGATCCTAACCGGGTGAAGACCCCGCTCAAACGGACCAATCCGGAAAAAGGACCTGGGGTCGACCCCAAGTGGCAGCCCATTTCCTGGGATGAGGCCTTGGACATTGTGGCCACCCGCCTGAAAAAAATCCGGCAGGAGGATCCGCGCAAGCTCTTAGTCTCAATCAACGACTTCCACCGCATCCACCTCTGGGGTTGGGGGGCAATGTTCGGTTCCTACAACTATTTTTCAACGGTCGGTCAGTACTGTGGCGCGGCTTATCACCCGGTTAACGGAACCCTGGACGGGTCTTTTGCCGCAGTCAATGACTATGCTTACTGCAACTACTGGATTCAGATCGGCGGCGGAGATGGTTTCTCTTCCCACCTCCATGTGGCAGGGTCAATTAAACGCATGGCGGAAGCCCGGGTTGACCGGGGCATGAAGGTTGTGGTTGTGGAGCCCAGGATGTCCACCGGCGCGGCCAAAGCTGATGAGTGGGTTCCGATTTTGCCGGGTACGGACAGAGCCTTCGTTCTCGGAATGATTTATGTCCTCTTACATGAGTTAAACATCTATGATGCTGAATACTTGAAGATTCACACGAACGGACCGTACCTCATCGGACCTGACGGGTATTTTGTACGTGATCCGGAAACCCAGAAACCTATGATCTGGGATGCGGGTGCTAATGAAGCCAAACAGTTCGATGATCCGAGTATTGAGGATTTTGCCCTCGAAGGGAATTATACAGTTAACGGCATTAAGTGCCGGCCTTCTTTCCAGGTTATCAAGGACACCTTGAAAGACCATACCCCTGAGCGCATGTCTAAGATCTGTACGGTTCCTGCTGATACCATCCGGCGCATTGCCCAAGAGTATGGAGAAGCGGCGCGCATCGGGAGCACGATCGTCATCGAAGGCAAAGAATACCCTTACCGCCCGGCAGCAGTCAACTATTATCGCGGGGCTATCGGACATGTGGACGGCGGGCTCGATTCAGCTGCTCTGAAACTGATTAATATTCTCGTGGGCAATGTTGATGTTCCTGGCGGGCATATTGGCGTAGGGCTTGACCACCGCCTCCTGCTGATTGAACCGGGTCCGGACGGGATGCTCTTGCCTCAGCCGCACATTCTGCATCCGCCTTATCCCTTTGCTGACAAGCCTTACAGCTTCCAGCTCATGGAGTGGTATCCGATCGGGATTGACCCGGGACATCTCTCTGCTGACAATATCCTGAGTCCAGAGAAATATGGCTTTGATTTTAAGCCAGAAGCCTTAATTATTCAACATTCCAACCCGATGTGGAATCTTTCTTCTACTGATAAGGTCATGGAAGTGTTCCGGCAGCTTGATTTTATCGTGGCCATTGATGTGGTGTTGAACGAGTCCACGGAATGGGCCGATATTGTGCTTCCCGATCATACTTATTTGGAATCCCACCTTTTAGTGGACATCGAGCCCCCGGTTATCACCGGCCACGTGTACCGGCGTCCGGTGATTGAACCGCTTTATGATAGCCGGGATGCCACCGACATTTTCACAGATTTGGCTGATCGGATCGGATTCTTGCCTGAATGGAACACGCTCATGAATATCAAGCTATTCCTGACCGAGGAACACCAGCTTGAGCCTAACAAGAAGTACGACAACCTTGAGCTGATGGATCGCATGGCCAAGAGCATTTACGGTTCGGATAAGGGCTTGGATTGGTTCCAGGAGAACGGGCATGCTACGCGTTATCAGAAGCCGGAGGAAATGTACCTGCCCTGGAAGGGACTGCGCATTCCGCTTTACTTCAATTTCTTTAAGGAAGTTGGGGACGACCTCAAGCAGAAAACAGAAGCGGCAGGCCTTGATTGGGATACTTCCAGTTATCTCCCGATCCCAGTTTGGCGCGACAGTCATCCTCTGCACAATATCGCGCCTGAATATGATCTCTATGCTTTTGCTTTCAAAGAAACCCTGCTTAATTTCTCGGAATCCACCACCATACCCTGGATCAATGAAGCCATGAACAACATTCCCATACACATGGGAGTCATAATTAACACCAAAACGGCCAAGGCCAAGGGAATCAATAACGGGGACCGCATCCGGGTTCAGTCCCCCTTCGGGGAAGTAATCGGCAAGGCCAGTGTGATTGAAGAAATTCATCCGCAGGTCATCGGGATGTCCAACGGTATCAGCCGCTGGACTAATCACCCGATTGATAAGAAAACCAACACTCATTTCAACCGTCTGTTGCCTGCTGATGTCAAGTGGACGGATGGTATGACCGGACACTTGGAAACTTCGACGAAGGTTAAAATCACTAAGATTTGAGAGGGGGGCAGAGATAGATGCATTTAGGAATGGTTATCGATTTAAAGCGTTGTGTGGGCTGTCAGGCTTGTACGCTTGCCTGCAAGTCGGAAAATGGGACCCCGCCCGGTGTGCTTTTCACCAAAGTGTTAGACCAGGTTGCCGGGGAATATCCCATTGTCAAAAAGAAGTTTTTACCTGTGCTGTGTAACCACTGTCAGGACGCTCCCTGTGTACGGGTATGTCCGACCGGGGCTACGACCAAACGCGAAGACGGTTTAGTCTTAGTGGATCACGACAAGTGTGTGGGCTGTCGCGCCTGTTATGTCGCTTGTCCATACAAAAACCGAATTTTCCTCAAGAAAGGAGTCTTGCATACAGGGTATTTCGGCGGCGATCATTTGACTCCTTTCGAAAAAGCCAAGTATCCTAAATGGCAGGAGGGTACTGTTGTCAAATGCACCTTCTGCGTCGAACGGGTGGATCAAGGCTTAGAGCCCTCCTGTGTCCAGACCTGCCCGGCAGATGCCCGTGTTTTTGGAGACCTGTCCGATCCTAACAGTAAGGTCAGCCGTTTGATCCGCCAGCGTGGGGGCTATCAGCCCCAGTCGGAAAACAACACGGAACCTTCTGTATATTACTTAGAGTAGGAGGTGAGCACATTGGCAAAAACTATGCCTTTGGTTGGAGAAGAATTTGTCGCCGGTTTCCGTCTCCAGACGGAGTGGGCGACTCTAATCGCGGCCGCGTTCTTTTTCGGAAAAATCGGGGCCGGGCTGTTCCTGATGTCACTCTTTACAGGTTCTTCAGTTGGAGCACTAGTGGGGCTCTTGATTGTGCTCATTGGGAAAGGCGGAGCCCACCTGCTCTATCTGGGGCGACCGGAACGTTTCTGGCGGGCCTTAACTAAGCCAGGCACTTCCTGGGTAGCGCGCGGTTTTTGGGCGATGGCAGTTATGATGGTGTCAGGAGGTTTATTCTTGCTGGCTGAACCGGGGAGCGGTGTCTGGTGGGCCGCGCAGATTATCGCAGCGATCACGGCCTTTATCGTAGCGGTTTATGACGGATTTTTAATGAACTCTTCCCCTTCGATTCCGTTGTGGAATACTGCGATGATGCCGGTGCTCTGTCTGTTTTACTCCGTGCTTGGCGGCACATCCCTGACTCTGTTTTTAGTTGACTTTGGCTTGACCACGGTGTCAATTGAAGAAACACTCTTAAGCAATTTAGAGATTATCCTCCTGGTGACAAACCTAATCGTGGTTATTCTATACCTCTTAAGTATGACCAACGGTACTGCTGCAGCCAAGGAATCCCTGCGCCTCCTGCTTAAAGGCTCATTTGCCCCGGCGTTTTATATCTTGGCTCTAGGTGTTGGCTTAGTCTTTACTCTCTTTATGGCTTATTTCATTGGAATGGCAGGCGGAGCAGGGGTGGTTGCCCTGATCACCGCTGCAGACCTGGTCGGTCACTACTTTATTTTCTTCCTCTTCCTCCGGGCAGGGGTGTATGCACCTGTACTTGGGAAGCTGACGTTTTAATGTAGGACTATTTCATCGTGCACAACCGTTCGGAAGATTTGCCTGGAGCCGCCGGAGAAGCGGTTAACTGGGCGGGGGTTATTACGGTAATTTTAGGATATTTTCTCGCAATGTACCTGCAAAAGATCCTCCCGATTGCCTTTTTGACTTCGACCGTAATTTCCCTCATTCTTTATCCGATCCTGAGAAAATATGTGCTGAAACCACGTACCGGCTACATGGACAGTATTTTGTAGAAAGAAAAGATGTAAGAACCAATTAACAGTAGTGAAGCCGTCTTTTGTAATTAACTTGCAGGAGACGGCTTTGCATTGCAAACAATTTGTCCAGCACCTGTATTTTGTTGGGAAACGTCTTTTAGCAACATAATTACATTTGTGTCCACCATTACTCTCATTGCTATTCTCCTTTTGAGTAACGGAGTTCCATAACATCCTGTAAAATATCCTCTTCCGATACCTTAACATTCTTTAAAGCTGCTTGGGCTTCCATAATTGCAACCCTGGATGAATTCTGAAGGATAATCTCTCCGTTTGTATTTTCAAGAAAAATAATTTTATCGCCCTCTTTGATATTTAATTTACGGCGTATTTCAATCGGAACAGTTATCTGTCCATTAGAGGATACTTTTGCCAGGTTCATAATCATTACCTCGATTCTTTAGATTTAAAGTTTTCTTTATTTATTTAAGCTGAATTTACAACGCTTACTCGGTTTTTAGCCGCGCTCAAAGTGCTGGTTTTTTTTATTCAGCATAATTTTCCTTCGATAAATGAGAAGAAATACCTATAGCACATACCTGATTTAATCCCTAGAATGGAGATATATATTAGAATAATCAGAATATTTAGACGTTGGGAGTGATGAAAGGATAAGTTTGTTGCCGTTAACCAATCGGGTTAAAAAGACAAAGAGATAAGGATTTCTTTGAGGGGGTTTTGAGATGGGTAAACCGGATGACATTGACTTGTCAGTTGAATTTGCAGGAGTAAAGATGAGAGCGCCAATCGGAGTAGCTGCGCAGGCACCGTTCGCGCCCGCGTCAATCTCTGGGCAAAAATTGGCCGAGATGCTGCTGAAACATGTGGAGGCCGGCGCGGGGTATGTCCATACGCCATATACCAATGTCGAGCTTGATCATCCTAAAAACAGGCTGCCAACCGGCCGGTTTTTGAAAGCCCACACACCTGGGTTTGGTAGGAGTGGATTTTGGGTTGCGGCAGACAGCTACCGGATAGAGATGCGCAAAGATGAATCTCTAAAGATGGTCGATTACCTGAAAAAGAAACTGCCATCGGATGTGCCTGTGATAGCGAACATAATGGGCTCTGGTGCCGATCCTAAAGGGTGGGCCGATCTTGCCCAAAGCTTTGAAAATGCCGGAGCAGATATTATTGAGTTGGATGTATCCTGTCCTCTGCCAGCCTCTGCCGCAGGAGCAGTGGACTCTTTCACCTCTTCAGAGCGAATCCCGGAACACGCCGGAATGCTCTTGGGAGATAACTCGGCATTGACAACGGCGGTCACGTCTGAGGTTGTTAAAACAATACGAGTGCCCGTTGGGGTTAAGTTAACTCCGGAAACGGGATTTCCACGCCTAATAGGCTTTGCGGATCAACTAAAAGAAGTTGGAGCAAGATTCATTACCAGTGTGAACGCCCCGCTTTCTGTGGCACCGCCGGATATTCACAACTATGGCAAATCCCCTTATCCAGGATTGGATGCCAATACAATTTCTCCGGCCGTGGGTCCGTGGACACGGTATCTGTGTTACCGCAACGTCGGCACAATTTCGATGTTTGTCCCGGGAATTGATCAGGCAGCAGTCGGCGGGCTGGTAGATGCATCACATGTAATCGAAGCGATGATGCTCGGGGCCACGATATGCGAATTCTCATCCGGAACCCTGTGGAAAGGGTGGTCGTTCATTTCGGAATCCTTGAATTACGTGCGTGAATACATGCGTAAGTACGGTTACAAGTCACTTGAAGAATTTAGAGGCTTAGGTGTTCAGTATATTAAACCGGCGGAAGAAATTGATTGGGGGCTTGGCAGGTTAACAGCGAGTATTGACCAAAACAAATGTAAAGGGTGTGAGATTTGCGCGAACAATCTGTGCTGGGCAATTACAATGAATGAAGATAACAAGGCATCAGTAGCTGAAGAAGATTGCGGAGCTTGTGCGTTGTGCGTGGCTATTTGTCCCAGTAATGCCGCCACCCTGGTTGACGCTCAGAACCCGCGGAGTGAGGAGGACATTTATGCTCAGTATTTAGGGAAGTAATTGATTTCCCTCTGTTATTTGAGCCAATGGATACTTGAAATTAGTCTTTGAGCCCAAAAACATTGCCCACGAGCTTTTCCAAAGCTAAAATAGTACAGTGGGTGTAAAATATTTACAGGGAGCAGAAGTATAATTATTATATACCTGCTAACCGCTGATGCGGCAATATTGAAGGAACATAATGGAACACGTTAGATCCATATGAATGTAGCTAAAGGCTGTCACCGGCAGTCTTTAGCTTTAATCGGGTAGGAAGTGATGCTGTTATGAGTAGTTGGGCAACTACTTTAGAGTTGCTAAAGTCAAAAAAACATCTGTTTCTGAATGAATTTGACCGTAATGTGAGAAATCTCACTTCCAGCGGTACTTATGCCGGTAAAGAAACAGAGGTTTTTCAAAGAAAGAACGAATTTATTAGATTGCTCGATTACTTAATTGAGGCAGATCATGCAAGCCTCCATCTTTTGTCTATAAGAAGTGAAGAATCGCCACCGGAACCGAATGAGGTTAGATTATGGTTAGGCATTATCCTGACAGTCTTGCGTCCTCTTTGGCAACAGGAAGAAATAGAAAGCACGGACCAAGAGATTCGTGTGCTGCGTCTGGCGGAAACTGTTTATCTTTATGCCTGGAGACGTCATGAAGAGCAGTTATCAAGGCGTTTCCAACTGCAGGAACAAAAACTTATGGCTGGAATTGTCGCTGCCCAGGAAAATGAAAGAAAGCGGCTGGCGCGGGACATCCATGACGAAGTGATTCAATTGCTGGCAAGCAGCATCTTAAGGCTGCAGATTATTCAACACGCAGGACCAGGGCATGAGGGTCAGGATCTTAAAGACCTTTACTTTGAAATCCGAGAAATAGAACAGCTCATCAGAGAATCTGTGCAAGCTTATCGTTTAGTCAGTGTGGATATGGATTCTTTCTGGTTGAACCAGGCAGGGTTCTTCCCCACGCTCAGGGCTTACATTCGCAGTTATGAGACTAAAACCGGGATTAAAGCGCGACTGAAAATTGAAGGAGAGGAATATGGATTAGAGCGGACTGTCGGCATCGCTATTTTTCGGGTTATTCAAGAAGCTCTTCAAAATGTACGCAAGCACGCACAGGCTACCACCGCAACTGTTGAAATAGAGCTTAACAGCCAAGATGCTTATCTCTTAATAGCAGACAATGGTAAGGGATTTGATCTGGATTTGGTTAAAACAAAAGATTTCCGCACTGTTTCATGTATTTCGTATTTCGGTCTATTTAGCATGGAACAGCGCATTAAGTTATTGGGAGGGGTCTTTGAGATTTCTTCAAAACCCGGGGAAGGTACACGCATTAATGTTAAAGCCCCAAGCCAGGGAGCTAAATTGCCAGATTCTAAACAAGTGAAGAGGGGTTCGCCGTGGATCAAATTAAAGTATTAATTGCGGATGACCACACTCTCTTTTGTCAAGCTATGCAAAGATTGTTTGATACGGTGGGAATGTTCAGGGTTGTTGGCATTGCCCGGAATGGGGAGGAAGCGGTGCAAAAAACTCAGCAACTATTGCCTCACCTCGTCCTGATGGATATCCAAATGCCTGGACTTGACGGTGTAGCCAGCACACGGCAAATACGCCAACTTGTTCCTAACACCCAGGTTATTATCCTGACTATGCATGATAATGCCAGGTTGCTCCGGGATGCCTTAGAGGCTGGGGCTGCCGGATATGTCTTAAAAGATGCAGAGATTTCCCTCCTGGTGAACACAGTGCTCACGGTTGTACATCCGGGCAATACGCCCGGAACAGAAAAGCTTACGGTAAGGGAAAAAGAAATCCTATTCTTAGTTGCCAGCGGGTTTACCAATCAAGAAATTGCTGTGAGGTTAAGCGTGAGCGCGCATACAATAAAAAATCATCTGTATCATATTTATACGAAGCTGAACTGCGCTAATAGAGCTGAAGCGGTTCGCTGGGCAGCTGAACGCAAGATTCTTTTTGAGGGGTTGTAGGAAAATGAGAATAATAACCTATACCCTTTCTTTTTTTTGCTGATTACAATGGTTTTAGATAATTCAGAAAACTTAGTTAAAGGTGGAGGTGGTTTAACAGACATTGGATTTAAGCCGCGTATTTACAGAGGGATAAAACTAGAGTTTTTGGTGCGAGAAGAAAAATAACTCTTTGCAAAGCAAGTGAGGGGGGTTACACATGGGAGTTAAGATTGGGATTGATGTTGGTGGGACATTCACAGATTTTCTTTTGTTTGATGCCGAAGGGAACACGGCGATATTTAAGTCCCCGACAACGCCTGATGATCCGACTGAGGGAGTTTTTACAGGGTTAGCAGAGATGGCTGCGGAAAAAGGAATATCAATTGTGAGTTTCCTCAAACAAGTTGATGTCATAGTCCACGGAACAACAATTACGACGAACGCAGTGCTTACAGGAAACGGAGCCAAAACAGGTTTTGTCACCACCAAAGGGTTTCGCGACATATTGAATATGCGCCGGGGACTGAAAGAGGACCAATATGAAACCAAATACGCCCCTCCTCAGCCCTTGGTCCCGCGCAGGCTGATTCAGTCAGTGGAGGAAAGAACGGATTGTGAAGGCAAAGAACTCGTGCCGTTAAACCGTAAAGAGGTTCAGGACGTGGTGGACTACTTCAAAAAAGAAAAGGTCGAAGCCTTGGGCGTGAGTTTCCTCTTTTCTTTCTTTAATCCTGAGCATGAGAATGAACTCGCTGAAATGTTAGCCACAGATTTGCCCGATGTCTATGTTTCGCTCTCCAGCGAGATTATACCGCAAGTGCGGGTTTACGAGCGCAACAGCACGGTAGCGCTTAACGCTTTTGTCGGCCCCAAACTGAAAAGTTATCTCAGTTCGCTCAAAGACCGTCTTGAGTCCAATGGCTTCCAAGGTGTTCTCCTGATCATGCAGTCCAATGGAGGAGTGATGTCGCCGGAAGTGGCCATCCGGTTTGCGGTCAATACCCTACTTTCCGGGCCGGCTGGCGGCCCTGCTGCCGGTATTTCCTATGCCAATCCTCATGAACTGAAAAACCTGATAACGGTGGATATGGGCGGAACCAGTTTTGATGCCAGTTTAATTATGGATCTGACCCCAGGAATTACAGTGGAGGCCAGTATCGCCAGGCATCGGATTGCTTTGCCTGTAATCGATATCCATACGATTGGTGCCGGCGGCGGGAGCATTGCCTGGATTGATACCGGCGGAATCTTGCAGGTGGGACCACAAAGTGCAGGGGCGCAGCCCGGACCTGTCTGCTATGGCCGCGGAGGCAGCAAACCTACGGTTACGGATGCTGACTTGATTTTGGGTTATCTTGAGCCAGGTTATTTCTTTGGGGGTAAGATGGGTCTGAATTATGAGGCGGCTGAGCGAGCGATTGCCGAGGAGGTTGCTGAACCTCTCAAGATGGATGTGGTGCAAGCGGCTAACGGGATTTATCAGGTTGTTAATGCCAACATGGCAGCGGGCTTGGGGGTTGTCTCGGTCAGTCGCGGTTATGATCCCAGGGATTTTGCATTAGTGGTGGCTGGAGGAGCAGGGCCGATTCACGCCGGTATGATCGCCAGGGAGTTGGAAATTCCGCTGATCATAATCCCCAAAGTATCTTCTGTTTTCTGTGCCGCAGGCATGCTTATGTCCGACCTGCGTCATGACTACGTCAGAACTTATGCTAAATCCATAGCCCAAGCGGACTTGAAGCGCTTGAATTCAATTCTGGGCGAAATGGAGGAAGAAGCAGTATCAACCTTAAAACGTGAAGGTATTCCGGAAGATCAGATCGTGCTCAAATATTCCCTTGATCTCCGTTATGAAGGACAGTTTAACGAAGTTGAGGTTCCGTTCTCTCTTAACTCCGGAAGCGACAAGGTTGAGGAAATCCAGCTGGCGGAAATTGTTCAGACGTTTGACCGCAGGCATGATGCCCTCTACGGTTATGCCTTGCCCGGTGTAACTGCAGAAATAATAAATCTCCGCTTAAGTGCGTTGGGTATTACGGAGAAACCGGAATTCAAGAAGACAAAATTCCGGGGAACTGATCCTTCACCCGCATTTAAGAAGTACCGGTCAGTTTACTTTGATACGGCTTTCCGCGAGGTCTCTGTTTACGATGGACAATTGTTAGGGCATGGCAACATGATTAAGGGTCCCGCCATTATTGAGGAGATGACGACGACCATTGTTGTTCCTCCTGAATACGATTTGCTGTGCGATACCTTTGACAACTACTTGATGCATCCCAAAGGAATGGCGCTCTTGGATATTTTTGAGAAGTTAAGGAGGGGTTAGAATGGCTGGAAAGATTGATCCGATTCTAGTCGCTGTGTTGGATAACCGCTTTAGTTCGATCTGTGTGGAAATAGGGCAAACAATGCTGCGGACTTCGCGCTCACCGATTTTTAGTGAAGCGCGGGACTTCGTCTCAGCCATTTTTGACCGCCGCGGGCGCTTAATCGCTCAGAAAGATTACATTCCGGTTCTTAGCGGCGCGGCCCCGTTTGCTCTGCGTGCTATTGCCGATCATTTCAAAGGAAGGATTTATGAAGGGGATGTTTACGTTCTAAATGATCCGTACCGGGGGAACAATCATCCACCTGATATTACGGTCGTGAAACCGGTGTTCTTTGAAGGGCAATTGACTTTTTGGTCGATGGCTAAAGGACACCATGTTGATGTCGGCGGGGGTGGAGTCGGAGGGTATAATCCGCTTGCGACTGATGCCTGGACCGATGCCTTGCGCATCCCGCCGGTGAAACTATATGAACGGGGAGTCAAGCAGCAGGACATCTGGGACTTGATCTTGATCAACGTTCATATTCCTTTCTTGGTAGAGGGGGATCTTCACTGCCAGGTGGGAGCAACTACCATCGGGGAACGCAGCCTTGTGAGTCTTGCCGGAAAGTATGGCATGGATACGCTTGAAGCAGTCATTGAGGAAGTTTTTGATGCTTATGAAGCCAAAATGCGCTCCGAGATTCGCAAGATTCCCAATGGAACTTACTATGCAGAACGCAAAATTGACCATGATGGCATAGATGTTGACAAGCTTGTTACAGTGCGCCTGGCCCTTAGCGTACAAGACGAAGACGTGGTTTTTGACTATAGCGCCACAGATCATCAAGTAAGAGGTTTCTTAAACAGCACTTATCCCAACACGGTGTCAAGCAGCTATATCTCACTTTTTACGACGATCGAAAATAAAGTCAAGATTAATGAGGGCTCCACCAGGACGGTCACGGTAATTGCTCCCGAGGGTTCCTTGTTAAATCCGTTAGAGCCGGCTCCGACTACGGCCAGTACAGTTCCTACTGCCGAGGCGATAGCCGAGGCGGGCTGGTACGCTTTGGCACAGGCGGTCCCACACCTGTGTCAGGCGGCTTGGAACCGCTGGGCCGCGCCCGCCAGCGGTGGGGTTAATCCGCGCACAGGAAAACCGTTTGGAGATATCCACTTTATGTCTAAAGGCGGTGGAGGGGCAACCGAAGGGATTGATGGGTGGGATCACCTGGGCACAGTGATCTGCCTTGGCGGCCTGCGCGCCCCTGATCCAGAGCTGCATGAAATGCTAACCCCCTACCTTATTTTGAATTATGAACTGATTCCGGACTATGCCGGGCCGGGACAATGGCGCGGCGGCAATGGGCTTCATTACAAATGGCAGGTGCTGGGAGATAATGTCGCTTTCGCTATGTTTGGCAGCGGGGTTCGTGACGATACGGCTCCATTCGGTTTAGCTGGGGGCAAGGGTGCACCGAAAACGAGTCAATATTTAATCAAGGCCGATGGTACGAGACTGTGGTTAGATGTAAATACTTTTGTGTATCCCGAAAAAGGAGACTGCATTGAGATCTTCTCATCCGGTGGCGGTGGCTTTGGGGATCCGCTTAAGAGGTCGGTGGCTAAAGTTGTAGAGGATGTTCAGAATGAACTTCTTTCGCTCGAAACTGCCAAAGTTCAGTATGGAGTTGTAATCAATCCGGAAACTCTAACGGTCAACCAAGAAGAGACGGCCAAACTTAGGGGTAAAGCCAGTTAACTATTGTGCGGTAGGAGGTTATTCGTGTTAACCTCCTACCCATTCCGGTTAGTTCGGAGGGATGTACATGATGATCATGGGTGAAATGATTGAACGCAATGCCCGGCTGTTCCCGGAGAAAACGTCCTTTAATCAAGGAGAGAGGGAAATCTCTTTTAGAAGTTTTGCTGAACGGGTAAAGAGTTTAGTTCGTGCGGTAAGCGCGCTTGGGATTAAGCCTGGTGACAGAGCTGCTGTGCTAGCGACAAATTGCATTGAATATTTTGAGCTTTATGGCTTGACAGATATGGGAGCGGCTATCTTAGTGCCCCTGAATTACCGGCTGCAAGTTGGCGAGTTGGAGTATCTGCTAAAAGACTCAGGCACTTCTATCTTGTTTTTTTCCAAGCAATATATTGAAACGGTAGATTCTCTTAAAAGTATAAGCCATTTGTTCGAAAACGCTGTTTGCCTGGATGAACGGCTACCAGGTTACTTGTATTACGAAGATTTGCTGGCCCGGGGAAGCCAACTAAAGCTTGAAGAGGAAAATGCAGGATACAGTGATTTCCCGGTCGCCGAAAATGACGCGGCATATATCCTTTATACAAGTGGAACCACAGGATTGCCCAGGGGAGTCGTATTGACTCACCGCGGGCAATATCAGACGGCCAATGCCCTAGCCTTAGAAATGTCTATTCAGAAAGAAGATATTACCCTCGACATGATGCCCTTGTATCATGCCGGGGGTCATGCAGTTGCCTTGGCCCATTTTTACCGTGGGTGCACAAGTGTGATCATGACGGGTTTTAATCCCAGGCAAGCCTTGGAGCTCGTGGAAAGACATGCTGTGACAACAATGCAGGTTGTTCCGGCCATGATCGTGGATATGCTGAACCAACCAGACCTGAATTCTTTTGATACTTCCAGCCTGCGCATGATCTTTTATGCTTCTTCTCCGATGCCGGAAGCCCTTCTGCGCAAAGCTATGGACCGATGGGGCCGCAAGTTTTTCCAGGCATATGGGTTGACTGAAAACGGACCGGTGGCAACAGTCTTAGCTCAAGCTGATCACATCTTAGAAGGGGAAGAACGGTGGACAAAAAAATTAAAATCCTGTGGACTACCCTCGGCCAACTGCGATACCAGGGTTTGGAACGGACAGGGAGTTGAGGTTAAACCCGGGAAAATCGGGGAGATAGTCATCCGAAGTGAACAAGTCATGAAAGAGTATTGGGGGCTTCCGGAACTTACGGCCAAAACTTTAAAAGATGGATGGCTGTATACCGGAGACCTGGCGACTGTTGATGAAGACGGCTATATCTACATTGTGGATCGGAAGAAAGACATGATCATTTCCGGAGGAGAAAACATATACCCACGTGAAGTGGAAGAGGTCATTTACAAACACCCGGCGGTGTATGAGTGTGCGGTGGTCGGAATTCCAAATCCGAAATGGGTGGAGTCCGTACACGCTTTGGTGGTTCTAAAAAAAGACGCAGCCTTGAGCGCAGAGGAATTAATCGCCTATTGCAAGTCCCAGCTGGCCCCGTATAAAGCCCCAAAATCGGTGGAGTTCGTGCCTGGACTGCCAAAAAATCCGAGCGGCAAAATCTTAAAAAAAGAGTTGCGCTCCCGCTACTGGAATGCGGTGGTTGATGTCTGATTTCTTATGGAAGACGCATGATTAAAGAATTTAACAATAGCACAGGGGTACAGAGACGGGTGATGTATAGGGGATAAAGACGATTGATGAACAGAGATATAGAGAGAATTAGAGAATTGAGCGATGGAAAGGAGAAGTGTCATGCCAAGACGTGTTGCGGTTGTCGCAGCCGGGATCAGCAAAAAGTGGGGAGTGTTTCCCGGCACTTATCGAGACCTTATTTCAGAGGCCGGTAAAGCAACGTTTGATAGTAACCCCAGGATTAAACCAAAAGATATTCAGGGATTTATCCTGGCCAGCGTCTTTCCGGAAAGATCGGTCTTTCAATCTCACGTGGCCACCTTAGCGGCAGAGACGGTGGGGGTGACCCCGACCAAGTTGTTCCAAAGGGTGGAGAACATGTGTGGTAGCGGTACGATCGCCATCCGCACTGCCTATATGGCAATTGCCAGTGGCCTGTGTGACATCGTTATGGTGATCGGGGCTGAAAAGATGTACACACCCCAACCGGCGGAGACCTTTATGAGCATGCTGGGCGGGGTGGACCGGGAGTATGAAGGGGCTTTGGGGGTTACGGCTCCCATCCAGTTTGCGCTGGCTGCCCAATCCCACATGCAGCGATATGGCACGACACACGAACAAATGGCTCAGGTCTCGGTCAAAAACCATGTACATGCCGTTAACAATCCTTACGCTCACTTTCCTAAGGCTTGTACGTTGGAGGAAGTCTTGAATTCAAAGCCGGTGACCACTCCTTTGACTATTCTGGAATGTTCCCCCATTACCGACGGATCGGCTGGCATGATTCTGATGAGCGAGGATAAGGCCCGGGAATACACGGACCAACCGGTGTTTATTCTGGGCACCGGTCAGGCCGCAGCGGGATTTAACTATGCCAACGTACCGTCCGAACTCTCCAATTGGACCATGCTGAAATTAGCCGCAGATGATGCCTATGCCATGGCCGGAGTGGGTCCGCAAGATATCGACGTGGCGGAGGTTCATGACTGTTTCAGTATTTCGGAAGTGATTATCATGGAGGAACTGGGTTTCGCTGTCAAAGGTGAAGGCGGAGCATTTGTGGCGGCAGGGCGCTCGGACTATGGCGGAGATGTAGTGATCAACCCACGCGGAGGATTGCTCGGTTGCGGTCATCCCTTAGGAGCTACCGGCGTCGCCCAAGGGGTAGAAATATTCCGGCAACTGCGCGGCGAAGCCGGAGTGCGCCAGGTCCCCGGAGCTAAGATCGGGTTGGGGCACAATCTAAGCGGGGTGAGCGAACACCATGTGCTTATTTACGGAAGGGGTGACCTGTAATGGCTCAAAGATTGACCTGGGATTATGTTTTTGCCTGTGATCCGGTACCCCAGCAAGCTCCGGAGTTCAACAAGCTTCACCGCTACTACCAGAATTTGCAGGATGGGCGTCTGACCACTACCGAATGTGCGAATTGCGGCAAAGTTTACTGGCCGCCCCGCACCGTATGCCCGGAATGCTTCTCGGATGAGCTATCTTTTGCAGCCTTGCCGGAAATAGGAGAAATCATTGTCGCCACCTGGCAAGAGGGGGGAGCCTTTCCCGGATTTCCGCCGCCGTTGGCCTTCGCCCTGCTGCAGTTCGGCCCCTTGCGCTTTATCGGTAAACTGGTGGATGTCGATCCGGCCCAAATCGGTCCGGGCACAAAAGTGCGCTTAAAAGTGGAACAGCAGGACGATGGACGGGTATTACCTGCCTTCACGCTGGCTTAATTTCTTTTATTCCAGTTGCCAAAATGACAATTAAAGGTTCGTCTTGACCACGCAAGACTTGGGTTCGTCAAGCCTGAACTAAATCAAAATAAACAAGGAGGGAAACCCATGGCTTACCAGACCCGGGGTCTGACCTTTGAGCAGATGAACGAAGGAGAAGAGTTTTTTACGGCATCCCGCACGATCACTGAGGCCGATGTCGTAAGCTTTGCCGGACTCTCCGGCGATTTCAACCCGCTGCACACCGATGAAGCATGGGCCAAGGCCAACACGCCGTTTGGCACCCGAATCGCGCATGGGGTCTTGATCCAGTCCGTCGCTACCGGCCTGGCCAATCAACTCGGAATTTTTGAAGGAACCACGATTGCCGTAATCGAGATGACCTCCCGGTTCGTGGGGGCGGTGCGCTTTGGCGACACGATCCATACCATCCTAAAAGTGGGAGAGAAGAAGGAAAGCAAAAAAGGCGATCGGGGCATTATCAATATGGGGATCGAGGTGCGCAATCAAAAAGAGGAAGCCGTCTTGCAGGGCAACTGGATTATCATGTTAAAACGAAGTTAAGAGGGCTAGTATAAATAACTGTATATGTACTATGCGTATCAAGAGTGAATTGGTTTTTAGAATTATTCAATGTTCGTGAAACACTTGGCTTAATTGAAGGGAGTGTAAAGGAAGATGCGTTTTTCCGATCGAGTAGCATTTGTCACCGGGGCTGGGGGAGGGATCGGGGCTGCTACAGCCAAACGTTTTGCCGGCGAAGGAGCCAGGGTCGTTCTCAACGATGTGGCAACAGAAAACGCGGCCAATGTATTGCGGGAGATTGAAGCCGTCGGTGGCCGGGGTCTCTTGGTTGAGGGCAGTGTTACATCCAAGGCCGAGGTCGATGCTATGGTTCAAAAAATCATGAGCACGTTCGGGCAACTCGATATCTTAATTAACAACGCCGGGATTACCCGGGATGCCATAGCCCGCAAAATGAGCGAAGGCCAGTGGGACCAGGTGCTCGATGTTAACCTGAAAGGGACGTTTCTGTGCGCCCAAGCTGTTTACGGCCCGATGAGCGAACAGAAATACGGTAAAATTGTTAACACGGCCTCCATCGGTGCCTTGGGCAACCCCGGCCAAGCCAACTATGCCGCCTCCAAGGCCGGTGTCATGGGGTTAACTTACACCCTGGCTCTGGAATACGCCCGGTACAACATTAACGTCAACGCCATCGCCCCGGGAGCCACCAAAACACCCATGACCGCCAAGATGCCGCAGGAGGCTTTAGACAAGATAATTAGCATGATCCCTTTGCGACGCATGGCTAATCCGGAGGAGATTGCCGGACTGCACGCCTTTTTGGCTAGCGACGAAGCGTCCTATATTACCGGTCAGGTTATATTTATGGACGGTGGGATTACGGTAGGACTGTAAATCAGAAGTCAGAAGTCAGAAGTCAGATGCCCAGAACACATTAAGATGATGGAGGTGGGAAATATGGATTTTGCTTTGAGTGAAGAGCAACGCATGCTACGGGATACGGTGCGTAAGTTTGTGGAAAAAGAGATCAAGCCTTATGTAGAAGAACTGGACCAAAAGGAAGAATATCCCTGGGATATCATGAAGAAGATCTACGAGCAAGGGTTTACCAACCTGAATATTCCGGAAGATTACGGCGGACCCGGGATTGACGCTTTGACCGCGCTGATCATTACGGAAGAAATTGCCCGGGGCTGTGCTGCGGTGGCCACCAGTGCCTCCTGCAATTCCCTGGCGACCTATCCCATTTTGTTGGGTGGCACTAAGCAACAAAAAGAGCGTTTCTTGCAGCCCATTGCCCAAGAAGGTAAATACGCATCCTTTTGTCTGACCGAGCCGGGGGCCGGTTCGGATGTAGCAGGGATTGCCACCATTGCCCGCAAATCCGGCAACAAGTACATTATTAATGGGCGCAAGCAATTCATTACCAGTGCGAATGTGGCCAACTTCCTCACCGTTTTTTGCCGCACCGGTGAGGAAAAAGGACATAAAGCCATCAGTGCCATCGTTGTTGAACGGGATACCCCAGGCGTCAGCATCGGGCGCCAAGAAAAGAAAATGGGGTTGCGGGCTTCTACCACCTGTGAAGTGATCTTCGAGGATGTGGAGGTTCCGGCTGAGAACTTGCTCAGTGAGGAAGGAGCGGGTTTCCGGCTGTCCATGGAAACCCTGGATAAGGCGCGTCCCACCACCGGGGCCATGGCCCTGGGCGTGGCTCAGGCAGCGCTGGAGGCTTCAGTAAATTATGCTCGGGAGCGCGTCCAGTTTGGCAAACCGATTGCTCAGCAGCAGGCCGTACAAATGATTTTGGCCGATATGGCCATGAAAGTGGAAACAGCCCGTCTGCTGGTCTATAAGGTGGGGTATCTTATGGCAAATGGCTTGCCCTTCACCCAAGAGTCGGCTATGAGTAAATGCTATGCTGCTGATATAGCCATGGAAGTGACAACGGACGCAGTCCAGATTTTTGGCGGTTACGGTTATACCCGCGACTATCCGGTGGAGAAGTATATGAGAGATGCCAAGATCATGCAGATCTATGAAGGCACCAACCAGATTCAGCGGATTGTAATTGCTAAGGAGTTATTGTGCTAGCGAGATGCCCATGCCGGTGTGCGGCAGCGTCAGAAGGATATCTTAAACATTCGATTTGGAACCCCTTGTTCTTAAGGGGTTCTTCATATTCATTTTTTGATGCGGGGGTCGTCGTTGGTTGATACTCCATTCATTATATGTCTGCCCGAAATAGCTCGCGTCTTTATATATTATTTGGTAAAATATTAAAAATAGAAGTAATAATCTGGGGGTTTTCAGTAAGCCGCTTGTTAATGCCGCAGGAGGTACGCTGCCGACTTGTTGCGTCTGTAACCGGGATTAAGGCGTTCCATACAAAGGGGAAGACAAATGATAACGACCAATATTATGGATTCAATGCACGATGGGGTCATGGTGGTCGGCATGGATTCGACCATACTCTATGCTAACCCGGCATACACCCGCTGTTTCGGGGTTCAGGTAGGGAAGGTCTTGGGGCGAAAGCTCTCTGAGATTGAGCCTAATTCCCGCGTTCTCGCTGTTTTGCGTAGCGGCAAGCCCGTTGTTGATGATCACTCCCATGTGGTTTCCGTCGGCATTGACATCGTGGCCAATATCACACCGGTCCTTGAACAGGGAAAGATGACAGGTGCCGTAGCCGTTTTCCGCGATGCAACGGAAGTCATGGCACTTAAAGATCTTGTTACGAGGTATCATTCAGAACTTTTAGAGCTGCGGACACGGTTGTTAGACGTAGACGATGTGGTTTGGGACAGTCCGGCCATGCGGCGAGTCTCAGAACTGGCCCAACGGGTGGCCATGGTTGATTCCACCGTGCTGATTTCCGGCGAGTCAGGAACAGGAAAAGAGGTAGTGGCCAAGCTGATCCACAGGTTGAGTCAACGCCATGATGGTCCCATGGTTGCGATTAACTGTGGGGCCATACCGGAAAATCTATTGGAATCTGAACTCTTCGGCTATGAAAAGGGCGCTTTCACTGGGGCTGTAAGAGAAGGCAAGGCGGGGCTGCTGGAGGTCGCTGATAAGGGAACCATTTTGCTGGATGAGATAGGAGAGTTGCCGTTCAGCCTTCAGGTTAAGCTGCTGCGGGTGATCCAGGAACTGCGCTTTATACGCATCGGCGGAGTCAAACAGGTAAAGGTGGATGTGAGGTTCGTAGCTGCTACCAACCGCGACCTCAAGATTATGGTTAAACAAGGGACTTTCCGTGAGGATTTATTTTACCGGTTAAACGTGGTGCCCATTCACATTCCCCCTTTGCGGGAGCGGAAAAGGGATATAGCCGGCTTGGTCAGAGCTTTCCTTAAAAAATATAATGAGAAGTATCATCGTGAGAAAAGAATTCTTCCGGAAGTGGTGCGCTATTTCGAAACCGCTTACGATTGGCCGGGTAATGTGCGGGAGCTGGAAAACATTGTGGAGCGACTGGTGGTATCCTGTTGCGATGACACCATCCGGCTTGACGACGAGGTTCTTAAGGATTATTTTGACCTGCAGGGCGACGAGGACAAGCGCGTGATTGTGAGCGGTTTGATGAACCTGAAAAAAGCGCGGGAGCTTGTGGAACGGGAAATAATCCAAAAAGCCGCTCAGGTTTTCAGTTCGACCCGTGGTGCTGCAGAAGCTCTGGGAATGGACTATTCAACGATAGCGAGGAAAGCAAAAAAATATGGGATCCAATTTCAAACGAATTGACGGTTTTTGAACCTTACCCCAGCGTTCTTATCTCGAGGGGTGAACATAGAGGGATGTTGCGCTCCCAAGGTATTCCCCATATCCCCGTTGCATAATTGCCACAGGGCGAGCACAAATGCAACAGGCTTAGGGTTATCCGATGACTCAGGGATTAAGCCCGTGATTCAATCCAAGAATTCAGAAAGTTTAGAATAAAAGCATCTAGCTTGTTGCATTTTAGCAACAGGAATAATAAACAATGTACGGTAAAGCTGGTTCAGGAGTCGGCATGCTTTTTGCTATTAATCTTATGGCATGCGTAAATGCGGGGATTATACTGATTGAAGATTGTCGTTATTTATTTTGGGAGGTGTTCAGATGAAAAAACCAGGAGAAGAAAAGTTAAGTTCATTGTTCGCACCCGGGAAGATTGGCAAATATGAGACGAAGAACCGGGTGAAGTACGGGGCCTGCTGTGTTTCCAACTACAACACGAGGGACGGCTATATTACGGACCGGGAGTTAGCCCGGGACAAAGTCATTGCCGGAACCGGCTGCGGCATTATCACGAATCAGGGCGCTTATTCCGATCCTTTGGGTGAGGGCAAAGCTTATTTCAGGCAAATTGCCCTCTTCGATGATAAGTTTTTGCCGCAGTTTGAAAAGATCGCCGGTTATATTCACGATGAAGGTGGAGTAGCAATTCAACAGATCCTCCATGCCGGTCGTTATGGCGGCATCGACCTCGGCTACTGTATCCAGCCCTCGGTGGTGCCCCAGACTTTGACACATTTCCGACCGCCGCGCGAGATCAGCAAAGAGCAGATTAAAGAAACGATCAAACAGCATGCTGAGGCTGCCCGCAGGTCGATTAAAGCCGGGTTTGACGGTACAGAAATCACCAGTTTTATGGGCTACTTGCTGGCCAATTTCAACTCCAAATTCACCAATCGCCGCACGGACGAATATGGGGGTTCGCTCGAAAACAGGGGCCGCTTCATGCGTGAACTCATTTACGCGATTAAAGAGGCCCAAGGGGATGATCATCCTTTGGTCGTGCGTTTAAACGGTGCTGAACTGATGGATAAATGGGGCGGTAGCTCAGAAGATGAATGTTTTGAAATGATGAAAATGGCCGGGGATGCCGGAGTCGATATGATCAGTGTCACGGTTGGCTGGCAGGAAGCACCCGTATCCTCAATCGGACGCGATGTTCCTCCCGGATATTGGAACCGTTTGGCAGCCAGGGCGAAACAGCTCTTGCCGGAGGTACCGATCGCTTTTGGCGTGCGTTTGCCCGATCCGGTGATGGCCAATGAAAATATAGCGAATGGGGAGTTTGACTTCTGGGAAGTGTGCCGTCCGATGCTTGCTGACCCGGAACTCTTGCATAAAGCGGCTGATGACCGTCTGGATGAGGCTAAACGCTGCATAGGGTGTATGAATTGTCTGTCGAGGCTCTTTCGCGACCTTCCGTATTTGTGCACCAATAATCCCGCCCTGGGCCATGAAGTTGAGCCCGAGTACCACATTACCCCGGCTGCTGTTAAAAAGAAAATCATGGTTGTCGGTGCCGGCCCCGCCGGTCTGGAGTGTGCAATCGCTGCCACTCAGCGGGGACATGAGGTGACCATCTTTGAAAAAGGGGAGGAAATCGGGGGCAGTCTGCTGGGTTATGCAGCGCATGACATGGCCAACCGCGAGGACTTGCAAAGTCAAATTTCCTATTATAAGACCATGATCGCCAAACTTGGGATTGAGGTTAAGTACAATATTGATGTCAATCCTAAGTTTATGCGCAGCATACTCCACCAGTATGACGTGACTGTACTTGCCGCTGGAGCCCGGGCAGACTTGCAGGCCATCCCGGTGCCGGAAGAGGAAGGACTCTTGGTCAATCCCCAGGACGTAGCCTCCGGCAAAGTGCAAGTCGGACAGAAAGTGGTAATTTTAGGCGGCGGCAAAATCGGGCTAACCTTGGCCGAATCTCTCAAGGACCAAGGGTTGGATGTGACGATCGTGGAAAAAGAGAAGCGCCTGGCCGGGGATGTCATCCCGTCCTGGAAATGGCGTCATACCTCCTGGGTTGAAGAACTGAAAATTCCCGCGCTTACTAATTCCACGGTTAAAAGAATTGGAGGCGGCGGCGTCACAGTGATCAATGACAAGGGAGAGGAAACATTCCTCGAGGCTGACACCGTCATCGCCGCGTCACCGCGCCGCGGCAACCAGGAACTGTTCCAGGAGTTCGAGTTCATGGTAGATGAACTGCATGGCGCTGGGGACGTCCTGGTTCCGCGCGGCCTGGCCCAGGCGATTCATGAGGGCTACCGTCTGGGAGTCAGGATTTAAGCCTTGGATGCAAGGCATCTCGCCGGAGCTGAGAATGAATCCAGTTATGCGAATTAATTCGTACAAAAGGAGGCTAAGAGATGGAAGCTACCCTTGATATGGAGCGTGGCGTGTTGCTAGATAATGAAAGCTGGCAGGGCAGGCTGGATTCGGCCCAGGCTGGGTTTTCCGGCCTGAGCCCTGGAGCACGCATCGGAGTTATTTCTCACAAAACGATGGCTAACAACGGCGGGCAGATGCTCGTATGGGAAGTACGTGAGGAGTGCATGAGAGCAGATGCCGTGAAATTTAACGGGTTTGGGGATGCGGGAGCAGACCTTCTGTTTATAGCAGATGATGAAGTAATCAGCCCCCTGCTTGAGGGAGAACAAGGTCTGCTTGCGGAAATGAAACAGGGGCTCCGTGCGGGACAGATTCTCTTTTATGCGCTTAAGAGCCAGGGGCAGTTGCTTGACCTGGGGTATGAGGAATTGCTTGAAACAGTAGGTCTTCCATTTCAAGGGGCTTGCCGATGATTTTCTACAATCCAAGCGGTGCCCCTGAACTTGCGTGTAACAATTGCGGCTGCCGTTGGTATGATCGTTTGACAAATACTTGCTATGAGTGCGGAAGTGAAGTAACAGAAGAAGATATTGCGGAATACCAGGCGGAATTAGAGAAGTTTTACGCTGAACGCGGGATTAGGCCGTAAAAAAGAGGGAGGTAAAAAGAGTTGACTCCTACTACAGAAGAAGCCTACAAGAGGCTTGAGAAAGACTGGCGCTCCATGATTTTTATTGCCCATGACTTTTTTCACCGCTGGCGCCAGGTCGTGGAAGAAAAATACGGTGTAGAAGCAGCGGAAGGTTTAATTACTCGCTTTTGGGAACTGGTGGGAGAGGGTACCGGAGAAAGTTATCTTAAGCGAGGCCGGGATACGGAAAACCTGGAACAGGTTGTCAGGGCTATGCTGAGGGCGAGTGAGGTCATGGGCGAACAGGTGCGCATGGCGGTAGATGGGGATGACTACTTGCTGATTCATGATGCCTGTCCCTGGATTGACTCATTTAAGGATTACGGAGCCCCTGGACAATGCCAGTCCGGGTGTGACCATTGGTTTGGAACAGCGCTTAAGGTCATATCTCCCAATTTACGCGTACTTACGGAGAGTTGCCTTGCCGCCGGGGACAATGCTTGTGTCAGACGCTATTCTAAACACGGATAAGCATGGCTCCAAGTACGATAGGAGTTTGATGTTATATCTTCATACTTTCAGCGTTCTTAGGGTAGGAAGGCACGGTCGATAAGCGAGGCTAATATAAAAAGTGGGAAGTGGCCGTTGGCATCTGAATAGCGTCAATGGCCTTCTTCTTAGATCATAACGAAATAAAAAGGATTCTGACTCCTGAGTAGTTACCAATTTATTAGGAAATCTAAATATGAAATAGGCGGATTAGCAAAGTAACCCGCCCCTTCCCGAACCGTACAAGCGACTTTCACCGCATACGGCTCTCCATATTCCAAATGGGTCATCGTCGTTTTAGCTGATTAAGCTGAAACCTGTCGGCTTCGACATCGGCAAAACAGTGCGCGCAAAGGGGTATCTGTCGCCGGTTGATGGACAGCATGACAGTAATAATCGGCGAATAGGGCTCATCGAGCTTCTTCTTCGTTTTCCTGTGATACATGCTGACATTGTAGTGCGGATTGCCGCAGATGTAGCAGCCACGGGCAAGCGGGTCCATCAAGTTGTACATGGGCAGGAAGAAGAACGATTTAACTGCCAACTTGATATTAGCGAAGAAGTCCTTTTGTCTCGCAAAAGATTTGTACAGTGCCAGACTGACTGAGCAGGCTTTACCTTTTGCATTCTTGTAATTGACCATAAGAGCCCTGCCGTACCGGGCGAACACTTTCTTGATACTGATGTCGAATTTGCGCGCCAGAGTTTTAGCTATGGAAAAATGCACGATGTATTGGATGCGCGCACCCTCATAGAAATTGGCGCAGCCGCGCTGCCCTGTCAGGAGTCCACGCAGTACCTGGTTGCCGTATTTGATGATTTCTTCCGGAGATTCTCTAAGGAGGCGAGTGATACCAATGGGATAGCCATTGCCTGTGCACATGCCATTTTCCCGTAGCTTATTCAGGATGCCCTCCGTATTCATGTAGATACGAAGGGCTGGGTCAAAAGGGTTGCTTTGAAATTTACCGTGTTTGACAGCGCCCTTGCGGATGATATATCCGAGAAAGGTCACGTCATGATCAGCGGCATGCGTGATTTTGGTTTTCTCGTCGCTCAACCTCAGGCAGAGTTCGTTTTTCAGAAACTCCTTGATTTTCCGCTTCAAGTCCTCTGCATAAGCTTTAGGAGCAATCAGGCCAATCAGAAAGTCATCAGCGTATCTCAAGTACTTTACTCTGCGGAAATTGGGGTCGAATCTATCACTGGACGGGAGGTTTTCCATTTTACACTTCAGGTGCTTAATGGTTTTCGGGTCGCTGCCGTTGCTGACTGCCTTTTTGTATTGGTATCTTGCCTTGGCGTAGTCCGGGTTTTGCCTGCGGTAATCACCTGTGGTGTCTGTCTCGATCATGTTTTCCATAAATCTGTCCAGCTTATCAAGATAGATGTTGCAGAGTATGGGACTGCAGCAGGAGCCTTGGGCGTTTCCGGTCTTAGTCCCATGGTAAACGTGCTGCATGTCGAAGTAGCCAGCCTTGAGTATCTTGTTGATAAGCCGGATGAAGCGTTCGTCGCTGATACGCTCCCGCAGTATCTTTTCAAGTGTGCGATGGTCAATTTCATCAAAGCAGGCGGAGATATCACCCTCAATACACCAAATCGTACCTCTCCATGTTTCCACCTCGGCAATGGCGCTTTGGGTAGACCGTTTTGGCCGGAAGCCGTGCGAGAGGTTCGAAAAGGTAGGTTCGTAGATGCACTCCAGGATAATGCGGACTGCCTCCTGAACGAGCTTGTCCTTTCCGTTTGGAAAGCTGAGCTTGCGCATTTTACCATTGCGTTTAGGTATCATCGTTGTTCTGTTTGGCTGAGGCTGGTAGGACTCGTCACGCATGGAAGCGATAAGTTCCGTAATCCATTCCTCGCCGAAGCCGTGCAGGGAGGTGCCATCAGCGCCGGAGGTCTCCGCGCCGTCGTTGGACTTGACGGAGTTGTAAGCGATGATGTACAGGTCTCTGTTGTAGAACAAGCGGTAAAGGTCACCGTTAACATAGCAATGGTCGGCATTGTTTCGACGGCGATAACCTTCCAATCTTTCCACAAGTTTTGATTGCTCCATTCAAAGCAACTCCTCTCAAAATTGGAACTTGGAATACTGCCCCCCTTCACCAGGTGCCTTCCATTACAGAAGGCCGTTAGGCTACTGTTAGGGCTCTCTGCCATATGCCGAGAACGGCACTTAGGCAGGTCACGTTTGACAGCTTCATATAGTATCTCCATACGTAGGTATCCGGTTGGTCGTTACCCTGCTTACCGCAGGTGCGTCAACAGGCCTGCTTATATCCAATCCCTAATATATTGGGTATACCCATTGATACCGGTGTTTTACGTCCGGCAGCGTTCCACAGCCACGGACCCGGATTCAGCCCACAGGCTTTACCATATATGGCCTGACTCGCCAGGCTACTCGACAGCAAGTGCTGTCTAATCCTGACTTTACCGACATGCTGTTGTCCCCCAGAGGCTTTCGCATGAGGTGGGTCGGTTGTCTTACATCGCAACGCAGGAGCGATGATTTCTGAGAAATGTATATGAAGCGCACAACGTGCGCACTTAGGGAGGAAGACTTTATGCCCGCACCTTCCTTGTCGCTTGACCAAGTTTTATCTTTGTTTGAATGTATCCACAGTGGAATTATAGCAGTAGATGCTGCAGGGAAGGTTATTGTCTGCAATGCGGCTGCCCGTAAAATTTTGGAAGTTGGGCCGGAAGTGGTCGGGACTCCGATTAGCAACTTGCTGCCTGAAACAAAATTGTTGGAGATAATCAATAGCGGGCGCGGGGACTATGGCAAACAGTTCTCTTACAAGGACAAGACCTATGTGGTTAACCGCACGCCGATTTTTGCGGAGGGGGAATTAGGGCAGGAAGTGGTCGGGGCGGTTACGGTTTTTCAGGATGTTACTGAGCTTGAAGAAATCTCAACTGAGCTCGAATCGTTTAAGAAGGTTAACAAGGAACTTGAAGGGATTTTCGCGTCTTCTTATGACGGAATCATCATCACTGACGGTGAGGGCAATGTTCTGAAAATCAATCAGGCTCTACTAAGAGTTACAGATTTGACACGTGAAGATTTCTTGGGTCAAAAAATTGATTCTCTTTATGAAAAAGAGATTTTCTCCTACGAAGCAGTAGCCAAAAGGGCTAGGGTCGGAAAAAAGTTAGTTACAGGGATTCAAAGGATTAAGACTGGGAAAGAGGTAATTGTAAGCGCTACGCCGGTGTTTGACGATGACGGGAACGTGATCAGGGTCGTAACCAATGTGCGGGACATGTCTGATCTGGTCAAGCTGGAAGAGGAACTAAATGAGTCGCGCCAACTAAGCGATCAGTTGCGTTCTCAGTTTAATAAACTGTTGGAAGAAGAACTGCGTTCGCACGGCTTGGTTACGCAAAACCCTGAAATGTTTAGGCTGCTCGACATGATTCGGCGCGTGGCCGCCAGTGACGTCACAGTTTTGGTTCAAGGGGAGTCTGGTGTTGGTAAGGAAGTTTTTGCGAAACTCATTCATATCTGGAGCCAGAGGAAAGGTGCTTTTATTAAAGTAAATTGCAGCGCATTGCCGGGACACTTGCTTGAATCAGAGCTTTTTGGGTATAGCAAAGGGGCTTTTACCGGGGCTAACAGCGAAGGAAAACCGGGACTATTTGAACTGGCCCAGGATGGGACACTTTTTCTGGATGAAATCGAGGATTTGCCCTTAGAACTGCAAGGAAAGTTTCTGCGCGTCCTGCAGGACGGGGAATTTATGAGGCTGGGCGGGACGAAGTACATTAACGTCAATGTGCGTTTGATCGCAGCCAGCAATAAAGATCTCAGCGCCATGGTGAGCGAGCGCCTGTTCCGGCAGGACTTGTATTACCGCCTCAATGTTGTGCCTCTGACAATCCCCCCTTTGCGGCAGAGAATCGAGGATATTCCGGTGCTGGTAGAGTTTTTCGTTGAAAAATTTAATCGCAAATACGGAACAGTGAAAACAGTTTCTCCGGAGTTGATGCAGAGATTCACTGAGTATGACTGGCCGGGAAATATACGGGAACTGGCAAATATTTTGGAAAGGCTGGTTTTGCTGAGCCCGGGTGAGAGATTGACTCCTCCTTCGTGGTTTGCCGGCCAGGCTGAGTTGCCCATGTCTGTGGCTCAACATGAGCTCGTCCGCTCTGAGACTGAACCGGGGGTGGGAATGCCTCCATCCACGCCCACGGACGAACTGCCTAAACTCAAAGATGCCTTGGCCCGGACAGAATTAGAATTGCTGTCCCAGGCTCTGCGCAAATATAAAGACTCACGCAGTATCGGGCGGGCTCTGGGTATTTCACATACGGCAGTGCTCAAGAAGCTTAGAAAATACCGCCACCAAATTGGAAACCATTCTTGCCATCCGGAAGCATAAGTTTCCAGAATTTCTGGCAAACGGCAACCTAAGTTTCCAACGCTGGAATCAAGCGAGTGTAAAGGGGCTTTACGGGCGTGCGTTTGAGGTCATCGCATGTTAATAAGTTGACATCACCGGCGTTAAAGCTTTTGGCCTCCTCCCAACCAAGAACGAAAAGTAACCGCTTAACTTGTATAAGCTGCCTTTAATCCATTGAAGAAGCATATAGCAAATTTATATGGGTTTCTTATGTCTTAGCTCATTGAACAGTGCCCGCTCAGGCACTGTTTTTGCAATTTACAGAAAATCAGGAAAAGTGAAACTTCAATGAAGTAAGGGGGCAATTGAGAAGTAGCAAAGAGAAGTGGCTCAAGAGACATAAAGAACTCAGCAACAGCAAGTAAAAACTCACAAAGGAGGAGATTTGATGTTAGAAGGGTGCACACCATGGCCGCAGGACTTGGTACAGCACTATCGGGCGCAAGGGTATTGGCAGGATTTAACGATTTCGGATGTCTTGGATGCTTCAATAGCCAATTTTGGGGACAAGGAAGCGCTAGTTTATGGAGATTTGCGGCTAAGCTACAGAGAGCTGGGTCAGAGGATTAACCGCATGGCTCTCCATCTCTTGGAGGCTGGGTTGAAGCCGCAGGACAGAGTTGTCCTCCAACTCCCCAATGCTCCTGAGTTCATTTATACCTTTTTAGCGCTTGTAAAAATCGGAGTGATCCCGGTGATGGCTTTGGCTCCGCACCGCCAGGCGGAAATTAGGCATTTCCTTAGAAGTTCGGGTGCCGTTGGTTACTTTATTGCGGCTGAATATCGCAAGTTTAACTACCTGGCCATGGCTGAGGAGATGAAAGCAGAAGTAGAAAGCTTAAAGTATGTGTTTGTGGCCGGGGAGAGTGGTTCGGAACGAGCGGTGTCAGAGGCCGGAGGAACGATATACCTTAGCGACCTTTTGATTCAGCCCATTGAGGAAAGATATGAACCGGGCCATCTGGACAAGTATAAGCCTGATCCTGCTGAAGTCGCGCTGATGCTGTTATCAGGGGGAACTACGGCTCTCTCCAAACTGATTCCGCGCACCCACAATGATTATGTATATAATTTCCAGCAGAGTGGACGTGTGGCAGGCATGAACGAAAAGGCAGTATTTTTAGCTGTGTTGCCGCTTGGGCACAACTATTCTCTCGGTTCCCCAGGCATTCTTGCCACGTTAGCTTATGGCGGCAGGGTAGTAATTGCCCCTGATCTCGATGCAGAAACAGTCTTTTCGTTAGTGGAAAAGGAAAAAGCAACGATCATTCCGGCAGCCGTACCTTTGATTGCGCGCTGGGTGAACTCCCCTGTGCCCGAGCTCTATAACCTTGAGTCCCTCCAAGTCGTGCAAAACGGCGGCGCTAAGCTTGCCCCTGAACTTAGAAGGCGTCTGAAGGAAAAATTCGGCTGTATCCCGCAGGAGGTATTTGGGACGGCTGAGGGTCTTTTGAACCTGACTCGCCTCGATGACAGTGAGGAACTTTTGTTTAACAGCTCAGGATCTCCTATTTGCCCTGATGATGAAATCAAGATCATAGACAGTGAGGGTAATGAAGTACCTGACGGGGAAAGCGGTGAACTTATTTGCCGCGGGCCTTATACGATCCGAGGATATTACAACTTGCCTGAAACGAATATGAAAGCATTTACTGCCGAAGGGTATTACCGAACCGGGGATGTGGTCAAGAAGCAAGGACGCTATCTCTTTACTGAAGGACGCAAGAATGATCTGATTAACAGAGGAGGGGAAAAAATCAGCTGTGATGAAGTGGAAAGCTTAATCTTGCGTCATCCTAAAGTGCACAACGTGGCCTTAATCGCGATGCCTGATGAAGTGTTCGGGGAAAGAGCTTGTGCCTATGTGATGCCAAGAGCGGGAGAAAAAATTTCTTTTGCAGAACTTATTGATTTTCTGAAAGAGCAAAATATCGCTAAATTTAAGCTCCCGGAAAGGGTAGAAATAGTTAAAGAGTTTCCCTTAAGTCCAGCCGGGAAAATCTTGAGAAGGCTCCTTCGGGAAGATATTACCGCTAAGCTCGAGCAGGAGAACAAGAAGATAGGCTAAGGGAGGAATATTTTATGTCACAAAGCATTAAAGCCAATCATTGGTTTGATGAGCAAAAGTTCAACCGTTTTCATGTTCTGCTGCTACTGATTACTGGTTCTGCTTTAATATTTGACGGTTATGATTCGCAGATAATAGCGTATATTATGCCTAAAGTTCTTGGAGAATGGCACCTTAGCCCGGTGGTAGCGGGGTCGCTGGCTTCCTATGGTTTCTTGGGGCTGATGATCGGCGCAGCCGGTTTTGGGATGATTTCTGATCGGATCGGTCGCAAAAAGAGCTTAATGTTGTCAATTGGGATTTTTTCCCTGTTTAGTGGGTTAACTTTCTTTGCCCCTAATTTCAAGGCTTTTGTCACTTTGCGTTTTTTAGCCGGTCTTGGCATGGGTGGAGCGATGCCAATCGCTATAACTTTGGTTTCTGAGTTTGCGCCGGCTAAAATCAGGGCCAAAGCAGTGACCGGGATGTTTGGGGGATTCACGCTGGGATGGGCGGTAGCCGGGCTGATGGCAATGTTGGTGATCCCGTCTTTTGGATGGAGGCCTTTGCTTCTGATGGGTTTGCTGCCGGTTCTGATAATTCCAGTCATAGCCATATACTTGCCTGAATCCGTCCGCTTTCTCAGTCATAAAGGGCGCTATGCGGAAGCAATCTCCAACATGCAGAAGATTGAGAGGATGGCAGGAATATCTCCGCGCACATGGAGGGAGCAAGATTTCACAGAGAGTGGAGCAACCGGTGCCGTGAAAGCTGCAGACGGATCGAAATCCGGGGACGGTTTACACGCCCTGGGCGGTTTGAAGGTGCTTTTCAGCCCGGGGCTGCGTTGGATGACTGTTTTGGTCTGGTTGACCTACTTCTTCAATTTACTGGTGATTTATGGTCTCGCCAGCTGGCTGCCATCATTGTTGGTAAAGTCGGGATTTTCCTTAGTCAAGAGCTACAGCTATGGCATGATTCAGTCCCTAGGAGCCACCGCGGGCGGCTTCCTCTTAGGATGGGTTATGGACAGGTTCGGACGGAAAGCAGGGTTGAGCCTTTTCTATTTCTTAGGAGGGCTGGCCTTATGGGTCTTTGCCTTTGCCACGTCTAATCTCCTCCTACTCTTAGCCGGAGCTGCCACCGGAGTATTTATCATTGGCACACAAATTGCGCAACACGTCATAACCGGAGAGATTTATCCTACTCAAGTAAGATCGAGCGGTGTTGGCTGGGCACTAACAATTGGCCGTCTCGGTTCGATTATCGGCCCGCTTTTAGGAGGGCTGATCCAGATGGGAAACTTTAGCTTTGGCCAATACTTCCTGATTTTCTCCATCCCCGCCTTTCTGTGCGCTGCCCTGGTATTGCTTTACAGGATTAACGTTAAAGGGGAAGGCTTAGAAACGATTAATCAAAAGCTATCCGTTGCAGCCGATGCTCAAGTGGCACCACAACCCACGCTTGAAACTCCTCAATAAACCTTGACTTTGCATAGCTAACATGCGCTACTGACAACTCCCCAGTCACATCTAAATTTCATATTTGACCAATTTATCATAAAAAGTTGATCTGCTTATTTTCAGCAAGCGGGCGGCTGCACTTTTATTTCCGTTAGCTTTTCTTAGAGCTTCTAACAGCATTTCCTTATCGACATCACTTAAGGTGCGACGATAGGAAGTGGGATCCATCGGTTTGATTGTTTCCGTTGCTTCCATGGCTTCCTGCTCACATTGAAAGATCTGGGCAGGAAGATCTTCTATGCCGATTTCCCCTTCCCAAACATAATTGGCAGCACGCTCAATGGCGTTTTCAAGTTCTCGGATATTTCCCGGCCAAGAATAATACTCCAAGGCTCTTTTAGCCTGTTGATTGATGCCCGTTATCTTCGACCCTAAAATCTGGTTGTATTTTTTGATGAACGATTCAGCTAAAATCAGAATATCTTCAGAGCGATCTCTCAGTGAAGGCAGGTAGAATTCGATGACATTGAGACGATAAAAAAGATCCTCTCTAAAAGTCCCTTTGGCGATCGCTTTCCGTAAATCCCGATTAGTGGCAGCAATGATCCGAACATCGACCTCCTGAATGTTTTGTCCACCCACGCGAATGAATTCTTTCTCCTGTAACACGTGCAATATCTTAACCTGGACAGACAGTGGCATTTCGCCAATTTCATCGAGCAGAATGGTTCCCCCGTGAGCTCGCTCAAAATAACCGGGCTTTCCCTTCTTGGACGCACCGGTAAATGAACCTGGGGCATAGCCGAATAATTCAGATTCTAACAAGCTTTCGGGAATGGCCGCACAATTTACTTTTATAAAGGGACGTTTTGCTCTGGGACTCTCGGTATGAATGGCACGGGCAAAGATGTTCTTGCCAACTCCACTTTCCCCGGTTAAAAGAACAGTTGAACTGCTTCGGGCAATACGTTGAGCATCTTTTTTCATCTTGTTGAACTCGGGATTATTGGAGATGATGTGATCGAAACTACTGATTTCACCGCCCCGTTTTTCAAGTTCATTACGGTAATATTGTACTTGTTGACTGAGCGAGAACCATTTTCGGGCAATTTCCTCAGTTAGAACATTATCATCAAGGTATACGGTACTCACAACGCCGGTGATTTCTATCCCGTCGTTTTCTTCTTTTTTAATAGGAATGTGCGAAACGATACAATTTCTGCCATTAATATTACAACCGTCAACTTCAGCTATGCCGGAAACAGCGACCTGAGCAGGACTATTAGTTGGGAGAAACATTTCCAAAGGCCTGCCGGTGATCGTTTCGGGGGTTTCCCTCATCAGTTGACTGGCCCTCTCATTGACATATCTAACGGTCCCTGAAATGTCCGACACAAACACACCATCAGAGGAGGCACTGAGAACTCCGCTGAGAGTGGTCTGCAACTCTTTCACCATTTCTAGTTCTTGCGCAATTTTTTCCACGTCCGAGATGTCCAGGAGCGCAATACTTGTACCTATTTGTACATCGCCCTCAAGGATCGGCACCTGGTTGACAATGACAGGAACCGATTTCACCGTTTGTTTGATTCCCAAGCGGCGCTTACTTGAAATGGTGATCTCGGGAAGAATCTCTTTTAGGTGCATTCCCTTTATGCCCGGCAGACTTAGTCCGAACATTCTTTCGGCGGCAGGATTAATGCGCAAAACATATCCATCTCTGTCTATAATGATGAGACCTTCGTAATTCACACGAAACAGGGACTCGAGAAGGGCAGATGAGGTCATAATCACGTTTAGACTTTCCCGCAGATATTCTCCCGTGCCAATCATTCCAACGACTTTGCCCGAAAGATCAACGACAACCACGTAGTCAACTTGGCTTCTTCCTATTCTCACCACGAGGGAAATTTCATCGTAGGTCAGTTCAGAAGATACAAAAACGGGATTATAAACAATGTAAGGATTACACGGATCATTTAAGCCGGAACCATCTAACAATGCCTTGTATAATCTTTTTTTGGGAAAGACACCAATAAGGTTTTCATTTTCATCAACGACAGGCAGCGTATTCAATTTATATTCATGGTAATACTGGATCACAGTCCGCAGGGTATCATTCAAATGAAGAACCCGAAATTGCCTATTCATCATTTGCTTGACAGTTATTCCTGAAGCAGCATTCAAGGCATTGGGAACAGCCATTTTTCCTTTCCCTTCCCTCAGATCATATCGGTTCTCTGCTAAACTATTATAAAGCGAACGACTTTGCATGAGCCTGGTTACTCAAAATTTTTACTGTAAGTTGTTTCATTATTATCTATTGTACAATAATTCGACATCGTCGCTGCTAAATCCTTTTCATTGTTCCAGAAATAAAAGTGCCACCTGCTTATGTTCACCGCATCCGGTGCGCATAAGGAAGTGGCCTATGTGTTTAGGCAGAATGAGAGCTTGTAGGGAGACGAAAAACTATGGCTTCTTATTCAATGACTGCCAAGACATCCCCTTCTTGCACCTGCTCGCCGATCTTGACATAAATCTCTTTCACTGTCCCCGCATCACCAAATACTGGGTTTTCCATCTTCATAGCTTCTAGCATGAATAATTCATCATCTTCGGTAACTTTTTGCCCCACATTAATGTTGATTTTTACTATCTTGCCGGCTATAGGACTATCTAAATTTGCCATTATACATACCTCCTCGTATTAATTTTTCCTGAAAACGCAGGCCAATTTCACCCCTCTCAACTGTGACCTCTACCTTGTGATGCAAAAACCATGCCACATAATTCGACAAAATATTAATAATATCATAGGCGTTTTGGCAATTGCTAATGCCGCAAAGAAAATAGAGGATTTAGCATTCCTGAACGTCAGATTTCTATGAGGGTGACAGGGAAACTGTCTGGTTCTTCAGACAACTGTACGACATTCCCTACAACTTTATGGCTACAGACACCGTTGCAACCGGTAACTTAGAATCATAACCTATCTTCTGAGTGAATACTCGCGGCTTCTGATGATTGGCATGACAATTGCTTATCAAGCAATTGTCGTTGTCGAAGAGGACAGGCCAATTGAAAGGAGAAGGTTATGGAAATCGTAAGCATGCTTAAAGCTATGGGGCAAGGAACAGGACTTGCCCACTTCACACCTGCCCATATAATCATGTTATTAGTGGGAATGTTATTTATATGGTTCGGAATCGTAAAGAAGTTTGAGCCATTCCTGTTAGTGCCCCTGGGGATCGGGTGTATCTTAGTAAATATTCCGGGTACAGGTTTAATGGCTCCTGGGGGGCTTTTGTTTTTTAACTACCAGGGTATCGCATCCGTGATTTACCCGCCCTTAATATTTTTGGGAGTGGGGGCAATGACGGACTTCGGACCGTTAATTGCCAATCCGAGTACGATCATCCTGGGGGCTGCCGCCCATCTGGGCATATTTATCGCCTTAATTGGAGCCAAGCTTTTGGGTTTTAGCATCGCTGAGGCCAGTGCGATCGGGATTATCGGAGGGGCGGATGGGCCCATGGCCATCTATGTGGCGACTAAACTGGCTCCGCATTTGCTTGGCCCGATAGCAGTCGCCGCATACTCATATATGGCATTGCTTCCCCTCATTCAGCCACCCATTATGAAAGCCTTGGTTCCTTTGGAAGAGAGAAAAATTGCCATGGCCAAAATGAGGCCTGTTTCTCAGCGAGAGAAAATCATGTTCCCCATCATGATGATTTTAATTGTCTTGGTCTTACTCCCGCCCATTGCACCCTTAATTTCCTGCTTGATGTTGGGCAATCTAATAAGGGAATCGGGTGTTATGGAGAGGATTTCCAACACAATAGGAGGAGTTTTTTTAGATGTCATTACCGTCTTTATTGCGGTTGCCATAGGATCAACCATGAGTGCGGAAAACTTCGTAAATTTACAGACCCTGAAAATTGTTACCCTTGGACTGATTGCTTTTTGTATTGGTACAGCCAGCGGTATCTTGTGGGCGCGGCTGATGTCCAAGATGAGCCGAGGAAAAATTAACCCGCTAATCGGCTCCGCAGGTATTGCAGCGGTGCCAATGGCAGCCCGCGTATCTCATAATGTTGGATTGCAATATAATAAACGCAATTTTTTAATCATGCATGCCATGGGACCAAATCTGGCAGGTGTCTTAGGGACTGCAGTAGCAGGCGGCATTATGCTTACTTTATTGGGGGTATTTTAAATGGCAATTATTCCGGATACTCTTTCAGGCGCGCTTGTGTTAAGTGTATTTGATTTTGTTGCTTGTTTCTTCGTGCTTTGGGGAATCAGTTTTCTTATCAAAGGACTTGGTTTTATTAGCAATAAGTTTCCGAATACTCCAGACGATAGCAAAAAGAGTGCATAATCAAGATAATGGGGAAAATTAAACAGCCCGTAAGCGAGTGCTTGCGGGCTGTTTGCATGCTTGGCAGCGGTAAATTCAAATCTATTTAGTATATCCCAACAGTATGCATTTTCGCATAATGTTTACTTTTCGGTTATATCTGATTCCGTACAACAGGAATTATAAGGGCCGTGCAGAATTACTAATTATCCCTTTATGCAGTGTTGCAGATAAAAAAAGGTGCTAAACAGAAATACTTGAGACAAATGAATTGCAGTTCAAGGAAAAAAATATACAGTTAGCGGGCTAAAATCGACCGCTCGCCGAAAATATGCTGAATCTTTCAACGAAACCATGTAAACTAAACGACAGAGAGTAATAAAATAAAATGCAACAGAGCAAGGGTTATGCGAAAATGCATAGTACGCTCGGGCTGAGCAACTGCTCGGAAAGGGGAGTGAATTTTGTAATGGTAGATTGGGGCTTAGCAGTCCAGATTTTTATTAACGGGGTAATCGTGGTTATGCTCGTCATGGGATTACTGCAGATTTCAGTTATGGCTACTTCTGCGGTTGTACGAGCCATTGAGGGCAAGCAGAAAGATACTGCTACCAAAGTATAACATTTCGTTAAACGGAGAGGGAGGAGTAGACGTAACATGTTCAAAGTATTTGAGGATCTCATCATTAACAGCGGTTTTGTCCACTTGACTTGGGGCAATCTTGTCATGTGGGCTATCGCTTTTGTACTTATGTATCTCGCCATTAAAAAGCAGTATGAGCCGCTTTTGTTATTGCCGATAGCGTTTGGAATTCTCGTTGTTAATTTACCCTTAACCTTTTTAATGGAACCAAATGTTGGACTTATATGGCGTTTTTATCATTATGGAGTGGAATGGGAAATCATCCCTCCTCTTATCTTCCTCGGTTTAGGAGCAATGACGGATTTCGGGCCTGTGATTGCCAACCCGAAAACCCTGCTCTTGGGCGGGGGCGCTCAAGTAGGAGTGTACGTAACCTTTTTTGCAGCACTCTTGTTTGGATTCAACATGAATGAAGCGGCTTCGATCGCCATCATTGGCGGTGCAGACGGCCCGACTACCATTTACTTAACTTCGCACCTGGCACCTTATCTCCTAGGACCGGTCGCCGTGGCTGCCTACTCCTACATGGCGTTGGTGCCGATTGTGCAGCCCCCGATAATGAAGCTTTTAACTACAGAAGCTGAGCGCAAAATCGTGATGCGCAAGCTGCGTCCGGTAAGCAAAATGGAAAAGATTATTTTCCCGATTGTGACAGCAATTTTAATCATGATGATCGTACCACCGTCTGCTGCGTTGATGGCGATGTTCATGCTCGGGAACTTGTTCAAGGAGTCGGGCGTGGTTGAAAGGCTGACCAAGGCTTCCCAGAATGAGCTGATGAACATTGTGACGATTTTCTTGGGAATCTCGGTAGGGGCTACCATGACTGCTGAAGTCTTCTTACAAAAACAGGTTATCTTTATTTTCGTGTTGGGGCTGATCGCTTTCTCTGTCAGCACAGCTTCCGGAGTGCTATTGGCTAAACTTATGAACTTGTTCCTTAAAGAGAAAATAAATCCCCTCATCGGTGCCGCCGGTGTATCGGCTGTGCCCATGGCCGCCCGTGTTGCTCATAAAGTGGCGGCGGAAGCCAACCGTCAAAACTACCTGATCATGCACGCTATGGGCCCGAATGTAGCCGGTGTTATCGGAACTTTGATTGCAGCCTCGGTAATGCTTACCTTCCTCGGAAAGTAAGGAAGGATTGCAATGAACATTAACGAATAGGGTATACTTGAGTTTTGAGAGGAGGTGATTACATGACCAGTGTTAACGCTCCGATGGAGGGCAAAGTTTTCAAGATCAATGTTCAAGTTGGGGATAAAGTACAAATTGATGACGAGATTATTGTCCTCGAAGCTATGAAAATGGAAACTCCTATTTATGCCTCTGATAATGGTACAGTTAAAGAGATCAAGGTTAAAGAAGGGGACGCTGTCAGCGAAGAACAGGTTCTGATTGTTATTGAATAGTGGTCACAGCCCCCGCGTGAATACATAGCCCCGTGGGGGCAACTTTCCAGTTTTAGGAGAGGAGTGGTTAATGATGGCAAGAAAACAGACCCCATTGCGTCCGTATTTTGAGACGATGCCGGAAATCGGCAAGGCTCTGAGTGAGGCTGAAGTCAGGCGTACTGAAGAAAATGTCAAGCTCATTAAGGAACAAGAGGAAATAATAACTCAAGCAGTTGAACAGGTCAAGAACGCCGGGATCCCTGCTGACTCGATTCGCAAGAAAGGGCAAATGACAGTTTATGACCGGATTGAGTACTTAGTGGAACCTGGAACGTGGCTTCCTTTGCATACGCTTTATAACCCTGTTGATAATGAAGAAGGCTGTACCGGTGTTGTCGATGGTCTTGGTAAAATCGAAGGCAAATGGGCTGTAATTATCGGCTTTGATAATAAAGTAATGGCTGGTGCCTGGATTGCCGGCCAAGCTGAAAACATCCTTAAGGTTACGGATTTAGCTAAGAGGTTAAATGTCCCGCTGGTCTGGATCACAAACTGCAGCGGCGTCAAGTTGATGGAGCAAGAGGAAGTGTATGCCGGCCGCCGTAGCAGTGGCACCACTTTCTTCCGCCATGCTGAGTTAAACAAATTGGGGATTCCGATTCTCAATGCCATTTATGGCACGAACCCGGCCGGCGGCGGTTATCAGGGAATCAGCCCGACTATTCTCCTGGCTCACAAAGATGCCAACATTGCCGTGGGCGGTGCCGGGATCGTAGGCGGCATGAACCCCAAAGGGTATTTTGACGGGGAAGCTGCCCAACAGCTTATTGACGCCACCAAGGGCTTTAAAGCAAAAGCTCCGGGACGGGTTGAGACTCACTTTGACGAGACTGCCTATTTCCGTGAAGTTCACGACACTGAAGAAGGGGTTCTGGACGGGATCAAAGATTACATGCGCACGCTTCCCGCTTATGATCCCAAGTTTTTCCGCGTAGCTGAGCCCGCAGCGCCCAAATATGCACCGGAAGAAATCGACCGCATTGTCGCTGCCAACCAAAAGCGTCCGTATGACGTGATGCAAGTGGTCGCGCGCTTGGTTGACAACAGCGAGTTCATGGAATACCGTCCGGACTACGGGCCGGAAGTATTTACGGGGGTTGCTAAAGTTGACGGGTTCCCGGTTGGCATCATCGGCAACCGCCAAGGGATTTTCCCGAAATATCCGGAGTATGCGGACGGCGCCTATGCCGGAGTCGGTGGCAAGCATTACCGTCAAGGATTGATCAAGCAAAATGAGTTTGTAACCTTCTGCGGCCGCGACAACCTTCCGATTATCTGGCTCCAAGACACCACTGGAATCGATGTCGGAGATTTAGCGGAAAAAGCTGAACTCCTGGCCCTCGGCCAAAGCTTGATTTATTCCATTGAAAAGACCGATATTTCCATGATGTGCGTTGTCCTTAGAAAAGGCTCGGCAGCAGCTCACTATATCATGGGCGGTCCGCAGGCCAATGAGAACAATGCGTTTACTTTGGGAACTCCGCTCACGGAAATCTATGTCATGCACGGTGAAACAGCCGCAGCAGCTTCCTATGCCCGTCGCCTGGTCAAAGAGCAAGAAGCAGGACGGGATTTGGAGCCTGTGATTGAGAAAATGAATCAAATGGTCAAAGACTATGAAGACAAGTCCAGGCCTGTCTACTGCGGCAAGCGCGGCTTTGTGGATGAAATTGTGTCCTTGCCTGACCTGCGCCAATACCTGGTAGCTTTCGCCGATGCCAACTACCAAAATCCAAAATCAATCACTCCGGTTCATCAAATGATCCTGCCCCGGATAATTAAAGGGTAATAAGAAATTAATGTAGCTGCAAACACAGCCAATGTGCCTGCGAGGGGTAGAGCATGTTTTTGTAGGAGTCTGGAGGAGATGCATCATGGGAAGGCAAGCTTGTTTGAAGTCTAACTTCAAAGTCACAACAGAGAAGATTATCACCCAAATTGCCAAGAATCACTTAATTTATGAAAAAGAGGGTTATCTGGCCAAGATTACCCTCAACCGACCGGAAACATTAAATGCGTTCTCCCTGCCCATGATCAAGGGCTGGGCCAAGGCTCTGCAGGATGCCCAAGATGATCCCGCTATCAGGGTTATCGTGGTTACCGCCAAGGGCAAGGCCTTCTGCGCCGGTGGGGACACCAAGACTATGCTTAGCGGCCATGGCTTTATGGCCGACGATGAACATGGGGATGCGTGGGGCAGCCAGGCACTCGACCGCAAGAGGGCTTTGACTGAGTATGTACACAAAATTGCCCTGACTCTCGAAAACATGGATAAGCCTGTGGTCTGTGGTATTAATGGAGTAGCAGTTGGAGCCGGGCTCGACATGGCCTTAATGTGTGACATCAGGATTGCAGCCGAGGGTGTCAAGCTTTCCAGTGGATATGTCAAAGCAGGCTTGGTGCCAGGCGATGGCGGCGCGTACTTTATGCCGCGGCTCGTGGGCGTGGCCAAGACCCTAGAGCTGATGTGGACCGGCGATTTTATCACCGCTTCTGAAGCGGAGAGGCTTGGTTTAGTGAATAAAGTTGTCCCTGATGAAGACTTGCTTCAGACTACGCTGGAGACTGCACTTAGAATAGCTGAATCTCCCCCGGTATGCGTGCAGATGATTAAAAGGGCTGTTTATTCGGCCCAACGTACTCAGGATTTGCACACTGCTCTTGATTTAATATCCTCGCATATGGCGATTGTCACAGAAATGGCGGACCACCGGGAAGCGGTATCAGCGATGCAAGAGAAACGCAAACCCAATTTTCGCGGCAACTAAGAGTAAAACCTGATGTGAGAGGGTATGCAAAGCTACCGGTCTAATCAGTAAAGGAGAGGAAAAACAAGATGAATTTTGAATTAACCGAAGAGCAAAGAATGCTGCAAGACGCGGCGCGCAAGTTTGCTGAAAAAGAAATCATTCCGACGATGGAAGAAGACCTCAAAAATCATACTTTCCGTCCGGAGATTGTGAAAAAAATGGGAGACGCCGGCTTCCTGGGCTGCGGTCTGCCTGAAGAGTACGGCGGCAATGGTTTTGGGATTTTGGAGTCTGTGATGATTGCTGAGCAGCTCGCTAAAGTTAACGCTTCCTGGCGTCTGCCCCTCAATATGCAAAATATCGGACCGTCCCTTACCGTAAATAAGTTTGGCACGCCTGAGCAAAAAGCCAAATATATCCCGGGCTGGGTCAGCGGAGAAAAGCTTGGCTACTTCGCCATTACTGAGCCTAACAGCGGTTCCGACGTTGCCAGCATGAGGACAACTGCTACTGACAAAGGGGACCACTGGGAAATTAATGGACAGAAAATGTGGATCTCGCAAGCGGCCTATGCTGATTATGGCCTGGTCTATGCTTACACTGACCGCGAGAAAAAGCATAAAGGGATGACTTGTTTCATCGTGAACTTAAAAGAATCCGAAGGTGCGACGGTTCGCGATATCACCACGAAAATGGGTTTAGCTAACGCTCCTACTGGTGAGATTTCCTTTGACAGTGTTAAAGTTCCGAAAGATGCTGTGTTGGGGGAAGTTGGGGACGGCTTCAAGATCTGTATGTGGCAGCTTAACAACACCCGGATAAGCTGCGCAGCCGGAGCGCTCGGGGTTGCCGGTGCAGCACTTGATGCAGCCGTTAGCTATGCCAATGAGCGCACTCAGTTTGGAGTGAAAATCTCTTCCTTCCAAATGATTAAAGCTTCCATTGCGGAAATGGCTGCTGAGCATGAAGCTTCTCAGCTTCTGGTTTACCGCGCTGCCTGGCTCAAAGACCAAGGCCTGCCGAACCAGTACGAGACTTCAATGGGCAAATATTTCTCAGCTGAGTCTGCCGTGCATATCGCCAACGAAGCCATGAAGATCCTCGGTTCCTATGGTTATTCCTCTGAATATCCGGCTGAGCGCTACCTGCGCGATGCGAAGTCCTTCCAAGTTGTTGAAGGAACCTCTAACATTCAAAAACTCATTATCTCCGGCATGGTACTCGGAGAAACAATAAACCGCTAAGCATTCTAAAAACTTGCACCCAATTCACTGAAAGCGGGCAAAGAGGGCAGGCTTCCAACCTAGGTAGAGAGTGCATGCTGCCTTCTTTGCCCTTTGCTTAACTTTTTGGAAAGTATGTTTACATCCTAAGGGGGGATTTCACATGCAATTACGCGTCGGACAGGTGATGACACGCCTGTCAATCTGCCTTTATGCTCACAATACCATTGAAGATGCGCTGGCCTTAATGAGAGAGAAGAAAGTGCCCGGACTGCCCCTTTTGACTGAACAAGGTCATATTCAAGGTATGGTAAGCAAGGATCAGATCTTGGAAAAGGGCTTGGACGCGGTAGCGGCAGCTGATAAGGCCGTTAATTACCTTACCACTCGTTTTGTCCCCCTTAAGGAAGATACCCTAGTAGAAGAAGTTTGGGATTTGCCTTTTGAACTTTACCCTGTGTTAAACAGCCAAGATGAAATCACGGGTGTGGTGTCCAAATATCACCTGGGTTTGGCCTTATTCCAACATTCAGAGCTTAGGCGTCAGGAACTTGAGGCTGTATTTGATTCGGCCCATAACGGGATCCTAGCGGTTAACAAACAGGGGATTATTACCTCTCTTAACCCTGCCGCCGAGAAACCCACGCGTTCGACGCGCGCAGAAGCCGTAGGCAAGTTCCTGACTGACGTTATCATCCCCACCGGACTTTTAGAAGTAGTACGCAGTGGGGTACCGGCATTCGGGATTAAGTTTCAGGTGGGCAGGCGCCAATACATCACTAACCGGACACCGATCCTCAAAAACGGGGAAGTTATTGGAGCGGTAGGAGTTTTCCAGGATGTTTCGGAGATCGAGAAGATCCTGCAGGAACTGTACAGTGTCAGGCACTTAAACGACCAACTTAAGACTATTGTTGACTCCTCCTATGACGGTATTATTATTTGTGACGATCAGGGGGAAATTCTGCGCTGTAATCCTGCGGTAGGGCGGATTTTGGGCATTGGCGCTGCTGAACTGGTGGGCAAGCATTTCCGGGATCTCGTCGACAAAGGACTTTTCTCTAACAATATCATTCAGATGGTGAAAAAAGAGTCAGGCCCGGTAAACATTCTGGAAAGGCCCTATGCTGACCACTCCTTAGTTATTACGGGTAATCCCGTGCTGGATGAGGAAGGGGAAATAGGTAAAATCGTCATTAATATCCGGGACATGAGTGAGCTTCTTATTCTCAGAGAAGCTTTAGAAGAGAGCAAGCAACTTTCAGAAAAGTACCAGTCTGAGATTGTGCAGCTTAAAAACAATATTGACCCAGAATTCAACCTTATTGTGCGCTCCCAGGCAATGGAGAATGTTTTAGATCTAGCTCAACGCGTGAGCAAAGTAGATTCTCCGGTAGTTTTAATCGGAGAAAGAGGAGTAGGCAAAGAAGAAATAGCCAGGTTCATTCACCAGCACAGTGAACGTAAAAATGCCCCTTTCCTGAAACTTAATTGCGGCACCGTACCTGAGGAATTGCTGTCCCAGGAAATTTTCGGTATTAAAAGCGGCTCGGGCAGGAAAGCCGGTGTTTTAGAGCGCGCCCACATGGGCACACTTTTTCTAGAAGAAATCGAACAGATGCCCTTAAGCCTGCAATCAAGGCTGTTGCGGGTACTGCAGGATAAAGAGCTAAGCGTAGAAAATGGGCCTAAAGCGCTTGCGGCTGATGTAAGAATCATTGCCAGCGCGGGCCAACCCCTGAAAGAGCTGGTCGACAAAGGAGCTTTTCGGGAAGACCTCTTTTTCTGCTTGAATGTTGTTCCGATCAAGATTCCGCCACTAAGGGAACGCAAAGAAGATGTTATTCCCCTTATTCATTTTTTCCTTAAACAAAATAACAAACGCTACAGCCTGGAAAAAGAATTGGCAGCCGAAGGAATCGAGCTAATGCATAATTACAAGTGGCCAGGGAATGTACGCGAAATGGCCAATGTTATTGAAAGACTGGTAGTTACAGCTGAGGGCAAGGTCATTAAGGTCAAGGAAGTAAATGACGTCCTCTATGAAAAAGAGCCAGACCCGTTGCGTATGGTCGCGGTAGCGGGGGTGATCCCACTCAAGACTGCCATTGATGAAGTAGAGCACCAGCTTGTTTCCCTGGCGATGGAAATGTACGGGACCACGGTCAAGGCGGCGGAAGCCTTGGGCGTTAACCAGTCGACCGTGGTACGCAAGTTAAAGAAACTAAAGGATGCAGATTAAATTTGACGAATACTAATATCTGAATCTTTTGCTATTATTAGCTCAAGCTATTTTTATGGTAAAGTAATAACAGAAGTTGTACATCAATGTTATTTAGAAATACTATTTTCAATAAGAGGAGAGAAAGGGAAATGAAAACCTTAATGACAGGCAACGAGGCCATCGCCCGCGGTGCCTATGAGTATGGCGTGCGCGTTGCTGCCGCCTACCCAGGGACCCCGAGCACGGAAATCCTCGAAAACCTCGCCAAATACCCGGAAATCTACAGCCAGTGGTCCCCTAATGAAAAGGTGGCCATGGAAGTGGGTGTCGGTGCCGCCATCGGCGGAGCCCGCACCTTAGTCACCATGAAAATGGTCGGGGTCAATGTCGCGGCTGACCCGCTCTTTACCGTCGCTTACACCGGAGTTCGCTCCGGACTGATCTTAGTCTCTGCTGACGACCCGGGCATGCACTCCTCGCAAAACGAGCAGGACAACCGCTATTATGCCGCTTTTGCCAAAATCCCCATGCTCGAGCCGTCGGATTCTCAGGAAGCCAAAGAAATGATCGGACTCGCCTTGGATATCTCGGAAGGGTTCGACACGCCGGTCATGGTCCGTACCACCACCCGCATTGCCCACTCCCAAAGTTTAGTCGAGCTAAACGATCCCGGGGAGCGGCCCTTAAAAGCGTATGAGAAAGACGCCAAGAAATACGTTATGATCCCGGCCTATGGGCGCGCCCGCCGGCTCGTGGTCGAAGAGCGCATGCACAAACTCGCCGAGTATGCCGAAACGGTCAAGGTCAACCGGATGGAAATAAATGATCCCCAAATCGGAATCATCACCTCCGGCATCTCGTACCAGTATGTTAAAGAAGGCTTACCCAGCGCGTCTGTCTTAAAGCTGGGGCTGACCAACCCCCTGCCGGCTAAACTTATCCAAGCGTTTGCCTCAAAGGTCGAAAAGCTCTATGTCATCGAAGAACTCGAACCCTACCTGGAAAAAGAAATCCGCGCCTTAGGCCTCGAAGTCACCGGCAAAGCACTCTTCCCTCCCTACGGGGAACTCTCCGCCAAAATGGTACGCGCAAAAATCCTGGGGGAAAACGCAGGAAACATCCTGCCCTTCGAAGCCCCCATCCGCCCGCCGGTCATGTGCCCGGGCTGCCCGCACCGCGGTCTCTTCTACACCTTAAAACAGCTTAAACTCACCGTCGCCGGGGACATCGGCTGCTACACCTTAGGCACCATGGCACCCTTAGAAGCCATGGACACCTGTATCTGCATGGGTGCCTCCATCTCCGGTGCCCTGGGCCTGGAAAAAGCGCACCCGGAAATGGCGGAAAAACTCGTCTCCGTCATCGGGGACTCCACCTTCCTCCACTCCGGTGTCACTGGACTGATGGATGTCGTGTATAACGGCGGCAATTCCACCGTCATCATCCTGGACAACTCCATCACCGCCATGACCGGGCACCAGGAAAACCCCGCCACCGGGAAAACCTTAATGGGCACGCCCGCACCTCAAGTAGACTTTATCGCGCTTGCCAAAGCCCTGGGGATCAAACGGGTAACCGAAGTTGACCCCTTCGACTTAGACCATGTCAAAGAAGTCGTAAAAACAGAAGTTGCGGCTAAAGAGCCCTCCGTCATCATCACCCGCAGACCCTGCGCCCTCATCGTTAAAACCAGCGAACCGCCGGTCGAAGTCCATGACTGCACAGCCTGCAAAATGTGTATGAAACTCGGCTGCCCGGCCCTTTCCTTTGATGAAGCAAACAAAACCGCGGTCGTTGATCCCACCCTGTGCAACGGCTGTGGGCTCTGCGTCAACGTTTGTAAATTCAATGCCTTAAGCAAAGGGGGTGCCAACTAATGGCAAACTTAAACATCCTCTTAGTCGGAGTCGGAGGACAAGGAACCATCCTCGCTTCCAAAATCTTAACCCACGCTGCCCTCGCCCAAGGGTACACCGTTAAAATGTCTGAGATTCACGGCATGGCCCAACGGGGCGGCTCCGTCGTAACCCAGGTGCGCTTAGGGGAAGAAGTATACTCTCCGGTGATCGATGAAGGGGAAGCGGACATCATCATCGCCTTCGAACAGCTCGAAGCTTACCGCTGGGCTCACTTTTTACGCGAAGGCGGCGTCCTCATCGCCAATACTCAGAAAATCTCCCCGCTCCCGGTCTTAATCGGGGCGGCCACATACCCGGACACCATCCTCGCCAACTTAAAAGACAAAGTAAAACGTTTCGTAGAAATAGACGGGCTTAAGCTCGCAGCCGAAGCCGGAAATGCGAAAGCCACCAATGTTGTGCTCATGGGAGTCTTGGCCCGCTTTATGGATTTCCCACAAGAAGTGTGGCAGGATGCCTTAAAGGCGCGCATTCCGGAAAAGCTCCTGGCTCTGAATCAGAAAGCCTTTGCTTTGGGATATGATTACCCGGGTGTCATTGCTTTAGTGGAAGCTGCCGCAGGAAGAGAATAAGGAACAAAAGCGAAAAGAAAATAGAAAAGTAAACAAGACGCTAAACAAGAAAAATAAAGCAGCCAGTCCCGGTAATTATTGACCTGGACTGGCTTTGTTGAAAGTTCTCGAATCTTTTTTTTGGGGAGGTACGACCCCTAAACGGCTTCAAAGAGTTTCTAAACGGCGGCTTTCTTTTTGTTGTCAAGAAAAACAGTGGAGGGCTTGGTTAAGAGGGATACCACCACAAACACGACGATACTTGCAGGAAGCGCCACGATGAGCGGGTCGACGTAGGTCAAAGCGCCGGTGGAGAGAGTAGCTTTGCCGAATAACGCTTTGGAAAGCCCGAAGATGGCTGCTTCTTTGGCATGGATGAAAAGCACCATGTAAAGATAAATAAGACTTCCGACTACCATGCTCCAGGCGGCTCCGGCTGTGGAGGAGCGCTTCCAGTAAAGCCCTCCGACATACATGGGGAGGAAGGCAGCCGCGCTTAAACCGAAGAAAATGGAGGTGGCTATGGCGATAATACTTACCGGCAGGACAAAGGAAACAAGCACGGTCACCACAAACCCGACTAAAAGTCCGGCACGTGCTAACCATAAGGTTCGCTTGTCATTCTGGCTGGACTTGGGATTGAGGTCATAGCTGACCGAGGTGGAAATCAGGTGGAACAGACCGCTCAAGGTTGACATGGCTGCGGCCAGCAGAGCCAGGAGGAAGAAATACATCAGCCATTCAGGCATCGCCTGAGAGATGAACGTAGGAATAACCTTATCTGTGTTCGGCGGGGTGCCGGTCATCGCCAAAGAGATTTTACCAGCAGATTCCTTAAAGTAAGCATTGGACAGAGAACCCACGGTAAAGGCCACGCCGGTCATGAACAGGATGAAGACCCCGCCGTAAACCAGGGCTCTGTTTAAGTCACGCCCGGATTTAACCGTAAGATAACGCACAATTAACTGGGGCTGGGACAAGACTCCGATGCCTACGCCCATGACCAGGGTAGACATGACAAACCACCAGTTTTGCGAGAAGGCCAGAGGCATGGAAGCAAACCCGGTCATGCCCTGCTTAACAAAAGCTGCCGGCACCATGGTACGCATCGCATCGAGCTTGGCATGAGCGGCCGACACGCCGCCCAGTTTGCTATAGGTTAAAAAGACCAGGATCGCCATGATCACGAACATAAGCGAGCCCTGAAAAGCATCAGTGTAAATAACTCCGCGCAACCCGCCGAAGTAGACGTAAGCCAGCACGACCAGTGAAAGAATTAAAAGGGCTGTCGTATAATTCATTTTTAAAGCTTCTTCCAGAAAACGTGCCCCCCCGATCATCACGGCGGCTGCATACAGAGGAAGAACAATGCTCATCAAAGCGGCAGCCCAGCGGCGGATGAACTTGGACTCAAAGCGGGCACCCAGCAGTTGCGGGAAGGTATAGGCACCCAGCTGATTGCCGAGGGCGCGTGTTCTTCTGCCAAAGACCACGAAGGCAATAAAGATGCCGAAGAAAATATTGGCGAAGGTCAGCCACAGCATGCTCATGCCGTAAAAACCGGCTGCGCCTCCAAAACCAACAATAGCCGAAGTGGAAATAAAAGTTGCTCCATACGCCATGCCCGTGAGAAACGGGTTCATTTCCCCGCCGGCTACCATGTAATCTTTAGACGATTTGGTATGTTTGTACCCCAGGTAGCCGAGATAAGCAACCGTAATGACATATAAGGCAAGAATAAAATAAAAAAGTCCCATTCACTAATCCTCCCTCATTACTCTTTTACTCTTTGTTCCAATTTAAGACTCCATAAACGACACACAGAAGAGCACTCCCGATTGACAAAAAGTAAGCTAATATTACTCCTGGGTCGGTAAGCCCTAAAATACTCACAATATCTCACCCCCTTTTGTACAATTCTAATTATTCAGAACTTTTGTATGAATAAATTTAATTGTATCAAAAAAAAAGGTAGTGTAAAGATAGTAAAGGCCAAAAGCCAAAATATTTTTGTGAATGGAAGTACACCAATTCCGAACGCCTATTAACTTGCATGATAACCATTCGCCGGGGATAATCCGCAGTCCGGCCTCGTTAAAATACTTTTGAGGGTAATATTTGAGCTGGTATAATAACTTTCTGCTATTATTAATATATTTCTTTATAATTACATATTACAATTAATACTATTCTAGGCAAGAGTGTCTAGTTCAAGTTAAGACAAAATGGATGGTTATGCTATAGGGTGTCTATGATACAAACATAGGGGTTGAGAGCTTTTTCAGGCTTTCAACCCCTTATAACGGTTAAGGGTAATCGGGAACCCGGGTATGCACGATCGGAATCAGGTCAGTCGCTTATATTGAAGATAGCGGTAAAGTTCTTGTGTTGTTTGTATACCCAGTTTTTCCATCTCTGTAATCATGGCGGCGTAGACTTTGGCGGTAATGATGGCATCTCCGAGGGCGGTGTGACGGCCTGCATCCGATACCCGGAAAGTTTGGGCGAGATGGTCGAGAGAATGGTGTTCAGCCCGGGGAAAGAGAAGGTGGGACAGGACGAAAGTGTCAAGCACTGGGGTCGGAAGCTTGTATCCGCAGTATTTGCGTAGTTTATTGTTAATAAAGCCGAGGTCGAAGGCTGCGTTGTGCGCAATTAGAGGGGCTGTGCCCTTGAAATCAAGGAAGCTGTCTAAGATCTCTAAGACGTCCGGGCTGTCAGCTACCATTTCGTTGGTGATTCCGGTAATTCCTGTAGCTACGGCCGGGATTTCGCGCAAGGGGTTGACATACTCATGAAAGTGGGCGGTTATTTCCCCGTTGGAGATCCTAACTGCACCCAGGGAGATAATTTCATCACCTTTTTTGTAATTCAGGCCGGTCGTTTCCGTGTCAAACACTACGAATTCCCCGGTAAGCAGACGCTCGGTCCAAACATTTTGTCTTAGCTTGCTCAGCTTTTCAAGCACCCCGTCGAGCCCACGGGAGTTAGCTAAGATATCATTGTCGTATGATTTTTTGGTTAGAATCGTGATCGCATTAAACAGCACTGTCCCACCCCCTCTCATTTCAACTTAATCCACCCTAAATGCCATTCCGGTCAGGTTCTGGAGGCGGTCGATTGCGACCAGGCTTTCGCGCAGGACTGACTGCTGCCTTTTACTCAGCTTATCGGGGTTGAGATAGTTGTCAGGAATTTGTCCTGCGCTTACCTTTTCCAAGTTGCCCCTAATCCTGAACATCATCAAGGATTGATAGGCTGCCTCGAAATATTCCGCATCGTCCGCTGAGAATGCTTCCAACTGTACCAGCTTATTGAGGCGGGCTAAAGTCGAAGTCTCATGAATCCCTTCGCGCAGGGCAAAAATCCGGACACAGTCAATAATGTGAATAGAAGCCGACCTTTTGACATCTAACTCATTTTTATGCGCTTCGCCTTTCTCAACGATGATATGCTTGAAAATGTTCAAGGGTACCCGTGTGCGCAGGTCGTCTTTAGCCAAATGGTGCAAAATGGTTGGGGTCAGTCTGAAAAGACGGTAGGCATACTCACGCAGTTCCTGGGCCAGGCTTTCCTGCCCGTAGACAGGACGGTAATCCAAGAAAATAGTGAATTGGCGAAAAGACTCAGGCGTAGGAGAGAAAATCCAGGTGTAGCCTATGTTTTTCCAGGAAGTGAGGGACTGGCACCACTCGGGGTTGGTGGCAATTATATTATGGGGGCACTTTTTAAAGCCTGCTTTTTCCAGACCTTCGACTACGAAGGCAGCTAAAGCAGCAAAATAGCGCTTAACTTCCTCTTCTTGGCCTGGCTGGGGATTGGCATAGATGATCGCATTATCCTGATCTGAGGAAAGAGTCTGCTCTTTGCGGCCACCGCTCCCTAAACTGAGCCAGCAGTAGGGAACAGGGGGTTGGTTCCAGCCCTTAGAGGCTAAGCTTTCTTCCCCAAGGATTAAGAGGCGGCGGGCAAGAAGGTCGTTTAATTCAGATACAACTTCGCAGATCTCACTCGCAGGAGCTTTATCATTAACCATGGCTGCTGTAATGCTGTTAAGGGCCGAGGCGGTGTTCGCCAATTCGTCAGGACCGGCGGCGGTCTCAATGTGACCGACGAGAGCAAGCGTGCTGGTTGTCCGGGCTCGCGTTAAATCGCCGATAGTCACAATGCCTAAGGGGACGGACTGTTCAGTGACTAAGACATATTTTCCCTGCCGTTTAATCATGGTAAGGACTGCTTGGTAGTAAAAAGCGTCAGGCGGCAGGATGGGGACATCCTTGTGCATGATATCGGCAGCATACACCAAGGCGGGATTGCAATCCAGGGCCAGCACTTTGGCGATTAGATCACGTTCTGTAACCAGGCCTTGGAATTTGCCGTTGGCAGAGGTTATAACGACAGAGCTGATTTTCTGCTGCGCTAAAATGCGGGCGATGTGGCTGACAGGAGTGTCAGGCGGGCAGGTAATGATAGGTGCAGACATGATGTCGCTTACCCTATTTTTAAACGGCTCTGAGCCAAGACCGTAGGAATCGCAGTTCTGTTCTCGCACCATTTCTTCATAAAGGGAGCGCAGGCGGTCGGTGAGGATGTTGTTAAAAAATCCGGCGAATTCTTTATGAGTCCGGAGCAGATTTTCAAAGGTCTCCTTATCCAGTAAATAACAGGTAAGTTCTTCCACAGCCTTGACCGAGACAGGATAAGTTTTTCCGGTCAAGATGACAGTTTCCCCGAAGAAATCTCCCGCATAGCGCAGACCGACAACGTTCGGAATTCCTTTTTCCCCGGGTACGGCGATGCCGACCACTCCGGACACGATAATGAGCAGATAGCCGAGGGAGGGCTGCCCCTGCTCGAAAACGTAGCTGTCTTGAGGGTAGGTCTTAAGGATGAGCTTTCCCTGTAATTTAGCTAAGACATCTGCTGGGAGGGTATTGAAAGGGGGGAAATCAAGTGGGTGCTCAGGCATAATCATACCCTCCATTAAGTCGGAATTATCTGATATTATCTTACACCTCTATACCCTGAAGGTACAATAAATCCTCCTTCAGCGGTTGAGAAAGGGGAGTGAATGGTTAAGCAATATGAATGAATTACATAAATTTCTGCGATGTGCGAAGCTGATTTGTGGTAAAATAGTGCTATCGTTCATCAAGTTCAAACTACGATGTACACTATTTGAATGAAGGAATAAGGCTCAAGGTATTAGTTTTAAAAATATATAGACATGAGGTACGGGTATGACAGACCGTTCTAAGCAACTTGGAGAAGAAAAAATAGGGAAACTGCTCTTTAAGTTCTCGATACCTGCGATTATCGGCATGCTGGTGAATGCCTTATACAACATAGTCGATAGAATCTTTGTCGGACATGGGGTGGGCTCGCTCGCTCTCTCCGGGATCGCGCTTACGTTTCCGATTCCGCTGCTGATTATGGCCTTTGGTATGTTAATCGGTCTGGGAGCGACATCCTTAATATCCATCAGGCTGGGGGAAAAGAAAAAAGAGGAAGCAGAGCTTATTGTCGGCAACTCTTTTATGCTTTTATTAGGGATATCACTCGGCATTACGCTGCTTTCATATCTGTTTATGGATGCTATGCTCATACAGTTTGGAGCGAGTGCGGAAGTTCTGCCTTATGCCAGGGAGTATATCAAAGTCCTCCTGCTAGGGGCGGCTTTTCAAAATGTCGGGTTCGGGATGAATAATTTCATCAGGGCTGAGGGTAACCCCAAAACGGCCATGCTTACTATGATTTTAGGGGCGGTGCTGAACACTATTCTTAATCCGATCTTTATCTTCGGCCTTCACTTGGGAATTGTGGGCTCGGCGCTGGCCACAGTCATTTCTCAAGTTGTCGTCTCGGTGTGGGTGCTTTCTTATTTCCTGGGGTCGCGGGCTATGCTGCGTTTGCGCGTCCACAATCTCAGGCTTGACCTTGCTATTGTCAAAGGGATTTTAGCCATAGGTATGTCTCCGTTCGCCATGCAACTGGTAGCGAGTCTAATTACAGTTCTTTTTAATAAAAGCCTTGCTCACTATGGCGGGGACTTGGCAATTGCAGCCATGGGAATTATCAACAGCATTGTGATGCTGATTTTTATGCCGGTATTCGGCCTTAACCAAGGAGCGCAGCCGATCATAGGTTATAATTATGGCGCGCGCAAATACAATAGGGTCAAAACAGCTCTGAAGCTGGGCGCTTTTTGGGCTACAGTCATTACTACTACCGGCTTTCTGCTAACTCTGGTTTTCCCCGGTGCTTTAATAGCTATGTTCAGTAAGGATGACACAGAATTGATTAGGTTAGGGGTCAGCGGTTTACGCCTGTTCTTGATTATGCTCCCGATTATTGGATTTCAAGTTGCGGCTGTTAATTACTTTCAGGCCACAGGGCAGCCGCGCAAATCCCTCTTTTTAAGCATGTCGCGGCAACTTATTTTCCTTGCTCCTTTTATCCTGATTCTGCCGCATTTTTGGGGGCTTACAGGAGTATGGCTGGCTGGACCAGCCTCAGACTTGGCATCCTCAATCTTGACAGCGATCTGGTTGTTTAGGGATATCAGAAAGTTAAACGCCCAGGAAACAACTGCCCTGGTGGCAGTTCGTTAATTAATGGAACCTAGAGGGGGATGAGACATGCAAGAGGTAGGGCCTTTTTATGAGAAGAAAATAACTTGTCTATACTGCAACAAGGAATTTACAACTTTAAGGATCCGTTCCCGGTATTCGAGGCCTAATAAAATAGACAGTGATTTTTGCCCGCATTACCCACCAGAGACTCATAATCCCCACTATTATTATGTAAATGTTTGTCCGGACTGCGGTTTTGCCTTTTCGGAGGAGTTTAGCTCCAAATTTCTCGTAAGCACCAAAGAATTAATCAGGGTTAAGATTTCCAGTCAGTGGGAGAAACGTGAACAGCGTGATTTTTGCCATACGCGGGATTTGCAGCAAGCACTCGATTCGTACAAACTTGCTATTTATGCTGGAACTCTTAAAAAGGAAAAACATGCAGCCATGGCAGGACTGTGCCTGCGTCTGGCCTGGATTTACCGCACGGAGAACATTTCTGACCAGGAGCAAAGGTTTTTGCAGTTAGCACTTCAAGAATACGAGGAATCTTTCCTGCACTCGGATTTTGCCGGGACTTCGATGTCTGAGATGAAGATTCTGTTCATAATCGGAGAGTTGAGCCGCCGCTTAGGAGACTACAATAAAGCCATCTCGTATTTTTCGAAAGTGATTCAGCATCCTAATAAAGATGACGAACTGAAGATGGTTAACATGGCAAGGGAGCAGTGGGCGCTGACAGTGGAGGAAAACCGCAAGCAACGGGAAGTAAGGTGAAAAGGTCGGCAGGCTGCACAAGCTAAGCGAACCGTCTGAGCAGAGGAGCGTTAAACGAGTGCAGTCGGCGTAGCGTTAAGACGCACCGACGGTTCACATGCAGTTATACAAAGGGGTTTCGGATGCGTTAGCGAAGCCGACAAACTCGATCCTTCGGCGAACAGCTTCACGCTGTTCGAGCATCCGGCGCGTGGTGCGAAACAGCCGTTAAGCTGTTTCGGCTGTGCACCTGACGACCTTCGGAAAAAAGCTTGATAACGAGCAATCTAAAGTACTACATCCTGATATGCGTCCCTGATGCTAATAATTCCTGCGAGATTATCCATGAAGACATCGACCAGGAGAGGGTCGAAGTGCCTGCCCCGCTCTTCTTTGATGAGGTTGAGGATGCGGTCTAATTCCCATGCTTTTTTATAATAACGGTCACTGGCCAAGGCGTCAAAGACATCGGCCAGAGCGGTGATGCGTCCATAGATGTGGATGCCTTCTCCGCTCAGGCCCTGGGGATAGCCTCGGCCATTCCATTTTTCATGGTGCTGGTACGCAACAATTGCTGCAGTTTTGAGGATGCGGCGCTTAGAGTTTTGCAAGAGGCTAAACCCAATGTCAGTGTGGGTTTTCATCACGTCATATTCCTCGTCAGTCAGCTTGCCCGGCTTTTTTAAAATTGCATCCGGGATCGCCACTTTGCCGATGTCGTGCATGGGGGAAGCCATGCGCAAGAGTTCCGCTTCTTCTTCGCTAATACCGGATTCTAAGGCTAACAGTTTGGAATACTCCGCCACCCTTTTCACATGGTTCCCTGTTTCCTTGGAACGACTTTCTCCAATCTCCCCCATTACAAAAATAATTTCTTTTTGAGTTTCCTCAATTTCCTGGTTAAGTAAGGCGACTTCCAAGGATCTGCCGCTGTAGGAAGCGGCCAGAGTGAGGTAGGAAAGATCCAGGGACGTGAAGGTGCCGCGGGCAGTCATCTTATTGATCGCTTGGTAAGCGCCTATTATGTCCCCGTCATTGTTGCGGATCGGGATGACTAGAACCGCTTTAGTGCGGTAGCCTGTGCGTTTATCAACATCCGGGTTAAAACGGCTGTCGAGGTAAGCATCGTCAATGACAATCGGTTCCCCGCTGTACACGGCAGCCCCGACCAGGCCGGTGTTTGCAGGGATGCGAATTTCATCGACGCCGTGGGCCACTTTGGTCCAGAGCTGATTGTTAGCACGATCCCACAGCCAAAGAGTACAGCGGTCGGCCACAATTAGTTCTCTGCCCAAATCGGCCATCAGCATCAGAATTTTATCGAGACTTCTTTGTTCCGCAATCCGTGAAACATACTGGAAAATAACCTGTAGCAACTGCTGGGGGCGCAAGCCTTTTTTGAGTTTTGGCTTCAGTCCCAAATCTTCGAGCATACAATTCCTCCTACCCTCAAATTGAACCCCTCGTCCAAAACAGACGGATCATAATAACCGTGAAACGGCAGCTAGGGCCAGTAGGTGAAATGTCTGGTCAACAACAATATTTAGCCAAACGGCGGGTGATCCGTCTGTCCTCATGATTTTTTTCACCCACCACTGTACAAGCGTGCGGTGGTCAAGCACGACATGAATAACGAAAATAAGTACAAGCATCAAAAAAGAAAAACGGTGCAGCGTTACCCAGGCAAAAACACCGATGCTTACCGTATAAACCAGGGAATGAACCAGGAGCGGCAGCATTTGTTTGGCTTTATTGCCTGCCATCCAACTTGTCTGCAAGAGAAAATCCCCTATTAAATGACCGAGTAGTAACGCATCGAACGTACTCATAAATTTTCTCCTCTGACTGTACCCCGTGAAAGGCACTAGATTTATAAGTCAAGCTTCTTTTTCTAACTATTTTAACAAAAAGAGCCGTAATAGTCTAAGACTTCCTGCGGCAAAACGGAAATTATGGATTACTGCGCCTTTAATGTTTATTTTCTTCCCCGGCTGAAGAATGGTATAATCTAGGCAATGCCCTGATTCCTTGATTCATCTGCTTTTTCAGGGCAATTTGGTAGGAGGTAAGGTTCTTGAATTTCGCACCGGTTATTGCAAAGGAACTTGGACTTAGGAGCACGCAGGTTAAAGCGGCGGTCGAACTCTTGGACGCTGGTAATACCATTCCTTTTGTTGCGCGTTACCGCAAGGAAGCAACAGGGGAATTGGATGAGAACGCTTTGCGCGGGATTTTGGAACGCCTTGAATATCTGCGCCACCTTGAACAGCGCAAAGATGAGGTGTTGCGCCTGATTGAAGAGCAGGGCAAGCTTACAGATGAGTTGAAAAATCAGATCCTTAGGGCGGTAAAGCTTCAGGAAGTTGAAGACCTATACCGTCCCTATAAACAGAAACGGCGCACGCGTGCGACTGTGGCTAAGGAGAAAGGGCTGGAGCCCCTAGCCTTATGGCTGCTTGAGCAGCCTGCCGCCGGGAAGCCGGAAGCGGAAGCAGTGAAGTTCATTAATCCCGAACTTGGGGTTGAGACGGCAGAGGATGCTCTAGCCGGAGCTTTGGATATTATCGCGGAAATTATTTCTGATGATGCGGCAGTAAGGAAAGAGATCCGCTCTCAGAGCTTTAATCTTGGTGATATTGCAGCAAATAGTAAAAAAGCAGAAGAGCGTTCCCCTTTTGAGATGTATTACAATTTCCGGGAGCCTCTGCGCAAGATTCCACCGCATCGCATTCTTGCTCTCAACCGAGGAGAACAAGAAGAATACTTAAGTGTGAAGCTTGAGGTTCCGCTCCTAGAAATGTCGGCGATTATCGAAAGGCGTTACCTAAAGTCCGGTTCATGCGCCTTGTGGGTTAAACGAGCTGCTGAAGACTCCTACAAGCGCCTGCTTGCTCCTTCGATCGAACGGGAGATCCGAGCGGAATTGTCGGAACGCGCGGAAGAACAGGCAATTAAAGTATTCGCCGGCAATTTACGCCAACTCCTGCTCCTGCCCCCTGTTAGAGGCAAAATTGTCCTGGGCCTGGACCCGGGCTTTCGCACCGGGTGTAAATGGGCAGTGGTTGATGAGACTGGCAAGGTGTTGAAGATAGGGGTCATCTATCCCCATCCGCCGCAGAAAAAGCGGGAAGAAGCCAAAGATATTGTGGCCGAGACCGCGCGGGAGTTTGGGGTGCAACTAATCGCCATTGGCAACGGCACAGCTTCACGCGAAACGGAGGAAGTAGTGGCCGAATTGATCAAGGAAAGAGGACTGGCCTTAGAATATATCATTGTGAGCGAAGCCGGGGCTTCGGTGTACTCTGCTTCCAAACTGGCGGGAGAGGAGTTTCCGGAGTTTGATCTTTCCCTGCGGAGTGCGGTTTCGATTGCGCGCAGGCTGCAAGACCCCTTGGCTGAGTTGGTCAAGATCGAACCGAAGGCTGTCGGGGTTGGGCAATACCAGCATGATGTGCAGCCCAAGCGTCTCGAAGAATCTCTGCATGGCGTTGTGGAATCCTGTGTAAACGCAGTCGGGGTAGACCTTAACACTGCTTCCTCATCTTTACTGCAGTATGTGGCCGGGCTGAAACCGGCAGTTGCCAAGAACATCGTGGCGTGGCGGGAGGAAAAAGGGAAGTTTAAACGCCGTGTTGAGTTAAAGAAGATTCCACGGCTGGGAGAGCAAACGTTTATCCAGTGCGCCGGGTTTATACGCTTGCCGGACGGTGCTAATCCTTTGGAGAATACTCCCGTGCACCCTGAGTCCTACGAACTTGCTGAAAGTATCCTGGATAAGGCCGGTTTTAAAACTGCTGATCTCAACCAGCGCCCACTTGAGGTCAGAGCCGCCCTCGCCGCTCTGGTGCCGGAAAAAATCGCGGCCGAGTTCGATGCGGGGGTTCCAACCGTAAGAGATATTCTGGGGGCTTTGCAGCGACCGGGCCGCGATCCCAGAGAGGATTTGCCGCGACCCCTTTTACGCAAGGATGTCACCCATCTTGAAGACTTGACTGAGGGTATGATCCTGGAAGGGACAGTGCGCAATGTCGTTGATTTCGGTGCGTTTGTAGATATCGGGGTTAAGCACGATGGACTCGTGCACATTTCCCAGTTGAGCCAGAAATTTATCAAACATCCGATGGAAGTGGTTGCGGTCGGAGATATTATCAAAGTCCGGGTTATAGGGATCGACCGGGAGCGGGAACGGGTGAGCTTATCACTAAGGGATGACTCATGAAAAAAATAAAAACAAAACGGGTGCTGGGGATTGGTGCCGTGCTTTTGTCGGCAACCTGTTTTGCAGCCACCTCAATTCTGATTAAGCTGGCTTACCGCTATGGGCTGACTCCGCCCCAGGTGCTGGCCTGGCAGTCCTGGCTGGCTTCGATTATGCTTTTTATCTATGCGCTTCTGTTTCAGAGAAAGATTTTCAAGGTTCCACGGCGGAGTTTAAAGGTCTTGGCGGTACAGGGTCTGATCGGAAGTTTGGGTACGAGTGTAATCTATGCCTATGCCCTGATCTATTTGCCCATATCTGTGGCCATTCTCCTGCTCTACCTTTATCCGGTACTGGTCTTGGGGGCCGGGGCAGCAATTTGGCATAAGCGCATCAGCCCGCAGGAGCTTATTGCCGTAGCTCTTACTTTTGCCGGGACTATGATCGCGAGCGGGGTTGTGACAGGGATCGGGAAAGTGTCTGTTATCGGCTTGATCTTAGGAATCGCGTCCGCTGTTTGTTATGCTGTGTTTAATGTGGTGGGCGAGCTGGCGGTTAACGAAGTATCTCCTCTGGCGGCGATGAGCTATGCCCAGTGGTTTTCCTCACTGGGGCTTATCATCTACCTGTGGCGGGAAATCCCGCATATGGGATGGCAAAATATGGAAGTCTGGGGGATCGGGCTGGCTTTAGCCACTGTGGCTTCGATTTTCCCTTTTTACTTTATCTTAATTGGGATTCAACATATTGGAGCGGCGCAAGCGGCAATTATCAGCACCTTTGAGCTGCCGATGACTTTTGTGATGGCCGCCTTTTTTCTGGGAGAGTTTCCTCAAGTTAATCAATGGGCTGGGGGCACGCTTGTCCTGGCCGGAATTATTCTCTTAAATTGGAGGTTTCAGCATGAACAGCAGTCAGCCCAGTAAAGTATTTATCCATAATGGCAGGATTAAAACGATGGCCGGGGCTGAATTCCTCGGCAGTATCCTAATTGAAGGTAAAATCATTAAAGCCCTGGGGGAAAACCTGCCCGTCCCGCCTGATGCCGAGGTGATTGAAGCGGAAGGCCGCCCGGTCTTGCCTGGGTTTATTGATGCTCACTGTCACGTCGGGATCGGGGAAGAGATCTACCATGAGGGTGATGATATCAATGAAATGACTGAGCCAGTGACACCCGAATTAAGGGCTATCGATGGGATAAATCCTGAGGATGAGGGTTTCCGTGACGCCCGTCTCGGCGGGGTCACAACTGTTTTTACCGGGCCTGGCAGCGCCAATGTTATCGGCGGGACGGGAGTAGTGATGAAAACCGCCGGCAAGATCATGGATAAGATGATTGTACGCGAACCAGCGGGGCTCAAAGTAGCTTTTGGCGAAAACCCTAAGGTTGTTTACGGCGAGCAAAAGAAAATGCCCATGACCAGAATGGGGACGGCAGCGCTCCTGCGTCAGGCTTTGGTTGACGCCCAGACCTATCAAGAGAAACTGGAACAGGGAGACTCTGATCCGGATAAAAAGCCGGAAAGGGACTTGGGTCTGGAAAATTTGGTGCGCGTGCTGAAACGGGAAATTCCCCTGCGCGCTCATGCCCACCGCGCTGATGATATTATGACGGCAATCAGGATTGCTCGGGAATTTAAGGTTGACTTGGTGCTTGACCATTGCACGGAAGGGCATAAAATTGCCGAGGAACTGGCAGAGTACGGCTACCCGGCGGTAGTCGGACCTTCCTTGATAAATAGGGCTAAAGTTGAGCTTAAGGATAAAACTTTCCGCACTCCTGGAGCGTTAGCGCGGGCAGGGGTTAAAGTTGCTCTAATGACAGACCACTCCGTTACTCCGATTGAACAGCTTCCTCTGTGTGCAGGCTTAGCGGTGAAGGAAGGGATGGAGGAAGAAGACGCTTTGCAGGCCATCACGATTAAGGCGGCGGAGATTCTGGGGGTGGCTGAGCGGGTCGGTTCCCTGGAAGTGGGCAAAGATGCGGACATCGTAGTCTGGAGCGATGCCCCGCTTTTACTTAAGGCTAAGCCGCTCTACGTCATTATTAACGGAGAAATAATTACATCCTAAGGATAACGGGCACAATAAAGGTTGGTCATTGTTTAGGAGGGTCTGCTACAGATGGAGGTTAGGTTCAGAAGTGATAACCCCACAGAGACGCTTGAACTGGGGCGGAGACTGGGGAGATTCCTGCTTGGCGGGGATGTGGTGTTACTAAAGGGAGACTTGGGTGCAGGGAAAACCGCCTTGGCTCAGGGAATTGGACAGGGGCTTGGGGTCACGGAAGGGTTGACTAGCCCCACTTTTACCCTGATTCAGGAATATCCTGTCAGTAAGGGCCAGCTGGCCCTGGTGCACATGGATCTTTACCGGCTGCGCCATCCCGAAGAAGCGGAAGTGATCGGGGTGGAAGACCACTTTCAGCAGGATAAGATTTGTGTGATAGAATGGCCGGAGGTGGCGGCGGATCTGCTCCCTGATGATGCTCTGGTTGTCGAGCTTAAGGGGAGCGGGGATGAGCCGCGCCGGATTTTAATGAATTCCTCTGATTCTGGGTGGGCAGAGCGGCTAAATACCTTAGCGGAGCCGTCTTTAGGGCTGATGCATAGTAAGCAACAGTACTTAGGGGGATATGATGAAATACCTCACTCTTGATACGACCACTAAGGTTACCGCTTTAGCTTTGGCTGAGGATGGGCACTTGGTGGCGGAAGGCTTTTTACATACAAGCAAGACCCACTCAGAGCGCCTGATTCCCATGTTGGACCAGCTTGTGCATGCTGCTGCCTGGGAATTGGCAGATTTAGACCTGATTGGAGTTGTAAAGGGGCCAGGCTCATTTACCGGGATCAGGATTGGGATTGCGACCGCTCAGGGTTTGGCGCAGGTTTTGGAGATTCCCCTCGTCGGGATACTTTCGCTGGAAGCCTTGGCTTGGGCCGGGTACGGACGGGCAGCAGAAGTTATCCCTATCCTCGATGCGCGTAAGAACGAGTGGTACACAGCGCGCTACCGCTGGCATGCGGACAAAGCGCAGCCTGAATGTTTAACTGAACCGCGGGCTGTCAACCCTCTAGCTTGGTTAAATGAGCTCAAGGGGCTGGGCGGGCCGTTCCTCTTTGCCGGGGATGCAGCGGGCAAGGCTCAGAGCCTAATTCAGGAAATCCTGGGTGTTAAGGCTTCTGTACTCCCGGAGTATGAAAGCCTGCCGCGGGGAGCTTACGCTGCTCAAGCTGTCTGGCACAAGTGGCAGGAACAGGGGGAAGGGGAAAAAATCGAGCCCTTTTATATCCGCTTGTCCGAAGCGGAAGTTAACTTGCGTAAAAAAGAGGAGGCTTGGAGGAGACAGGAAGGATGATCAGTTCTAATCATACCCAAGACCGCTCTGCGTACCCTTATAGTCAAGCAATTGTCCGCCCCATGACAGGAGCGGATTTGGATAAGGTAATGCACATCGAACACTCTTCTTTTACCACTCCTTGGTCACAGCAGGCCTTCGTAGCCGAGCTGCGGGATAACGAATATGCCCGTTATTTTTGTCTGGAGCTTGAGGGCAGAATAATCGGCTACATGGGGCTCTGGATTATTCTTGATGAAGGGCACATCACTAATGTGGCGATAGAACCACAGTACCGTAGCCAGGGCTGGGGAAAACACCTCATGCGTTCAGTGATTAGAAATGTGCTCGCCGAAGGAGTTGAGCGCATGACCCTGGAGGTGCGCGTTTCGAACTTGGAAGCGCGGAGGCTGTACGACCTTCTGGGTTTTAAGGAAGCCGGGGTACGCAAAGGGTATTACTCAGATACCCGGGAGGACGCTCTCATCATGTGGCTGGAATTGTCATAAAAGTATTAAATTTGCAAACGGCGGGTGGAGCATGAACGATATTTACATATTGGGCATAGAGACGAGCTGTGATGAGACTTCGGCTGCGGTGGTGCGCAACGGTCGGGAGATTCTTAGCCACATCATTTCCTCCCAGGTGCGGACACATCAGAAATACGGGGGTGTAGTGCCTGAGATAGCCTCGCGCGAACACAGTCTTCATTTTGAGCCGGTAGTGCAAACCGCTCTCAAAGAAGCCGGGCTGGGGTTTGAAGGGTTTGACGGAATTGCCGTAACTTATGGACCGGGCTTGGTGGGCTCGCTACTGGTCGGAGTGGCAGGGGCTAAAGCAATGGCTTATGCCGCGCGCGTTCCTTTACTGGGAATCAACCATCTTGAAGGGCATGTTTATGCGAATTTCCTGGAGGCTCCAGAGCTTAAGTTTCCTTTATTAGCTTTACTGGTATCGGGCGGGCACACTAATCTGATCTTATTTCAGGGGCATGGGGATTTTAAAGTACTTGGCCGCACGCGTGATGACGCTGCAGGTGAGGCTTTGGACAAAGTGGCGCGGGCACTGGGACTCGGTTATCCGGGCGGCCCTCAGATACAGCAAGCGGCTGCAGGGGGAAATCCAAGAGCTTTTGAGTTCCCGCGGGCAATGCTCGAACCACAGAGCCTTGACTTTTCCTTTAGCGGGATGAAGTCAGCTGTGCTTAACACGCTCAATTCTGCACGCATGAAAGGGGTAACGCTTGAGATTCCAGAGCTGGCAGCTTCTTTCCAGCAGGCGATAGTTGACGTGTTGGTAAGGAAAACTCTCATGGCGTTAGCACAGATGCCGGTAAAAACCGTTGTTTTGGCCGGAGGCGTCGCGGCTAATGCTCTGCTGCGTCAAACCCTGAAAGAAGAACTGGACAAGCGGGAAGTTTGCCTCGTTTATCCTAAACCCCTGCTCTGTACGGATAACGGTGCCATGATAGCCGCTGCTGGGTATTACCGCTACCTAAGGGGGGATTTTGCCCCTTGGACGCTCAACGCCGTGCCCGGGCTTGGTTTGGCATAAAGTTTCATGTTGAATCCTGTCGAATTGTGAAGGGGTTCGCCCCAACATTTGTTCTGTGGATATTCTGTTCTGTGGATAATGTGGATAACTTTGTGAATAACTATGGAATGCGGGTTTGCGCTTTTCCTCCCTTTGGGGATAAAAAGTATATAGTTACCCACAGTTCCTGTGGATAATGTGGATAAGTGTGTACTTCATGCTTGAAATCAAGGAGGTTTATGGGGATAAGTTATGAATATCTTGACCGAACAGCAAAGCGGCTTCGCATAATCCAGTATTTTTTATAGAGTAATACATTCCATTGAGTTTTCCTTTGTATAATTGAAGTATAAAGCAGGAATAAACTAGAAAGTAGCGAATAAGAACAAGGCAATACTAAGTGAAAAAGTCAACAAGCGCTGGAGGTGGAAGTATGGGCTCAGATCACAAGCAAAAGTCGATGCCTACAATGCTTAAAATGCTAATTACGATGCTTTCTATGGGGATTTTAATGGGGATAATCTTCCCGTTATTTGCAAAACTGTTTGTTGACATTAAGAATGGAAGAGCCGCATTGTTTGTATTCAGCTGCTTAATTGCAGGTCTGATTCTGGGCATCATGAATTATTTTATTGCCCGCAGTGTGCTTTATAATCCAATTCAGCGCATGACTGAGAAAGTAAAGGAACTGTCAGAGGGAGATCTTACGGTTAAGATTGGCCTTCAGGGTCAGGACATAATCGGCCAACTTGCCCATTCAATTGAAGTACTTGCTGAAAATTTTACGGAGCTGGTGAAAGATACACAAAATGCAGCACAGGAAGTTGAAATGATCAGCGAACAAGTGCGGGAGGCTACGCTCACGAGTGAGGAGGCAACCGATCATGCCTTGGAGATTTCGCACCAGTATGCCGGTAATGCCAAGCAGCAACTGGGCTCAGTTGAGGAAGTAAGCCAGGTTATGGGCAAAATGAGCAAAGGGCTGGCATTAGCGGAGGAACTGGTAAATACAGCCGCTGCTTCAGCAGTGCAGTTTGCGGGCACAGCGAGCCAGGGGCACGGCTTAATTGAACAGCTTAACTCCGGCATGCAGCATATGCAAACAGAGGTAAATAATGCGCAAAATGTCGTGCTCGAACTGGAAAAACATTCTCATAAAATTAGCGGAATTGTGCGTTTGATTCAGGACATTTCCGGCCAGACGAATTTGCTGGCCCTCAACGCTTCCATCGAAGCGGCCCGGGCCGGGCAAGCAGGGCAGGGGTTCAGGGTGGTCGCTGAAGAAGTCAAAAAGCTGTCTGAGGCTTCTGCTTCAGCGGCTAAACAAATTGAAAATTTAGTGCATACGATGCAAGCCGGGGTGGGTGCAGCCGTAAAATCAACCCAGGAAAGTGTGGCAACCTTGGAAGCAGAAGGGTTGTCAATGGTAGAAGCACGCGCAGTCTTTACCCAGATTGAGGCTGCGGCGCGGGAATTAAAAAACAGCATGAGTTCCGCTAAGAATGAACTGCAGTCAGCCACCCAAGGAGCAGACAATGTGACCCAGGCTATGAAAATCTTGAGTGATCTCAGCGAAAATTCCACTAGCTGTGCCCTCCAGGTAGGGAGTATGGTTGAGCAGCAGGTAGCGGAACTTAAGACTCTGGAAGAACAGGCAGATGCTTTAAATGAATCAGTGCGCATCATGACCGCTCATCTGGAAAGTATTAGATTAAACTAAGTTAATACAACAAACAGATTCTTGCCAATCGACAACTTGAAATTAACTAAAAATACATCTTACAAAAATAAATTTTAATTGTTATAATAGAGAAGGAAATTGATTTCAGATCAAAAATATTTAGTGGAGTTCGATCACGGACTCCTTTTTTACGCGGTTTTAAGAGGTGAGTGAAGAGAGTGTGGGTCTTGTTTAGCTGCCTAGCCGGCGGTGTAATCTTGGGCTGGCAGAGATGGCTGCCCGCCAGGATTCTGGCCTTAAGCAGTAAGGGTATGACATTGAGCGTAATGGTTCTGCTCTTAAGCATGGGAATTCGCTTAGGTGCGGACAGAGAGACGTTATCTCAGCTAGGGAACTACGGCTTGCAGGCTTTGATATTTGCCGCAGGTTCAGTAGCTGCCAGTCTGGCTTTGGTGCTAAGTCTTGAATTTCTTTTAGCAAGGCGGAGGACATCGCTGAGCGAACAAGGGAGCAATGGAGCTCAAGCTCATCCTTACAGAATGACGGTACTCATTCTGAGTGCTTTCGGAATCGGAGTGATTTTAGGACGCTTTGTTTTTCCGGGCGTGCGCACAGAGCATTTAAGTATAGCTACAATGATAGCGCTGAATTTTACTTTGGTCACAGTCGGGCTTGATCTCGGTCTTAATAAAGAAATATGGCGGCAAATAATCCGCCTAGGCTGGCAAGTGTTTCTGGCTCCGATTGGGGTAGCTGTCGGAAGTGTGGCCGCCGGCATGGCCATCGGTAAGGTTCTGGGCTGGAGCTGGCTGGAAGGAGGAGCAGTAGGGGCTGGGTTTGGCTGGTACTCTCTCTCCGGCGTGTTAATTACGCAAATACATTCTGTTTCTTTAGGTACAATCGCTTTTTTGAGTAATGTTGTGCGCGAGCTTTTGGCCATTATCCTGATTCCGTGGCTCAGCCGCCGGGTGGGCATGCTTGCTCTGGTTGCACCGGGAGGAGCCACGACCATGGATACAACCTTGCCTTTGCTGGCAGCGGTGGGTCCACCGGGAGTGGCTGTAGTTGCTTTAGTGAATGGGATTTGTTTATCTGCTTTAGTGCCGATCATTGTGCCTTTGCTGCTAGGCTAAGCGTAGCGCACATCGCACAGATTTTTTGGTTTGTAAAAGAAGGAATTTACAGGTATTGCTCGAATATTTTATATGTTAGGCTATTTTTGCGCCCTTTTTTAAGCTAGTTCAGGCTATATTTACTACTCCGGATTCACACTCGCTTCATTTGCCAAGCCTGTTACAATTAATACAGAGGGGAGGGAGTAGGATGCCTGCGGTAAGTTCCCCGCTTATGGATGAAAAACGCCAAGTGCGCAAGTTGGTGTTAGGGCGGAGGGCAGCACTGAGCGCGGAGGAGCATGCCCTGAAGAGCGACAGGATTACGGCCAAGATTTTGACTTTGCCGGAATATCAGAAGGCGAAAACGGTTATGCTTTTCCTTAATTTTCGCGATGAAGTGGAGACAACCGGCCTTGCTCTAGAAAGCTTGGCTCTTAAGAAAAAACTGATATTGCCCCGCTGCGGACCGCAAGGGATACTCATCCCTGCTATTGTAAGAGATATGGAGCAAGACATTGAACCCGGGATGTGGGGTATCCGTGAACCGAAGAAAGACGCACTGGTTGAGGCAGATCCCGCTGAGATAGATTTCGTGCTCGTGCCGGGGGCTGCTTTTGATATGAGCGGCAACCGCTTGGGTTACGGCGCGGGTTATTATGACCGTTTCTTTAAGCGTCTGCGGCTAGGGGTGCCGCGGATGGCGGTGGCTTTTTCCTGTCAGATACTGCCTCAGATTCCTGTGGAGGAGCATGATCAGAAGATGACCGCCCTCGTAACGGAGGATGCGGTTCACCGCTTCTAGAAGCCCGGCTAGTTAGTGCATTAAGCGGAGTTCAATAGTTTAGAAGGAGAAACTGGGGTTTATTAGTTCGAGCACTAATTCGGAGTTCGATGATTCCGAGTGCTGATAAAACAGACATACTTCAGGTGGATTGTTCCAACTGGAGCGCAGTTGAACTAAAAAAATATTTAAGGAGGAGGGAGTTCGAGTGAGTGCAGTTCACGAAGATTTAGTAGATCCGAAACAAGTTAAACTTGAGGAACTGCTAGATCGGTATAAAACGCAAAAAGGAGCTTTGATCCCTGTGCTGCAGCAGGCACAGGACATCTACGGTTATTTGCCGGCCGATGTGCTTAAGCAAATCAGCAAAGCACTCCGCCTGCCACTGGCCAAAGTTTACGGAGTTGTGACCTTTTACGCCCAATTCCGCTTGCATCCAATGGGAAGAAATGTCGTGCGCGTATGTCTAGGTACTGCTTGCCACGTCCGCGGTGGAGGCAAGGTTCTGGAAACCATCGGCAAAGAGTTGAAGATTGAAGATGGCGGCACCACTGAAGATGGCCGTTATACTTTGGAAATAGTGGCTTGCATTGGTGCCTGCGGTTTGGCTCCGGTATTTTCCGTGAACAATGTTGTGCACGGAAAGATGACCCCGGAAAAGGTCGCCAAGGTCTTAGCTAAATACGAGTAAGGGGGGAGAAGTATGAAGTCACTGTTAGATCCTTGTTGCGAGCGCTGTACGCACACCGCAGAAACCCCTTGCAAAGATTATGTGCGCTGTCTGACCGAAGGACCGCTTTGCCATGATGATGAGAACTGCAAAGCGGAAAGGCAACGTCTGCTTGCCGAGATTAAAACCGAGAAAACTTCGGACAAGAAAGCGATTCTCTTTTGTACGGGTACGGGGTGCGCTTCTTCCGGCGCACATAGTCTTATCGACATTATGGATGGAGAGTTAAAGAAACATGGCCTTGATCATACCATTTCTACGAGGCCGACAGGATGCCACGGTTTCTGTGAACAGGGCCCAATTGTGATTGTAGAGCCTGATCAGACTTTCTATACCCATGTTACGCCGGAGGATATTCCGGAGATTGTGGAGACAGACCTGATCCAAGGGGAGCGGGTAGACCGCCTGCTCTATGTTGATCCGACCAATGACCAGCGAGCTACCACGTATAACAACACTCCTTTTTATGCGAAGCAAGACAGGATTATTCTGCATAACTGCGGGCATATCAATCCGGAGCGGATCGAAGAGTATTTCGCCCAGGACGGCTACAAAGGATTTGCCAAGGCGATTCAGGAAATGCAGCCGGATGAGGTGATTGAAGAAGTTAAGAAATCAGGCTTGCGTGGCCGCGGCGGTGCCGGTTTCCCGACCGGGCTCAAATGGAGTTTTGCTCGCCAAGCTGAAGGTGATAAAAAATACGTTATCTGTAACGCAGACGAAGGGGACCCTGGCGCGTTCATGGACCGCAGTGTGCTTGAGGGGGATCCGCACTCTGTCATTGAAGGGATGCTTATCGGCGCCTTTGCTATTGGCGCTGACGAAGGATATATCTATTGCAGGGCTGAATACCCGCTCGCTATCAAACGCCTCGAAATAGCGATTAAACAGGCGGAAGAAGTAGGGCTTCTCGGCGACAATATTCTTAATTCTGGTTTCAGCTTTAACCTTCATGTTAAAGCAGGAGCGGGAGCGTTCGTGTGTGGTGAGGAAACCGCCCTCATGGCTTCCATCGAAGGAAACCGCGGCATGCCAAAGGTGCGTCCGCCGTTCCCTGCCCAAAAAGGCCTGTGGGGGAAACCGACTAATAATAATAACGTGGAAACCTGGTCCAATGTTCCTCATATTCTCCGCCATGGGGCAGACTGGTACTCTCAGTACGGTACGGACAAGAGCAAGGGCACGAAGATTTTCGCCTTAACGGGCAAGCTCAACAATACCGGCTTAGTAGAAGTGCCGATGGGGATGAGCCTGCGTGAGATTATTTTTGACATCGGTGGCGGTGTGCAAAACGGCAAGAAATTCAAGGCCGTGCAAATCGGGGGTCCGTCCGGGGGGTGTATTCCAGAAAATATGCTTGATCTGCAGGTAGACTTTGACACTCTGATTCAAGCAGGGGCAATGGTCGGTTCCGGGGGCTTAGTCGTCATGGACGAAGACACCTGTATGGTGGACATCGCCCGTTTCTTCCTGAACTTTACCCAGAAAGAATCCTGCGGCAAATGTACTCCCTGCCGCGAAGGGACCAAACGGATGTTGGAAATTCTGACTCGGATCACTAAAGGGGAAGGCAAGGAAGAAGACCTCGATACTCTGGAGAATCTGGCGCATGTTGTCAAAAATACATCGCTGTGCGGGCTTGGACAAACAGCGCCCAACCCGATCTTGGGGACACTTAAATATTTCCGCCATGAGTACGAGGCTCACATTTATGACAAACAATGTCCGGCCCATGCCTGCTCAGCTCTTCTCAGCTACAGCATCGATGAGGAGAAATGCAAGAAATGCGGCCTTTGTGCCCGTAGCTGTCCGGTTAGCTGCATCAGCGGCGATAAGAACACACCTTATAAGATCGATACTGAAGCTTGTATTAAGTGTGGAACTTGCTTAGACAAGTGTAAATTTGGAGCAGTGGTAAGAGCTTAATTGAAAGGAGTGTGAGAGAAGTGGAATGGATCACCTTGACCATCGACGGGCGCGCAGTCAGTGTCCCCAAAGGGACGACTGTCTTAGACGCCTGCCGCATGAATGATATCCCGATTCCCACTTTATGTCATGACCCGGAACTTACTCCCGTCGGTTCCTGCCGCTTGTGTGTGGTAGAGATCGAAGGAATGCGCAACCTCCCTCCTTCCTGCGTGACCCAGGCTACGCAAGGAATGGTTGTGAGTACGCAAAATCAGAAAATACGTCAGGCGCGTAAAACAATTCTCGAATTACTGGTGGCTAATCACCCACTTGATTGCATGACCTGCCAGAAGATGGGAGATTGCGCTTTAGCCCAATATGCGTATGACTATGAAGTTACCGGCAGTGTCTTCCAAGGAGAGAAACGTCAGCTTCCGCTCGATGACAGCAATCCTTTTATCCTGCGTGATCCGAACAAGTGTGTCCTCTGCGGCAAATGTGTAAGGGCATGCGAAGAAGTGCAGGGACGGAGTGTGCTTGACTTCTCTTTCCGCGGGTTTAATACTCAAGTCGGCCCGGCTTTTAATGTTCCGTACAGTGAATCCGAGTGCGTTTTTTGCGGCTCCTGTGTTGCGGTGTGCCCGGTTGGCGCCTTGACGGAAAAGGAAATGAACGGGAAAGGCCGTCCCTGGGAAGTTGAAAAAGTACAGACAACCTGTCCGTTCTGTGGCACCGGCTGTAACTTTGACTTAAACGTCAAAGACGGGAAAGTGATCGGGGTCACCTCCAATCCGGAAGCTCCGGTGAATGGCCGCCACCTGTGTGTGAAAGGGCGCTTCGGCATCGACATGGTCCACAGCCCCAATCGCATTACCGAACCTTTAATTAAAAAGGACGGCGAGTTCGTACCCGCTACCTGGGACGAAGCCTTGGACTTAGTTGCTTCAAAACTTAGCGCAACCAAGGAAAATTACGGGCCGGATGCGATTGCAGTCTTAAGTTCAGCCCGTTGTACCAATGAAGAAAACTTCTTGATGCAAAAATTAACGCGCGCGGTGATCGGAACCAATAATATTGATCACTGCGCCCGGACCTGACACGCTCCCACTGTGGCCGGTCTGGCCACCACATTCGGGTCAGGTGCAATGACCAACTCCATCAACGAAATTCCCGATTCCAAAGTATTGTTCGTTGTCGGTTCCAATGCCACTGAGGCTCATCCGATTATCGGGGCCAAAATGAAACAAGCGCTTGCCCGCGGAGCCAAGCTGGTCGTAGTTGACCCGCGCAAGATTGAACTGGCGGAGAAAGCGGACCTCTGGCTGCGCCTGCGTCCAGGTACCGATATTCCTCTCATCAACGGGATTATGAACATCATTCTGGCTAACGGCTGGGAAGACAAAGCGTTCATCGCTGAGCGCACGGAAGAATTTGAGAAGTTCAAAGAGAACCTTCAAAAATTCCCGCCGGAAGTTGTCAGCAAAATCACCGGAGTGCCGGTAGAGCAGATGGTGGAAGCTGCACGCATTTATGCGACGGCAGAGAGGGCTCAGATCTTCTACACCCTCGGCATCACCGAGCATACCCACGGCACAGACAACGTTATGACCCTGGCCAACCTGTCCATGCTTACCGGCAATATTGGCAAGGAAAACTCCGGGGTTAACCCCTTGCGCGGGCAGAACAATGTGCAAGGTGCCTGCGACATGGGTGCTTTGCCAAATGTTTACCCCGGCTATCTGAACGTCACCAGCGCTGCTGCCCGCGTGAAGTTCGAGGAAGCGTGGGAGCGGCCTTTGAGTGAGAAGCTGGGCTTTACGATTCCGGATATGTTCGAAGCTGCGGCCAAGAAAGAACTCAAGGCTATGTATATCATGGGTGAAGACCCAGTGCTTACGGACGCTGATGCCAACCATGTGCGCCATGCCTTAGAGTCCCTCGATTTCTTGGTGGTGCAGGACATCTTCCTGTCTGAGACTGCCAAACTGGCTGACGTCATTCTACCAGGAGCCAGCTTTGCTGAAAAGACCGGAACCTTTACCAACACCGAGCGCCGCGTGCAAATGGTCAACAAGGCGATTGAAGCGATTGGCAATTCCAAGGCTGACTGGGAGATCATCTGTGCTATCGCTAACCGCTTAGGTTATGCTTTCAACTATGAAAGTCCGGAAGCTGTGATGAAGGAAGTTGCTGCCCTCACGCCGCAATACGCGGGCATCACGCATGAACGCCTCGGCAACAAAGGGCTGCAATGGCCGGTGCCGACTGCGGAGCATCCCGGAACCAAGTTCTTGCATGAAGGGAAATTCTCGCGCGGCAAAGGTCTCTTTATGGTCATCGACTACAAACTGCCTGATGAGCTGCCGGATGAAGAATATCCGCTTCTCTTAAGCAGCGGGCGCAAGCTTTCACATTACAACGTGATGACCCGCAACTCTAAATCTCTGGAGAGCTATGCGCCGGAGGAACTGGCCGAACTTAATCCTGAGGATGCGAAGCGTCTGGGGATTGAGGACGGAGAAAAGGTCAAAGTAGCCTCCCGCCGCGGCGAGCTTGAGACGAAGGTTAAAGTCACGGATCGCGTGCTGCCCGGCATGCTCTGGATGACTCTCCACTACAAAGAGTCTCCGACCAATGTGCTTACGAATGCTGCCTATGACCCCATAACCAAGACGTATGAATACAAAGTCTGTGGTGTCAAAGTCAGCAAAATTGGGTAAAGGTCATATGGCATCCAAAATCTAAAATAACAAACATTTAAGGGCTGAAGAGCTTAGTATGGTTCTTCAGCCCTTTTTCCTTTCAACGATTTGAGGGCAAAGTTTTCTGAGAACATAATTATGCGCAAATTATTCCATACTATAAGAGGCTCGCAAAGCTTAAATCATCTTCCAAGGAGGGGTTTTCCATGACTGTCCAGCAAGACCTGCAAAAAGCAGTTGCCAGCGCTCAAGCTGCCCTGGGGACATATTCAATGTTCTCACAATCGACTCAAGACCAATCAGCCAAGCAAATGTTTCAGGATATGTCTAAGGATATGCAGCGTCATATAGACATGCTCAACAGTCGCTTGAACTATGTGACGGACAACAATAATATGAACAAGCCAATGAACTAAAAAAATTAAGAAGCAGTATCAGCAAAATGCTAGATACTGCTTCTTAATTCCAGAAGGCAAGATTATCTGCAAATTATCCAAAAAGAACGATACAACTTTATCAATAATCAAATTTTTTTGAATACGACAAATTTACAGAAGGAGTTTTGGAAAGCTCTGCCGAAATCCTTGGTTCAGATGAAGACATCTTTGTACTGCTGCGATAGGTTGGTGTTTCGAGTTGTGTAAGCAGAAACTGTGGCAAACCGTCCGGCAAAAACTCTTTCCCATGGCAATTACTAAGAGAGTTTATGTTGCAATGCTGGCCTTGATCATAGCGCCCATGCTTATTCTGGCCGTGGTTGTTCCGTTTGAATCGTGGGCGTCCCGCAAAGACCACCTTAGTGAAGAACTATATGATGTTTCATTTAACTTGGTGCAGAAGCTGCCCGGGTCTTTTAATGATATCCTCGCCCGGGAGGGTGCGTTGGACAAGCCGTCAGCAGAAAAGGTGAAAGTGCTTAATAAAGCTCTTCAGCCCATCGTCAATGAATTTAGTTCGATTCAGCCTCATATGAGCCTTGGGTACTATTCGATAGAGCTTGACAGTATCGTGGCTATTGGCCCTGAATTTAAGGAATCCTTGCTTAAACCGATTCCACACGATTATCCCTATTTCAGTGTCTATGAAAGCGGCAAGCCTGAACTAAAGTACAGCAGCCGTTCTGTCTTCTGGGGGGAACCGATTCTTAACCAAACCTATCCTATCTTTGACCATGGTGTGATAGTCGGGCATGCTTGGACTAACTATAAAATGTATGACGCTATCGAAGAAATGCTGATCGAGGTCCGCGATATTTTCATAATTGGCGCTCTGATTTTGCTCGCAGGTATTTTCCAGGCTTGGAGAGTGTTCCGGCAATTGCGCGCAGCTCTAAAAACTTTTGCTGAACGCACCGTAGACAATCGTATTTCCACTTTACATGGGGACTTTCCGGAATTGAATACCATTCTGGAAATGGTACAGGCACATCATGAGGAGCTAATTACGCTTAATAGCCACCTTCAGGAAGAAATCGGTGTGCGCCAGCAGGCGGAGGTGGAACTTTTTCAAATTAACCGTGAGATGAGTGCTATCCTGGAAAGTATCTCCGAAGCTTTTTTTGCTCTCGACTCTGACTGGCGTTTTACCTATGTCAACCATGAGGCTGAAATTCTCCTGGGAGGTACAAGAGACGAGCTTGTGGGTAAAGTCATCTGGGAGATACCGGGGCATGAAGGCATGCAGAAGAAATTTCAACAGGCAGTAGAGCAGAAAACTCCCTTGCATTATGAGGACTATGGGGAGAGCTCACACAAATGGTTAGAGATTCATATCTACCCAGCGCAAGAAGGACTCTCCGTTTTCCTGCGCGATGTGACCGACCGCAGGCTTGCTAATGAGGCTTTACGCGCATCGGAACAAAGGTTTTTCAAAGCTTTTCATTCGAGTCCCAGTCTGATGCTAATTGTTAATTTAGAAGACGGCCAGATCATTGATGCTAATCAGAGTTTCTTCTCGTTTACAGGGTATGCGCGTGCGGAAGTTATTAAGGATGCGCAAAGTTTAAGATATTGTGATATCTTTGATCAATGCTATGCCCTTAAGGAACAAGGGGATGAGGTCAATGCCATACATAATTCCGAGGTTAAGTTCCATACCAAAGACGATCAGGAGCGCTTTGGCTTGGCTGCCACCGAAAAAATAGAGATTAGCGGCAAGAAGTACCTCCTGGTGGCAATCATTGACATTACTGAACGTAAACATTTTGAAAAAGAAATGCTGCATTACGAGCGCCTGAGCCTGGTCGGGCAAATGGCTGCAGGGATAGGGCATGAAATTCGCAACCCCATGACAACGGTGCGCGGCTTTTTGCAGATGCTTTCGGCGAAAGAAGATCTGGAAAAATACAAAGAATATTTTAATTTGATGATTGAAGAACTCGACCGCACTAATTCTATTATCTCAGAATTCCTGTCTTTGGGCCGCAACCGTCCGGTGGAGCTGAAAATACAAAATTTAAACGCCATCATTTCCGCGCTCGCGCCTTTGATCGAAGCAGATGCTCTGAGCGGAGGGAAATCTCTTTATCTCAGGCTTGACATCGTCCCTGAGCTTTTGCTCAGTGAGAAAGAAATTAGGCAGATCGTGCTCAACTTGGCGCGCAACGCTTTGGAAGCGATGGGACCTGGAGGAGTATTAGGAATTAAGACCTTTCGCATGGGGGATGAAGTTGTGCTCGCGGTCGAGGACAATGGGCCGGGTATTCCGCTGGATGTCCTGACTAAAATCGGAACTCCCTTTTTTACGACCAAAGATCAAGGAACCGGGCTGGGCTTGGCTGTATGCTACAGTATCGCTGCCCGCCATCAGGCAAAGATTGCGGTTGAAAGCTCACCAGGCCGTACGGTGTTTTCAGTGAAGTTTGCGCTGATGCAGGGTAAAGAGAATTAATACGATTACAGGAGCGAGAGCAAGAGAACTAAGTACGCTTTCAGGAGCAGAGGCTGTGGCTAGGCTACAGCTTTTATTGTTTACTCATGTCGTTTTCACGCTCTTTAAGTCTAAATGGATCTTATTATAATATTAAACAATTTTTAATAACTAAAAGCTGAGACTTTAGTCCTAGAGGAAAAAACTCAGGGATGCAGAAAATTAGGAATTAACTGTCTGCATTAATGAGGGTGATAAGATGTTTGTCAGACTAAGAAGAAAGCTTTTTCCTATGCAAATCACCAAGCTCGTCTATATATGGATGATGGTGCTTATTATTGGGCCGGTTATATTTTTAGCGGTATTGCTTCCGGCTGCTTCAGCGCAAATGATCTTGGTGGCAGGGATTTTGACGCTGGCCCTGTCCACTTACTTTTCCTGGCGTGTTTTTAACCGCCTGGGTGCAGGATTGAGGACTTTTGCCGAGGCCTTGACCCAGAACGACCCGGAGCCTATCCGCGGGCTTCTGCCGGAGCTTGACCCCGTGCTAGACGTTGTTAAAAAGCGGGCTCAGGAGTTAATTAGGGCCAACGCCCGTTTTTATAAAGCATTTTGTGCCAGCCCGAGTATCATGTGTATCGTTGATTTTGACCATGGGTTTTTTCTGGATGTTAATGCGAGCTTTGTAGCTGCCACCGGATACAAGCGAGCTGAGGTTCTGGGCCAGAGTTATAGCGAACTTAAGATCTGGCCGACCGCAGAAGACCTAACCACGTTAGAACGAAAGGTTTTGCATGAAGGAAAACTGCGCAATTATGAGCTATCTTTTCTTACGAAAGAAGGCCTTATCCGTATTGCGCTTATCTCAACCGAGTTAATAGAGCTTGATGGGCAAGACTGTTTATTGGTGGTAGGGTCGGACATTACGAAACATAAAAAGTTTGAAATAGAGATGCTGCGCTTTGACCGCCTTAATCTGGTGGGGGAGATGGCTGCCGGGATCAGTCATGAGATCAGGAATCCCTTGACCACTGTGCGCGGTTTCCTGCAAATGCTGAGTGTCAAAGGGGAGTGTGCAGCGTATAAAGATTATTACACCCTGATGATTGAGGAATTGGATCGCGCGAACTCTATTATTACAGAATTCTTGTCCCTGGGACGAAATAAAAACGAAAAGTTTGAAGAGCAAGACTTAAACGGAATTGTCAAAGCCTTGAATCCGCTTATCGAAGCAAATGCCGTTGCCGAAGAAAAATCAGTGGTACTGGACCTGGATGAAATACCCAAGCTATTGCTCAATGAGAAAGAAATTAGGCAAGTGATACTTAATCTGGCCCGCAATGGTTTGGAGGCTATGGGCAGCGGCGGGACTCTCACGATCCGGACTTTGCTTGAAGCGGATGAAGTGATCTTGGATGTTGAGGATGAGGGAACAGGTATAGTCCCTGAAGTTCTGGCCAAACTGGGAACCCCCTTCCTCACGACTAAGGAGCAAGGGACAGGCTTAGGGCTGGCGGTGTGCTACAGTATCGCGGACAGGCACAACGCCCGGATTAGCGTGGACAGCGGAACACAGGGGACAGCTTTTAAAGTAAGGTTCAAGCTGCTCTGAAAACCAGGCTGTGCATTTTCAGCTTGCTGAGGGTGTCTCGAGAGTGGGATGGAGGACAGATCTTGAAAACATGCTGGGTGGATAGCGTGACAGTATTTCGGGAATGTGATAAGCTGAAGCGGGGAAAACTCTAGCGTGGGAGATGAAAAGATTTGCAAGAGGAAGTCGTAATGTATGTAGTTCCTATCTGACCGCACTGTGCTCGCGCAAAGCGGTTCCTTACGGGTAAAGGAATTAAATTCACGGAAAAAAATATTCTGTTTTCCAAGGCGCGCAAAGAGATGCAGGAATGGACAGATGTCATGACTGTGCCGGTGACGCGCGTGGGGAAAAAGGTACTGATCGGTTTTGGGCAGAGGGAATATGAGGAGGCGTTCCAAGATTACCATGGCTAAGGAAGCGGAGAGCCGGCTGCAGGCAACCGGCATTCTTCTGGCCGGCGGCAAGAACTCGCGCATGAAAAAGAACAAAGCCTTCCTCGAACTGGAAGGGAAACCGTTAGTGGCAAGAAGTTTACAAGTGCTAAAGGGGATTTTCACTGAAGTTTTGCTGAGTAGCAATGAGCCCGAACTCTATGAACAATACGGGGTTAAAGTGGTGCCAGATCTAATGCCTGATCAAGGCCCGATCGGAGGTTTGCAGGCCGGGCTTAGGGCAGCTTCGTATGAGACCAGCTTTTTTGTAGCCTGTGATATGCCCTTTCTCGACAGTGGGCTTATCCGTTTCCTCAGCCGTTGGGCGAAGGAGTATGATGTGGTGGTGCCAAAGGCAGGCGGAGGGCATAACCCTCTGCATGCTTTTTATGGCCGCACCTGTCTCCCTTTTATTGAAGAAAATATTAGGGTCGGGCACCTTAAGATTATAGATTTTTATCCTCAGTGTAAGGTTAGGTATGTAGGGGAAGAGGAGTTGGCTGCAGCTGGGGGGATGTCCAGTGGAAGGGAAGTGTCTGCAGCAGAGCGTTTGACGCGCGCTTTCCTCAATGTGAACACCCCGGAAGAGTGGGATAGGCTTGTGCGGGGCACAGCCACCAATTTATAATGAACGCGTGCTGATACGCTCGGGGGCGGTATAGATGTTGAGGCGGTCTCCCCTGGCAAAGCCGATGACCGTTATATTGAGGTCACGGGCCAAATTTAAGGCCAGGTCGGTCGGAGCAGAACGAGCGATTAAAATCGGAATATTCATTTTGGCCACTTTCAGCAGGATCTCCGAGGAGATGCGCCCGCTAAAAAAGATGACATGGTCTTTGAGGTTGAGCCCGGCCCGAAAAGCACTGCCGAATAGCTTGTCAAAGACGTTGTGGCGGCCAATATCATAGCTTGTGAGCAGGATTTCCCCAGCGCGGGCAATTCCGCCGCTGTGAATTCCGCCGGTGGCCTGGAACAGAGGCAGGTGTTCCTGCAGGTGATTAGCATAGGTATAAGCTTCAGGGAGTGTAATCTGCATATTCGAAGTTTGGGGCTTAACTAAGCGGGCATCGTTGGCAAAGTAAAAAGAGGCGCGGCTTTTGCCGCAGCAGGCTGAGAGAAAACGTTTGCTCATTAATTCTTTCTGAAGAGGGCGGGCTTTGCCCTCGACCCAGATTAGGTTTTCTTCAGGTTCGTAGCGCAGGGAGTAAAGATCCTCCTGCTTTTTGATAAACCCTTCAGTGAGCAGGAAGCCGAGCGTAAGTTCTTCAATTTGCGCCGGGGAGCAGAGCAAAGTTACGATTTCTTCTTCATTAAAATAAACTGTTAAGGGAATTTCAGAGACGACGATATCACTAGTGGCTGTAACTAACTGTCCCTGCGCTTTGAGTATGGCAAAACTTTTGGTTTCATTCATGTAACTAATATGTCCTCCTCTCTGGCTTAGATAATACCTATAACAAATAATTCTTATTCTTAGAAAAACTTTTTAAAAAAAATACTCCGTAACAATAAATATAAGAATCCTTGCTAATGCATATAGAAAAAAAACCAAGCCTATATTATAATAAACTAAAAGAAGTGTTATATCAAGCAAATGTGAGAATTATCTGTATTATTTCGTACTCATAAAGTTTGAGATTTAATTAGCGTTTAAAAAAGGGATTCAGGGTTGTTTAACGAATAAATAGCATGAAAAGCCAAATAAACTCCGAAACTGGATAACCTAAAGCTGCGGCTATGGTGACCAGGCAAGTGCCTCATGAAGCGGGCGCTCGGGTATGACCGGAAACGGTGATATCTCCTGATTGGAAAGGAGTCTGTACAATAACGGACAGTTGTCCGCGGTTATTTGCAGACCGCGGATATTTTATTTTAGAAACGAGGGTTAGTATGCAGGATCAATTCAAAAGGCAAATTGAATATCTCCGGATCTCGGTCACGGATCGCTGCAACCTGCGCTGCCGGTACTGCATGCCGGAAGAAGGGGTTAATTGGATTTCCCACGATTCTATTCTTTCGTTTGAAGAAATTTTGCGTCTGATAAACATCAGTACCCGCTTCGGCTTTCGGCGTTTCCGTATTACCGGAGGGGAGCCTTTAGTGCGCAAGGGGATTCTCTCATTTTTAGAGCAAGCATCCCAGATCCCTGGCGTGGATGATCTAATGCTTACGACGAATGGGATTTTACTGGCTGAGCACGCTTTTGACCTGAAACGAGCAGGGGTGCAGCGGGTAAATGTCAGTTTGGATACACTGGACCCCATGCGTTTTCGGCATATTACCAGGGGCGGGGATGTGCACCAAGTGTTGCAAGGAGTTTTTCGCTCCCTCGAAGCCGGACTTGATCCGGTGAAGTTGAATGTCGTAGTATCACGGAGTCAAAACCTTGAAGAACTGCTTAAGCTTACAGAGCTGGCACGCACTTATCCGCTCCATGTACGTTTTATTGAACTGATGCCGATTGGGGCTTCCGACCGGGATGAATTTGTTCCGATTGCGGAAATGCAGGAAATTTTGGGAATCCAGGAGGTGCTGGCTACCGAAGATGTCCAGGGCGGAGGCCCGGCAGAATATTACCGCCCGCCTGAGTTTAAGGGCACAATAGGGTTTATCAGCGCTTTGAGCAGGCACTTCTGCCATACCTGCAACAGAGTGCGCTTGACGGCGGACGGCAAACTCAGGCCTTGCCTGCATAGCAGTTTCGAAGTGGATTTGCGTCAAGCTTTGCGCAGTGCTGCCAGTGATACGGAAATTGGGGATTTGTTTGCTAAGGGTGTTTGGCTGAAACCAGCTGAACATCATATGAATGACGAGGAATGGCAGGACCAACGCCTTATGTCCCAGATCGGAGGTTGAGACATGGAATTGACCCATTTTGATGAAGAAGGGCGCGCGCGCATGGTTGACGTGAGTGCCAAGGACGAGACGGCACGGGTGGCGGTAGCCCGCGGACGGGTTGAGATGAAGCCTGAGACCATGAGGCTGATCAAAGAAGGGGAGATTGCCAAGGGAGATGTCCTGGGGGTTGCCCAAGTGGCGGGAATTATGGCTGCGAAACAAACCTCAGCTTTAATTCCGATGTGCCACCCCTTAAACATTACCAGTGCCAAATTAAACTTTTATTTAGAAGGGCCCTGTACGGTCGAGATCGAAGCGATTGTCAAAGTTGCCGGGAAAACCGGGGTGGAGATGGAAGCTCTGACTGCAGTGAGCGTGGCCGCTTTAACAATTTACGATATGTGTAAAGCAGTCGATAAGACGATGACAATCAAAGATATCTATTTAGCGGAAAAATCCGGAGGAAAAAGCGGACACTTTATCAGGGAAGAAAACATGCCTCAGATGTGACAGAAAACAGGCAAGTTGCCTTGCAGAGCGAACCGTCCGAGCAGAGGAGCGTCGTGAGCGGGCAAGGCAGCTTGCCCGGAGTATACATGTATGAAAGGATGAATCTAATGGGAAAAATAGTGGCTGTATGTACGAGTGAAAGGAAAGGCACCCGTAAGAAAAACGTAGAAGCAGGGGTGCTGAAAATTAATTTCGGAATCGAAGGGGATGCGCACGGAGGAGACTGGCACCGTCAGGTAAGCCTGCTGGCCTTGGAAAGCATTAAGAAGATGCAGGAGAAAGGGCTTGACGTGCATCCGGGGGATTTTGCTGAGAATTTAACCACGGAAGATATTGATTTAGTAAGCCTGCCGGTGGGGACGAAGCTAAAAATTGGGGAGAGTAGCCTGGGGGAGGTAACTCAAATCGGTAAAGAATGCCACAATAAATGTGCTATTTACTACCAGGCCGGAGATTGCGTAATGCCCAAGGAGGGTATTTTCATAAAAGTTCTCACAGGCGGACCGGTACACGTAGGAGATAAAATCGAGGTGGTTTCCTAATGTTCCGCGTGGGTATCATTACTGCCAGTGACAAGGGGTCGCGCGGGGAGAGAGAGGACTTGTCCGGCCCGGCTTTACGCGAATTGGTGCGCGAGATCGAAGGGGAAGTCGTGGAATATGAGGTTTTGCCTGACGACCGGGAGTTGATCGCCGAGACGCTGAGACGCTGGGCTGATGAACTGCAGTTGGATTTGATCCTGACCACCGGCGGAACAGGATTTTCCCAGCGTGATGTTACCCCGGAGGCAACTTTGGCAATAGCGGAACGGAATGTCCCCGGTATCGCAGAGGTAATGCGTGCTGAGAGTCTTAAAGCCACGCCCAAGGCGATGCTGAGCAGGGCGGTGGCAGTTATAAGGAAATATACCTTGATCATTAACATGCCCGGAAGCCCGAAAGCTGTGCGGGAATGTTGGCAGGCGGTCTCTCCTGCGCTTACCCATGGAATTGAGATCCTCAAAGGGGAAGCAAGCGAGTGTGGGACGCCGACAGCTTAAAGGACATGACCTGGATTTCTGAGAGGATGAGGCCGCTACGGCCTCTTTTCCGTATTCTGATGCATGGGCTCAACTAATGTTGCTTGGCCTGTCACTCCTGTCCATTTCCAGCGTACACTATACTAGACAAGCAGGAAACGGGGTGAAAGAGTGAAAACCATTGCGTTTGTCGATTACGAAAACATCTGGACCGGCATGCAGGAACGAGGGTACAAACTGGCACCTGAATTGCTCGTGCAGGCTTTGCAGCAGTATGCCCAGCGGACGGGCAAGGACTTATTGGCTATTTATCTCTTTGCCAATTTTGATCGGGAGGAGTTCTGGCGCACCCAGACCACCTTCGAAAAAACGAATGTATTCACCAGACATGTGTATGGAAAAAACAATTACTCAAATACAGATTTGCGCCGTAATGCAGCAGATTTGGAGCTTATGCTTGAGGCTCTGGAGATTTTGCTGACACGGCCCTCTACGGTAGATGTCTTTGTATTATTAAGCGGGGATGGGGATTTCCTGCCTTTGATCAGGAAGATCCGGGCCTGGGGGAAAGAGGTTAGGGTTATCGGAGTGGATGGCAGTGTTCACCATTCCCTGCAGCCCTATTGCGAAAGTACGGGGATTGTCACCGAAATGCTCAGCTTTGGTTCGGATGAAGAATATCACCCGGAAGCTGACATGGAGCAGGCACTTGGGACCCTAGCGCAAATACAAATGCGCCTGCCTTATGTTGCTTCTACCAAGGCCCGCACCGCCCTGAGTGAGCGCCTGGCGCGGCCGGTAACCCAGGTTAAAGAGCTTATCCGCTATGCTTTACGTGAAAAAATTCTAATTGAACGTGAGCATTCTGATCCTAGTCTCCGTATCGGCAGGACGAAGATTTACCTTCTTAATATCGAGCATCCTGTAGTGCAGGCCAACCTCGGACCTCTGATCGAGGAAATAAGAGAACGGTACGCGAGGCTTGAACAATAACATTACGCTATCATAGGGAAAATAACGGAGCTGTTCCAAGGAAGATTTGGAACAGCTTTGCTGTGTGCCTCTTAACTTGCCGTGAGAAACGGCGCCAGAAGATTGAGATCGGGATTTGGTATAGAGTTTGCTTTGTCAGCCAAAGCTTGCTTGTGAGAAACTTTTCGTCTTACATTTGGTATTTCCTTTCTGGTATAGGTTATGATCTTTGTCCCAAAAAAGGTGTGGAACAATGAATAAAATCAAAAAAGTTTGGTCAATATAATCGTTAGAGTTCAAATGCTGAGTATGTTAACAAGAGGTAATATTCCAAAGATACCCATACTTATGTTAGAAGGTGTAAGATGAAGTATTAGGGCGATTTATATGAGATAATTTAGTTATTAAACGAGAAACAACTAAATTTGGCCCGCAGAGGGGGTTGCTTTCCTTTAACCCCTTGCATATTATTATAGCTAGATGTTAGCACTCAACTTAATTGAGTGCTAACAACATATAACAGTAAGCAAAAATAAATATTTAAGAAATTTTAAGGAGGGACTTACTTCAATGAACATCAAGCCTCTAGGAGATCGGGTTGTGATCAAGGCACTCCCGATGGAAGAAAAAACAAAGAGCGGAATCATCATGCCTGATACTGCTAAGGAAAAGCCGCAGGAGGGAGAAGTCGTAGCTGTCGGACCTGGAAAAATGGAAAAAGGGGAGCGGGCTGCGCTTGATGTGAAAGCGGGCGACCGCGTGATTTATTCCAAGTATGCGGGCACGGAAGTCAAGTATGACGGCCAAGAGTACTTAATTCTGAAAGAGTCCGATATTTTGGCGATCGTTGGTGAATAGGAGTTTACCTCAAATATTTAAGGTAAAAATGTTAGGGAGGAATAGACGTTGGCTAAACAAATTGTTTTTAATGAGGATGCACGTCATGCTTTGGAACGTGGCGTCAACGCTTTGGCAGAAGCCGTACGCGTTACCTTGGGACCCAAGGGGCGCAATGTGGTCTTAGATAAAAAATTCGGTTCTCCGCTTATTACGAATGACGGTGTCACGATTGCCCGTGAGATTGAACTTGAAGATCCTTTTGAGAACATGGGTGCCCAACTTGTAAAAGAAGTTGCGACTAAAACGAATGATGTGGCTGGAGACGGTACCACAACTGCGACGGTGTTAGCCCAGGCTATTATCCGTGAAGGCCTGAAAAACGTAGCTGCCGGCGCTAATCCGATGGGCATTAAACGCGGCATTGAAGCTGCTGTCACTGCGATTGTGGATGATATTAAAGAGCATGCCAGGACCGTTGAAAGCAAAGAGGCGATCGCGCAAGTCGCGTCCATCTCAGCGGGGGACAGCGCGATTGGTGAGCTGATCGCGGAAGCGATGGAAAAAGTTGGGAAAGACGGAGTTATCACCGTTGAGGAAGCTAAAGGGATGACCACGGAACTGGAAGTTGTGGAAGGTATGCAATTTGACCGCGGTTATATTTCCCCGTACATGATTACCGACACGGATAAAATGGAAGCCGTGCTGAATGATCCTTTTATCCTTATTACGGATAAGAAAATTGGTGCTATTGCCGACATTCTCCCGGTGTTGGAGAAAGTTGTGCAGCAAGGCCGTCAACTCCTTCTTATTGCCGAGGATGTTGAAGGGGAAGCACTGGCAACTTTGGTTGTAAACAAACTGCGCGGAACCTTTACTGCTGTAGGTGTAAAAGCCCCGGGCTTCGGCGACCGCCGCAAGGCCATGCTTGAAGATATTTCAGTCCTCACCGGTGGTACCGTGGTTACGGAAGACCTGGGCTTAAAACTGGAAAATACCACGATTGATATGCTCGGTCGTGCCCGCCAAGTGCGTGTTACCAAGGAAGAAACCACGATTGTAGAAGGCGCGGGCAGCACTGATGAGATCCAAAAACGGGTGGAAGCGATTAAGAAGCAAATCGAAGAGACTACTTCTGACTTCGACCGCGAAAAACTGCAAGAACGTTTGGCCAAACTGGCAGGCGGCGTAGCAGTGATCCAAGTCGGAGCTGCTACCGAAACGGAAATGAAAGAAAAGAAACTGCGGATTGAAGATGCTTTGGCTGCCACCCGTGCTGCAGTCGAAGAAGGAATTGTAGCCGGCGGCGGCACCGCATTCATTGACGCCATTGCTACTTTGGACAAGGTAGAACTTGTCGGGGATGAGAAGACTGGGGTTACGATCGTGCGCCGCTCTTTAGAAGAGCCTCTGCGCCAAATCGCCAACAATGCCGGAGTTGAAGGATCTGTGGTGGTGGAGAAAGTTCGGACCCATGGCCGTGGTGTTGGCTTCAATGCCGTCACGATGGATTACGAAGACATGATCGGAGCTGGGATTGTTGACCCGGCTAAAGTTACCCGTTCTGCTCTCCAAAACGCCGCTTCCATTGCTGCGATGCTTCTGACCACAGAGTGCCTGGTTACGGATCTCCCGGAAAAAGATAAAGGTGCGGCTGCCATGGGTGGTATGGGCGGCATGGGTGGAATGGGCGGCATGATGTAAGCAAAGCCTTCTAGGCTTGTCCAGTAAAGGCTGCTAAATGGATTCTGCCTAAATGCTAACATTTTGCTAACATTTTTTCTGGAGACCTCTCATGAGTTCGCTGAACTTACGAGAGGCCTCTTTTTTCTGAAATGCCTTTTTTCAACACCCAATCATTTAATGGAATAGGTCAACCTTTAGCTACATAAAGTTTGACTAAGAACTCCGCCAGGGGGGGCTAGGGATGAAGAAAAGAGGATTAATTTTACTCATTGCAATCGTGCTGGTTTTGACAGGGGTTTTTGGTGTCCGCCTTTTGGATCGGCCCGACCCGAACGAGCTTGTAGCACGAAGCTTAGAACGATTGAATGCAGTAGCCTCTTTTCGCTACACGATGACCCAACACCAATGGGTTGATGGTAAGGATAGGGTGTTAACAGAGATTAAGGGAGAAAAGGACGGTGGAAACACTCATATTATCGGGCAGACGGTAGGGAGCGAAATTGAGATGATTCGCATCGGAGACTCTCTTTTTATGAAAGATCCTTTTAGCAAAAAGTGGGTTCGCTTTAGTAACGCCCCTGCCGCGCAAGAAGTATTTCTGGCGGAGCTTGACCCTATATCTTCCTTGCAACTAAAAGAGCTGGGGGAGGTGGTTATTAGCGGACAGAAAAAACTCAACGGGGAAAAAGTGTGGGAATGCAATCTGAAACCGAGTGTGGATAACCAACTCATGGAACAATTTTGGGGTGATTTCTCCTATACCTTATATATTCGCAAGTCTGACAAAATTCCGGTTAAAGCCGTCATTGAGGCGAAAAGTAAAGCTAAGGGTGAACCCATGTCATTGACTCTGGAATTCAAGGATATCGGTAAAGAAATAAATATCCAGGAACCGAGCATCTAAGGACCTAGCATTTTAACATCTTAAATATTCCGAGTACCTAATGAACAGAACATCTAAGGAAGTATGAAGAAAATTAGTTAGTCCCATGGTTTATCCTTGGAAAATGAATTATATCATGGAATTGACAGAGGCTAGGCTGTGTGTTTAGTCTCTGTTGATTTTCTACCCGGTTTTTCCATGCCGGTTTGACAGGCAAAACACCCCTCTGTTATAATCTCATCTTTGACAGTTAAAGATTACAAAAAGCTTGGAAACGTTGTACCCACGGCACTTCCAAGCTTTTTTGCGATTTAAAAAAGTGAGTAATATTTTCTATCCTTTTGTCGCACGAAAAATATTTTTCATCTGTTTATTTTTTATTATCTCGTAGTCAGTTCTGAAGCCAAAAGTTCCATGTAAGGCATCGGTAAAATCGGTTCTCGTATAAACGGGTATATATCCCTCATCCTTGACCTTGTAGAAATTCATGTCCCTTAGCCCGTTAATGATCTCACTGCAGGTAAATTTACTATTCAGTTTCTTTTCCAGTAATCGGTAGATAATAAGCGAAATGAAGCAGGTAGTAAAATGGGCCTTAATTCTATCTTCGCGACTCAAATATACGGGTCGCGCTCTGAATTCGCTTTTCATAATCCGGAAGCATTCTTCAATCTCCCAGCGCTGTTGATTAATCCGGATAATCTCCTGCGCACAGCCTTCAAGGTTCGTGCAAACGGCATAAAATCCATCATAGACCTCTTCGGCAGAAATAGATTCGGTGTTTAGTGCATAAATTTCATTGCTTGCTACTTCGCCGTCAGATGTGCAACTGGTTTTCTTGATGAAGCGTTTATAGTCATTCTGATTATTCTTTGAGATTTTGGTGGGATTAGTATCGATTACCTTTTGAGCGCGTTCGATTTGCGAGTTGCGAATTTGACGTTGGTAATTTTTGTACTTAACGGAATAAGTGACAATGAGCTTTTGTTCCAGATCACCTTCTTTAATCCAGCGTTCTTTGTAAAAGTATTTGTCCCAGCAGCTTTCTTCATCAAGTTTAGTGATATCGTAAGTTTTATCATGATCCGTAAGATGCCAACCCTCTGGATCGAGTGCCCATTCCCTTAAATGTTTTTTCAGTTTTTTAATCGATTGGGTTGTGATAAATGCTCGCTGGCCCTCGTCGTTAAATTTTCTATTCCTCACGGAAGCCAGGCCGGCGTCCGTGCAAACAACAAATTTAGAAAGTTTAAAATCGGTAAGAATTTTTTCTTCCAGAGGTTTAAGTGTTACTTGCTCATTAGTATTGCCACTATTTAAGCTAAAAGCAAGGGGAATGCCGTCCCCATCCATGAACAGACCCATTTGAATGATGGGGTTAGGCCGGTGTTCTTTTGAGGCACCATACTGTTTAAGGCCGTCCTCCTGTTCGATCTCAAAGAAATAATTAGTGCAGTCATAATAGAGGATGCTTGTATTTCTTTTAGAGATCCTAAGACTGTTGTGGTAAAGAGAAGACTGTATAAAATCCATTTCCTTAGAAATGACCTCAAGCGCCCTATAAACATGCTGTAGTTCAAAACCGGGTTGCTCAATGAACCTTGAGGAATGCAGATATGTAGAGAGCTTGGAGGAAGGGAAAAGGATCCGTCCGTATAGGAGCCGTGACAAAATAGCATTCAGATCAAAGGAAAACTTATGTCTTTTTGATATCTCAGCAGAAACCTTATGGAGATTAAGTTCATGATAGACCTGCTGCAGAAAAAGATAACCGCCGTTAAACAGGTGCTGATGGTCTTTAGAAATTACTTTAGAAGGTGAATATTTGACTATGATTTCACGCGACTGCTCTTTTTCTTTTTTATTAAGCTCCTCGATGTATGACTTGGCCCATTCAATGGGGTCATGCCCATTTAGTTTCTTTTGTAACTCGGCAATCGTACCTAACTTCTCAACAACTTTAGTAGAACGCCTACCGTTCTCATAAACAGATTGTATGACATAAAGCGAGATGGCATTTTTGGACTTTGATACGCTCAGCCTCATGATAAGGGATCCCTCCAATCCCTTACATTATACCACATTACGCAACATTACGCACTACTATCCAGGACAAATTTGACAGATTATCAATAAAAAAAGCCCTGTTTTCAAGGCTTGTAGGGATTTCTCTTTTAATGCAAGTGTCAAAGACCCGTCTCTGTTGATTTTCTACCCGGTTTTTCCATGCCGGTTTGACAGGCAAAACACCCCTCTGTTATAATTTGGGGCATATTAGAAGAATGAGCCGGAGGTGGGACCGTTGGAAAATGATATTGCAAGAATACTGCTTACTGAAGAACAGCTGAAAGCCCGGATTGCGGAGTTGGGGGCCGAGGTTTCCCGGGATTATGCGGGAAAAAATCTTTTGGTTCTGGGAATTCTTAAAGGTGCAGTCCTTTTTATGACTGATCTCATCCGGGAGGTAAAAATCCCTTTGTCTTATGATTTTATGGCGGTGTCCAGTTATGGCGCTTCAACTCAATCCTCGGGAGTTGTGCGGATTTTGAAAGACTTGGAGCGCAGTGTGGAAGACATACATATTCTTATTTGCGAAGATATTGTTGATACCGGACTTACCCTTAAATATTTGAAGGAAAACCTGTCAGGACGGAATCCTTTAAGCGTCAAAATTATTACTCTTTTGGACAAGCCCAGCAGGCGTAAGGTTGAGGTCGTTCCAGATTACAAGGGTTTTGAGATTCCGGATGAGTTCGTGGTGGGTTATGGGCTTGATTACAATGAGCAGTACCGCAATTTGCCTTATGTTGGAGTCCTCAGTCCCACAGCCTATAATTAGTCCATAAATTGTGGTTACCCCCTTTTTAGGGCAGAATCGTTAGGACACAGAATTCCTTTTTGGGGTATTGTGCGTCAAGTTAGAGCGTTAGATAATGTTCCGCCTGAGCCGGTGTGCGGTCAGGCGTTTCTTTAAGGAATGGTGATTAAGTTGGAATTAGTGCTCGTTCTCGATTTTGGCGGCCAATATAATCAGTTGATTGCGCGCCGGGTGCGGGAAGCCCATGTGTATTCGGAGATGATTTCGTATAAGACTTCAATCGAGGAGATCACAAGGAGAAACCCCAAAGGCATCATTTTCTCCGGCGGACCCGCGAGTGTCAATCAAGAAGGCGCTCCCATGGTTGACCCCGCTATTTATGAACTGGGGATTCCGATCTTGGGAATCTGCTATGGGATGCAGCTTATGACCGTCCAGCTTGGTGGGAATGTGGAACACCCAGAGGTGCGCGAATACGGTAAAACCATGCTTAGGGTGGAGCAGGGAAGAGGGATCTGGCAGAGCCTTGAAGGGGAAAGACAGTGCTGGATGAGCCATGGGGATGCAGTAAGAGATCTGCCTCAAGGTTTTACGGTGGCGGCTCGCACTGAACATACTCCGGTGGCAGCGATTATGGATGAAAAACGGCACTTTTACGGAGTTCAGTTCCACCCTGAAGTCAAACACACTCCGGAAGGGCAGAAAATGCTTGAACAATTCCTTTTTGATATCTGTGGTTGTCAAGGGGAGTGGACGATGGAGTCCTTTATTGAAGGCCAAATCGCGGACATCCGGGCACGGGTGGGGGAGGGCCGGGTCTTGTGTGCTTTGAGCGGTGGGGTGGATTCCTCGGTAGCTGCAGCTTTGGTACACCGGGCGGTAGGGGACAAGCTTACCTGTGTCTTTGTTGACCATGGCTTTATGCGCAAGGATGAGGCGATCCAGGTTAAAAAAATATTTACCGAGCAGTTTCATTTGAATTTGGTTTTTGTTGATGCCAGTGAACGCTTCCTTGGTAAAATGGTTGGCATGTCCGACCCGGAAATGAAGCGGAAAACGATCGGGAATGAATTTATCCGGCTTTTTGAAGATGAGGCCCGCAAACTGGGGCAAGTGGATTTTTTAGTACAGGGTACTCTTTATCCGGACGTGGTGGAAAGCGGGACAGATACGGCCGAAACAATCAAAACCCATCACAATGTGGGCGGGCTCCCGGAGGATATGCAGTTTGAACTGATTGAACCTTTACGCATGCTCTTTAAGGATGAGGTGCGGGAAGTTGGCCGGGAACTGGACCTGCCGGAAGAAATCGTCTGGCGCCAGCCTTTCCCTGGACCGGGGCTGGCGATCCGGATTCTGGGCGAAGTAACGGAAGAAAAGTTGGAAATTCTGCGTGAAGCGGATGCGATTGTCCTGGAAGAGGTACGTCAGGCTAACCTCTACCGTGAGTTATGGCAGACTTTTGCGGTGCTCCCTTCCATCCGCAGTGTCGGGGTTATGGGAGACGGGCGCACCTATGCTTACCCGATTGTGGTCAGGGCAGTGACCAGTGATGATGCCATGACTGCAGATTGGGCCAGGCTTCCCTATGACGTGATGGAGCGCATCTCGACCAGAATTGTAAACGAAGTGCGCGGGGTCAACCGGGTTGTTTACGATATTACGTCTAAACCGCCGGGGACGATTGAGTGGGAGTAGCAAATTAGGAGATGGTAATGTGTCCGCAGTATCAACAGAGAAGAAAGTTAATGCGCCAAAACATAAAAAAGTTGTGCACGACGGCAAGAACCTGAAGCAGGGTAAAAAAAAGCTGAGTTTAAACACAATCGGCGCACGCCTGTTAATCTTTTTTTTGCTCTTATCGTTATTTCCTGTAATTGCAGTCGGAGTAACAGACTACTATTACGCACGAACTCAGTTCGAAGCAAATACATACGAGGGGCTGCGTGAAATTGCCAAAGGATCTGCCGATGACTTAGACAACTGGATTCATGGCAGACTTACAAAGCTGGAGAAGTTTTCTAATAGCCTTGTGCTCCAAGAGGGTGACATGAATAAGATCCTCCCTTTTATCATGTCAGTGAAAGATGAGACAGATGATGTCGAGACTGTTTTCTATATCAACGCTGCGGGGGATGCTATCTCATCTTCCGGGAAGGAGTATAATTTCAAAAATCAAGAGTTCTTTAACAAAGCCATGAAAGGAATTGCAGTGACATCTAATTTGATGTCGAACATTGATACCGGTAATAGTGTTATAACAATGGCGCTTCCGATACGGACATTAAATGGGGTCGAGGGGGTTCTTGCCGGTTCCTTTGGTTCCAACGCCTTGAATAGGTTGATTGAAAACACCAGGTACGGGCAGTCGGGATATGCCTTCATGATTGATGATACAGGGGTCATAATGGCCCATCCCGATCTTGGCAAAATCATGAAAGAGAATCTAACGAATACGGAATCGGCAAGTCTCAATCAGATAGCCAAAATAATGCTTGGCGCCCAGCCGGGAGAAGGGGAGTATACCCGGGAAGGGGTTAAGAAGCTTGTTTCTTACGCTCCTGTTAAATCCACCAATTGGGTTGTGGCCTTGACTGTGACCTCAGACGAAGTATCTGCCCGGGCAGTTGGGATGCGCTGGTTTAACATCATTGGAATTATTATTGCTGCGGTGGCTGTAACTTTGCTCTCCTTATTTATCAGCCGTTGGATTTCCCGCCCAATTGTGGCACTGGCGCGTCAGGCTGATGTCTTGGCTACAGGGAACTTGCAAGTTGAGATCAATGATAAACAGCCTGGGGAACTGGGGATTTTAGGACGTTCACTTGCGGCTATGGTAGAAAACATGCGCGCTCTTCTGCAGGCCTTAAAACAAGGGATCGGAAATCTGGATACAGCCACCGGTGAAATTTCCCAGGCGGCCGGGGGCATGGCTCAGGTGTCGGAGCAGATCGCTCTCACCATCGGGCAAATGTCGACAAGCACCCAGGAAACAGCGAACACTGTGGGGGAAGTAAACAAGGCCCAGGCAAATTCGGTTACAGAATTCGAAGCGCTGGTACAAAATGTAGAAGTGATGGCTGCTTCCACGAATGAAACGGTGGTACAGACTGAGCAAGGCGCTGCCATCATGGCTGATTTAACCGGCAGCATCGAACAGACCAATACGAAATCCCAGCTTGTGCAAGCGGCTATGGATCGGCTCACCGCTCAAGCCAAAGACATCAGCGGGATAACATCCGTGATAGCCCAAATTGCGGAACAAACTAACCTCCTGGCTCTGAACGCCGCGATTGAGGCAGCGCGCGCGGGGGAAGCGGGCAGGGGGTTTGCGGTTGTAGCTGACGAGGTGCGTAAATTGGCTGAAGCCTCCAGTACGCAAGCCAGTGAAATCGCTCGCTTAATCAATGAGGTTACAGCTGATGTTGCAACAGCGGTGCAGGCGACCGGTCAGATGAACAAACTCGTCGCACAGCAGGCTCAAGTCAGCACTCAGGCCCAGGCCCAGTTCAACCGCATCGCCGCCGGGTCTGGCAATGTCATGACCATCCTGTCCCAAGTAGAGGATCAGGCGAAGTTAATCAGCGACCAGGTCCAGCAGGTAAGCGACGGAATGGGCAGTATCGCGGCTATTTCGGAAGAAAATGCTGCTTCTTCCGAAGAGATCGCAGCTTCTACTGAGGAAATGAGCTCTTCCGCACAAACTGTCAGTAAAAGTGCGCTTGAGCTAAGAAAACTTATGGAAAAATTAAACGCTGAAAGCGGGCGTTTTGTGCTGTAAGGGTAGTTTTCGAACGTTATTTATGGAGATGTAAATAACGTTCGATTTTTTATTGACCTTTTACATGTGCTCTTGTACAATGTGATTAACGCAAAAAAAACTAAATTAAGGTTCATATAGTCGCAGAGATATGGTCTGCAAGTTTCTACCGGGCTGCCGTAAACAGCCTGACTATGAGCGAAAGTGTACCTAGGGCGGAATACTGTCCGAGTGGTACAGATCCGGGGATGCAGAGGTTTGCCTGCTGGCTTGACTGTGTGGTTTTGGCTGCCGGTTTGCCTTACGGTTGTGCCTGAATCTCTGGATTACACCGAAGGGATAAAAGCCCAGGCGGGTAGGTTTCACTCACCTAGAATTCGTGTGTGTGGAATCGCCCCGGCCTGGTATTTTTATTGCTTGCGCAAAAATATGGAACAAGGAACTTGTGTAGAAGGAGAGGGAAGTGATGACTCAAGTCGGGGAAGCTCAAGTTGGAGTAGTTATGGGAAGTGATTCGGATTTTTCGGTGATGGAAGAGGCCTTAAAAGCTCTTGATCAATTCGGTATTACTTATACAGTCAAAGTATCATCCGCCCATCGCACACTTGAGCGGACGGTTAACTGGGTCAAGGAATTCGAAGCCCTAGGAGGAAAGCTGATTATTGCAGGAGCGGGCTTGGCAGCTCACTTGCCTGGGGTAGTGGCCGGGGCTACGACCTTGCCTGTTATCGGAGTCCCTATCCGGAGCGGGGCCTTGGAAGGGGTGGATGCCCTCTATGCGATCGTGCAGATGCCCCCGGGAATTCCGGTAGCAACGGTTGGGATCGGAGCCGCCCGCAATGCCGGTCTTTTGGCCGTGCAAATCCTGGCCGGAAGCGACGAAAGGCTGAAAGAAGAACTGCTGGCGTTCCGCCACCAAATGGCCCGGGATGTAGAGGAAAAGGACCAAAAGCTGCAAGAAAGATTATCAAACAAGAATCAGTAATTATTTAACGATTGTTAGGGAAGATTAAGGAAAATCAAGCAGATTAGTGGACACTTGATCCAATTTGTAAGGGCATTGTTAGCTAGATTAAAGAAAAATTGATTCAGGTGAAAGGAGATCACACATGATCGAACGTTATACTCTCCCGGAAATGGGAGAGATCTGGACTGATGAACACCGCCTGTCGTTGTGGCTGCAGATCGAGATTGCTGCCTGTGAGGGCTGGGCTAAAATTGGCAAAATCCCTGCGGAAGCGGTGAAGGTAATCAGAGAGAAAGGTGCTTTCTCCTGGAAGCGCGTGCAAGAGATTGAAGAAGTTACCCAGCATGATGTGATCGCTTTCTTAACGAATGTGGCGGAAAATGTGGGGGATGAAGGAAAATACATTCACATGGGGCTTACTTCTTCCGACGTATTAGACACCGCCCTGTCTTTGCAGTTGGTGGAAGCAAGCGACATCCTGCTTAAGAAAATGGATGCCTTGAGCGCAGCCATTAAGAAGCGGGCTTTAGAGCATCGGGATACCCTGATGATGGGTCGGACGCACGGTATCCACGCTGAGCCTGTTACTTTAGGCCTTAAGTTTGCCTTGTGGTATGAGGAAATGAAAAGACAAAAAGAACGCCTGCAGTTTGCCCGGGAAGAGATCCGCGTGGGAAAAATTTCGGGGGCGGTAGGGACCTTTGCCAATGTTGAGCCTGAAGTAGAGGAATGGGTCTGCCACGAGCTTAATTTAAAGCCGGCCCCGGTATCGACCCAGATTCTTCAGCGTGACCGGCATGCTTTTTATGTCAGCGTCCTCGCCGGGATCGCCAGCTCCCTGGATAAGATCGCGACCGAAATCCGCAATCTCCAGCGCACGGACGTCCATGAAGTGGAGGAGCCGTTTGGCAAGGGCCAGAAGGGTTCCTCAGCCATGCCGCATAAGAAAAATCCGATTACAGCGGAGCGGATTTCCGGAATGGCGCGTCTCATCCGGGGGAATGCCTTAGTTGCTTTAGAAAATGTTGCCTTATGGCATGAACGGGACATCTCACATTCTTCGGCAGAGCGGGTAATCCTGCCTGACAGCACGATCGCCCTCGATTATATGCTGCACAAGCTCACCAGGCTTTTGGACGGACTTCAGGTCTATCCGGAACAGATGCAAGAGAACATGGAGAAAGTGTATGGTTTGATCTTCTCCCAGCGTGTGTTACTGGCCTTAGTGGAAAAAGGGGTTGTACGCGAGGACGCCTACGCCTGGGTCCAGCGTAATTCCCTCAAGGCTTGGGAGACTAAAGAAGATTTTCAAAACCTGGTCAAGCAGGACACAGACATTAGCAAGCACTTAAGCTCCGGCGAAATCGCCGAACTCTTTGACTATTCCTACCACACCAAGCATGTGGGGGATATTTTCCGGAGAGCGGGGCTGGAGGAAGGTTTTAGTCCAACTTGACAAATTTCAGGTGCCAGATGCATTTGCTCAGTGAACCGCCTGAGCAGATAAGCGTACAGCTTTAGCGCACTATGAACGGCAATGCATGGCCTGGGAGAATAAGCTAGTCTTAAGAGTAGACCTAATCTTGAAAGGAGCAGGGGATAATGGAAAAGCGTGAATTCAAGTATGAAGGTAAAGCGAAAAGAGTGTATTTAACCGATCAGAAAGGGTATTACTGGATTGAATACAAAGATGATGCCACTGCTTTTAATGGAGAAAAGAGAGGTCAAATCCTCGATAAGGGAATCGTGAACAACCGCCTGTCTGCTTTGTTTTTTAAGGCGCTTGAACAAGAGGGTGTTCCGACCCACTTTGTGGAACTTCTTAGTGACAGGGATCAGGTGGTCAGAAGCCTGGACATGCTTCCACTCGAAGTAGTTGTGCGCAATCTTGCTGCCGGCAGCTTGGCTAAACGCCTTGGGGTTGAGGAAGGATACATTCTCTCCCAACCGGTCGTGGAACTCTACTACAAAGATGACGCGCTCGGCGACCCGCTCGTAAATGAGTCCCACATTTCGGCGATGGGTTGGGCCGCGGCGGAGGATGTAGCAGAGGTTCAGGAACTGGGGTTAAAAATTAACAGCATCCTGCGTGGGATTATGGCTAAAGCGGGCATCGAACTGATAGACTTCAAACTGGAATTTGGAAAATATGCCGGTAAAATCTATCTTGGGGATGAGATTTCCCCGGATACCTGCCGCTTTTGGGATAGCACTACCCGGGAAAAACTGGACAAAGACCGCTTCCGGCGTGACCTAGGACAAGTGGAAGAAGCTTATCTTGAAGTTTACCGCCGGGTAAAGGAGGTTCTCGCCAATGCTTAAAGCGAAAGTGACCGTCACCCTGAAAAAGAGTATCCTTGACCCGCAGGGAAGTGCCGTAGAAAAAGCCTTAAAAAGCATGGGCTATAAAGTTGACGAGGTGCGTATCGGCAAATTTATGGAAGTAACCTTACCGGAAGCAGCACGGGAAAATGCAATGGAGATGATGCACGAAATCTGCCACAAGCTCTTATCAAACCCTGTGATCGAAGACTATCGCTTTGAACTGGAGGATAAGGAGTAGAAATGAAAATCGGAATTGTGCGGTTTCCCGGTTCCAACTGCGAAGTTGACGTCTGGGAAGCGTGGAGGGTTCTGGGGCAGGAGCCTACGATGCTCTGGCATCAGGAGACTTCAGTAAGCGGATATGACTTGGTCGTGCTTCCAGGAGGCTTTTCCTACGGGGATTATCTCCGCACCGGTGCGATCGCCCGCTTCTCTCCGATTATGGAAGATGTGATCCGCTTTGCCCATGAGGGTGGAATGGTTTTAGGTATTTGCAACGGTTTTCAGATTTTGACCGAATGCGGACTCCTGCCGGGAGCCTTGCTCAGGAACAAGGATCTTCATTTTATGTGCCAGCCGCAATACCTGCGAGTGGAGAGGACAGATTTGGCGTTTACTTCCCTGTATCAGAAGGGGGAAGTGATTCAAATTCCGATTAACCACGGGGAAGGGAATTACTCCATTGATGATGCCGGGCTCAAGGAGCTGGAAGAGAACGGGCAAGTGGTTTTCCGCTATGTAGATAAGGCCGGCGTGGAAAATGAGCTTGGGAATCCGAACGGTTCGCGCCACAACATCGCTGGGATCGTCAACCGCACGGGCAATGTCTTGGGGATGATGCCCCATCCGGAGCGGGTCGTGGAAGAAATTGTGGGCGGAACGGACGGGCAGCGCCTGTTGCTCTCGCTGGTGCAAGCTTGGGAGAGGAGAATGCAGCATGGAGCCTAGGATCTGGCGGGAGATGGGTCTGACGGACGACGAGTATGAACGCGTAACAGTGCTGATGGGCCGGGAGCCAAATGAGCTGGAAGTAGGGATTTTCGGGGTGATGTGGTCTGAACACTGCTCATATAAGACCTCAAAGCCCATTCTGCGGCGTTTTCCGACTGAGGGACCCCAGGTTTTGCAAGGCCCGGGCGAAAATGCCGGGATTGTGGATATCGGGGATGGTTTGGCAGTAGTGTTTAAAATGGAGTCTCACAACCATCCGTCCGCGCTTGAACCTTATCAAGGGGCTGCAACTGGGGTTGGAGGCATTTTGCGCGATGTCTTCACCATGGGGGCGCGCCCGATTGCGGTCTTAGACCCACTCCGTTTCGGACCGCTTGAAGAAGAAAATACCCGCCGCCTTGTACGCGGGGTTGTTGAAGGAATCGGCGGGTACGGGAATTCGATCGGGATTCCTACGGTTGCCGGAGATGTATATTTTCATGAAAGCTATCGCGGGAATCCGCTCGTCAATGCGATGGCCGTCGGGCTCTTGGAGCACCGTCACATTGCGAAAGGAGTTGCTTCCGGCGTTGGAAACCCGGTGATGGTGGTGGGGGCCCGCACCGGTCGCGATGGGATTCACGGGGCAACCTTTGCTTCCGTAGAACTGAGCGAAGAATCAGAGGCCAAGCGCTCGGCAGTGCAGGTGGGAGACCCATTCATGGAAAAACTATTAATGGAAGCCTGCCTCGAACTGATTCAGTCCGGAGCTATTGTCGGGATACAGGACATGGGAGCGGCCGGGCTTACGAGTTCTTCCTGTGAAATGGCGAGCAGGGGGGACAGTGGGATTGACATGGATTTAAGTCTGGTGCCGCGGCGGGAGACAGGGATGACTCCGTATGAAATCATGCTCTCCGAATCCCAGGAGAGAATGCTGGTTGTGCCCAAAGCCGGGCGCGAACAGGAAGTGGAAGAGGTTTTCCACCGCTGGGGTTTGGAGGCGGTAGTGGTCGGGAAAGTGACTGCAGACGGGATGCTGCGCCTTCTGGAAAACGGGCAGGTGGTCGCGGAGATTCCCGCTAAAGCCCTGACAGATGAGGCTCCGCTCTATCAGCGGCCGACACGGGAGCCGGAATATTACACCCGCCTCAAAGAACAACGCCTGGATGGGATTCAAGCCAAAAAGCCTTACGGGGAAATTCTGCTGGACTTGCTGGGGAGCCCTAATCTAGCATCCAAGAGCTGGGTCTATCGCCAATATGATCATCAGGTCGGGACCAATACGGTCGTGAAACCGGGCGGGGATGCGGCGGTTCTGCGCGTGCGCGGCACGAACAAGGGACTGGGGATGACCACTGACTGTAATGCGCGCTATGTTTATCTTGATCCTTATGTAGGCGGGGCTTTGGCAGTCGTTGAAGCTGCGCAAAACTTAGTCTGTGTCGGGGCCAAGCCGTTGGCGATCACTGATTGTCTGAACTTTGGCAACCCGGAAAAGCCGGAAATCTTCTGGCAGTTCGAGCAGGCCTGCGCCGGGATTGCGGAAGCCTGCCTGGTCTTGGAGACTCCGGTTACCGGCGGTAATGTTTCTCTATATAATGAGACAAATGGGGAAGCGATCTATCCAACCCCGACGATCGGAATGGTGGGATTGGTCGAGGACTTAAAGCAAGTAGTCCGTAACAGTTTCGCTGAGCCCGGAGAAGAGATACTCCTGCTCGGAGAAGTGAGCGGGTCTCTGGCTGGCTCGGAATATTTGGCCCTCTTCGAAGGAGTGGAAGCAGGGGCGCTGCCGCCGCTCAATCTTAAAGAAGTTAAGAAGAGGCTTGATTTAATGCGTTCATTTATACGCGAAGGATTAGTCAAGTCAGCGCACGATCTCACTGAAGGCGGCCTGGCTGTGGCCCTTGCTGAAATGGCCGGGGGGTGCGGGGCTAGGGTGAGCGTCCAAGGGGAAAATGAACTGGAGTTGCTCTTTGGAGAGCGTTTGGGTAGGATCTTATTTACGGTTAAGCCGCAAGACGCCGGGAAAGTCCTGGAGTTGGCTCAGCACGCAGGAGTGTCTATAACTCGCTTAGGGAAAAGCGGTGGGGATACTATCTCTATTAAAGTAAATGGAGAAGTTAAACTGGAAGTTGCGCTTGCTGACTGCCAATGCGTGCGCGAGGAGACCTTGCCCAAGGCGCTGAACTAGGAGGCTGAGGGGGGATATACGGGTGAGCTATTTCGAGGATGATAAGCCGCACGAAGAGTGTGGGGTTTTTGGGATTTATGCGCCTGACCAAGAGGTGGCGAGGCTAACTTACTACGCTTTGTATGCTTTGCAGCACCGGGGCCAGGAAAGCGCAGGGATTGCAGTCTCGGACGGCCGCACGATTGACTTGTACAAGGGGATGGGCCTGGTAGCAGAGGTGTTCTCTGACCGCACGCTTAACGAACTGAGCGGCAAGATGGCGATTGGACATGTGCGTTACTCGACCACGGGTTCCAGTTTGCTGGCGAATGCCCAGCCTTTGGTGGTGCACTATCAAAAAGGGATGATGGCCCTGGCTCATAATGGCAACCTGACCAATGCCGCCGAGCTGAGGGAAGAGCTGGGCAAGGATGGGGCCGTCTTTCAGACGACGGTGGACAGCGAAGTGATTATTAATCTGATCGCGCGCTACCGGCGCGGAACCTTGGAAGACGCTGTGACTAAGACTATGATCGATATCAAAGGGGCGTACGCCTTGATCGTTCTGGCCGAGGACAAGCTGGTGGGCATGCGCGACCCGCATGGCGTCCGCCCGCTCTGTATCGGTAAGCTTGGTGATTACTTCTGCCTGGCTTCGGAAAGCTGCGCTTTGGACACAATTGGCGCGGAATTTGTACGGGATGTAGAACCTGGAGAAATCGTGACGATTGATGAAGAAGGGCTTCATACTAGAAAGGGAGTGTCAAAGTGCGACAAGGCGGGATGTTCTTTTGAATACATCTATTTTGCCCGACCGGACAGTACCCTGGATCAAATCAATGTCTCGGAAAGCAGACGGCGCATGGGGATAGAGTTAGCGCGCGAGTGTCCGCTGGATGTCGATATTGTGGTTCCGGTGCCGGACTCCGGGACAGCAGCCGCCCTTGGGTATGCAATGACTTTGGGGATTCCCTTCGAACATGGGCTGCTCAAGAATCGCTATGTGGGGCGCACTTTTATTCAGCCGACTCAGGAAATGCGCGAAGTAGCTGTGCGTTTGAAGCTTAATGCCAATAAAGGGGTCTTGAAGAACCGCCGGGTTGTCTTAATCGATGACTCGATCGTGCGCGGCACCACTAGCTCGAAATTGATAGAAATGGTACGCAAAGCGGGAGCTAAGGAAGTCCACCTTCTGATAAGCTCTCCCCCGGTGCTTTTTCCCTGTTATTATGGAATTGATACGGCTGAGCGGGAGAAACTCATTGCCACGAACTTGGAGTTGGAAGGAATCAGGCAGTTTGTGGGCGCAGACTCCCTCCACTATCTTTCGGAAGAAGGGCTTAAACGGGCTTTAGGAGAGCAGTCAGTGTGCCTGGCTTGCTTTAACGGGAACTATCCGGTGCAGATTCCGGAGGGCCGGGGGAAATTGGCGTTTGAGTAGGAAAGGAGAAAAGAGTCTATGGGCTATAGTTACCGGGATGCTGGGGTGGATATAGAGGCTGGGAATGAGGCGGTTGAGCGCATGAAGCCGCTGGTGAAGCGGACGCTGCGTCCGGAAGTGATCGGCGGTCTGGGGGGGTTTGGAGGGCTGTTTCAGCTCGACTTAAAAAAATATCCTGAGCCGGTGCTTGTTTCCGGTACAGACGGGGTTGGCACCAAGCTGCGTCTTGCTTTTCAACTTGACCGTCATGACACGATCGGGATTGACGCGGTCGCGATGTGTGTCAATGACGTCTTAGTGCAAGGGGCCGAGCCGTTGTTCTTTCTGGATTATCTGGCTGTAGGAAAAGCTGATCCAGAAAGGATTGCGTCGATTGTCAAAGGGGTGGCTGCTGGGTGTGAACAGGCAGGATGCGCCCTGATCGGAGGGGAGACAGCAGAAATGCCTGGTTTTTACCCGGAGGATGAATATGATATTGCCGGGTTTACGGTAGGGGCAGTCAACCGGGACCGTATCATTGACGGCTCTAAAATCAGTTCCGGGGATGTTCTGCTTGGCTTGCCGTCTTCTGGCTTTCACAGCAACGGGTTTTCATTGGTGCGTAAGGTGTTCAGCCCTTATGCAATGGATACAATCTTTCCGGAATTAGGAGAGCCTTTGGGGGAGGTATTGCTTCGCCCAACAAAGATTTATGTAAAACCCGTCCTGCCCTTGCTGGACGGCGGCAAAATCCTAGGTATGGCTCATATCACGGGTGGTGGGCTTACAGAAAATATCCCGCGCATTTTGCCTGAAGGATTGGGCGTGAGCCTTAATCGGAGGGCTTGGCCGATTCCTCCTGTATTTTCCTTGCTCCAGCGCTTGGGCGAAGTGGAGGTAAGCGAGATGTACCGCACATTTAATATGGGCATAGGGTTTGTCCTCATTGTGTCTGAGAAAGAAGCAGATTTAGTAAGACAAAGGCTAAGGGCGCAGGGGGAAGATTCCTTTGTGATCGGGCAGGTCGTGCCGGGTAAGGGAGTAAGCTATACCTAAGTATAAAGGTATTCAGAATTCAGTAGTCAGAATTCAGTAGTTTCATCCGGTTATCTTATTCTGACTCCTGTCTCCTGACTCCTGACTCCCTTGCTCCTGAGTAACTACAAGAGCCGAAGTAAGATTGGAGTGAGTCTCAGTGAGCATGGATAAGAAACTCCTAAACACAGCGGTATTGGCATCAGGCCGCGGCAGCAACTTACAGGCTTTAATTGATGCTTGGCAAAGCGGAGAACTTCCTATAGAACTGGTTGCAGTAGGTTCAGATCAAAGTGAAGCCCAGGCCTTAAGCCGCGCGGAAGCTGCCGGAATCGCCGCTAAAGCTTTTCCGCTGCGGAATTATCCGGACAGGCTTGCCCAGGAGGAAGACCTCTTAGCCTGGCTGCACGGGCATAAAGTTGAACTGCTTCTGCTTGCAGGATATATGCGGGTGTTGAAGACGGATTTTATCAGGAGGGCCGGTTTTCCTATACTTAATATCCACCCCTCCTTGCTGCCCGCTTTCCCTGGGGTACATGCTCAACGCCAGGCAGTGGAATATGGGGTACGTTATAGCGGGTGCACAGTGCATTTTGTGGATGAGGGCTTGGACAGCGGCCCGATTATTCTGCAGGAAGTGGTTCCGGTTCTGCCTGAAGATACGGAGGATACTTTGGCAGCGCGCATCTTGGAAGTTGAGCACCGTTTATACCCGGAGGCTGTGCGTTTGCTGGCAAGCGGTCGGCTGGAACGGCAGGGGCGGCAGGTACGGATTTCAAAAGCATAGATGAGTGCGGTTCCGTTCAAGATTATCGGAATTGCTAGAACTCGAACGAGTTGCACATATTGGACAGAGCAGGAAGGGATCTTGTTAACCTACGTATAAATTGGAGGGGTTATTTTGAACCGTAGAGCCATAATCAGCGTGTCGGACAAGCAGGGAGTAGTGGATTTTGCTAGGGGTCTTGCTGAGTTTGGGTTTGAGATTATCTCGACCGGCGGGACGTTCAAGACTCTCGAAGAAGCCGGAGTTCCGGTTAAATATGTGACCGAGGTCACCGGCTTTCCGGAAATTTTGGACGGCAGGGTCAAAACCCTTCACCCTTTTATTCATGGTGGGATTTTAGCTCGGGATACCCACGAACATAAGGAGCAAATGGCGAAAAACGGAATTAGGTTTATAGATTTAGTGGTGGTTAATCTCTATCCGTTTCGTGAGACCATCGCCAAATCCGGTGTAAGTTTTGAAGAAGCAATTGAAAACATCGATATTGGGGGACCGACAATGGTGCGCTCAGCGGCGAAAAACCATGAGCGTGTAACAATAGTTGTTAACCCTGCCCGCTATACTGAAGTGCTGGAGGTTTTGCGCCAAGATGGGTTAGTGCCTGCCGTCATGCGTCGGCGTTTGGCCGCAGAAGCTTTTGCCCACACAGCGGAGTATGACCGCTTTATCGCGGAATATCTGGAGCGCCAAGTGGAGCCTGAGGGATCATTCCCGCCGGTTTTAAGGATAATTGCCGGTAAAGTGCAGGATTTGCGTTATGGGGAGAACCCCCAGCAACAGGCGGCTTTTTATGCTACCCTCCAAGAGGGCACTCTCGCATCCGGACGTCAGCTTCAGGGCAAAGAACTTTCCTATAATAATTGGCTTGATATGGACTCTGCTTGGGCAGCAGTGCACGAGTTTGACTCTTGCGCCTGCGCCATCATTAAGCATACCAATCCCTGCGGGCTTGCTCTCGGCAATACTCCGCTTGAAGGGTATGAACGGGCTTTGGCGACAGACCCGGTGTCTGCTTTTGGCGGAATTATTGCATTTAACCGGGTTGTGGATGGCCTGACTGCCCAAGCCCTCAGTGAACGATTTTTTGAGGTGATTGTGGCACCGGAATTTAGTCCGGAAGCACGCGACTTATTGAGTGAAAAAGTCAACCTGCGCCTGTTTGCGGTGGGCCGGGGAGATAGAAGCGGCGTTCCTGCATGGAAGCTGCGCAGTGTTGACGGCGGCTATTTGGTTCAGGAAGAGGATACGGGCACATCCTTGGCTTCAGAGTGGGAGGTCGTGACCAAGAAACAGCCGAGTGCCCAAGATTTGCAGGAGTTGGAGTTCGCTTGGCGGGTTGTTAAGCACGTGAAGTCCAACGCTATCGTAGTCAGCAAGTCCGGACAACTGCTGGGCGTGGGAGCCGGACAGATGAACCGTGTCGGCTCGGTGAAACTGGCTGTGGCTCAGGCCGGGCAAGAGGGCGTGGGCGCGTATCTTGCTTCTGATGCTTTTTTCCCGTTCCCCGATTCGTTGGAGGAAGCTGCCAGGACCGGCATTAAGGCAATTGTGCAGCCAGGGGGATCTGTCAAAGACAAAGCAGTTATTGAAGCAGCTGACAACCTTAACCTGATTATGGTATTCACGCACAGAAGGCATTTCAGGCACTAAGTAGAGTGGAAGTGGGTGAGTTTATGGGAAAAAAAGTTCTGGTGGTTGGCGGCGGAGGGCGGGAGCACGCCCTGGCCTGGAAATTAGCCCAAAGCCCTGAGCTGGAGCAACTTTATGTAGCCCCGGGCAATGCCGGTACCAACGAGTGGAATGTCCTGATTTCCCAGAATGATATCATTGGCTTGGTCAGGTTTGCCCAGGAAAATCATATAGATTTAACCGTAGTAGGGCCTGAAGAGCCTTTGAGTCTTGGAATCGTCGATGCTTTTCGCGAGGCCGGACTGCGCATATTCGGCCCCACGCAAGCGGCAGCGCAGCTTGAAGGGAGCAAAGCCTTCGCCAAAACCGTTATGCAAGCGGCGAATATTCCCACAGCTGAATGGGATGTCTTTACTGACCCAACACTTGCCAAGGATTATGTACGCAAAATCGGCGCTCCCTGCGTTATTAAAGCGGACGGACTGGCAGCAGGCAAAGGAGTCATTGTCGCGATGGATCTTGATACCGCCTTGCAGGCTGTGGATGAAATGATGGACGGGGCTTTCGGGGATGCCGGGAAAAAGATCGTAGTCGAGGAATACCTGGAAGGGCAGGAAGTCAGCCTCCTTTGCTTTGCTGATGGGACAAGCGCCCTGCCCATGGTGCCGGTGCAAGACCACAAGCGAGCTTTGGACGGTGATCAAGGGCTTAACACCGGCGGCATGGGAACCTACAGCCCGCCCCCGGTATGGACGCCTGAAATTGAGGAGCGGGTAAAGCGGGAGACCCTGTATCCGAGTTTGGATGAGATGCGTCGGCGAGGAATACCGTTTACCGGAGTATTGTTCTTAGGGTTGATGCTCACTGAGCGCGGTCCCAAAGTGTTGGAATATAACGTGCGTTTCGGTGACCCGGAAACCCAGGTGGTCATGATGCGGATGCAGTCTGATTTGCTTCCGGTTCTATGGGCTTGCACGGAAGGAAAGCTTGGGGATGTAAAACTGGAATGGGCTAAGGACGTGGCAGTATGTGTGGTAATGGCTGCCCCGGGTTATCCCCAGAGTTATGAAAAAGGCATCCCGCTTGTCATTCCGGCTGAAGTAGAAGAAGATGGGGCGGTGTTCCATGCCGGAACAGCGCTCAAAGACGGCAGCATTGTTAGCTCGGGAGGGCGTGTACTGGGAATAACTGCCAGTGGCTCTAACCTAGTCGAAGCGCGGGCAAAAGCATACTCTATCGTAGGGAAAATAGATTTTCCCAAGGCTCATTACCGCAAGGATATTGGAGTTAAAGGATTAGGCAAGTGATTCCACATTCCAAGCGGATGTTTTCAGCGACTGACTGCTTATATTAATGGAAAAATTTAATGGTTTTGTCTTTATCGTGACCGCTTAAATCCTGCCTTCATAAAATGAAGGCAGGATTTACTGTCATAAGGAGGGACAGCGATGTTTGGATACCGGAAACGTTTGATTTTTCCTATTAATTTTGAAGAGCCGGACCCAGTGTTTGCGCAAGTGCTTTTAGAGCATTATGCCGGGAAAGATTCTGAGTTCTCCGCCGCCGTTCAGTACTTAAACCACCGTTCCAATATGAGAAACCACCATCTCCGTGAACTACTCGGTCTGATTGCCGCTGAGGAATTGAGCCATATGGAACTTATCGCCGCCTGTGTCAACAAGCTGGGGGGACCGCCCGTAGGCTATTTGGATGCTCAAGGTTCGCCGTGGGAACTGAAAGTCATTGACCAGAGTTCAGACCCGATAGCGATGCTGCAGGCTGATATCGAAGCAGAAGTTCGCTCGCAAACTATTTACCAAAAACACATAAAATTGACGAATGATCCTGGTTTGCAGCGCATGCTCAACTTTTTAATCAGCAGGGAAGAAGTTCATAATATACTCATGCAGAAGGCCTACAGAAGTTTCAAACAAGGGGGAGGCCCCGAGCAATTCCCAGAGTTAATTTATGAGTATAAAATGAGCTTACAAGTATTAGAGTAGAGGTAAGGGTCAATTTTCAAACGATAAAGGATTTTATCATGCCTACGGAGAATCTAAATCTCTCGGAGCTTGCCCAGAACAAGGTTGGAGAGGAGATCTTCATCAAGGGGCTTAGACTGCAGTAGGGCTTTCTAATGTTCATGCCTGACTTTTTCGAAAATATCTGTGGCCACAGAAGACAGCATCAAATTACAGACCGTAAGAATGTTATGGATCCTGCTTTTTTCGGCAGACCGAGACAGGGATCCAGTACTTGCCTGTGCTTTCCATCACGCGTGATCTAGAAGCAACGTATCGCCATCTCAATACCGTTGATCATCGTTGAGAAAGTTTTTAGTTTAACTTTGTAGAGATTACTGCGTCTAACTAATAGAGATTTATGATGTTTTACCAGCGAAAATTTTGAAGGCACCATGGAGGAGTCCTGAATTGAGTCTATTGGTGAACTCAGCGTGCGGCTGGGGTCAATTTCTTTTGTTCACTAGTGTTTTCAGTCGGCTTCAAATAATCATTTTGGGGAGGGACATCAAAAAGTGAATCATGCCCTAATTTAGCTGCTGCGAAAGTAGTAAGTAAACCGTATACAATGTTACTAAAAATATAGGACAGATTACTCGCCGCATCTTTTGGTTTCATCTTATTCCAAGGAGCAAGATTTGGGATTACAGTCGCTATTGCCCCAAAGATAATTCCCGATGTAATCCCTTTAGAAAGAAGTTTATCCCGTCCGTTTTGTGACATACGCTTAATGATGTAGTTAGCCCCAAGAATGCTCACAGCGGAGTTCATGATTACCCCAAGGGTCTGTCCTCCTAAATTCCTAGCTTCACTCTTGGAGACGAAGATCCCTGCGGCAGCTTCCCTGTATGATCTTTTAGATATGCTTGCTCGTCTAGAGACTCCATCAACGAGCATTATCCCAGTTAGGCCAATAAGCCCTGAAACAATCGATAAAGTGTCTCTATCCTTTATTTTTTTCAAAGTAATTCCCCCTTTTTTGACTGGTTCGATTTGATAATTATAGGTTATACGGAATTGAAGAAGATTACACTGGTAAAATTGAGCAATATTTGAGATAGATGGCATTCTTTGGGCATTTCTTTGTAGGATAAATCTGGGAATAGCCTTGATCTTATGTTTTGCATTTCTTGCGTAGTTTGGCCAAGGCCTACAAGGGAGAGATAAAAATGGACTACACACTAAGTTTTCGCCAAATCAATAAGACCAGCTTACCCTTGGTAGGGGGCAAAGGGGCAAACCTGGGAGAAATGAGCGCTGCGGGATTTCCGGTACCGGCAGGCTTCTGTGTATGAATACAAATATACTTTTGACAGTTTTCCCGGACTGCTAGGCTGGTCGTTGGCTCCGGATTCTAAGCATTGTGTGGTGTTCGCAGGCGGGGGTTATCAGGTGGTTGATGAGTGGGGGCAGCAAGAAACAATTCATACTGCTGACAACAATATGTTTTCTCTCACCGGCGACTGGATCGATAACAATACATTTGTTACGGTGCTCATACGTGATAATCACGATGTCACGGCCGGGAATTTTCATATCTGTGCGTACAATTTAAGTGCAAAACAGAGAGCGATTTTGTACGAGCAATATGTGAGCAACGCCTATCCCATTGGTGTTCTTGTCTCCACGAATCGTCTTTCGTTATTACATATTTGCCGTTAGAATTTTTTTCCAATGAGCATCAGATAGTTGCGTATTTCTTCTTTATGCTGTGCTAGTTGTGGAAGCGGTGTGGAGAGTGGGAATAAGGATAAGAAGAAATTTTCTTTAGGGAGGCCAAACAATCAACCTTATTAAAGTATGACATTGCTAAGCAGCAGAGTGTGATAGTATCACATGTGCTTTGGGTAAGTAGAGTGTTTGAAAAGGAGGAGTAAGAGATTGAAGGTTGCAATCTTTGGCGGGTCGGGCTTTATTGGAAGAAACTTTGCCCAGGAATTAGCAGTAAACGGATACCAGGTTTGCGTTGTAACGAGAAACGAACGAAAAGCGGATGCAGACGACGATAATAAGGCACAGAAGATTAGTTGGCACTACCCTGAGCCGCTGGCAGCCAGCGAAGAGCTAAGAGATGCTGATATAATCGTGAACTTGGCGGGGGAGTCAATTGGCAGTCGTCGCTGGACGAGTTCAGTTAAGCAAGAGATTTTGGACAGCCGAGTCAACATAACCAAAGCAATTGTCTCTGCCATAAATGACGGTCAGCTCCAGCCGCAAGTGTTGATCAATGCTTCCGCGGTCGGTTATTACGGACCTTGCGGGGACGCGGAGATAAATGAAAATACGACAGCAGGAGAGGATTTCTTGGCCCAGGTCTGTCAAACGTGGGAAAACGAAGCTTATAAGGTTAGAAACTCAGGTACCAGGGTGGCAACACTAAGAACGGGCTTAGTCTTGGGCACTGAAGGAGCCTTAAACAAAATGCTGCTGCCGTTTAAGCTTTACTTGGGCGGGCCGTTGGGTTCGGGGAAACAATGGTTTTCCTGGATACATATTAAAGATCTGACACGGCTGATAAAGTACATCATCGAGCACCAAGAATTGAGCGGGCCGGTAAATGCTACGGCACCGGAGCCGGTTTCAATGAAGACTTTTTGCAGTACATTGGGAGAAGTTTTGGAGCGGCCGTCCTGGCTGCCGGTACCGGAGTTCGCGTTAAAAGCAGTGTTGGGGCAAATGTCCGAAATGCTCCTGCATGGCCAGCGCGCCATCCCGCAAAAAGTCCTGAATGCAGGCTTTGAGTTTAGGTTTCCAGGCCTAAAGCTGGCCTTGGAAGATGTTTTGGTAAGGACCGGGAATTAGATTTGGAGAAGCCCTTGTTGCTTTATGCTCATGAGTAATCCTTAAACTATTTTACCCCGGGTGCAGGCATATCAGGCCCGGAAACATGATGACGGTGACCGGCGTCATAAGAAGTGTAAAAGTCCCAGTCATGACTATGATAACCATTTGCTTGGGGCAACGCCGGTCCTGACACGGCTTTGTAATAGTGCGCATGCCCATGTTCATACATTACCCAGCTCTCAGAATGATGTACATGGCTGCCATCCGGAGTGGGTACGGCTGGCCCCGTGATATCAAGACATTGATGGGAATGGCTTTGTTCACATGATGTATGAGTGACGCTGCCATGATTATGACTGAGATAACCTTGATTACTCAATTTGACTCCCTCCTTAAGGCATAATATGACTTAAGGGTATTCTTTGACATCGAATCATGTGCCGGACATTATCCTTATTCAAAAAAATCACGTATTATTCTTCGGTAATTAGGTTCAGACCATGTTGTCCCACAACAGGTGGTGGATTTGACAAACGGGTTTCAGCTGAAAGCGAAGATCACCCACATGCCCAATCTACAGATGCATGGGAGAAGTTTGTATGATAAGCCTAAGCAATGGGTCGATCGGATTCTTTATATCGGGGACACTCTGTATACTTTGTCAAAGGGCATGATTAAGGCCAACACTATAACGGATTATAGGGAAACGGGCTCTTTGGTTATTCCTCATCAGGGGTGACAATGGCGACCAAGCCAAGAAGCTTGGTCCATAAGGGGCAAATTCGTTTTAAAAAAGGAAAGCCTTACCTCTACGGCGAATATATGAGAAAAATGTATCTGAGGGAACTGATGCACGCCTTTCTTGCCAGGTATCTTCAAACTCGCGGGGGAGTCTGTATGGTCAAAAGAATCGCTGTTATCATGATTTCGATCATTGTTCTATTTAGTGGAGCGGATTACCGAAGCTTAAAGGCTGACGCTCCTCTGGCAAGCTTTGCCGAAAAAGAGCCCCTTCGGCATAATAAAGTTGACCAGACATCTTCCCTGAAAAGCTTTGAAATTCTATCGAGGAGCGGCGATAGAAACGACCGAGAAGTACTAAATTCAGAAACATCTGTTTCTTCACCAAAGCTTCTTCCGGTAACAATCGGTTCATCTGAGTCAAAAACGGTAACCACAGACGATGTGTTAGAGACTGCTTTGCCTACTGCGGCCATTACAGATAATCCGACAATTCAACTGGCTGCAGGACTTCCCGAGCGAACCGCACCAAAGAACATCGCCATCCCGGTTGTGTATTATCATGCCGTGAAAACAGTTCCCAAGAACCAACTGTGTATGCCTCCGGAGCAGCTGGAGGAGCAGATGAAGTATCTTTATGATAATCAGTTTCAAAGTGTCAGCCTGAACGAACTTTATGATTTCTTTTATGGCAACGGTACCTTGCCGGACAAACCGATCGTTATCACTTTCGATGACGGCTACAAAGACAATTATACCAATGCCTTGCCTATTCTCAGAAAATATAGATTTGCCGCGACAGTGTTTGTTACTGTAGGTCAAGATGGGTCGGATTTTCTTACCCGGGAAGAAATGAAAGAACTGCTTGAGGCCGGTTGGGAGATAGAAAGCCATACCATGACCCATCCAGAGCTTAGCAAACTTGATCAGGCAAAACTTAAATGGGAACTTCAGAAATCCAAAGAGGTTCTTGAGTCGGATTTGGGCCAAGAGGTCAAGTTTTTGGCTTATCCCTATGGAAAATTTAATGAAGCAGTAATAAAAGCGGCGCAAGAAGCCGGATATATAATGGCGTTCACGACTCACGCAGGGTGGGCTGCCAGGGAAATGAATCCCCTGCGCGTGAGTAGAGTATATCTTTATGCCAATATGGGGCTGAAAGAATTCGCGCGCAGGATTGAAAACCCGGAGTACGCTAAAAATGAGAAGTAAACCTCAAGAAAGTATCAGGAATATCTCAAGAGATTCTATGGAATCACAGGAAATCTCAAAACAAGCTCAAATAATCTCAAATAAGCCGAAATAAGCTCAAAAAAGCCTTAAGAAAATATTGAACCTTTCGATAATAATATTGCTTCTCTCAGTGGATGATGATACTATCGATTATAATACTATGATACATAAGGAGTACAAAGAATAACATGCTCTCAAATGTCGAACTCATTGTCTTGAGCTTGGTTCAGGAAAAACCGTCCTATGCCTATGAAATCGAAAAACAAATTGAAGCCCGCAACATGCGTCTCTGGGTAAAAGTCGGAATTGCTTCCATCTATCAGGTGTTGGAACGGCTTCACCGTAAAGGGTATGTGGAGTTTCAGGTCGAGCGGGAAGGGAAAGCGCCTGAGCGTAAGCGCTATTTCACCACTGCGATAGGGAGGGAAGAACTGAAAATATCGGTCAAAGAGCTCTTAGTCAAATTGGAGTGGTTTTACCTTGATCTCAACGTCGCTATTGAAGGAAGCGATATCTTAGAAGCTGAAGAGTATAAGAAATGTTTAATTGAGCGTTTGGAAAAGGTAAGCCACAGTTTGCACAAATTGCGCAAGGACTATTACGGTGAGGAAAAGAAGTCTAAAAAGGCCCAAATTGTCATGCGCAGCGTGATGTTAATGCGGGAGGCGGAAGAAAAACTCTTGCGGGAACTTATCGACGAGCATGAATAATGTGAGGTTACACGAGAGCAAGCGCTTTTCGAAGCTTCGGAAGGACTTGCTTTTTTGTTTTTAATGACATCAAAATAGTGTCAAAATACTATTGACACATGGTCATAATGAACATATAATATGCTCAAAGATCAAGTTCGTGTGAGGACAATTGCGCTTTTAGCCTACATATTTATTTTAGAAAAAGGTGATTGTAGATGGACGCGAAAGAATTTGCTGAAATTCGTGCACTGCTGGATGCACTGGAACCTAAGCAAAAAGCACTTCCTTATTTGGAGCTAGATTCGATGATGCTGGCGCAAGTGGTGGAGGTGGCTAAACGGGTAAGCCAAAACGATCTCAACAGTATGCATATTCAAAATTGGGTAAGGCGCAAGTACCTGCCTAATCCGATTAAGAAGAAGTACAGCCGGGAACAGGTCGCGAATATTCTTCTAATTAATGATCTGCGCAATATTCTCCCTTTAGAGGATATCTCGCGTTTGTTGGGATATGTCAATGAAAGCCTGGTTGACAACTCTGATGACCGGATTAATCCGACCAAGCTTTACCAATATTATGCGGAAATTTTTGACCGTACCACGGTAGATTGGCAGAGGTCTTTAACTGAATTAGAGAAGGAGGTGGAGGATACCCTTGCAGGGGAAAACCTGCATAAAGAAGATAAGGACAAAGTTGCTGAAACTCTGTTGTTGCTAAATCTCTTAGCCCGGGCAAACCTGTACAAGTTAATAGCGGAGCGCTGGCTCCAAAATTTTGAGAAGTAGAGAGGAGGGGAAATCTTGGTCACAGGTTTTATAGTGCTTTTTTTCGTACTCGGAATCGTATTGCTTGTCTTGGAAATATTCGTGCCTGGCGGTATCTTGGGTGCCATCGGAATCGTAGCTCTGATCACGGGAGTGGCTTTGACCGCGAATTCTCTGGTTGAGGGTCTGCTCTATATCTTGGGCATGCTGGCGTTGTTAGCGGTTTTAGTCATACTCAGTTTTCGCTTTCCCACCAGCAGACGTTTGTGGGAAAGATTTTCGTTGACAACCCGCCAAACCAATCAAGAAGGATATCTTGCTCCCAAACAAAGCTATGACAGATTTATGGGGCGTTACGGTGTAGCTTTGACTCACCTGCGACCGGCGGGAACCGCTGATTTCGATGGAGAAAGAGTGGACGTAGTTACGGAAGGGGGTTATATCAAAAGCGGAGTTAAAATTAAAGTGATTGCGGTGGAAGGAGTGAGAGTTATTGTAAGGGAAGATTAAAGGTTGGGCATCTCTAGGCAAATAAGGGTTCATTCCTGGAGAAAGAACTCTTTTCAAGGTGAGAAAAGCTAAAAATAGGGAGGTGAAGCCCGTTCTTACGGGCTGCTGATGGAAACATTAATTGTGACGCTTGTCCTTTTTGTATTAGGTTTTATCGTTCTAACTTTATTGCTTACTTTCATTCCGGTCGGACTTTGGATTTCTGCTTTGGCTGCCGGAGTGAATGTCGGGATCTTTACTTTGGTCGGAATGAGACTAAGGCGTGTCACCCCGTCCCGTATCGTAAACCCGTTGATTAAAGCGCACAAAGCAGGACTGAATATCACCCCTTCACAGCTTGAAGCGCATTACCTGGCAGGCGGAAATGTGGATAGGGTTGTAAACGCCTTGATCGCGGCGGAGAGAGCGGGAATTCCGCTGCAGTTCGAGCGTGCGGCTGCCATTGATTTGGCTGGGCGGGATGTGTTGCAGGCAGTTCAGATGTCTGTTAACCCTAAAGTCATTGAGACTCCGATCGTTTCCGCTGTGGCTGCCAACGGGATCGAACTGAGAGTTAAGGCCAGGGTTACGGTGCGCGCCAATATCGACCGCTTGGTCGGAGGTGCCGGGGAAGAAACAATTATCGCCCGGGTAGGAGAGGGCATTGTCACCAGTATCGGGAGCAGTGACTCGCATAAAGCAGTTTTGGAAAACCCGGATATGGTTTCGCGCACAGTTTTAGCTAAGGGGCTTGACTCAGGCACAGCCTTCGAGATTCTTTCCATCGATATTGCAGACGTTGATGTCGGCAAGAACATCGGGGCACAGCTCCAGACCGATCAGGCCGAAGCGGATAAGAGGATTGCCCAAGCTAAAGCTGAGGAAAGGCGGGCTATGGCAGTGGCGAAGGAGCAAGAGATGAAAGCCTCAGTCCAGGAAATGCGCGCCAAAGTGGTAGAAGCGGAAGCGGAAGTCCCAAGAGCTATGGCCCAGGCTCTGCGCGACGGCAAGCTCGGAGTCATGGATTATTACAACATGCAGAATATCCTGGCTGACACGCAAATGAGGGATACCATTGCGCGCTCCGGCAAAAGCGAGGCTCCCACTGACCAGGCACCCCTAAAATAAGGGGGGAAGGTAAAGTATGGAAGTATTAAGCTTCATAATAATAGCATTTACAATTTACAGCATCATAGCTAGCGTTAACAGTAAAGGAGGATACCGAACCCAACGCCGATCGAATTTTCCGTGGGAAGTCCAGCTTCCGCGGGAGAAGCAGTTTCCACCTGAGAATCACTTTCCCCGGGAAATCCGATTCCCGCAAACTCAGCCACCCGAGTACAAGGAAACCCAGCAATCCTTCCCCACAGCCCGACAAGAAAAAGATACCCGCTATTCCACAGCCTCTGGACAAAATCTCGACCCCTACAAAGACATTGAACTCGCCCAAGCGCAGGGATATGAAGGAGAGTGGGGGGATGAAGGCCGCTCTGCCGGTATGAGTGATGAATTTTGGGTGGAAGGAAGCACCGGCATCGAAGGAACAGCAGGTACGGAAGGGACAATGGGCACAGAAGGAATATCAGGCAGTGTAGGAATTGCAGGCACGGAAGGCGCACCTGAAACAGTGGGATCGGTACGCCCGCAGAGAGGATCAAGCGCGAAAGGGCGCTCAGCCTCCTCAGGTGTTGCAACAAGAGTTTGGAATAACGAATTAAGTAGGCAAGACTTGGTTCGCGGTGTAATCTGGTCGGAAATCTTAGGAAGACCGCGGGCCATGAAGCCGTATCGCGGGCCAAGAGGATAGTCTGGAATATAATCTGAAGAAACCTCCGCGAATTATTTAATGATTCAGGAGGTTTTTTGTTTGTGGCTTTCTTTTCCGTGTAACCAATTGACTAGAAGGTACTTCTGCGTTTTTGTCGAAGATGTCAATATAGTTTTAGTTTTTAATCTGAGAGTAGATAGACGAAGGGGCTGGTATTATGGCTATTTATGAGTTCGAGGGTAAGCGTCCCTCTATCGGCAAAGGTACTTATGTTCACCCTGAAGCCACGATTATTGGGGATGTCAGGATCGGAGAGGGCTGCTATATTGCAGCCGGGGCCAGGATTAGGGGAGACTGGGGCAGCATCGCGATCGGGCCCGGTTCAAATGTCCAGGAAAACTGTATCATCCACGTTTATCCCGGACGCTCAGGTACGATGGGACCGCGCAGTCACATCGGGCATGGGGCGATTTTACATACGCCCAACCTGGGGGAGCATGTGCTGATCGGGATGGGCGCGATCGTCATGGATGATGTCACAATCGGGAACGGATGCTGCATCGGGGCCGGGGCTTTAGTCACGGAGAAGACGGAGATCCCTGCATTCAAGCTCGCCGTAGGGGTGCCGGCTAAAATCATCGGGAATATTTCCGATGACATGAGATGTGCCTTTGATGAAGGGACAGCCCATTATCAGGCATTGCCCGCGCGCTGTTTGAAAGGGATCAGGGAGGTTAAACTGGAGGAAGTTTGCGAATCTTAGCTTGTGCAGGATTTTGTAAGTTTTGTAAGAGTTCAGACTTAGCTAGGGTGTGAATATGAGCAATATCGAACTAAAGTATGGTTTAGAAGACAGACCACCCATAATCGAACTGATTCTCTATGGGCTGCAATGGCTGGCGGTTGTCGTCCCAATTATTCTTATTCTTGGGCGGGTTGTCGCAGATTTACAGTATCCAGATCCGGCGGAGCAATTAATGTATGTTCAAAGGTTATTCTTGGTGACAGGGCTTTCCCTGATCGCCCAGGTGGTATGGGGACACCGCCTGCCTCTTATCTTGGGGCCGGCTACGGTACTGCTTGTCGGAATAGTCGCCAGCCTTGGCAGTGATATCAACGCAGTTTACTCATCAATCGTAATCGGCGGGGGCGTGCTCGCACTCTTGAGTATCAGCGGCTTGTTCGGCTACCTGCAGACGCTGTTTAGTCCCCGGGTCGTGGCCACAATCCTGGTGCTAATCGCTTTTACCATTACCCCGACGATCATCAATCAAATCACTGCTACTCCCGGAAACCCTGCCCTGAACTATAGCTTTACTCTGGTTTTTGTGTTGTTGATGTTTATTGCCGGGAGATATGTGCAGGGAATCTGGAAATCGACCTTAATCGTATGGGCGATCGCTCTGGGAAGTGTTTTTTATCTTTTGCTCTTTTCGTCTGTTGTCCTGACTAATTTTCAACCAGTAGACGTTTGGAAGCTAAGCACGGACTTCTTACACGGTATAGGTTTTAAATTTGTTTTGGACCCGGGGGTTTTAGCAGCATTTCTGATTTGCTTTTTGGCCCTTTCGATCAATGACCTCGGCTCAATTCGGGCTGTCAGCGAGTTTATTAAACCTGGAAGTCTTGAAAGCAGGGTCACAAGGGGAATGTTTTTCACAGGCATCCTGAATGTCCTTTCCGGATTTTTGGGAGTGATTGGGCAGGTAAATTTTTCATTTAGCCCAGGAATAATAGCATCAACGCGTGTTGCCTCAAGGTTTACCTTGCTACCTACCGGCTTGGGGTTAATCGCTTTATCTTTCTGGCCTGCTGCCATATCTTTCTTAGGGAGCATACCCCCGGTGGTGATCGCAAGCTCCTTAATTTATATCATGTCCTCGCAAATCGCCGCTGGATTACAGGTCGCTTTCGGTTCAGAAAAAGGTTACCAATATGAAGGCGGGCTGGTGATGGGACTCCCTTTCATTTTAAGCATTTTTGTTTCGTTCCTTCCTGCCCAAGTGGTTGACACCTTTCCTCCTGCCTTAAGGCCGGTTTTGGGCAACGGCTTTGTCATTGGGGTATTGGCCGTTTTTTTCATGGAACATGTTATCTATAGAGAGAACAAGGGAAAGTAGTGAACAAGGGGAGTAGATTTTTGGGTCGTTGGCTGGGCGATATCAGAGAACTAGTTGAGGGCATGCAGAACGCGTTCAGCCTCACTTTCAGTAAGTATTGTCGGTCGATAGTCATTGCGATCAGGGAGAGAGGAAACTGAACAAGGAATAACTTCCGGGGCTAAGGTCTGTATTAAAGCGCCGTCCTTAAACACAAACGTCTGCCGGTAAATAAACGTATCGCGGTACCAAGGGCGGGGGTTGCCGCCAAAGCTAAAGTTGCCAAGGCTGTAAACGATATACTTGCCCTTATATTTTTCTATAGGATTGCTGTTTTAAGCCCCTTGAGCGTTAAGCGCGCGATGCTTAGTCATGACTTGTTCCAAGTATTCAGCATTTTCTTTTGATATTGCACTTACATCTTGATAGTTGCGGTCTGCCTGGGCGGTAAATTCGTCAAAACCGCTGGGCATTTCTAGTTCTCGGTTATGGCTGTCAACGAGTGTTAGGTCTACCGCGCATCATCCCAAATTTTAAGATGATAACCGTCCTTAGCAATTTCATCGCATACCGCTTTAAGCTTGTCGGCGGTACCCTGGCGCAAATAAGCTGCAGCGCTGGGATAGAGGGATATACCGGTAAAGTTGCTTGCGGTCGCATATTTAATGTCTAGATCTACAGGCAAGAAATCGATATTAACAAAATCGCTCTTAGTATGAACATAAAATCCGGAACTGTTAGCAGGACTATCAGAGGAAGCCATGGTAGCATGAGGTTCACCAAGAAGTATATTTAGTGTCAGAAAGGTAAACCAAAGGAAACATCCTTTTTTGTTCTGCCCGCCTTCCGAAGTATACTTGCGGATCATACGCAACAAGGCAGTCTCCTCCTTTGGCGAAAAATTCTAAGTCGGTTTTCTTTAATTTGCTATTAATAGCCGTCTTCCTGTAGGCGGTATTCCCAATAGCGGTTGGCGATTAAACGCAGAGAAAAGGGATGATGGCTCCAAATCTCAGGCTTGTCTAGGGAGAGCATCAAGGCATAGGCTTGACGGCAAGTCCCGAGCAGGGGATAGTTCTTGGCAATATATGCTAAAATTGAGAGGACAGCTTCGCATCGTTCTGCATAATAAAGGTTCTGCACGAAGCGGCGGCTGTGCGGAGAGAGGTGGTAGACGGATAAGTCGGAGGACAGAGGCTCGATTTCCTGGCGGCTGAAGGCGATGGCCTGAAACTCAGGAAGGTCTGCCAGGCAGTCGGAAGACTCCAAAAAGCGGACGAGATTTTCCTGAATATATGTAGGAGAAAACGGGAAGATTCCCGGAGTTGAGGCTAAGATTCGGAGACGTAGGAGGTTCGGACGCAGAGGATCTTCTTCCTGGGGTATAGCGCTAAGCTTGAATTCTTCCAGGTAATGAATAAGCTCAGCCAGGCTTTCATTGCCTTCACAGGCTTCATTTTCCCAGAGGGGCAAGAGGGTGTTAATAATGGTTGCTAAATTTGATCTGGGTGAGTCAAAAAGATGACAGCTAATCACTGTGCGTACAGTTTCAGTGGTCGGGTTAGCGAGAAAGGCATGCCACATTTGCGGGTGGGAGACTAAGCGAGTGCGGAGTTTGCGTTCGAAAGAGTTCATGCTGCTCCCGCGCATTACGGCGCGGTTTCTCCCCTTTCCTAAGGAAATTACTTGTTAGTAATTCAGTTATTTTTTTAAGTAAGCTTATTTAGTGTGTGAGCCTGGAAAAGATCTATCCCTTTTTAGACCTGACAATAATAGGCAGCTAAGTTGTCTCAATGGGTTTGATTTAAGACTGCACTTAACTCAGCGAGCTTTAGGCGGATTTCCCCCAAATGAAGAAGAGCGGAACCGCCAAGGGTACCGCTCGTGAAGTGAGAACTATACTAGACAAATTAACGCAGGACGGACGTTACAAGGGTAGTAAGAGAAAATTAGATGATCGAAAGGGGAATTTAAGTGAGACGGAAGGACAAAGAAATCACAGAACTGCAAGGAATCGAGGAAATTATCAGGAGGGCCAAGGTGTGCCGCCTGGGCTTAAGCCGCGGCAACAGGCCGTATATTGTGCCGCTGAGCTTCGGCTATGCGGAAAAAACGCTCTATTTTCATTCCGCACCGGAGGGTGAAAAGCTTACGATCATGCGTGATAATCCTGCGGCCTGTTTCGAAATTGATCTTGATGTAGAAGAAGTGAAGGGAGATAATCCCTGTAATTGGAGTATGAAGTATCAAAGTGTGGTCGGATTCGGGGAAGTAAGTTTCATTAAGGATTCAGCAGCCAAAAGGAAGGCATTGGCACATGTGATCGCTCATTACACTCAGGATGGGTATGAGTTGTCTGACGAAGCTGTACAGGGACTGGCGGTATTTAAGCTCAAGATCGAGAGCATGACAGGGAAAAAGTCGAAGATCTAGTTATAAGATTAAAGATTACTTAGCTGTTAATACGCAAGTTTCACGCCTGTACCTTGACTAATTTCTTCTTTAAGTGCGGTCAGGTCGTCTTTAGTCACTTGTTTGATATCATTCTTCCCGATGGCCCCGGTCAAAAGAGCCATTTCCGAAGTGGAGGCTTTAATGAAGTTAGACAGTGCTTGAGCACTCTCTTTGATATCAAGCATATTGCCGTGTTTCCCCCAAGAAAGGTAGAGCTCGGCAGGGCTGGTCCCGGGCGGGGCTTTATGCAGTTGTGAGTAGACCATTGCCACGAGGGCTGCTTCTCCGCTGTAGAGAGCATCAGCGCCCAGAGCCATGACTTTCAGGAAGTCCCCCGCGTCTCTCAGGCCTCCGGTGGCAATGAGGCTTATTTTGTCCCGAACTCCCCGGGCGCGCAAGTGGCTGTCGGCACGTGGGATTGCGTAAACTAAGGGCACGCCGAGGTTGTTTAGGGTTACTTCCGGGGAATCCGCAGTTCCGCCGCCGGCTCCGTCAATTGTAACAAAATCGCACTCCGCTTCAATAATTTTGTCTAGGTCGGCCTCGATATGGCCGGCCGCTATTTTTACACCCACCGGAACATCCGGATTAATGGTGCGCACCTTCACAACGATATCTTTGAGAGTTTTTCCTTCATTGAATTCCGGGTGCAGGAGGGGGCGGGATGCGCTCTGTCCAGGCTGTACCCCAAGCTGGAGCGCCAGTTCTTCGGTCATGTCGGCACCGTCAACTGTTTCAGCTAATGCTCCCATGGCACTTTGCCCAAAGCGGATTTCAATGGCGTCAGCCTGTTTAAGCTGCTCGTCTGAATTCCCATAGCGGGCGCGGTTGAACTGGACGATGTAATATTTGGCATGTTCCCGTTCTTCCGGGTAAAACCCTGCATCGCCCGAGTTGCATGCAGTATCCTGCAGAGCTGCGCCTTTAGCCCAGGCAATTTTTGCTTCTCTGGTGATTGAGAGGCCGTAGGCCATAGCGCTGGGCATGATGGGTGTCGATAATTTGAGCGGCCTATTGGTATTTTTCCCGATCACCACTTGGGTATTGACTTGCTTAGGGTCGACGGGCAGGGTGGCAATCATCGCCGGCAGGAAAAACAAATCCTCAAAAGTGGGAAGCTTGCGCGAGGAGCCATACGGTTCCATCACCGGCAGGCCGTGTTTGGCCCTTTCCCCGATCGCTCCGATTTTGAGCATGGAGAAGCCGTGCACCACATACGGTCCTTTGACGCTTTCAACTTCACGCATCCTTTCCAGGAATGCCCCCATAAGATCTTTCAATAGTCCTTCACCGAGCACAGAAGTTCCCTCCTTAGTTGTATTTGCACTAATTCTTAGTGTGTACATTTATTTCGAGAATATTGCGTTGGCTTTTGTTTTTTAATTGCCGAAAATATATTAGAATTGTCTATTTATTTTGATAATAGCATATGATATACTAAAATCAAATGAATGAGCATTCATTCAGTTTATTAGCATTATGTTAGATTTGAAAAATATTTTCAGAGCAATCATTATGCGTTATGTAGAGTTTATTTAATTGTACATGGGAGGCAAAAACAGTGGCAGCAAAGGAAGAAAAAATAATGGCCCGGGAAGAAAAATATCAGCAGATTTTGGACGCGGCGATTGAAGCGTTTGCCGTCTCAAGCTACTACCAGTGTCAGGTGTCCAAGATTGCGCGCTTGGCAGGGGTAGCTGACGGTACGATCTATCTGTATTTCAAGAGTAAGCAGGATATCTTAATCAAGCTGTTTCAGGAGCGCATGGGAGATTTTATTAACGACATCCGGACGCAGATTAAGGATTGCCAGAGCACCAGGGAGCGCTTAAAAGCGATTATTAAGACTCATTTTTCTTACATGGAGCAAAACCGGTCCCTGGCCATTGTAACCCAGGTGGAACTGCGTCAGTCTGACCCTGATATTCGTTCAGCCATAACCGGACCGCTTAAGGAATATTTTAAGTTAATCGAGGAGGTGGTAACTCTGGGGATAGAGAGCGGGGAAGTGCCTGTGCTCGATACCAGGGCTGCCCGTCAGCTTATTTTCGGTGCTCTGGACGAGGCTGTGTCGGATTGGGTTATGGCCCGTACTCCCCGCAGCTTAAGCAGCAGCACCGATGCGATGCTTTTCTTGTTTGAAGGCGCTTTGCGCCTGAAGTAGTTAAGAGAGGAGTGAAAGCTATGCAGGTACATAAAGCTGCAGTTCTTGGTTCGGGGGTGATGGGCAGCACAATTGCCGCCCACTTGGCCAACGCCGGGATTCCCAGTCTTTTACTGGATATTGTGCCACCGGAACTAACCCCGGAAGAAAAGGCCAAGGGCCTGACTCTGGAAGACAAGAGAGTACGCAACCGCCTGGCAGAGACGAACAAGGCCAAACTTATGAAGATGAATCCGGCCCCCCTGTTTGTGCCCGAGCTTGCAGAGCGGATCGAAGTCGGGAATTTCGCTGATGACCTTAGCCGCTTACAGGAAGTGAACTGGGTGATCGAGGTCGTAGTCGAGCGTGTGGACATTAAAAGGGAACTCTTGCACAAGGTAGCCTCTATCGTGCGTCCAGGCACGATTGTCAGCTCCAATACTTCCGGCATTTCCCTGAAGTCCATGGCTGAAGGGCTGCCTGAGAGTTTCACACGTTATTTCCTGGGAACGCATTTTTTTAATCCCCCGCGCTACATGCAACTGCTTGAGCTAATTCCCGGACCTAATACTGCCCCGGACATTGTACATTTTATGAGGGAGTTTGGGGAGCGGGTTCTAGGCAAAGGGGTGGTGCTGGCCAAAGACACGCCGAACTTTATCGCCAATCGCATCGGTGTGTACGGACTGGTTGTAACCCTCCAGGAAATGCTTAGGCTAGGGCTAAGAGTGGACGAAGTTGACGCCCTGACCGGTCCGGTAATGGGCCGCCCGAAAAGCGCCTCTTTCCGTACGGTTGACATGGTCGGATTGGATACCTTTGTCCATGTCGCTAATAATGTCGCGGAAGGGGTGCCGGCGGAAAAAGATCTGTTCAGCCTGCCGGCTTTTGTGCGTCAGATGCTGACAAACGGCTGGCTGGGGGATAAGACGAAACAGGGATTTTATAAAAAAACCAAGGCGGGAGCAGGGACTGTAATTGAAGTTCTTAACCCGAATACACTGACCTACGCACCGGTTCAGGCTGTAAAGTTCCCTGCCCTGGAACAGGCCAAAGCTGCGGGCAGCCTGGCGGAAAAGATCCGTACCTTGGTGAGCGGCAAGGATGCGGGAGGGCAGTTTAGCTGGAATGTCTTAAAACAGGTCCTGCTCTACGCCGCCCAAAGTATTCCGGAGATAGCGGACGATGTCGTGGCTGTTGATAAAGCAATGCGTTGGGGCTTTAACTGGGATCTGGGGCCGTTTGAGCTGTGGGATGCCCTTGGCGTCAAAGAGACTGCGGCCAGGATTGTGGCAGAAGGGGGACAATTGCCTCCTATAGTTCAGGAAGTTTTGGCCCAGGGCGGAAGTTTTTATAAGGAAGGACAGGACGGAACCGTTTCGAATCCATTCGCCTTTTCGCTTAAACGGGCTCATAAATCGGGCCGTGTGCTTATGAAAAATGCAGGAGCCAGCTTGATTGATATGGGGGATGGGGTGGCCTGCCTGGAATTCCATTCTCCCAACAATGCCCTCGGTGGAGATATCTTAAATATGATCCATAAGTCCCTGGCGGAAGTCGAGCAAAATTACCTTGGGCTAGTCATCGGGAATCAGGGGAAAAACTTCTGCGTGGGTGCGAACCTCATGCTCATCTTATTCGAGGCCGAGGACGAAAACTGGGATGAACTTGACCTGATGGTGCGGGAATTCCAGCGGGGCATGATGGCGTTGAAATACGCCAACAAGCCGGTGGTGGCCGCTCCGTTTGCGATGACTTTGGGCGGAGGCACGGAAGTCTGTCTCCATTCCCATGCGATTCAGGCGGCGGCCGAGACTTACATGGGACTGGTGGAATTGGGCGTGGGCCTGATTCCGGCCGGTGGGGGCACAAAGGAAATGGCCTTGCGGGCTCTGGAAGGAATCCTGCCCGGGGTTCAGGCGGCACCGGATTATTTCTTCGCCAGACGCTTTGAAGTTGTGGCGCTGGCTCAAGTTTCAACCAGTGCCGAGCAAGCCCGCAAGCTTGGGTTTTTGCGGGATCATGACCGCTTTAGCATGAACACAGATCATCTCCTGCTTGATGCTAAGGCCAGGGTTATTGACTTAAGCCGCAGCTTCCGGCCAAATCTGCCTGCCAAGGTGCAGGTTGCAGGAGCGGGAGTGCGGGCAACTATGGAACTTGGTCTTTACACGATGAGAGAAGGCCACTATATTTCCGAATATGATCTGCACCTGGCGAAGAAACTCGCTTACGTGATGACCGGCGGGGAGCGTCGTCCTGGGTCCTGGGCCGATGAACAGTATTATTTGGATTTGGAACGGGAAGCCTTCCTAAGCCTGTTGGGTGAACCCAAGACTCAGGATCGGATACGTCATATGCTCAGCAAGAACAAGCCGCTTCGGAACTAGATGGATCGATTTGAGGGGGGAAAAGAATGCAAGAGGCATTTATTATTGAAGCCAGACGCACCGCCATTGGCAAAGCGGTTAAAGGTTCCTTGGCCCAAGTGCGGCCAGATGACCTAGGAGCCTATGTGATCAAGGATATATTGCGGCAGGTTTCGGCGCTTAAATCAGAAGACATCGATGATTGCATTATCGGCTGTTCGTTTCCGGAAGCGGAGCAGGGTATGAATATGGGACGGGTCATGGCTTTGCGGGCAGGGCTTCCGATTGATGTTCCGGGCATGACGGTTAACCGTTTTTGTTCTTCCGGACTGCAGGCGATTTCGCTCGCGGCTGACCGCATCCGCCTGGGAGAAGCGGACGTTATGCTGGCCGGGGGTGCGGAAAATATGTCCATGGTACCAATTGGGGGCCACAAGCCCGCACCGAATCCGTACATGATGGTAAACGCTCCCCAGGTTTATATGTCGATGGGTATCACGGCTGAGAATGTCGCTGCGAAATACGGCATCAGCAGGGAAGAACAGGATAGCTTTGCCGTCCAGAGCCACAGCAAGGCTTATACCGCACAAGCAGAGGGGCGCTTCACAGAAGAGATTGTTCCTATTCCCCTGCCAGCCTGGGGAGAAAAGAATCAGAAATGGTTGAGCGCGGATGAAGGGATTCGCCCTGACACAACGATGGAAACCCTTGCGCTTTTAAAGCCGGTGTTTCGCAATGGAGGCACGGTTACTGCCGGTAACTCCTCTCAGACCAGTGACGGAGCTGCGGCTACCTTACTTATGTCGGAAAAGAAAGTGAAAGAACTGGAACTAAAACCTTTAGCGGTATGGCGAGGGTTTGCCGCCGCCGGAGTCGAACCGGAGCTGATGGGCATAGGGCCGGTTAAAGCAATTCCGAAAGTATTAAAACAAACGGGGTTAACCCTTGACCAAATTGATTTGATCGAACTCAACGAAGCCTTTGCCGCTCAGGCGTTGGCCGTGATTAATGTATTAGGGCTGGACCCGTCCAGAGTAAATCCCAACGGGGGGGCCATCGCTCTCGGGCATCCGCTGGGGTGCACCGGGGCCAAACTTAGTGCCACCCTTGTGCATGAAATGAAGCGCAGGGGGGCCAAGTACGGGATGGTTAGCATGTGCATTGGCGGAGGCATGGGAGCTGCCGGGATATATGAGCTTCTTTAGTCCGATTTCCTTCAGACCGAGCTTTTGTTACTATTCAGGTATTCAGAATTCAGTACTCAGAATTCAGTAGGGATTTCTTGCATTCTTTTAGGGTTTTAAACCCTTGATTTGCACCCAAAAATTATTCTGACTCCTGACTCCTGAGTAGTAACGAGCTTTTTACCTTAACAGGCGCTTTCAATTAAAATTTCTAGGACGAGAAGTCCAAATATTAAGACAACTGCAACAGAAATTAAGGAAGGAAGGGGATAGTATGTCTGAATTAGAATTGCGCGGTGGTGGATTTTTGGTGGCGGAGGTGGTTCCGGAGAACGTGTTTGTGCCTGAAGAACTGACAGAGGACCACCAACAGCTAAAACGCATGGCCCATCAGTTTATGGAAAAAGAAGTTGCCCCCAAATTTGAACGGATCGAGGCTCAAGAGGAGGGCTTGGTGAAAGGGCTTTTGCGTCAGGCCGGGGAACTGGGGCTTTTGGGGCTGGAAGTGCCGGAGGAGTTCGGCGGTTTAAGCCTTGATAAGCACTCAACGGTGGTCGTGGGAGAAGAGATTCCCCGCGGCGGTTCGTTCGCGGTTTCTTTTGCCGCCCATACCGGGATTGGAACCTTGCCCATCGTATATTTTGGCACGCCACAGCAGAAGGAGAAATACCTCCCAGGACTCGCTTCCGGGGAGAAAATTGCCGCTTACTGCTTAACCGAGCCCGGCTCAGGCTCTGATGCCCTGAGCGCCAAGACTACAGCCGTCTTAAACCCGGAAGGGACGCATTATATGCTTAATGGCACCAAACAGTTTATCACCAATGCCGGGTTCGCCGACATCTATATTGTCTATGCCAAAGTAGAGGGCAAGCTGAGCACGTTCATTGTGGAACGGGAGCTCCCGGGTGTGTCCTTGGGCCCGGAAGAAAAGAAAATGGGGATTAAAGGTTCATCAACCCGCCAACTGATTTTAGAGGATGTGCAAGTCCCGGTAGAAAATGTGGTTGGGGAACTCGGACGAGGGCATGTAGTCGCGTTCAACATCTTAAATATAGGGCGCTTTAAGCTGGCCGCCTCTGCTATCGGGAGCAGCCAGATCGCCTTGGAAACAAGCGTCAAGTACGCGTCCGAACGCAAGCAGTTCGGGGTTGCACTCACGGCTTTCGGGGCGATCCAGGCCAAACTCGCGGACATGGCGGTGCAAACCTATGTGGCGGAGACCGCTGTCTACCGCACTGCCGGGTTGATGGAGAAGGCTCTGGAGGGGATAGATTTAACGGGCGATTGCCGCAAGGAGGCCGGGAAGGCTCTTGAGGAGTACGCCATAGAGTGTTCCTTGAACAAAGTATTAGCTTCTGAGGTTCTGGATTTTGTGGTGGACGAAGGGGTGCAAATCCACGGTGGGTACGGGTTTATCCAGGAATACCCGATTGAGCACATGTACCGTGATTCCCGGATCAACAGGCTGTTTGAAGGAACAAATGAAATTAACCGTCTCTTAGTTCCCGGGACGTTGCTTAAGCGGGCAATGACAGGGGAGCTGCCCCTGCTGGCGGCAGCCAAGAATGTACAGAAAGACTTGATGGCTGTGTCTTTGGCCTCAGAGGAAGAGGGATTAGGCGCTCTCGGGCAGTTGGTGCAGAAGGGGAAGAAGCTGGCTTTGCTCGCGTCCGGGCTGGCAGCGCAAAATGTGGGAGCTGCGCTCAAGGATGACCAGTACGTCTTGATGGGACTGGCGGAAATAGTCCTGCAGGTCTATGCCATGGAAAGTGCAGTCTTACGGGCGCAGAAGGTGCAGTCGCTCGATGTGAGCGCCGAACATAAACTTTTTGCGGAAAAGGCAGCGACCCTTGGTGCTTTCAGTGCTTTTAATCTGCTCGAACAGCACTCCAAAGAGGTTGTGTGCGCGGTTGAGAAAGGGGATTCGTTACGAACGGTGCTGGCTGCAGTGCGCAAACTTTCCCGCCGTCCGGCAGTGGATATGATCGGCCTGCGGCGGGAGATTGCCGGGATGGTGATAGAGAAAGGGAAATACCCGCTTAGTTAGGTCATGACGGAAAAGTTTCTTGATTCCGCGCATTCTGTTTGTGTCCATGTCTACAAGATTGAAACAAGTGCATATGGTATAGGAACACAAATTCAGTTAGAATTCCCGGTCTTGTATAACTTTTAGAAAAGCTAATAATGAAAAGACTTGGTGGAAGCGGTGGCTAAGGATATGAAGCGAGAGGTTTGTTACCCGTTTTAGGAGTAGATGCGGAGGAGGTAATTTTATGACAGAGCGCAACCTGGCATCTCCATATTCCCAAAAGCCGTGGCTACAGCTTTATCCACCCCAAGTACCGCCGCACTTGGAGTACCCGGATATTTCCCTTGCCCGTCTTTTAGAAAAAGCGGCGCACGATTATGGCGAGCGACCTGCAACTAACTTTTTCGGAGCCAAACTGACGTATCTTGAACTCTTAACAGAAGTCAACCGCTTTGCCCGGGTTTTAGCCGACTTAGGGATAGAGAAAGGGGACAGGGTGGCAATTATGCTGCCAAACTGCCCCCAGGCTGTCATTGCTTTTTATGGAGTTTTGCGTCTCGGCGCGGTAGTGGTGGCCACCAATCCGCTTTATGTGGAGAGAGAACTGGAGTTTCAGCTCGTCGATTCCGGAGCTGAAGCGATTGTTGCCTTTGACCTTCTCTACCCCAGAGTAAAAGCTGTTCAAGACCGCACCCGTCTTAAGCATATTATTATGACCAAGCTTCAGGAATATATGCCGTTTCCGCTTAAATGGCTATACCCGTTGAAGATGAAAAAGGAAGGGAAAGTTGTACAAATAGAGCGGGTGCAGGGAGTACATTTTTGGTCCGAGCTGATGGCCTTGACCGGGGGTCCAACTCCTATGGCCGATGTCAAAACCTCAGACATAGCCCTGCTCCAGTACACCGGAGGAACCACCGGGGTTGCCAAAGGGGCAATCCTTACCCACCGCAACCTGCTAGCCAATGTTTTACAAGTTAAGGAATGGATGCTCGATGCCCAGCCCGGGAAGGAAAAGATGCTTGGGGTGCTCCCGTTCTTTCATGTGTACGGCATGACGGTAGCCATGAATCTGGCGGTAGCTATCGGGGCCGAACTGGTAATTCTTCCTAAGTTTGAAGTAAAACAAGCCCTTAAAGCCATCAACAAATATCAGCCTACCTTTTTCCCGGGTACGCCCACGATGTATGTGGCGATCAATACCTATCCGGAAGTAAGCAAGTATCGAATATCCTCCATCCGTTCCTGTATTAGCGGCTCAGCCCCGCTCCCGGTTGAAGTACAGGAAAAATTCGAACGTCTTACTGATGGTAAGCTGGTGGAAGGATACGGCTTAACGGAAGCTTCTCCGGTTACGCATTCCAATCCCTTGGCCGGTATGCGCAAGGCAGGAACCATTGGGCTTCCGTTCCCGGATACTGAGTGCCGAATTGTTGATCCTGTGACCCTTGAGGAAGTTCCAATGGGTGAGATCGGGGAGATGGAGGTTAAGGGACCACAAGTTATGGCAGGGTACTGGCAACGGCCGGAGGCTACCGCCGCAGTCCTGCATGACGGTTGGATCATGACCGGGGATATGGCGAGTATGGATGAGGACGGATATTTCAGGATTGTGGACCGTAAAAAAGACCTGATCATCGCAGGCGGGTTTAATATTTACCCGCGGGAGATCGAAGAAGTCCTCTACCAGCACCCTGCTGTTCTGGAAGCGGCGGTGATCGGAGTGCCGGACGCTTACCGCGGGGAAACTGTCAAAGCCTACTTAGTGATGAGGCCGGGTGAAGTGGCAAGTGTGGAGGAAATCACCAAGTACTGCCGGAGCAAGCTGGCCGCTTACAAAGTTCCGCGCCAGCTAGAATTTCGGGAGGAACTGCCGAAGACGATTGTGGGCAAAGTGCTTAAACGGCAGTTAAGGGAAGAAGAAAAGGATTAGGTTGTCAGAAGCACCCGATCATCATCAAAAGCCGTGCCGCTGGCGCTACTGAAGCGCTCAACCAGTTCCGGAACGGTGAGTTTTGATTTTTCGGCTTGATCGAGGTCGAGGATGATTTGCCCGCGGTGCATCATGATTAACCGATTGCCAAATTTTAGAGCCTGTTCCATATTGTGCGTAATCATCAGAGTGGTTAAGTTTTTGGAAGCTACGATCTTTCCGGTGAGATCCATGATTAGTTTGGCAGTTTTCGGGTCCAAGGCTGCCGTGTGTTCGTCAAGGAGCAGCAATTCCGGTTCGGCAATTGTAGCCATGACCAGAGCCAAAGCCTGGCGCTGGCCGCCGGATAATGTCTTGACCGGTACCTTTAGCCGGTTCTCCAAGCCTAAGCCGACCCCAGCCAATACTTCCTTGAACAGCTTTTCTTTATTAGCAGTGATGGCCCGGCCTAAGCGTCTGGGCTGGCCTCGCTTCAAGGCCATCGCTAAGTTTTCTTCGATTGTCATTTCCGACGCGGTGCTGGCCATAGGGTCTTGATCGATGCGGCCGATATCTTTAGCGCGTAGATATTCGGGATAAGCGGTGACGTCTTTGCCCGCTAATTCAATCTTGCCCGCATCAGGCAATTCGATTCCCGCAAGAACTTTAAGAAAGGTTGACTTTCCGGCCCCGTTGCTCCCGATGATCGTTACAAAGTCGCCCGGGTAAAACTCCAGGTTAATGTTATTTAAAGCCAGAACTTCATTTGAGGTATGGGGAAAGAACACTTTGTATACCTGCGTAAGTTTAATCACTCTTGGCCCGCCTCTCTTTCCCGGTTCTCGGTCATTTTTGATAGCGAGAGCGGTTTTTGCGATTTCATTTTAAGATTAGGGAGGAAAAGAGCGAGCAGGACGAGGATGGCTGTGACCATTTTGAAGTCCTCGGCCGGAAGGTTTAATCTTAGACCCAAAGCCAAGAGCGCCCGGTAAATAACCGAACCGAGAACAGCTCCGGTCAGGAGCATGTTTAAGCCCCGGCTCCCAAACAGTATTTCCCCCACAATCACGGAAGCGATTGAAGCTACAAGTACCCCGATGCCCATGCCGACATCCGCAAAGCCCTGATTTTGGCTGGCTAAAGCACCGGAAAGAGCGACCAAGAAGTTTGAGATGATTAAAGTTAAAACCTTGGTGTTATCTGTGTTTACACCTAAAGAACGAATCATTTTTTCATTATCGCCTGTTGCCCGTACAGCGAGGCCAAGATCCGTTTTCAGGAACCAGCCAAGTAAGAGCCTGGCTGCTAGCACCAGGACAAATAAGAGAGAAATTGTTGCAAGCTTGTACTGGGTCAGGGTAAGAGAACCTTCCGTAAGGGTAAAAAGACTCAGAACCCGGTCAAAAAAATTCTCATTCGTGAGCAGGGGAATGTTAGGACGTCCCATTGTGCGCAGCATTACCGTATAAATAGCACTGGTGGTGAGGATTCCGGCCAGGATATTATTGACCTTCATTCTGGTATGCATGAGGCCGGTGGCAGCACCGGCCATACCACCTGCCAAAGCTCCGAGTAAGACGGCTAGAAGGGGGTCGATTCCCACGACGATCGCCTTAGCTGTGATCGCAGCCCCTAAAGGGAAGCTGCCTTCGACAGTCAGATCGGGAAAGCCCAAGATCCGGAAAGTCAATAAAACCCCCAGAGCCATAAAGCCGTAGATGAATCCCTGTTGTAAACCACTGGTAATAATGTTCTCCATAGTTGCCTTCCTTTAGCTTTGGTGTGTATCTGTAAGCTGACGTTGATGGTTCAATCCAAGGTAAGACACGAGTGCATGTTACTGTAGTATTTTATCCGATTGCGCTTAATTTTGCCAGCTTAAAGTTAATATGAAGGGAATGATGGCGGCTCTGGAAATAGTAATGCGCGCTGCAGGGTTAAGCTGCAACGCGCGTACTCTAAAACACGAAAGTGCGAGGTCTGAGTTAAATTTTACGATCGGAATACGGCTAACTATCGTTAATATTGCTTTGCTTAGGATCTTACAACACTTGATCGGCGCGGGACAAAACTTGTTCAGGAATGGTAACTCCATATTTTTCCGCAACGCCTTTGTTAATTAACAAAGTGCGTTTGCGGATTTCCTCAGAAGGAATATTTCCGGCTTTTTCCCCGCGCAGGATTTTGGCTACGAGCTCAGCACCCTGGCGTCCGCAGTCATATTCGTCATTGCCCAGGGTGGCAAGAGCGCCTTTCTTTACGGATTCAGTATCTCCGGTATAGAACGGTATTCTATTTTGCTGGCCAACATCAATGACACTTTCAACCGCAGACATTACCGTGTTGTCCTGGGGCATAAACATGGCATCAACCCGTCCGACCAGAGATTGAGCAGCGGCTTTAACCTCATTGCTGCTGGCGACCGTTGCTTCGACCACATTCACTTTTCCTTTAAGGTATTCTTTAATTCTTTTAACATTGCTGGCGGAGTTGGCTTCCCCGGCATTGTAAAGAACGCCCAGGTTCTTAATTGAAGGTTGAATTTCATGAATTAAATCCATTTGTTGTTCAACCGGATCAGCGCTGTAAACCCCGGTAATGTTCGTGCCTGAGGGCTTGTTAAGCTCTTTGATTAGTCCGGAGCCGACGGCATCAGATACGGCAATGTAAACAACCGGGATGCCCGTTCCCTTGGTTGCCATGGCTGCAGCCTGGGAACTGGGGGTGGTAATGGAAAGAATGACATCCACTTTGTCGGCCACAAACTTATCGGCAATCGTTTTAGCCATATTCGGATCGCCTTGGGAGTTCTTGATGTCAAATTCAACATTTTGCCCTTGGATGAAGCCCAATTCTTTCATCTGGTCGAGAAATCCTTTTTGATCCAAGTCAAGTGCAGGGTGGGCGACAAATTGGGAGACTCCGACTTTGACAACCGCAGCGGATTTCTGGGTATCCCCTTGAGTATTGCCGGTTTGCGTGCCACAACCTGAAAGTACGATGGTTAGGCTCAATAACATTAGTCCTAAGAAAAGACTTAATTTGCGCATTTGTAATATCCTCCTCTACATAATTAAAAAACCGGTACTCAAATGAGTACCGGCGATTCTTCTTATCCCGGCTCATCTCAGCTCCTCTCATATACTCTAATCTCAGCTAAGCTTGACTCTTACTTATATTTGATGTTGGAACCTGATGTTAGTTTAACATTGAGGCAATTTTTTTGTCAACGAAATTATGATTTCACTGCTGATAGGAGTAATATTTACTCCTTCATCCGTTAAATTGGAAAAATGAGGATGGTCTAAAACTTGAATCTCAATAATTCGTATCATATATTCATGAGCCAAAATAGAGAGATTATCAAGAGTAAGCTGGTCTTTCTGGAGCAGACCCTTGTAAAACTGGAAGAATTGCTCATGTGGTGGCACGGGAACGATGGGGAGTTCGCCGCCAGTTCCGCCGAAGCAATCCGGTTTTTAGCTGAAAATCATGTGATTACCAAGGATCAAAGTGTGCGGCTGGTACAAATGGTGAAGTTTCGCAACCGAATTGTTCACATATATCAGGGAGTTAACGATAATCAGGTTTACGAAATTTTACAAAAAGATCTAGAAGATTTCACGACGTTTGTTTCCGCTATAGTAGCGAGGTTTCTGAAATAGACTAGGACTGTCCCTTGCTAAAAGCATTCCTGGAAGGAGTGCATACGGGCAGTCCTATAAATTTACTTTTCTTAAGTTAAATGTGACAATTTAAAGTGATTAGAATGAAGGAATGACCGCCCCTTTATAAGTGTCTTGGATGAATTTCTTTACTTCCGGAGAATTAAGGGCTTTGGCGAGTTTTTGCAGGTTGGAATCGTTAGCCCGGGTGTCTTTAACCACGAGAATATTGGCAAAAGGAGAATCTTTTTCTTCGAGGAAAAGCGGATCTTTAGTCGGGTCAAGTCCGGCTTCAAGGGCGTAGTTGCCGTTAATAACCGCTGCTGCCACTTGAGGGTCGGGGATGACGCGAGGAAGCTGTTCGGCGGCAAGACTGGTAATTTTAAGGTTTTTGGGGTTGCTGACAATATCCTGAACGGTTGCTTTAATGCCAACACTGGATTTTAGCTGGATCAGGCCGGCCTTCTCCAATAAATTCAGAGCGCGCCCACCGTTCGTCGTATCGTTAGGGATGGCGATGGTGTCCCCGTTATTAAGCTCAGTTAGCGCTTTAACTTTCTTGGAATAAATGCCCATGGGCTCGATATGCACTTTGGCGATAGAGACAAGTTTTAAGTTGTGATCCTTGTTGAATTCTTCTAAATAGGGAGTGTGCTGAAAGAAGTTAGCGTCAATTTCCCCTTTGTCCACGGCCAGGTTAGGGGTGTTGTAGTCAGTGAAGGTTTGGATTTTAAGGTCGACCCCTTCTTTCGCGAGAATGGGTTTGACGATTTCAAGGATTTCTGCGTGCGGTTTCGGAGTAGCCCCGACTTTGATGACGTTTGCCGCTGCTTGTTGGCCGCACCCGGCGACAATAAGGGAAAGTGCAATCAGACTGATTACGAATAGGGTAAAATAACGGGTTTTGCTTTTTAACATTTGTAATACTCCTCCTAGCGTATTGGAATTAGTATAAATTGTTCATGAGCAATCGCTCAATCTTTTATTTCAAGCTTCTTTTCACATGGGCCCATATGTTCAGAGAAGCCAATAGGAATATTAAGAAAAAGGTCTTTCAATTTTGTCAATATAGACGAAAGAATTTATCTAACCTGAGTGCGATACTTTGCGTGCCAGCTTCATGCCTAAGGATTGAATGACCTGCACGATAACGACTAAAATCGCAACGGTAATAATCATGATATCCGTGCGAAAACGGTTATAGCCCCACTGAATGGCGACATCTCCGATTCCGCCCCCGCCGACGGTTCCGGCCATGGCGGTATAGCCGATGATGCTGATCGTGGTAATTGCCACGCCAAGGATGAGAGAAGCTTTAGCTTCCGGGATCAGGACTTTTCGGATGAGCTGCCAAGGGGATGCTCCCATCGAGAGCGCAGCTTCAATGACACCATAAGGCACTTCTTTCAGTGAACTTTCCACAATTCGGGCAACAAACGGCGCTGCTGCGACCACCAGCGGGACAATGGCTGCCGTGGTGCCGATGGAAGAGCCTACGAGTGCCCGGGTGAGGGGCATAAGGGCGACCAATAAGATAATAAAAGGTGCAGAGCGCAGAATGTTGATAATCGTGCCCAGAACCGTTTCAACCCAGGGATTTGGCAAAATGTGCCCCGGGGAGGTGACTACGAGCAAGACTCCCAGAGGCAGCCCCAAGGCATAAGCAAGTACTGTCGAGACGATGACCATATAGATGGTCTGACCCAAAGCCAGCGGTATGAGCTGCAATATAAATTCCCAGTAAGATGGGTCAAAGAGCATGGATAGTTCAAAGTGCACGCTGGATCACCTCCACTTGCAATTCACGCTTTGACAGGTAAGCATGGGCTTTTTCCAATTGGTCAGGTGTTCCTTGGAGTTCCAACGTGAGCGTGCCAAACAAGGTAGAGCGCAAGTGGTCAATGCTGCCGTAAAGGATGTTTGCTTGCACCGCGCAAGTTCGGACCAGGTCAGTGATCACAGGGTCGGCAACGCGTGCGCCCAGAAAATTAAGGCGGACGATCTCAGAATCGCGGTGGGCAGCGAGATCGCGCAGAAGCTCGGGTGGAAGTTCGTTGGGAAAAACGGTTGAAATAAAATCTTTAGCGATAACTGACTGAGGATTGACAAACACCGACTCGACCGGGCCGTGTTCCACAATCTGAGCTTCATGAATAACCGCCACGTCCGAACAGATTTCTTTAATAACCTTCATTTCATGCGTAATAATTACGATAGTTAAGCCTAAGGTCTGGTTAATTTCTTTCAAAAGATTGAGGATGGACAGGGTTGTTTGCGGGTCTAAAGCAGAAGTCGCTTCATCGGAAAGTAAGACTTGCGGTTGGGTAGCCAAGGCACGGGCGATGCCGACCCGCTGTTTTTGCCCGCCGCTTAACTGAGGAGGGTAGGTGTTGGCCTTTTCCTTCAATCCCACCAAAGGCAGAAGTTCGTTAACCCGGGTAACTATCTCTTCTTTGGGAAACCCGGCAATTTCGAGAGGGAAGGCGATGTTTTCCGCGACCGTGCGCGACTGCAGGAGATGGAAGTGCTGAAAGATCATGCCGATCTTCTGCCTGGCTGAGCGTAGTTCTCTATCAGACAATTGGGTGAGGTCCTGTCCCTGAACAAGAACCCGGCCACTGCTCGGTTTTTCTAAAAGATTAAGGCAGCGCACAAGCGTACTCTTGCCCGCACCGCTTAAACCAATGATGCCGTAAATAGCGCCCTGTGGAATATGCAGGGATATGTTTTCCAAGGCTTTAACCTTGCCTTGAGCAGAGGAATACTCTTTGGTTAGATTCTCAACCCGGATCATGTAACGTGCCTCCCTAATAGCTCTTGTCGATGACTCTCATCTTAAGTTAAGAGACTATCTCTTAGTTTTTCCGGCAAATAAAAAACTTCGCGAGGAAAACACGCGAAGCGACTCTCGGTTCTCCTCTCATCTCCCAGATTGCCTGCAGGAGTTAGCACCGTGCATTAGCTGCCGGTTGCCGGGTTTCATCGGGCCAGTCCCTCCACCTACTCTGGATAAGAGTCAAGATCATGTTAAATTATGGGGTTATCTTAGCAAATTAATGCAAGAATTGCAAGAGGGAAAATTATGACAAAAATGAAAATGATATGACATAATTAGAAGTACTTTCAAAAACATTGATGTTTGCAATCGCTTTTGCGACTCTTGTCGTATTAATACTTAAAGGAATGGACAAGAGCAAGTAGCCCATCCCTAACCCGAAAATCTTTGCAAGCGGAATCCTGAAATCTGTGCTAAGGGATTGACCCGAGCCCCTACGGATGCTAAAATAGTCACAAGTTCATACGTATTCGGACAAGTGATTCCTTCTTGAACTGAGGAGTCATAAAAGGGAAGCCGGTGTGAATCCGGCGCGGTCCCGCCACTGTAAAAGGGGAGTCTTCTGCCATACCCACTGGGGAAACCTGGGAAGGGGCAGAAGGTGAGGAGCCTAAGCCAGGAAACCTGCTTGTCCGCAAAGAACACTTTACCCACGATGGATGGGAGGTGCGTGTTGAAGCAGCATACCTCCGCCTCTGGTGGAGGTTTTTCTGTTGTAGAAAACTTACATAAGCTTCCTGAGGGGAGCATGCAGATTGTCTTGTCCAGCGGGATTTGCTCTCAAAAATGCGGATGCGACTTGAGAGCGGAAGTGAACGCTGTTTCTAAGATGACCACACATTGCCGTGACTCTAAGCTACTGTACTAGGATGTTTGGAGCATGGCAGTGTCGGTTGTCTTTTTTAATTATGGAGGAGTAGAAAGATGCATATTGCAGAAGGAATGCTCCCGGTCGTACCGGCAGTTCTCTATGGTGCAGGTGCCGTTATTATGGCTGCCGCCGGGGTCAAAAGTCTAACTGAAAAAAGCAAAGAGATTCCCATGATGAAGCAACTGACAGGGGTAATGACCGCAGGGATCTTCCTGGTCTCATTGCTGCCGGTGCCCGTACCGATAACCGGTACCAGTTCCCATCCGGGCGGAACTCCGCTGGGAGCAATTTTGCTAGGGCCATGGATTACGTCCTTAGTTAGTATGATCGCGCTTTTATTTCAGGCTCTCTTTTTTGCCCATGGCGGTCTGACAACCTTAGGGGCCAATACCCTGACCATGGGAGCGTTCGGGGGGCTGACAGGCTGGCTAATCTTTTGGATGCTGCGCAGAATGAAAGCGAATCTTTTTTGGTCAGGACTCGCTGCCGGAGTGATAGGGGATATTGCCATCTATATAGGTACTTCGATCCAGTTGGCTCTCGCTATTCACGGGCAGCATCTGGTGAGTGAAGTGTTTATCGCGATCTTTGGCGCATTCCTGCCCACTCAGGCTCCGCTGGCGATCGTAGAAGGGCTGTTCACAGGCTTTATCCTCAAGTATATTGCCGAACGCCGCCCAGACATCCTGGTGATGCTTAAAGTGATTCGGGCGCAAGAGATCCGGTCGCAGGGGTCTGAGCTAACCAAGTATGTGGCCAAGGGGGCTGAAAAATAATGGGAAAATCAGGGAAATGGCTTGTGGCTATCGTGTTTTTAGCGTTGCTGGTATATGTCGGAACAAGCTCTATGTCTATGCCCGGTGCAGATGAGAAGGTCGGAGAAGTGGCTGCCAAATATGCTGCGGAAATAGGGGTCAAGGAGCGCCCGCCCCTTATTAATACAGACAAAGGGGATTTGTTGTTGTTTGTATTTGCTGCCGGGGGAGCGGTAGCCGGGTTTTATCTGGGCTATCAATGGCGTGGCTTTTTTGGCAAGAAGAATAGCCGCGAGAGCGATCTTAAAGCCAATTCGAATCATATGTATAGCGCCGATGCGGAGATGAGGTCCAAATGAGCGCCCATCATCTGACACTGGAGATTCCGCAGACCGTATTGACCAGGATTGACGGCAGGGTAAAACTGCTCTTGTCGGTATGCGGCTTAATGGCAGCAGTAAGCACTAAGACTTGGCAGCTTCCGGCATATTTTGGGCTAACAAGCCTGGCTTTGCTCTTGGGAGCGGGTGTACCCGTGCGCCTTGTGGCCCTTCGCCTGCGTCCGGTGGTATTGATCGCGGTCTTGCTTTGGCTAACGCAGATTTTCCTCAGCGGTCAGACCCCTGCTTTTCATTGGGAACTGGGCTGGGTGCATCTGACCGGATATGAAGAAGGGTTGATTCAGGGACGTTTATTTGCGGTGCGTGTTTTGGGCGGGATGAGTGTCATGCTCTTGCTCACGCTCTCCACCAGTGTGCAGGAATGGGTAAGTGCCCTCGCCTGGTTCAAAGTTCCTGCGACAGTCATTGAAATTATGACTTTGAGCTATTCCTCTCTGTTTGTACTGATGGAAGAACTGGACCGCCTGCAAAAAGCACAGCACATGCGCCTGGGTTATGGCACTTGGTGGCGCACAGTGCAGACGACCTCTGCGATCGGTGGCGTTCTGTTCCTGCGGGTTTTTGAGCGTAGTAGGCGCTTGTGGGAGGCTATGCTTTGCCGGGGATATGAAGGGGAAATGCGGGTTAATTACCTGCGCACGGTTCGAAGAGGGGATATTGTGCTTGCAGTGGCGGGCCTTTCCATCATTATTTTTGCCTGGCTCATGGCTCGCTGAAATAGGTGTTTCGTTGTGGCAACTAATCTGCTATCTGAATGAAGGGGATGCGACCGTGGAGGATAACGAGAGAGCTATTACCGAACCGATATTAGAGGCTCGAACCCTCAGCTTTGCCTACCCAGGCGGGGAGGAAGTCTTGCACAGTATTGATTTTGCTGTCGCTGCCGGGGAATGTGTGGCCTTGCTTGGGGCTAACGGATGTGGTAAAACGACACTCTTTCAGCAGTTTAACGGATTGCTTAAGCCGAATTCGGGCCATGTTTTGCTCAGAGGACAGGAGTTAAGCCGCTGGCCCAAGAAGGAAGTATTCGCGCGGGTGGGGCTTGTCTTTCAGGATCCGAATGACCAGCTCTTCGCAGCCACGGTGTATGAAGATGTTTCCTATGGGCCTGTTAATCTTGGCCTGCCTCAAGCAACGGTTGCGGGCAGAGTGGAGCTTGCGCTTGGGCAAGTGGGGATGTGGGAATATCGCAAGCGCAGTCTGCATCAGCTAAGTTACGGGCAAAAGAAGCGTGTTGCCATTGCCGGGATTTTAGCGATGCAACCGGAAATAATGATCCTTGATGAACCTACGGCAGGCCTGGACCCGCGCACAGCGACGGCGCTCATGCGTTTGCTTAAGGACTTGCAGCAAGAACATAAGCTGACAATTATCTTGTCTACGCACGAAGTGGATATCGTGCCAATTTATTGTGACCGGGCCTACCTCATGCAGGCCGGGCGCATCATTAAGCAGGGGACACCTGCGCAAGTATTCGGGGATCCAGAGTTAATCAGGGAGAGTTTTCTGCGCCTGCCGCGGATTGCGCATTTGTGGGAGGTGCTTGCTAAACGGGAAGGTTTTCCCGCAGGGGAATTCCCTTTGACTATTCGGGAAGCACGCCAGGTGTTCAGTGCGCTTAAGGAGGGGGTTAAGCCTTAATGATTTTTCTTGTGGGAGAAACGGCAGCCGCGCGCGAGCTCGGGGAGCGATTGCTCGCTCAAGGTATTCCCAGCCTTAAAATTGAGACTCATAACGACAAGTTTAGATTGCTTGCACCTCAGGGTAAGCGGGACGGGGATCTGGCAGAATTACTCAGTTGGATTCCGTCTTTTGACTGTACCGTCATCCTTGATGCCAGTCACCCATCCTGCAGTGCCAGGTTCGGGAAAGTAAGGGAATACTGCGAGCAGCAGGGCATTCCCTTTCTTAGGTTAGACAGACCGGAAACAGTGATCCCGGCGAATCCTTTGATACATACGGTCGGAAGCTGGGAACAGGCCTTGGACAAACTGGGAGAGCGTGTTCTGGCCTTGAACAAAGCAGGACCGGAACGCAAGGTTTTAAGCGGAGCAAGTAAAGATCTTGTAACAGTCTTTGTCACAACGGGAAGCCACCAGATTGACAGCCTCGTTCAGAGTCCGTTTGCTTCGAAGGCACGCTTCGTTGTCCGGGTACTACCGGAAGGGCGGCTGGTTCAGAAGTGCCAGGATTTGGGGATTGCCCCCAGAGATATCGTGGCTATGCAAGGGCCGTTTTCCAAAGAACTTAACCGCATGCTGTTTAAGTTTTATGGAGCGGACATAGTCTTTACCCGTGACAGCGGTCCGGCTGGGGGGACAGACACGAAAATCTCCGCAGCCTTGGCGCTGGGTCTTGAGGTTGTGGTCCTCAAGCGGGCCGCCATGAAGCAGGGGTTGACAGCGCACAGTGTGAAGGAAGTGCTAGAGTGGGTTAAAGAAGATGTGCGGTGAAGGATTCTGTATACGACTTTTGGCAGGGGTTGACTCAAAAGCAATTCCCCTCCGATCACACCAGAACGTATTTCAATGCTCTGGTTTTTTGTTTTGCTTATAGTAATTGTTTTTTTGGTAGGAATATAAAGGAAACATGTGGAATGTTAGATTAATGTGGTTTGGACGCGTCTGGAACGTAGGACGTTAGGTGACATGGATCATTGGGGGTCAGGACCGATTTTCTCTGCCTCAATAAGTTAAAAGAGGAAGGGAGTAATAAGCAAATGGCAACAATCAAGTTAGGCTTAATTACAAAAAGTCGCTCGGTATTTGATACTTTTTTAGCTCAAATTAAAGATTTATTTGGAGAACAAATCTTGGTTGTTGGTTATTGCCTTGACGAACAGTCACCAATGCCTCTGGAATGTGACCTCTGTCTGATTTCGTATGCAGAGATCAGAGAGCTTGTTTCTGAACTCACCAAGAAAAAGGTGATTGTTGCACACCGTACACTGGATATTGCCAAATTAAGCCCAGTCTTTGATCTGAAGGCGGGAACCAGAGTTTTAGTTGTAAACAACTTTAAGGAATCTACCGAAGAAACGATTGAACTGCTTCAAACCATGGGCGTAAACCACCTTAAACTATTTCCGTATTATCCGAAAAGCGGCATTCATCCGGGCGAAATCAATGTAGCGATCACACCGGGTATGAGTTTGCTGGTGCCCCCAACAATCGACCGGGTTATTGATATCGGCAATAGAATTATTGATATTTCCACCTTTATTGAACTAAATGTTTTGTGCAACCTGCCCATGGACAGGGCTAAGTTCCTTACAGCTCGTGCAGTGCGTGAGATCCTTCATCTTAACATGGAACAGGCAAAGCTCGTAAAAAACCTAAAACAAGTAAACAGGCAAATGGAGATCATTTTAGATAATATTAATGACGGAGTTATTGCGGTAGACCATCAATGTAAAATTGTTTCCTGTAACAATTATGCGAAAGTACTCATGAAAGTCCCCCTGGAGGTTGATGTGAGAGGAAAGCAACTGGAGCACCTTGTTCCGGGTTTAAGGCTTGAAACGATAACTTCAACCGGGATATCGGAAGTAAACGGACGTTGGAAAATGAACGATACCAAGATGCTCATTACGAAAATGCCGCTGTTCGAAGATAATGAGCTTAGCGGAATTATTCTTATTCTAAAACACGCCAGAGAAGGAATAAAATCCAGCGGAAACAATATGGGTGTAGGTCGAAATGACGGCTACGTGGCTAAATATAAGTTTTCGCACATTATTTTTAACTCCGAGTCGATGAAACAAGTAATTCATACCGCCGAAAAAATGGCACTTACAGAGTTGCCTGTATTAATTCTGGGAGAGAGTGGGACTGGTAAGGAATTGTTTGCTCAAGCAATACATAACGCCTCAGGGCGCGAAAAACGACCATTCGTAGCCCTGAATCTGGCGGCTTTACCGGAATCACTGATTGAGAGTGAACTCTTTGGCTATGAAGAGGGAGCATTTACCGGAGCCCGCAAAGCAGGGAAACCAGGGTTATTTGAACTTGCTGACGGAGGGACGATCTTCTTAGATGAAATAGGGGAAATATCCCCTCATATTCAAGTAAAGTTGCTTCGTGTATTGGAAGAGAAGGAAATAATGCGCATAGGAGGAACAAAGATAATCCCAGTAGATGTCCGAATTATTGCAGCGACGAATCAGGACATTGAGACAATGGTAAAACAAGGTTCTTTTCGCCGTGATTTTTATTTTCGCTTATGTGTATCTCCATTAGAAGTTCCGCCTTTGCGCAACAGGCGCGATGAAATTATCGAACTTAGTGAATATTTTTTTACGAAGTACTATGAAGCAAAGGTGAGAATTCCCAGAGGGACCTTAGAACTGATGATGGCTTACGACTGGCCGGGAAATGTCCGAGAGTTGAAGGAAATGATAAGGTTTTGTACCCAATTGGGGAGAGACGAGGACGAGTCTTTGGAGATGTTTTATCAGATTGTAAGTAGATTGGTGCATAAAAGCAGTGTTGAGTTAGCACACCCAGAATCTGGTTCTCACTGGGATAATTTACTGATTGCTGGGAATGTTAATGAATTTTCAATTATATTGGAAGAACTGCTTGAAGCAAGGCAAAAGGGGGAGCGGATTGGGCGAGAGTCTCTTCAGAGAAAACTTGTGCTTAGGGGAATCTCTCTTACGGAGCAGCAGGTCCGTACACGACTTACAGCATTACAAAAACTCGGATGCATAGTGAGTGGTTCAGGCAGACAAGGAAGTATCATTACCGCCGAAGGAGAACGTTTATTGCATGACCTTCAAAGAGGATATGAACTGGGTCTAACAGGGTATAACTGGTTGCACTAACCCCAACCAGTTATACCCTGTTTTGCTTTCTGGAACCTCTAAGATGCTTATTATTCTGACTTTCACAATTGGCATTAAATTTGCACATTGAGAGGATAAGTAAGATTGAAAGGGGGATATTATCTTGACAAATTTCTCAGAAAGTAACAATCAAACTCCAAAGGAGGGGGAGTACGGGGTCAAAACCAGGGTGAAAGCCGTTTCGGCCGGTGCCGTGGGCAATGTAATGGAGTGGTTTGATTACGGAATTTACGGCACATTAGCACCTATCATTGCCTCTATCTTTTTTCCAAACAATGATCCTCTGGCAAGTCTATTATTAACATTCGTGGTGTTTGGCGTTGGGTTTGTTATGCGCCCATTAGGTGCGGTAATCTTCGGGTACATCGGCGACAAGTACGGACGTAAAAATGCACTGTCATTGACAATTCTTATCATGGCTTTTTCTACATTTTCTATCGGGCTTATTCCTTCTTATGCAACTATAGGCTTCGTCGCACCTCTTTTACTCACATTAGCCAGGTTGCTTCAGGGAATATCTACGGGTGGAGAATGGGGAGGATCGACCTCATTTATTGTTGAATATGCCAACGATAACAGAAGAGGATTCTATGGCAGCTGGCAACAAGTCAGCACAATCGGCGGATTAATGCTGGGTTCTTTGACCGGTCTTATACTGACTAATGTATTGGCTAAAGAAGCTTTGCACTCGTGGGGTTGGAGACTTCCATTTATTTTTGGGATAGTACTCGGTATTATTGGATGGTACATGCGGGTTAAACTTGAAGACACCCCGGCGTACCAGAAAGTAGAAGAGTCTGCTGAGGTCGTTAAAAACCCAATAACTACTGCGGTTCGGACAAATTACAAGGGCATTATTCAAGCAATGGGAATGACGGTTATATGGACCGTATCCTTCTATATCTTGTTAACTTTTATGCCCAGTTATATCAATAAGATTTTAAAGTTGCCTCTTAATCAGTCCCTGCTGTCAAATTTCTTTTCTTACATTCTTCTTGTAATATTTATCCCTTTAATGGGTCACCTTTCCGACAGAATTGGTCGTAAACCACTGCTTCTCACTTCCTGCATTGGATTCGCTATTTTTACCTATCCACTTTTTATGTTTGTGAGTGATGGTTCCTTCATGAAACTGGTTATTGCACAACTGGTCCTAGGGCTGTTCCTTTCTATGTTCTCGGGTGCAGGGGTAGCGTTTATTGCTGAAATATTCCCAACCAATGTGCGATACACCACATTATCCATTGGCTATAACATCATAACCGCGTTATTGGGCGGTATGGCGCCCTTTATTGCTACCTTTTTAGTTGCCGCGACCAAGAATAATTTGGCACCTTCTTTCTATGTCATTGGAGCTGCCATTGTTTCATTCATTGCTATTTTAACCTTGCCTGAAACCTATAATAAACCTCTAAAATAAAATGCAGTGTGAAAGTGGGTAAATGATGAGGAGGAATTAGCGTTGGGGGCATTTGTAGAATATCTGCAGAAACAATACGATCCAATGGTTGAGATGTTACGTTCAATGGTTGAGATAGAAAGCCCTTCTACGTGCAAACAAGCAGTGAACAAACTTGCGGATTATCTTGCGCCCAAGTTTCAAGAAATTGGAGCGGCCGTTCAGATTATAGAGCAGGAGAATTCAGGAAACCACTTGCTTGCTTCCTGGGGGACCGGAGAAGAGCAAATTCTCGTGTTGTGCCATATGGATACCGTGTGGCAGGTAGGAGAAATCAAAAAGCGACCGTTTCGGATAGAGGGTGATAAAGCCTTCGGTCCCGGAGTCTTTGATATGAAGGGTGGACTCGTTCAAGCTTATTTTGCACTCAAGGCACTTATCAACAGCGGAAAACACATTTCCAAAAAAATTGTGTTCCTGTGTACATCTGATGAAGAAATAGGCAGCCAAAGTTCGCGAGCTTTGATTGAGGAACAAGCCGCAAAAAGCACCTTTGTGTTGGTTCCGGAGCCTGCGGTTGGCCCGGAAGGAGCTGTAAAACGTACGCGCAAAGGTTGGGGCCTTTATCATCTGACCGTAACGGGAAAATCCGCACATGCCGGGAATGACCATGACAAGGGAATCAGTGCCATTGAGGAAATCTCTCGTCAAATCATTCGGCTTCATGCTATGACTGATTATGTAAAAGGTACAACAGTAAATGTTGGCTTTGTGAACAGCGGAACACTAGCCAATGTCGTCGCCGATCGCGCGGAAGCTAAAATTGATCTTAGAGCAATGACTCAGACGGAACTTGAACGGGCCGAACATGAAATATTAGGGTTACAGCCTTTTATGGACGGTACGACGGTGAAAATAACCGGACAAATCAATCGTCCGCCTTTAGAGTCTACTGTCCAGAACCGCGAACTCTATGAAAAGGCCAAACGAATCGCCCGCAACCTAGGGTTGGATTTGGGAGGCAAAAACGTAGGGGGTGTTAGCGACGGTAACTTCACTTCTGCATTAGGTATTCCAACGCTTGATGGAATTGGTGCCGTAGGCGACGGTGCTCACGCTCTTCATGAATACGTCTTATTAAATTGTATGGTTAAACGAGCGACTCTCATTGCCGAATTGTTTGTCGAATAAGTAGGGATGAACAAAAACTGTTCGATCGTTTTAATCGCTTGATTGGGGGAATGTATATGTCGTTTCAAACCTTGGAGCACAAGGTATTATCAAATATCAGCCAGGAAGACGTCATAAAATTGACCCAAGAACTGGTTGCTATGCCTACGGAGAATCCTCCCGCAGACTATGAAAGAATCTCGAAGTTTATCGCACAGGAGTATTCGACGCTGGGTTTAGAGGTTAAGATCATCTCCGGGCAAGCCGGTAAACCCAATGTTTGTGGTCGGTGGGTCGGAGATGGAACGTCGCAGGAAACACTAATGTTAAGTGGGCATATGGATGTCGTCCCCGCCGGAGAAGGCTGGAAACATGATCCGTTTCAAGCTGTCTTGGAAGGGAACCAACTGCTTGGACGCGGCACAGCGGATATGAAGGGTGCTCTGGCTGCTCAAATCATAGCCATCAGAGCTTTGAGAGAAGCTGGAGTTAAACCAAAAGGAACCCTTTATCTATGCGCAACAGTTGATGACGAAATTGCTGGGCCTATGGGGTTGCGCTATGTAATCAATGAAGGCTTGGACAAACTAGGCTGGCCCAAGCCGACATTTCACCTGTTAGGTGAACCAAGTAGTCTCAACTTGTTCACCGCGTTTAAAGGACGGATTTGGGTCAAAATAACAGTCGGGGGGCAATCTGCTCATGGAGGCAATCCGGCGGCTGGGATAAATGCCATTGAAAAAATGATGGCTTTGATTCAGGAGATTCTCCAATCTGAACGTCAAGCTCATCCCTTAATGGGAGTGGATACGATTAATATTGGGACCATTCAAGGTGGAGAAAAAACAAACATTGTTCCTGATCAATGTAGTGTTACCATCGATTATCGATTTGTTGCGCCTCAAACCTCGACTGATATTGAACATAAAATTCTCGAAGCGATCGAGAGAATGAAGGCGAAAGACCCTCAATTTACACTCAAGGAATTCTCGGTTTTTGAACGCCGGGATCCTCGTGAAGTTCCGCAAAACAATCCCTATCTAGTAAGCCTCAAGAGCCTAACGGAGGAAATTACAATGAAAAACGCTGCGTTTGCAGGAGTGTTGTCAGCAGGTGATGCCTACTGGACCCTTTCTGCCGGGATTCCCGCCGTTTTTTATGGTCCGGGCAGCTTGAGCGTAGCTCATACAAACAAGGAATTTGTACCTGTGGATGAATTAGTTGCGGCAGCTAAAATATTTGCTCTCTATACGTTGAGAACGGTTAGTTAGGAGGCGGATTTAATGCCCATTCAAACGGATTTAAGCAACAAGGTTGCAGTTGTTACCGGAGGATCTAAAGGGATTGGCGCAGCCATAGCATTAAGACTTGCCCAAGAAGGTGCCAAGGTATTGATAACCGGCCGTCATCAGAAAAGCTTAAACGATGTTGTAAAGAAGCTTAATGAGCTGAGGCCTGGATGTACCGCTCTCACAGTTGACGTCAGGCAAGAGAGTGATGTGCAACAACTACTGACACAGGCTTATGAAACCTATGATGAAGTACACATTCTGGTAAACAATGCCGGAATATATCCGGTGACTCCTTTAGCCAATCTCTCTGTTGCGGAATGGGAAGATGTCGTCAACACCAATCTTACCGGAGCGTTCATGTGTTCAAAACTGTTTGCGGCTGCAATGATTGAGAAGAAGACGGAGGGTCGAATAGTCAATATAAGCTCGACGTCCAGTCAGATTGCGAGACCAGGCATCATTCATTATGCGACAACGAAAGCAGGACTCAACATGATGACGAAAGTTTTGGCTATCGAACTTGCTCCTAACGGTATCACGGTGAATGCAGTCTGCCCGGGGGTCATCGCTACTAAAACAGTTATTGGAAAAACCAACGAAAGTCCGGATACTAAGGCTGAGCATCAAAGCAAACTGAAACGAATTCCTCTGGGCAGATTGGGAGAACCTGAAGAAATTGCATCTGCAGCGCTGTTCCTGGTTTCGGATGAAGCACGCTATGTTACGGGTGCCACCCTTTTTGTAGACGGTGGATACACTTTAGGAATACCCAATTATAGTTAAATCTCCACGTATTATCATTTGTTTCATCGATATAGAGTTGTGTAGGGTCAGAAAAGGCCTCCGTTGTCTTGGGGGCCTTCCTTTTTTATGACCGTATTTATTGATAGTGTTACTTGTGTGTTGAACTGTCTTCCAGGTCTATCCTGCATTTTTTTATCTAAAATGTATCGATAATAGCGATAGATATCAATCATTTATAGCGATAAAAAGTATTTATAATAAACTCTGATGTTTGCTATAATGAGTTGACTCTCCAATTGAAGAAAAAGAGGTATCTTGATGACAGAATATGAGCAAATGTGGGATAAACTGGGGGTTGATTTAGATAAGCATGATCGGCTTCTCAGAGGCTTGGCTGTTTTAGTTAGAAAACATCATAAGAAACAAAGCAATCGTCCTGTGAATATGGATTATTTCGATTCTGTTTTAGCAGATCCCCATGGACACCGGGTTAAGGAACTGGTAGAACATCGCCGGCAGGGCGGCATAGTGGTAGGCAGCTACTGCGTCTTTATTCCTGAAGAGTTGGTTTTGGCTGTCGACGGGCAACATGTCGGACTTTGTGCAGGGTCAAATTTTGCAGAGCAAGATGCGGAATATTATCTTCCGCGTAATACATGTCCTCTCATCAAAGCATCTTTTGGGTATAAAGTAAGCAAAGCCTGTCCGTATACGCAAGTCAGTGATTTAATTGTGGGGGAAACAACATGTGATGGTAAGAAAAAAATGTTTGAGGAACTTGTAAACCACCATCACGTATATTTAATTGAGGTGCCTCAGAAAAAGAATGAACGGAGCAAAGAGTTTTTTACCGGCGAATTCCTGGAGTTTAAGAAATATTTGGAGAACGTGAGCGGCCAGAAAATAACATCTGAAAAATTGCAGCAAAGTATTATGTTGGTAGAAGGAAAATTCAAAGCCCTCCAGCGACTGTTTAATTGCCGCATGGCTGATCCTGCCCCTCTCAGTGGGCTTGATGCTCTGACGGTTGTGCAGTTAGGCATGCAGGATGAGGTAAAGCGGTTTACAGAGAAGGTTAATTTTCTCTGCGACGAGTTAGAAAAAAGGATAGCTGAGGGAGTTGGAGTCACTCAAAAGGGCGCTCTCAGGGTGCTAATTGCCGGAAGTCCTATGTCCTTTCCTAATTGGCGGCTCCATAATATTATTGAAAGATATGGCGCTGTGGTAGTTTGTGAAGAATCGTGTATTGGGACCAGGCTCTTTAGCAACTTATGTAACGGGCAAGGTGAAGCAGTGGAAGACAAAATCAGGTCATTAGCCCATCGACACCTGGGGATTAACTGTGCGTGTTTCACTCCAAATCAAGAGCGGGTTGAGGATATAATTCGACTGGCCCGTGAATATCAAGTCGATGGGGTTATACATTACGCCTTGCAATTCTGTCATCCTTATAACAACGAAGCAGGTAAAATTAAAAGGGCGCTTAAGCAAGTAAATATCCCATTACTTGAAATTCAGACTGATTACGGAGATGGGGATGGACAGCTTGGATTAAGAGTAGAAGCTTTTCTGGATTTATTAAAAGAAAAAAGGAGTGAACAAAATGAGTAAAGATTTGCAAGGAATTTTTAACCAAGTTATCAAGGCATTCACAAAAAGGCCGGAATTAGCTCAGGCTGTAGTTCAAGCTAACACAAAACTAGTAGAGAATCTAAAAACTGAAGCCCAAGTGGGCAATCACACAGTGGTTATAGATGAGCCACAGGAATTTGGGGGATCTGATGCGGGCCCTAACCCTTTAGAAACATTTTTAGCGTCTTTGGGTACTTGTCAAGAGATAACTTATGCGGCATACGCCGCAGTAATGGGAATTAAACTGGATAAAGTTGAAGTAGAGGTAACCGGGGATATTGATCTAAGAGGATATTTAGGGATTGGGGAGGCTAAACCGGGGTTTAGGAAGATTAGTTATTTGACCAAAATAGCGAGCCCTGAGCCAAAAGATAAAATTCAACAATTGGCCGCAGCAGTGGAGGCTCACTGTCCGGTACTGGACTCAATAAAAACCCCCATCGAGGTAGAAGGAAGAGTAGAAATAATATAGCAAAGGACTGGAACGCAAGGTTTTTTAAGCCGAGCAAGTACAGATCATGTAACACTTAAGAAACTTGTACATATCATAAATTAGAAGTAATCATCAGTGGTAATTCCCAATTTCTTATCTTATGTCGCCACTTTCTGTGGTAAACGAAAAGAAAGGGGATTAACCATATGTTATTTGGATCGCCATTCGGAGTACCTTTTAGTCCTGTTCCTCCTATTGTGGCATTATTTGACACTTATCCAATTGGTGCAACTTTAACAATAGGTATGGATGCTAGTTTTTGGACCGGCGCCTTTGGTGGAATCCAAAATGGTGTTGCATTATTGACCAACGCTCAACTGTTTGCCAACGTTGGAAAACCAATTGACGGAATCCGCCCGGTAGTCCGCATCCCAATCAGACAGATTACGTTTGTATCCCAATAGTAGTTATAGCAAAGGGTAGGATTTTTTCCTACCCTTGTTTTTTTCCTAAATCCCTGCTCCTTCCACGAACACCCAATTAGCCTAGGTGTAAAGCCTAGGCTTTTCTCATAGTCAAACATCCAGCTAAATCCTCACTGTCGCGAGATGGATTCTTAGAAAATAAGAATTTTTACTGGATGATGGAATTATGGTTAACCGGAGGTTTTAATAACCAATATAGGAAACAGCCGCCAATTATCAGCCCACTTACAAATCCCATCGTTTTTCTACCTTCACAAACGATTTGCGAAAGCTGTCAGAGTGGCTTTCCTCCAATTCCTGCACACATGTTTGCATGGAATCCACTGGCAAGTATTGGATACCCGTGTACAATATTTTAGAAGCCACCTGTGAAATCACTCTGGCTCACCCAAAGTACGTGAAGGCCATTCGCGGCAAGAAGACCGATAAAAAGGATGCCAAGTGGATTGCCGACCTGTTTAAGCATGACCTTGTTGCCGGAAGCTTTATGCCGCCCCTTCCAATTCGTCAATTGCGTGACTTGATGCGTTACTGTTTTAAGCTCACAAACTTTAAGTCCAGCGAGAAGAACCGGATTCAAAATTGTCTTACTGTATCAAATATCCAACTTGCAAACGTGGTGTCTGATACTTTCGGTAAGAGTTCCAATGAGAATCATTGACTACTTGCTTGAAAATCCTGATGATAAGGATTTCGATTTTGTTCCTCTTCTTCACCCATCGATGCTGGATAAGGTGGATAAGATAAGGTAGTTACACAGTTCGGTGACCGCCCTGTTTACGTTACCCTGGACATCGTGTGGTAGATCCTGCTTATGCACCGGGTACCGGTACACCTAAGCCAGGAGGGTGTAGTTCCAATGAAATTATCCAGGCGATTCATGAATTGAGGGGTTTAAGGGTGGTAGGTTTTGATCTTGTGGAAGTATCCCCGGTAAATGACCATAGTGAAAGGACATCCTTGCTGGCTGCCAAAATAATCCGCGAAGCAATATTGTCCTTTGGTTAATTATTATTAAACGGTGAGCAGATCCACAAGAGTTTATACACACGAAAAGGGAATAGGCCAATTGGCCTATTCCCTTTTCGTACCCCTTTGACGCAGGCAGTTCCAAAACTTGATGCCAAGCAAACCCCTAGCCTTCCCAGGTTTCCTCCACAACATCCACAAGAAGGCTATTGTTATCAGTTTGTATGTCTTTACTGTTCCAATCGCCTAAGAGATAATAGGGAATGCGCAGCATATCTTTTAATCGCTCCTGATTCAGGTAACGGGTTGGAACCTTAATTTGAACATCCCTTTTCAAAATAGGTTGAGTTGCTGCAAGACAGAATCCCCAATCTTCTCCCCATTCCACGATAAAGTCAAAATGATAGGGTAATATATTAAAACCGGCTGCCCTGAGCGTTGCCTGGACAGCCCAATAGTATGAAGGCATCTCAGAGGAAACGGAGCAGGCCACATTTAGAATACCTCCCGGTTGTAAATGTTCTTTTAAGAGGTTATAAAACTCCACGCTGAACAGACGACCAAGCTGCGGGCACGAACTACTTGGTTCTGGGAGATCAATAATAATGACATCCCACTTTTCTGTCGAGTTTTCCAAGAATTGACGACCGTCCTGGATTACCGTACGAACTTTGGAATTATTCAACGACCCTTGATTGAACCTGACCAAGGGTTCTAAGTTTTTGCCAAAGTCCATAATTGTGGCGTCAATATCGACGGCCGTAATTTCATTTACTTCCGGATAACGGAGAGCTTCACGGGTTGAAATACCCCCACCTGAACCGATAATAAGAATACGCTCCCGCATTTGGGTAACGGCCATCGGCACGTGAATAAGCGCCTCCGCGTATTTGTCCTCACCTTCTGCGGTACTGAACATCTCGTCCCCATTTGCGAATACAAAAAATTGTCCGTCCTGCTCCACTAAGGCTATTTTCTGTACAGCAGTTTTGACCTTTTTCAAAATCCGATAGTCCCCATCTGGCTCCTCACTTTCCGATATATAGTCCTGAAGTGAACCTGCTCCCCAATATCGCCAGTAAAGCCAGATCAGGCACCCAATAACTATTGCAAAAATTATCCCTAGAATAAACCACACGAGTTCGTTCTGAACCATCATGTCTAATTACCTCACAATCAGAGTGATTACTCTTTTATCTTCCCTCCCTTCACCGAGGAGTCAGGAAACAGAAGTTATTCTCTGCTGTTGATCCCTTTTGCTTTGGTTTTTTCTTACCGTGATTATCTTTAACTCAGATTTTTCTGCTCTGATGTCCTTCACCAATAATGGTCAGGTCAGTACCGTTAAATGCTGTGGTTGTCTTCCGCTTAGTCTATAGTATGTATTTGGGGACAACTCGGATACATCCCAGATGATCATATCTGAGTATTTTTCAACGAAAAAGAATAGGCCAATAGGACCTACTCCCTTTTTCGTTTTCGAGGTTAAAATATAGTTATTGGTGAATTTGATCTTACTCTAGGCACAGCGCTACTTTCCTTTGGGGGCTGAGGTAGCTCCCTGCTTAATCCTTCGTAGGAGACTTCCTTGGGAAGTATTATTCCATTTTTTTGTTTATAGTCTACAAGGTGAAATTTTGAGTTGACTATAATGGGATGAATTGGATCCTTCTTATCTTGGCAGCACCCCAGGATTATTATGAATGGAGCTTATTCTGTAACTTTTTTACTGTGTTTGGCATATATTCTAAATAGGATCTGTCTCGATTAACGTATGTTCCAACTGATTCTAATCATTGGATGATGTTATTCGAGGCAGGTTCTTTCTCTCATTAAACCTTCAAACACTAAGCAAACTAAGGCGCCTTTTTTGGCACCTTAGTTACTGAAGTAAAAAATACTTTTCGATTGTCTTAGCCGTAAGCCTAGAAATACCATTAGAAAAACTTCATTTTTATTTAACAATTATTCCTCCTCGGAGTCCTCTGCAGGAAATAACCGGGAAATTAGAGGAAGAATGACTGCAATGAAGCTAGCTGTTGCAGATATAAATTCCAGGCTTGTAATAACTGAATCGAGTCTGTTTTGTTGGTATTGTGTGCTGTCGTCAGCCATTTCTTACCCTCCTTTCTTTTCAAGTTTTAGAACAGTCCAATTATTTTACCGTGTCCTAATCTCAATATATGTTAGACAAACCGTGTTTGTCCCTGTTCTTGCCTCAATCCAGGCTAATTTTCAATTCTGAGAGTTTGCAGCGATAAACTAGTGCCCTTGTTCCAAGTTTTTCTGAAATGTCTTCAGTAAAACACAGTCCCATTCTCTCTAAGATTCTGTCCCCTTCTTTAGTTATGGAAATCGCACCTATTTCACTAAAACGAATACCTTTTTCCTCAAGACTGCATAAAGTTTTACGTATATCCTGAATTAAGTTTTTGGCATATTGTTTGTGTAACGGATCATGGATATCAACGATTAAAGTAAAGAAGTATAAATATACTTCTTTAGGATTAGAATAATCAGTTACATAATCCAACAGTTCTGTTTCTTTAAGATTCCCTGCGAGAAGCATTTCATATGGCTTTTTAGGCAAAGGATAAAGACAATAATATCCTTTGATTTTATCCAGATAATATAAAACCCGATAGATTTCAGGGTTTTTTGTTAATATTTGTTTAACGAAGTGCTCGGAAAGATGCCATTCCTTTGGGAAAACTTTATAATCTAATGCGAGTATACTAGAAACCTCCTGAATCAAGCCATTTTTTATTTCCACATCACCAGCTCCTTAGGATAATATTTCGATGCTCCTAAGCCGCGTAGCAGTTTTTTAACATAGAATTTATTTGCGTTTAATATCATAAGGAATTTTGTGACAATATCATTAGGGTCAACTGCTTCTCCACAAGTATAACAATCAATCGCTGCAAATCCTTGCTCAGGGTAGGTGTGGATTGAAAAATGGCTTTCAGCTAGCAGCATAACAATGGAGGCTCCCTTGGGTGGAATTTATAAGCTTGGACAGAAAGAATTTTTATGCAGCAGGTTGCAGCGACTTCAACCATGTACTTTTGCAAGAATTCAGCATTATTTAATAGCTCAAAATTAACACCCCAAGCATCTGCAACGACATGTCTTCCAAAGGTTGAGAAACTCATTTTCATCTCCTCCTCCTTAACCTATGTATTAGAAGACAACTGAGTGCTTCTCACCAACAAAAAAGGGAATAGGCCAATAGGACCTACTCCCTAAATCGAGGTTCGAAGTTCGAGACGATACTGTCCGGTGGACAGTATCGCCGTTCGTCCATTCCATAGAGACTTCTTCGGGACGAACGGATTCGATGTTCGCCGCGATTTTCCTTTAGGGGTTTGAGATATTTGAGGTATCCTCTTGCTTTATCCTGTGCAGCAGACTTCCTTGCGAAGTGTTATTTTCTCCTACTACAAAATCAGTCATATAATAAGTCAGGTATTTCCCATAGTTCGTATTTGTTTTTACCAGTAGCTCGTCGACATAATAAATTCCTTGGGGAAGATTATCCAACAGTAAGGTTGCAATTGCAGCATATATGCCACAGGCTACTTGGAAATAAGTTGCATTGACTTTATATTTATTAAAAATATCTTTATTACCTAAAACATTATACATGAACTTTTCTTTATCCTTATAAACAAGAAGCACACCAACTAAATCCTCGCCTTCAAGTTCTTTTTGGGCAGGGTCAAGTACCTCCATATCCCACTGCCAAAGATCATCAATGTGGTCAAGGTTTGCCCGGATTAATTCTGAAGTATGGTCGTTTATTTTATAAATAAAGCCCGTTTCCATATCAAATAATTTCCCAAGTGTTATTGATTCTTCGTGCGGCATCAGGCAACCGGTAAAACTTCTTTCTCCCAACGATACCTTAAATTCAAGGTCATATACATTTTCGTATAAAAAAAGTGGCATTCGATGTTTAAGGAACATGGGATAGCTAATTATTGCTTCATCCAGGAAGCATTCCGGTGACCAGGTGGTATAAATAGTTTTCTTGTCGGCCAAGGACTTGTCAGCAAAAAATGAATTATCATGTTCAACGATATAACACCCAAGCGGTTTTTGATCAGGACTTTTCTTGATTAGCTCTAATGCCATCCACTGCACAACTCCCGGATTCATTCCGGAGGCTATTATTGCCGTTGAACTTTTGAAATCATGTTTATTCTTCTCAAATAAATTATACCTTTCAATTAAACCGAAGCCCTCTAATGATTCATCTTCATCTACTATTGTGCTTTCAAATGCAGTATTAATATAATTAACATTTAATTCATTGCAGATCCTTAACATATCAACAGTATCAGCCCACGAGCAATCAATTACATGGGTTGTTTGAGTGTTTTTTAGGTGTTCCTTAAACATGAAGGTGTTTTTAAGGTCAAAATTATAAGCGTATAAATTATTTTGTAAATTTGGAAATAGATTCTTATAATAATTTACTTCTTTTTGTTTGTAGTCTATTAAGTGAAATGTTGAGTTGACTATAAAGGGGTGAATTAGATCATTTTTGTCCTCAGCAGATTTATTTAGAATGGATAATATAGCCTTTGCCACACCACCGGCACTACCAAGAAGCGAAAAATTGTTAAAGAATTTATCATTCACTTTCATCACCCTCTATTGTAAGCTTGTACTACATACTATGAGAATGGTGCTTTAAGTGTGAAGATAAGCCCTGAAAAAAGCAATTGAACCTAGGTGCTATTTAATATCTAATGCTTTTAGTAAATAATTTGGCAATTGAAAACAAGAAGTAAATAATTGCTGATTTATATACTGACTATCTTCGCACTTCAAACGTGAAAGATCAGCAGTGAGAGGGCTCCATTTTTTGGAAGCGAGTGTAAAACTCCAGATGCCGCCGGGAAAGGATGGTATCGTAGCTAAATAAACCAAAACAATAGGGAATATAGTACGCAGAATATTAATAGTATTTGTTAAAATATCTAAATAAAAGTAAGGGGATTCCGACTGACAAACCATTAAACCATCATTTTTTAAGCTATTAAAAATATTTTTGTAGAATGTTTCTTTATACAAACCAATTGATGGCCCATATGGATCGGATCTGTCTAAAAGTAAAATGTCATAAATCGCTTTCTGTTCCTTGATCCACTCCGCTCCATTGCGATAAATAATATTTACACGCTTGTCTTCCTTCCATATTTCAGTTTTTGACAACCACATATTGCTTACTTCCACTACTCTTTTATCAATTTCTACGATATTTAGTTCTTCCATGGCATCATATTTTATAGCTTCACGGGCTGCTCCACAATTGCCTCCTCCAATTATGGCGATCTTTTTGGGGTGGGGATGGGTGGTTAAGGGAACATGAGTAAGCATTTCATTGTAAATATAGCCATCTTTAGTTGTATATTGGGGGATGCCGTCAAGGACTAGCATTTTTCCAAACCCACTGCTTGCAGCAATGCTTATTTCCTGGTATTCTGATTTTTCATAGTGAAGTAACTCTTCTACCTTATATCCTAGTTCAAATCCCTTTTCGGGCACGTCATCCCATAACCATAAATGATCATCATCCTTTTCATAGCCGGTTAAAGAATACTTTTCAACCATCAGTAATGACTCCTTTCATTTACGGCAAGATTACTGATTTTCCAATATTTCGATAGCTCCTAAGCCACGTACCAGTTTCACTACGTTAAATTCATTTGGTTTTAGTATTGCAAGGAATTTTGTGACAACATCATGAGAGTCAACTGCTTCTCCACAAGTATAACAGTCAATCGCTGCAAATCCTTTTTCAGGGTAAGTGTGGATTGAAAAGTGGCTTTCAGCTATCAGCAAAATAATACTTGCTCCCTGTGGTTGAAATTTATAAGCTTGAGCTGAAAGAATTGTTAGGCAGCATGCTTTAGCGACTTCAACCATATACTTTTGTAACAGTTTAACATCATTTAGTAGCTCGAAATTTATACCCCAAGCATCCGCAACGACATGTCTTCCAAAGGTTGAGAAATCCATGTTCACATCCTCCTTAATGGACAAACATATCTGGTATAAGCTATGTAAACATGCTCAGCTTTGCTACTTCATCAAGGGTAGATTGATCTCTTCTTTTGCCAAGATGTATCAAGGGATGAAATATTTCCGTATTAGGAAAAAAACCTCTTCCCATTCCATATGGAAAGTGACCCTCCGAAAAATTGGTGTATATTGTATATTATTCTGAGGGGGTGAACTAGAAACCATGATGCATCCGGACACAGAACTCCGCTTCGTAAGTAAAGAGGTAGGTCTCGGGATATTTGCTACAAAATTTATCCCGAAAGGAACAATCATCTGGATTTTGGATGAGTTGGATATGATCTTAGAGGAGGATTATGTCGATTCCCTCGATGAACTTCGGCAGCAAATCGTATATAAATACTCTTATCAAAATAACAACGGCCAATATATCGTTTGCTGGGATCACTCAAGGTATATGAATCACAGCTTTCGTCCGAATTGCATCGCTACGGCATATGAGTTCGATTTAGCGGCAAGAGACATATACCCTGGTGAACAAATAACTTGTGATTACGGAACTATGGGCGATGATGAAGATTTTGAATGTGTGCTTGAAGAAGGTACAGCGCGCACGAAAGTAAAAGCAGATGATTATTTGAATTTTTATCAGGAATGGGACGCAATGGCCAGGGAGGCGTTTAAGAATTTCAATAGTGTTGAACAACCGCTTAAACATTTAATCAGAAAGGAATTTGCCGATAAAGTAAATGCAGTTGCTTGTGGACGTGAACCATTAGACTCAATTCTCACGGCTTTTCAAGAAGAGTCTGAACAGGATGAAGCATAAAAGTATCATAACCAAGTTCCTATGTATCCCAATAATATTTAAGCATGGGTAGGATTTTTTCCTACCCATGTTTTTTCAACTCTGCAACCCCTCGCATGAACATCTAATGGACATGTTGAATAAGATAGATTAGACAACCCCCACTTTCGTTTGCACGTTTTAATAAGGGAGGTGAAACTATATGGCCGAAGATCCTAAAGGTAGTAGCCAAATAGTAGTCCAAACAGAATTGGCTGCTATTATAGCATTATTGATATACAACATCTACGCATGGAATAAAGGAGAAGAAGAATAAAATAAATAGGGTATAAGGATGGAGTTGCAGGGTAGGATTTTTTCCTACCCATGTTTTTTCTAACTCTGCAACTCCTCGCATGAACACCCAATGGACATGCTGAATAAGATATATTAGACATCCCCGATTTTCTTCTATGCGCTAAATATAGGAGGTGAAACTTAATGAGCGGAGATTGTGAATGTCACGGGCATAAAGTAATCCAAACAGAGTTGGCGATTATTATAGTCTTATTTTTAGTTACAGAAGTTAGGCAGTTGATGAAAATATATGGTTTAACAGGGGAAAGCGAGAATCAAGGAAATAAAGATAATAAAGATAATAAAGATAATAAAGATAATAAAGATAATAAAGATAATAAAGATAATAAAGGGAATAACAATAATAACGAGAATCAAGGCAATCAAGGCAATCAAGGCAATCAAGGCAATCAAGGCAATAAAGGCAATAAAGATAATAAAGAGTTTCAATGGTATCAGGGAAATCAAGGATGGTAATAAATGTTGGCTTAAGTGTATATGCCTAGGTTCCGCACTTCTAAAATAGGAGGTGAAACTTTATGAGCGGAGATTGTGAATGTCACGGGCATAAAGTAATCCAAACAGAGTTGGCGATTATAATTGTATTATTTTTACTGTTCGTCAAAGATTATCATAAAATTAATAACAATAATGACAATAATGACAGTAATTCAAATAAAAACAGAAATCCAAATAATAACGATAATACAAATACTAATACTAATAATATTACTATTTTTAGCAATAAAGATAAATGGCAATAAATGTTGGCCTAGGTGTATATGCCTAGGCCTTCTCACAGTTTCTACCACTGAACGCGATGATTCTTTCTAGTAGAATAGCCATTCTACCCAAATATAAAGGCTTAGTAAACTAATGATCAGCCCAATGGGAATTACCATGATGGTTACTTTTATACAATCCACCCAACTAATCCTAATCCCATTTTTCTTTAGCAGGAACATCCAAATGAGGGAGGCCAGAGTTCCCATGGGAATAATCAAAGAGCCGATATCTGATCCAATAATGTTAGCCAGATAGGCAATGTGCAGCGTGGGTAAATCCAGTCCCATTCCTGTAAGGGTAAAGGTCCCGATCATGACCGATGGAAGATTATTGAATAAATTTGACATCACCGTAAGCAATCCGCCGCTGATCAGACTGGCGCTCAAATAGTTGGCTGATAGGGGTTCGCGAAGAAGTTTGACAAGCAGTGCGGTTAAACCGATGTTATGCAGGGCGTAAACGACGACATAGATACTAAAGGCAAATAAAATAATATGCCAAGGCGTTTTCTTTACAATGTCGTACGGCCCTACACCTTTCCGGTACCATCTATATCCAATGAGCAATAGGGCACCGAAGATGCCGATCCATTCGATAGGGATGTCAAAGCTAGCGCCTACAAACAGACCGGCTCTAATCAGGATGACAATAGCGATGCAAATCTTGAACATGGGCATGTCGATCTCAGCCGGATGATTAGTGTTGTCCGCTAAAGAAAGGCGAGGAGGGGAATCCGGTAGAGGATGGTGTGGAGGATGGTGCGGAGGATGGTGCGGAGGATGGTGCGGAGGATGGTGCGGAGGAGGACGATGGGGAGCATTGTTCTCTAAAGGATGACGAGGAATGGAAGAGGGGGAGTCGAAGAATTTTCCGTCAATAGAGGATGCCGGAAGAACCAGGATTCTTTTCGGGATATCCTTACGAAAGTAATAAAACAGAAGCAAGGTGATGGTCGTGATTCCAACCATCGAAGGAACGAACATCATGGACACATAAGAATTCAAATCCAACCCGACAATTTTCAAAGCGATCAAGTTGGCCAGGTTGCTTACAGCAATCGGTGCACTAGAGGCAGTAGCAACCAATGCCCCGGAAAGAAGATAAGGGAATTGTTGATTAGCTTTAAGTTTCAAAATAGTGACGATATGAATGATAATAGGGGTGGTGATGAGGATACTTCCGTCATTGTTGAAAAACATGGTCATGAGGAAGCAGAGCAGATTAATATACCAGTAGAGCAAAACCCCTGAACCATCGGCTAGTTTCACTAGGTTATAGGCGGTCCAGCGAAAAAAACCGATGCTGTCAAGAACAATGGACATCACAATCGTAGAAAGGATGGTAATAGAAGCTCCGCTTACAATTCCCAGTATTTTGGATATATCACTCAGCGGAACGATTCCGACGAGTAAAATTAATATTGCACTAATGGTAGGGGGGATGGATTCATTAATACCATGAGGCCTCCAAATGAGAAACAGAACCATAAGGAAAAATAGGGTTAACGTATATAGTGTTGGGAAGTCAAACATCCAGCCACGCCCTCACCGTCTAGAGAAGGATTCATTGGAAATACGAATTCTTCCTGGAGTATAGAATTATGAGGAACCGGAGGTTTCAACAGCCAATACAAGAAGGAACCACTAATGAGCAGTAAAAAGCCCATGAACATATTTTATCTCCCCCTGGTAGCTTAGCTTTGGTTTCTCTTGCCGTTGAATGTTACCATAATTTTCTTCTAGTCTACTTGAAATCAGTTTTAGGGTTACTGTATAGTATGTATTTTGAGACAACTTGGTTCATCTCGGATGGCTAAATCTGAGTATTTAATAACGTCCGCATGTAAAAAGGATTAGTACTCTTCATCAGAGCGCTACTTTGTTGGGCAAGTAGCGTACACACAAAAAAGGACCAGGCCAACTAGGGGTAAGCCTGGTTCTTTTGTATTACCCAAATAAAACAACTACTTTGTAACACTTTAAAAACTTGGACATATCCTAAATTAGAAGTAATCATCAATGGTAATCCCGAATTTCTTATCTTATATCACCACGCTTGTGGTAGTCGAAAAGGAAGGGGATTAACCATATGCTATTTGGATTACCATTCGGAGTACCCTTTAGTCCTGTTCCTCCAATTCTAGCATTATTTGACACCTATCCAATCGGTGCACGTTTGGGAATAGGTACAGATTCAAGTTTTTGGGTTGGCAGCTTTGGTGGAATCCAAGATGGAGTTGCATTATTGACCAACGCTCAGCTGTTTGCCAACAATGGAAATCCAATTGATGGAATCCGCCCGGTAGTCCGCATCCCTATCAGACAGATTACTTTTGTATCCCAATAGTAGTTCTAGCAAAGGGTAGGATTTTTTCCTGCCCTTGTATTTTCCCAACTTCCTACTCCATGAACACGCAATGACATGTTGAATAAGATATTTTATACACCCCTCAACTTTCTTCCAAACATCTTAACTAAGGAGGTGACACTGTATGAGCGAAGATATTAAAAGTTCCAATAATCAAGTAATCGAAACAGAGTTAGGGGTTATTATAGTATTATTGTTAGTGTTAATCTTCAAAGATAATATTACTGATGTTGAAGACAATAAGGAGCAAAAAGATAATAAAGATAATAAAGATAATAAAAATAATAAAGCATGGTAATAAATTGCGGCCTAGGTGCATATGCCTAGGCCTTTTTCAGCCTAGTCTCGATTACTTAAATTTGCTAGGTTTTGCCAATAAAATGATAATGCTTTCCTAACTACAGGAAGCACCACCTAGTTTTCTTTCAAACTGGGTTTAATATCTATATAAGGGATGGGCCATCTTCTGCAATAGGGTGGCAATGGGCTTATTTGCCAGAACGTATTTCAACGCTCTGGTTTTTTGTTTTGCTTATAGTAATTGTTATGAGCAGTCTAAAATCTAAGTGATTAAATTGAATGGCTCTATCTTCTTGAAACAGTGAGATCATCTAATGTAAATCCCCCCTTGCGACTTACACAAGGGGGATTTTTGTGTGCCATTAAGTAGTTACCAGGACAAAGATTTTATGCTGGCGGGCATGGATTTGAAAATCCTCGCTTGACAGCACCTTAATACTTTAATATCTTAAAGTAAGAAAGAGAAAATCTGCCGTTCCATAGTTTGGAGGAATGAAAGATGGGTGTCGATCAACGCTGGCGTGATCAGATGACTGATTCGTTGTTTGAAGCTATTTTGCTCCTAAACACGAAAGAGGAATGTTACCGTTTCTTTGAAGATGTGGCAACGGTTTCCGAAATTAAAGCTTTGGCGCAGCGCCTCGAGGTAGCCAAACTCCTGGAGCAGGAAGAAACATATCTGGCAATAGCAGAGTCTACAGGAGCGAGCACTGCCACCATTAGCCGGGTCAAAAAGTGCCTTTATTTCGGTGCTGACGGCTATCAGCTAATTCTGCGCCGCCTGGCCGAATGCGGAGAAACGGAGAAAAACGCAGAGTAGCAGACAGGCAAGCGCGCGGAGGATTACCGAGCAAGAGGATGACGGAATCGTTAAGAGAATGATAAGATAATGCCGCGACTGAGGAGTGTTTTTCTAAATGCAAAGATCTGTTTTGGGTTTGCGTCTCCCGGAGGGGATGCATGATTTGCTGCCTGAAGAGCTGGCGCTTCAGGAAAGTCTGGAGTCCAGTATTCTCAAACTCTTTAAGAACTGGTCCTATCAAAAGATGGTCACACCAACCCTCGAATACCGGGCTTGTGTGGAGCCGGATGCGGATAAGGAAGATCAACTATATAAATTTTTCGATCGCCAAGGGCATGCTTTAGCTCTGCGTCCGGAACTTACAACTCCGATCGCGCGCTTTGTGAGCACAAGGCTGCGCGGGTCGGCGTTACCCCTCAGGCTATGTTACGGGGCGGATGTTTTTCGCAATTCCTCTTTGCGCCATCGCGAGTTTCGCCAAGTCGGGGTGGAACTCATGGGCTCAGACTCGGAACTTGCGGATGCGGAAGTTATTGCCCTTGCTGTCGAGGGGATCCGAGCCCTGGGAATTGAGGATTTTCAATTTAATCTCGGGCATATGGGGATTTTTAAGGGATTAATTAGTGCGACCGGCATCGGAGAAGAAGTACAGGTACGACTCGAAGATGCTCTGGCGCGCAAGGACATTGTCGGAGTGGAAGGGATAGTTTCTCAAAGTGATCTTGCTGATACCTCCCGTGAACTGCTATTGCGCTTGCCTCACTTGCATGGGCAGGAAGAAGTTTTGGAGGAGGTTCTAAGCTGGAGCAAGAGTGCGGAGATGAGAGAGGCAGTAGAGGGGCTGCGCCGCATTTATCGCTACTTGGCTGATTTTGGAGTGCAGGAGTTTGTGGCCATCGATCTGGGAATATTGAGGCGCTTTTCGTACTACACCGGAGTGATTTTTGAAGGTTACGTCCCCGGTATCGGGATTCCGGTAGTTGAAGGTGGGCGCTATGACACGCTCTGCGAAGATTTTGGCTATCCACTGCCCGCGACCGGGTTTGCGCTTCATTTGGGGAGCATTCGCGGCCAGTTTCCCGTTCCTTCACCGTTAGCGGCTGATGTGCTCGTTTACGGACCTGATCCGGATAAAGTCATTGCTTATTGCCGCGAACTGCGCGCACAAGGTCAACGGGTAGAGATGGCTTTAGCAAAGTTAACCCGGAATGAGGCCGAGGAATTGGCAGGGAAAAAGAATATCGCACACGTTTATGGCGTAGAGTAGAAATTAGGTAAAATCACCCTCTAATGGCAAATAGCCCTGTTCACATGTATAATAATAGTTATAGAATAATAGTATCTGGGTTGGAAGGTGGTTCTGTATGCAAAAACTTGCCGTACTGACCGGAGGAGGAGACTGTCCCGGGCTGAATGCAGTAATTCGGGCGGTAGTGAAAACCGCTTACCAATACGGGATTGAGGTTATCGGTATTCGAGATGGCTTTCGGGGTGCAGTGGAGGGAGAGTTTATCCCGCTCAGTCTGAGTGAGATCTCGGGTATTCTCCCGCGTGGAGGCACAATTTTAGGAACAACCAACAGGGATAACCCTTTTGCGTACGAAACGGATGGGCAACCGGTTGACCGTTCGCAAGATGTCCTCAAGAATTTGCAGGCGCACGGGGTGGACGCTTTAGTAGCTATCGGCGGGGATGGCAGCCTTAAAATCGCTTTGGAACTGGGGGATAAAGGGCTAAATGTCATCGGAGTCCCCAAAACCATTGACAATGATTTAATGGCGACAGACCAAACCTTTGGTTTCCAGACTGCAGTAGCTACGGCCCAGGACGCTTTAGACCGCTTGCATACCACGGCTGAGTCACACCACCGCATCATGATTCTGGAGGTAATGGGGCGCTATGCCGGCTGGATTGCTCTTTATGCCGGGGTGGCCGGGGGTGCGGATGTTATCCTAATTCCGGAAATTCCTTATGACTTAAATAAAGTGATGCTCGCCATCAAGAACCGGGCCAAGCAGGACAAGAAGTTTAGTTTAGTGGTCGTGGCCGAAGGAGCGCACCCGCTTGACGGGGAGATGGTGGTAGAACGGACGATTGCGGGCCGAACCGATCCGGTAAAACTAGGCGGTATCGGGGCCAAGCTTGGCCGTGAACTCGAAGAGCGGGCCAAGATGGAAGCAAGAGTTACCGTGCTTGGCCACCTTCAACGCGGGGGTTCCCCGGTTACCTATGACCGGATTTTAGCCACCCGTTACGGGGTAGCGGCAGTGGAAGCCGCTTTGGAGGAGGATTTTGGAGTAATGGTGGCCTTAAAAGGCAGAGAGATCGTACGGGTACCTCTGGCCGAGGCAGTTAATAAATTAAAACTCATCCCCCTGACGGATCCGCTTTTGCTGGCGGCACGCAATTTAGGAATCGAGATGGGGGATTGATAGGCGTGATCCATGCCGCCAAAGAGAAGACTTACGATCGTAATGAACTCCTCCGCGCTCTTTCGATGGCGCTTGACCTCGCTGAACGGCAGCCCCTTAATCACGCTACGCGTACGGCTTACGCGGCGCTGCGACTAGCCAGAGTTTTAAACCTGTCCGAAGCGGAAGTGGAAAATGTCTATATTGCCGCCTTTCTGCATGATATCGGGGCGACGGAAACAGCTTGCGACGTCCAGACTGGGCGTACCATTTTTATGGACCACTCCCAGATGGGCAAAGAACTCATGTCCATGATGCCTTTTTCTCTACAGGCGGCAGATTATGTGCTCTGGCATCACACCTCCTGGAATGAGTTGGGAGAGGAATGTCAGGGGGATGCACCTGTGGGGGCGCAAATCATTCAATTGGCAGACCGCCTGGAACGCCGCTTCGACAGGAACCGCTTTTATTTCGACCAGCTCCCCGAGCACCAGGAATGGGTTCTAAAACACCGGGGGGAATGTTTTGCCCCGGATATTGTGGATGCTTTCTTGGAGTTAACTTCCCAGGAAAAGTTTTGGCTTGATTTTACGAGCACCGGAATTGAATTGATTCTCAAAGATATCCAACCAAACTTGACTGCCCGTCTGACGCGGGCGGAAGTAGAGCAGATTGCTAATGTGTTTGCGGCCATCATTGACAGCACCAGTACCTACACCTATAACCACTCGCGTGGCGTGGCGGAAATCATGGAACGATTAGCACCAATGTTCCTGGAGACAGAAGAAGAAGTGTTTCAGCTGCGGGTAGCGGCTTTGCTGCACGACCTCGGCAAGCTGGCTGTGCCCAAAAGCGTCTTGGACAAACCGGGGAGGCTGACTGAAAGGGAATTTGAGCTCGTCAAATCACACCCGTATTACACGAAAATTATCCTCAGCCGCGTGCGCGGGTTTGAGCTAATCAAAGAGTGGGCGGGAAACCACCACGAAACGGTGGATGGGCGAGGATACCCGGAACACAAAACCGATCTGACGGTGCCGGAACGTTTGATGGCGGTGGCCGATGTCTACCAGGCTTTGACGGAAGATAGGCCCTACCGTCCTCCCATGACCGCCAAGGAGGCCATGCAGGTGATGAAGGTCATGGTGAGAGAGCAGAAACTATGCGTGGCAGGGGTAGCGTTAATTCAGAAAGTTATTTGAACTAAAATTAATTTTTAGATCGTAGCTTCTCACGAGGAATGGAGAAGCTTCATTTTGTTTTAAACGTAAAAATTCTTTTCGAAGTTGGATAATTTTATTATTGCCACAGGGTAAAACCGTTGTTATAATACTACTATGTTAACACTTTAACAAGATAAAGTGATAAAAAGATAAACACTCTTTCGCTTGGAATAGAACTGAAAAATATGACAAGTAAAATTCAAATATAAGAAAGGGGAAAGAGCTTGTCTAGAAATTTTCTGACGATCGCCTTGCCTAAGGGCAAGCTGCTTGAGGATTCGGTGAATGCTCTCACCCGGGCCGGGCTCGATTGCCGCGAGGTTAACGAGGATTCGCGCCAGCTAGTGTTTGACCTGGCGGAAGCGGAGGCCCGCATTATAATCTGCCGCCCGACAGATATCCCGACGTATGTTGAGCTAGGGGCGGCTGACATCGGGTTTGTGGGGAAGGATACTTTGCAGGAAGAAAACAAGGATGTAGCAGAACTGTTAGATCTTAAGTTTGGGTATTGCCGCTTTGTGGTCGCTATGCCCGAGGAAAAGCTGCCGCCCCAGCGGGCAAGCGGCGAGTATGATTTGAGCGGGCTTAACCGCCAACGGGTAGCAACCAAGTTCACGCGGGTGGCGGAATCATTCTTCACGCAGCAGGGTCTGCAGATGACTCTGATCAAGCTGCATGGAAACATTGAACTGGCTCCGCGGGTTGGACTGGCGGACATGATCGTTGACATTGTCTCGACCGGGAAGACCTTGCGCCAGAACCGTTTGCGTGAAGTGGCCCAGATATTTGAAGCCACAACCCGCCTGATAGCCAATAGGGTTTCCTACCGAATTAAATATCTGCGGATTCAGGAACTTAGCGAAAGGTTACGGGAGCAGGAGCTTTCAGCCCGGTAACAGTGGATATTAACGTTAAGCCCCGGAATGACACTTGCATCGAAACACGAACATCGATTCCGCCAGTCCAACAGCAGTATCATCAGAATGGCATGGCGGCGATAGTCCCCACCGGGGACTATCGTATCGAACCACGAGTTGGGGGGATAGGGCGTGAAGATCGAAAGCATCACAGATCTGGACTTAAACCGTTTGACGCGCAAATCTTATGGAGATGATGAAGACTTAGAGAGGCAGGTCGCCGCAATCTTAAAGCGGGTGCGCACTGCAGGGGACCAGGCTCTTATAGAAATGACCCTAGAATTTGACGGAGTGGATTTGTGCTTAAGCGGACTCAAAGTTGACAAGAACGAGCTGGAAAAAGCTTATGCCCAAGTGGACGAGGAATTCCTGGAAGCTCTCCGGCAAGCTAAGCACAACATCCTTCGCTATCACGAGAAGCAAAAACGCACTTCCTGGTTCGAGGCCGAGAGGGACGGCACGATCCTTGGACAGCTCATCCAGCCTTTACGCCGGGTCGGAATCTATGTGCCCGGAGGCACTGCCGCTTACCCTTCCTCAGTCTTGATGAATTCCCTGCCGGCCAGAGTGGCAGGAGTAGAAGAAATCGTGATGGTTAGCCCTCCGCGCCGGGATGGAACCCTGGTGCCGGAAGTGCTGGTGGCCGCGGCTGAAGCCGGAGTGACCGAGATTTATAAAGTAGGGGGGGCTCACGGAATTGCCGCCCTTGCTTATGGCACAGAAGAGATCGCGGCGGTGGACAAGATTGTGGGTCCGGGAAATATATACGTTACTTTAGCCAAAAAACAGGTATTTGGCACTGTGGATATTGATATGCTTGCCGGTCCGAGCGAGATCTTAATTTTAGCAGATGACAGCGCACGCCCAAGGGAACTGGCGGCAGATCTGCTGTCCCAGGCGGAACACGACCGCCTCGCTTCGGCTATCCTGGTCTCACCGGACCGTGAGCTCCTGGAAGGGACGATCAGGGAAGTGGAGCGGCAGTTGGAGGATTTGCCGCGGACGGAAATTGCCCGGACCTCATGGGAGAAATACGGAGCAGCAGTGCTGGTAGCTGATTTAGAAGCAGGGATGGAACTGGCCAACCGCATTGCCCCGGAACATTTCGAGCTGGTGGTTAAAGACCCATACTCCTGGCTGGGGCGGGTACGCAACGCCGGAGCAGTGTTTTTGGGACGTTTTTCCCCGGAACCGGTTGGGGATTATTTTGCCGGGCCGAACCATGTTTTGCCTACGGGTGGCACTGCCCGTTTTTATTCCCCGCTGGGAGTCGACACTTTCTTAAAGAAAGTAAGTGTGATCGGGTATTCAGAGACGGCCCTGAAGCGGGATGCAGGGAAAATCGCCGGTTTAGCGCGGCGCGAAGGCTTGGAAGGACATGCGCGGGCAGTTGAAGCACGGGAGTAAGGAGAAGTAGGGAGGACGAAGGATATGGATGTTAATAAGGTTTTGGTTAATCCTGCTGACTTCGCCAGGGCAGACGTTTTGAGTTTAGAGCCCCTAGGTGGGAAGGTTTTTGACGAAGTCGTGAAAATGGATGCCAATGAAAACCCTTTTCCCTGGCCTCAAGGGATGCGGGAGGAGTTAGAGGGGTCAATGATCCATTTTAACCGCTATCCTGATCCTAATGCCTGTGAGTTGAAAGACGCTATTGCAGGGTATACCGGTGTTTCCGCTGCAGAAATTTTAGTCGGAAACGGTTCGGACGAGCTTATTCATATGGTGCTTTCGACCTTTGGCGGGGAAGGGAGGGCTGTTGTCCTGCACCCTCCCACTTTTGGCATGTATCAGGCTGCAGCGAAGGTGAGTGGCACCAAAGATTTGCCTGTGCCCCTGGTCAATGGGCTTAACTTAGATGTGGAACGAATTTTGGCGCGGGCCCAAGCACCCGAGGTAAGCGTAATCATCCTGTGCAGCCCGAACAATCCCACCGGAACCCTGTTCGCGCGTGCAGACTTATTAAGGATTGTGGAATCAAGCGGCAAAATTGTGGTGATGGATGAGGCCTATGCGGAGTTTTGCGGCCAGTCTCTGGTTGACGAGATCCAAACTTGCCCCAATCTTTTGGTCATGCGCACTTTTTCCAAAGCCTTCGGCCTGGCGGGCTTAAGGCTAGGTTATCTCCTGGGACAAGCGAAAATTATCAACCTTATCAACAGGGTGAGGCAGCCGTACAATGTTAATTCTTTTTCCCAGAAGGCAGGGGTTCTGGCCTTAAAATACTTGGATCAATACTTAGAGCAGATTGAAGTTATTAAAAGGGAAACCGAAAAAATATTCCAGGCCCTGACGGAAATCCCGTCTTTTAAGGTCTACCCCACCAAATCGAACTTCATTTTGTTTCAGCCTGATGATGCTGATGCTTGGCACCACGAACTTCTGGAGCGGGGATTCCTGGTGCGCCATATGGGAGATCTTCCGCTGCTAGGTAAAAGCCTGCGCGTCAGCGCCGGATTGCCGGAGGAAAATGATGCCTTGATTAAAGCAGTGTGGGAAATAGCTATGGCCCGGAAGTTGGTCAAGCTGCAAGCAGTCAGATAGATTAGGGGCATGGTGGTACGAAATAGTTTCATGAAGGGGATGAACTGGATGCGCACAGCTTTGGTGGAACGGAAAACGCGGGAGACTAACATAAAAGTGAGTCTGAATCTTGACGGAACCGGGGAATGCAGGGCTGCAACCGGAATCGGCTTCTTTGACCATATGCTTAATTCTTTCAGCCGCTTCTCTTATCTTGATCTTGAAATAGAGTGCGAGGGAGATTTGAATGTAGATGCCCACCACACGATCGAGGATTGTGGGATTGTGCTAGGCCAGGCTTTACGAGAGGCTCTCGTGGACAAAAAAGGGATAGAGCGGATCGGAGAGGGCATGTTTCCGATGGATGAAGCCTTGGTTCAGGTAGCGGTGGACATTTCCAATCGGCCTTACCTGGTATGGGACGTTGACTGTCCGGACGGCATGGCCGGGGATTTTCCGGTGGAAATGGCGGAGGAGTTTTTCCGGGCCTTAGCGGTGCAAGCGGGCTTAACTTTGCACATTCGGCTGCTTGCGGGGAGAAACCGGCATCATATTTTGGAAGCGGTTTTCAAAGGAGTGGGGCGCGCTCTTGGCTTGGCAGTGCGTGCAAATTCACGCTATGCCGGGGTGCTCTCTACTAAAGGAGTGCTGTAAGTTGATCGGGATTGTGGATTACGGGCGGGGGAATTTGCGCAGTGTAGAGAAAGCTCTGGCAAAAGTCGGGCATAAGGCCCGGATAATGGAAAGCCCCATGGAACTTAGCTCCGTTCAGGGTGTAATCCTGCCCGGTGTTGGGGCTTTTGCCGATGCCATGGAGGGACTCAGCCAAGGGAAATGGATAGAACCGCTCCTTGATTTTGTCAACTCGGGCAGGCCTTTTTTCGGGATTTGCCTAGGGATGCAGGTTTTATTTGAGGTTGGAGAGGAACATGGGGAACATAGGGGTCTGGGGCTGCTTCCAGGCCGGGTGGTAAAATTTCCTGCCGGACGCAAAATACCGCACATGGGTTGGAACAATGTGAAGTGGGAACAGGAGAATGTCTTGCATCAAGGGATTCCGGACAACTCATTTTTCTACTTTGTGCATTCGTATTATGCCCTCCCCTCTGATCCTAATGTGTTAATCGGGAGCAGTGACTATGGCGTTAGCTTTCCTGCGTTGGTAGGGAAGGGTAATATCTGGGGAGCACAATTCCATCCGGAGAAGTCAAGTCCATGGGGTTTAACAATGCTAGAGAATTTTGGAAAGCGAGTGAAGGATAGTGCTGATCTTTCCGGCCGTTGACCTGAAAGAAGGAAAAGCTGTGCGCCTGCTGCAAGGGAGAATGGAGCAGGCGACAGTGTATGCGGATGATCCGGTGGCGGTTGCACAAGATTTTGCCCGCCAGGGAGCGGAGTACCTTCATGTCGTTGATCTGAACGGTGCTTTTGCCGGAGAACCGGTTAATGATGAAGTGATAAAAAAGATTGTCGGTGCAGTGTCGTTAAAGGTTCAAGTAGGAGGCGGGATCAGAACCCTGGAGCGGGTCGTGGAACTCCTGGAGCTGGGAGTGGAGCGGGTCATTCTGGGTACGGTGGCAGTACGCGATCCTGACTTGGTTGTAGAAGCTGTACAGAGGTATGGGGAACGAATAGTGGTCGGGATTGATGCGAAAGATGGCCGCGTAGCCGTGCAGGGGTGGGCCGAAACCACGGATTTGGGTGTAGTGGAACTGGCTTTGGCGATGAAGAAGGTGGGAGTGAAACGGGTAATATTTACGGACATCGCCCGCGATGGGATGCTGCAGGGAGTCAATGTTGAAAGCACGGCGCGGTTGGCACAGGCGACGGGCCTGGCCGTGATTGCCTCAGGGGGGATCGCGGGGCTTGAGGATTTAACCAAACTTCGCGCTCAGGCCGATCAAGGAGTATTGATCGAAGGAGCGATTGTGGGCAAAGCTCTCTATGCCGGAGCTTTCACCTTGGAGGAAGCGTTCGCTGCGGTAGAACGGTAAATCCTAAGAGACTGCAGAACTATTCATGTTAGCGGTATCCATGTATGGTGCACATAATCTGGACGTTGCCGCTATAGCGGGAGGTGAAGCTGATGCTCGCGAAACGGATTATTCCCTGCCTTGATGTGCATGAGGGGCGGGTAGTCAAAGGCACGAACTTTGTCAATCTGCGTGATGCCGGGGATCCGGTGGAACTGGCTGCTCTTTATGACCGGGAAGGTGCTGACGAATTAGTCTTTCTTGATATCTCTGCTTCGGCAGAAGGCAGGGAAACAATGATTGAAGTGGTGCGGCGGACTGCGGAAGAGATGTTTATTCCTTTTACCATCGGGGGCGGACTGCGCACAAACGAAGATATCCGACGCATGCTGCGGGCAGGTGCAGACAAAGTATCTCTTAATACGTCTGCGGTGCAAAACCCGCGTTTAATTCAAGAAGGTGCGTACGCTTTTGGGAGCCAGTGCATCGTAGTAGCGGTTGATGCCCGCACCCGTGAGCATGGGGGTTGGGAGGTCTACATTCATGGCGGTCGCACCCCAACAGGTAAGGATGTGTTGGAATGGGTCCAGGAAGCAGAAGAGTTAGGCGCGGGGGAAATACTTCTGACTTCCATGGACAAGGACGGCACCAAGTCTGGCTATGACATTGAACTTACCCGGGCAGTGAGCCGGGCGGTGTCCTTGCCCGTAATTGCCAGCGGTGGGGTAGGGAATTTGGAACATATGGCGGAAGGACTCAGCACAGGGGAAGCAGACGCAGTGCTAGCGGCCTCCATCTTCCACTATCGGGAGTACAGTATTGAAGAAGCTAAGGACTACCTTGAAGCAAGAGGCATACCGGTGAGGTGGCATACCCGAAATTGAGACTCCGAAGGTGGTACTATTTTTAGCAGAATAGGGTGGATTTAAGGATGGATATTGAGAGAAAAGAATTAGGATTTTCTCTGAAGAAATATGAGCCAAACCTGGAAGGTATACGCTGGAACAGTGCAGGCCTGATTCCGGCGGTGGTTCAAGATGTAGACTCGGGTGAGGTCTTAATGCTTGCTTATATGAATGAAGAAGCTCTGCGCTTAACTTTAACGGAAGGGCGGGCTTGGTATTACAGCCGCAGCCGCCAGCAACTGTGGCGCAAAGGGGAAACTTCCGGACATACGCAAGCGGTACAAGATATCCGCTTCGACTGTGACCAAGATGCGGTGCTCCTGCTGGTGGAGCAGACGGGGATGGCCTGCCACGAAAATTATTTTTCTTGTTTTCATTACCACGACGCTGAGGCTGGGTTTACTAGATTCGGTCAGGCAGAACAAAAGCCGGTGCCCACTTGGGGCCAAACTGAGCAGCGCCATGCCCCAAGTTTGAGCCGCGTCCTGCAGGATCTGGCTGAAGTGATCCGTTCGCGTCGCCGCGATATGCCGGAGGGAGCTTACACAACCTATCTTTTCGATAAAGGGATCGATAAAATCCTGAAAAAAGTCGGAGAGGAAAGTGCGGAAGTGATTATCGCCGCCAAAAACAACGCTCCGGCTGAAATCCGGTATGAAGTGGCAGACCTTTTCTATCATTTGCTCGTGATGCTGGAGGAGAGAGGAGTAGGTTTGGACGAAGTAGCGGCTGAGCTTGCCTCAAGACGCAAGTGAATCGGGAGCTCTAACCTTAGAATTATTTTCATGTAAGCAAATTAGTTAACCCTTGGACTCGTATTGTTCAAGGGTTTTCTGATTCTGCAGATCAAAATGCGGATAAATAGCTCAATCAGGGAGAAGAAGCGAAAACTTATTTTCGTAGCGCCGTTGTACACAAAGGTGGGAATACTCGAATGAACGAAATGGCTTTAGACAGGCTGCACCAACTCGAGGGGAAGTAGTATTGCTTAAACGGGTGGGTTATTATACCCTAAAAGAAGAAGCAGACGTAGACGTAGAAATAGAGGTGGAGGCGGAGCTTTGACTGATCGAAAGTACGAGTTCCTAGAGGCAGAGGATGGAGCGAAAATCTTCTATTCCCGCATGCTCCCGGCACATCCTAAAGGTGTCGTGTTAATCAGCCACGGGTACGGAGGGCACTCCGGCCAGTATGAGCACGTGATTTCATCGCTGGTGGATAATGGATATGCTGCTTATGCCTACGATCACAGGGGGCATGGACGTTCTGAAGCAGAGCGGGGACATGCTGATGACTTTAGCGTTTTTATTACTGATTTAGATAAGGTTGTAGCCAGTATTAAAGGCGAGTTCCCGGGCGTCAAACTGTTTACGCTGGGTCATAGCATGGGCGGATTAATCACATTTTTATACGGCATCTATCAACCGGGCAATATAAGCGGGCAGATTTTTGCGGCCCCCGCTCTCACGATGCCCTGGGGAACAGCCTGGATTCCGCGCGCATTATTCGAACTTGCGGGACGTTATCTGGGCAGGGTACGAATTTATCCGATCGTCCGACGCCAGTCCAGCAGGAACTTAAAGTATCGGGAGGATGTTGCGCAAGACCCACTCGCTTTACATTATGCTACTGTATCATTTTTTACGGAATTTTTGCAGCATGGAATCAGGCTGGCCCAGTCACAAGCTTCTAAGTATCAACTACCAAGCCTATTTCTGTTAGGGACTGAGGACAAGATTATTCCGTATGAACCTACTTTAAAGATTATTGAGCGGACTACTGCTTTAGATAAAAGGGTGAAGCTCTATCCAGGGCTGTATCATGAACTGCTGCAAGAACCGGAAAGAGAGCAGGTGATTGTGGATATTTTGAATTGGCTTGAGCGCAGATAAGTGTTGCAATGATGATGCCACAGCTTTAGGAATTAAGATAAAATAATGGAATTTTTGCCCTTATACTGAAAACATGAATTTTTTACGTCCCAACCTATTAATACTAAAGAAGCGTATTTCCAGTGGGGAGGGGACAAGATTGAGCAGAAGAAGCAGAGGAAAAACAGAAGAATTTTTAGGCTGGTCGAGTATTGTGGCCACAATCGCAACGGTGATCCTGGCGCTTACAGCCTTGGTCACAGTATACATAACCGTTTCAGCCTGGGGTGATAAACGGGAATCGGACCGTCCTTACTTCACCCTTAAAGATTCCCCTAAAGTAGTGCAAACTCCGGAACTGAACTTTGAATTTAAGTTCTTTAATGTAGGGATACATCCAGCCGTTAATTTGCGCAGTCGGACCTTGGTCTTTAACCAAAACCTGTCCATACCGCCGATTCATAAGGATGAGTTCGCTTTAGTGAACGAAATACCGAAAGATACGTCCTCAAGTTTAGTCATTAGTATTGCTAAATCAGAAATTGATCCAAACCGTAAAAATATTGACCCAAATTTTATTGTAATCGATCTTAGTTATGTAGATCCGATTTTGAAGAAACCGTTTGCGCAAAGTATTTTTTTGAAATGGAACGGCGTAATTAATGGGCAAATCCAGCCTTTGGTCCATATCAGACTTGAGGAAAAAGACAAGATTATGGATTACCTGAAAAAGCAAGGGTTCGAGTTGCAAAACCCTCAACCGGGGTATTAATCTATATTTGTATATGCGCATTAGCAACGGTACAGGCTCGTAGGAGTATGTATTTCCGGATATTTTCGGTAGAGGAGACTTTGATTAATTATGAGGTACGATTTTGACGAGGTTATTGAGCGTAAGCATACCAATTCCCTAAAGTGGGATTTTGCCGAGAGTAAGTTTGGGGAAAAGGATCTGCTGCCGATGTGGGTAGCAGACATGGATTTTAAGGTGCCTCAACCTGTGACTGAGGCTATTGTGCGTAAGGCCGAGGAAGGAGTATATGGCTATGCGGACCGCCTCAATCCATACTACGAGGCTGTGATTGGTTGGATGGAGAGGCGGCACGGTTGGAAAATCGAACGGGAGTGGATCACTTACAGCCCAGGAGTTGTTTCAGCCTTGCACTGGCTAGTGCGCGCCTATACCAACCCAGGAGACAAAGTAGTAATCCAAGCACCTGTCTATTACCCATTTTACAGCGCAGTTGAAAATAACGGCTGTGACATTGTGATTAATGAGCTTAGATTGGAGAACGGGCACTATCGCATGGATTTTAACGACCTGGAGCAGAAGCTCAAGGATAACCCAGATACTAAACTCCTAATTTTGTGCAGCCCCCATAATCCGGTGGGCCGGGTGTGGACTAGGGAAGAGTTAACACGGCTCGGGGAGATTTGCTTACGGCATAAGGTCATGATCGTAGCTGATGAGATCCACGCAGATTTGGTGTACGAGGGTTGCAAGCATACCCCATTGGCGATGATCTCGGAGGAATTAGCGCAAAACTCCATCACCTGCACGGCTCCAAGCAAGACTTTTAACTTGGCCGGACTTCAAACCTCAAATATCATTATTCCAAACCGGGATTTGCGCCGCACCTATCTCGACATCCTCGAGCAAAACGGGGTACGACGACCGAATATTTTCGGGATCGTGGCCACGGAAGCAGCTTATAATGACGGGGAAGAGTGGCTTGAACAGCTATTGGTTTACCTTAACGGCAATTTGGATTTTCTAACGGATTTTATCAGTAAGAAGCTGCCTAAGGTTAAAGTAATCAAACCCGAGGGCACTTACCTGGTATGGCTGGACTTTAGGGAATACGGGTTGGATGGCAAGGCTTTGGAAAATCTCATGTTGAGAAAAGCTAAACTGGCTTTGGATGAAGGGTACATCTTCGGAACGGGCGGGGAGGGCTTTGAACGGATCAATATCGCCTGCCCCCGTGCTGTGTTGGCCGAGGGTTTGACCAGAATTGAAAACGCGTTCAACGTTCTTGAATAAGGATGTATCAGAGGTACTCAATATGATAGTTTTTCCGTAGAGTTTCACTTAGAAACTCCCGGCCCTAGTTCCCCGGTTAAGGGCTTGCCGAGACGATAAACGGAGGCAGTGGCGATTGCCACTTTGTCTCCTTTATTATCCTTGACTTCAATCCGGTATAGTCCGGTTTTGCGGGTGCGGTTTTCTTCAGTCGCGGTCGCTTCGAGCTTATTCCCTGCTTCCGTTGCCTTAATAAAGTTTATGGAGACATTGGTGGCCACGGCCGCTTCCCCATGCGAATTAGAAGCAATGGCCAAGGCGAAGTCTGCGACCGTAAAGACCGCTCCACCGTGGGTCGTACCCAGGGAATTAAGCATATTCTGCTGCACGGTAGCCGTAACCCTGGCGTATCCAGGACGGATTTCTAAAATGTCTATGCCCACATGGCGGGCAAAGAGGTCATGTTGAAACTGGCGGTAGAGAAGATCTAAAGCGGGATCAGATGGAGTAACCTTGGGATTTGAGTTCGTCATATCTTACACCTCATGTTTAATCATTGGTTGTGCAATTCCTGGTACAGCGGTACGATGGGCAGATGCCCCAATTTTCTGAATTCGACACTAGAGTTGGGAAGTCCTGCAAGGTAAAGATTATTTCCTTCTATGTTCTTGTGCTCCTTCGCGCTTCTAGAAATCCTGTTTTTCACTTTCTGCTCTTCCTGAAATTGCTTGAACTATGGTATATTGGACGTACAGGCGAGACCTTTTTGGTTATTTAGAAAGTATAAGTCTGAGGGCGCATAAGAAAAACTGGGGCAGCAGCCTTCGTCAAGGACTCGGCGCCAGCCGAGTTTTTCTAAGGCGGCAGAGCTATAAACTTACGTTTTGTGTTTAACCTAAGCGTGGGGAGATGGTATTGATGATTCTTTCGGGGCGGGAAATTAAGAACAAGCTGGGCCAAGAGATAGTGATCGAGCCTTTCAATGAGAAACAGCTTAATCCCAACAGTTATAACCTGCGCCTTCATAACGAACTGCTCGTCTATGAGGAACCCGTTTTGGATATGAAGAAAGAAAATAAAACGCGTAAGCTTATTATTCCGCCTGAAGGATTAATGCTGGAAACAGGCAGGCTTTATCTAGGACGGACGCTGGAGTATACCCAAACAGACCGCTATGTACCTATGCTTGAGGGCAGGTCGTCCGTAGGCAGGCTTGGGCTCTTTATCCATGTAACCGCAGGGTTTGGAGATGTAGGCTTTAGCGGGTACTGGACCCTGGAGATCTTCTGTGTGCAGCCGATAAGGGTGTATCCCGGGGTGGAGATCTGCCAGATCTATTACCATGCTATCGAAGGAGAGTATGATCGCTACTTAAGCGGCAAATATCAAAACAATCAGGGAATACAGCCCAGTATGCTATATAAGGATTTTTTGAAGTAGGATGGAGTATTTGAGTACCGCCATATTGTTGGACGGTTTTACAAGCTGGTCAGCGCGCACGGCCCCACGGCGCATTTGCCGCAGACATCACACAGACCCAAGTCCGGAAAAGAGGCGTCAACCTCTAACAAATTCCGGTAGCATTTTTGCTTATCTAAGCCGAGCTCGGTCAAAGCTTTGGTCGGACAATGATCTACACAGAAACTGCACTTCCCCGTTTTATAGTAGAGGCAAAACTCGTCTGATGGACGAGGGCTGGCAGGAATTTCCGTGGAAGTGACAACGCTTCCTGTACGTCCGGCACAGCCGGAGGGAGTGATAAGCATGTGGTGAAGCCCGAAAGTGCCGAGGCCTGCGACATAGGCTGCACTCTTATGGGACCAGGCTGCAGTCAAGTCAGAGGGGTTGAAATTGTGGGTAGCTTTTTGCGTGACAGCTTTAAAATTTTGAGCTGTCAATTTTTCTATAAGCGCCGAGCTGATTTCCGCAATTAGCTCATTAGTTTCGATGTAGGCCACAGCCCATTCCCGGGCCACTTGCGTGTGGGCGCGCTGGGCCTTTACAATTTCCTTAGCAAAAGGAAGGAAAAAGGAGATAACTGTTTTCCCTTCCGGCAGCATCTCCAGGGGATGAAGATGATGAGGCCCGATGATTTTTTTCATCTCAGTAAAAAGCGGGTCTTTAGTTGAGGCGAAACCTACCAAAGGTTTGCGGTAACGGGTGACTGTGGGCGCGTTTTCAACGATGGAACCGATTTTGTTTTCGATGGTGCGGGCAAGATTTTCTTTATTGAACTTCTCCATGAGTTGCCTCCATTAATTTCCGCATGAGTTTTTTTCTACATAATTACTTCGTTGTCCAAGGCATTTTCCCTGCCCGAATTAAATACCGGCTGTGCTATAATGAACAAGTGACATCCTCGATTTACGATCTAAGCGGATACCGGAAAGCTCTGCAAGCTGCCGTATGAATCGTAAGAAGAGGAAGTAAAAAATATAAGAGTGTGAGAGATATATAAAGGGGCCGTTGAAAGGATGTACAGACTAGATGATTTGAATCCGGTGCAGCGGGAAGCTGTTCTACATAAGGATGGGCCGCTCTTGATTTTAGCGGGGGCAGGGTCAGGCAAGACTCGCGTGCTCACGTACAGGATTGCGCATTTGATTGCCCAAGGTGTGGAGCCGTGGGAGATCTTAGCGATTACTTTTAGCAATAAAGCGGCCAAAGAAATGCGCGGCAGAGTCGAGGCATTGGTAGGGAGCGAAGGCCGGGGGCTGTGGGTGGCAACTTTCCATGCGGCCTGTGTTCGTATTCTCAGGCGGGAGATTGATAATTTGCCCGGGTATACCCGCAGTTTTGCCATTTATGACACTTCTGACCAGCAGTCAGTTCTCAAATCCTGCCTCAAAGAATTGAATTTTGATGAGAAGAAATTCCCGGTACGGGGAGTGGCTTCGGTAATCAGCGATGCCAAAAATAAGCTCTTAGACCCGGATGGGTTTGATAAGCAAGCCTCTGACTATTTTCAGAATCAGGTCGCCAAAGTCTATGCACTGTATCACAAGAAGTTAAAAAGCTGCAATGCCCTGGACTTCGATGACATTATCATGCTCACGGTACGGCTCTTCAGACAGAAGCCAGAGGTACTCCGTTATTACCAGGAGAAGTTCCGCTATATTCTTATTGACGAATACCAGGATACGAACCACGCGCAGTATGTCTTGGTCAAGCTTTTAGCCGAACGCTACCGCAACCTCTGTGTTGTGGGGGATGATGACCAGTCTGTCTATATGTGGAGGGGAGCGGATGTCCAGAATATCCTGGATTTCGAGCGGGATTACCCCGAGGCCAAAGTATTAAAGCTCGAGCAGAATTATCGCTCTACCAAGCTCATCCTGGATGCGGCTAATGCCGTAGTGCACAACAACTCGGAGCGCAAGGAAAAATCCCTGTGGACGGAAAACCCGCAAGGGCAAAACTTAGTCTGCTATACAGCGTATGATGAGCACGATGAATCTCGCTTTATCGCGGAACGCATCCGGCGTTTGCGAGAGGTGGAAGGGCGGCCCTATAACGATTTTGCCGTGCTCTACCGCACAAATGGCCAGTCCCGGGTAGTGGAAGAGCGCCTCATGAAAGATGGAATACCCTACCGCATTTTTTCCGGACTTAAGTTCTATGAGCGCATGGAGATTAAGGATATCCTGGCTTATGTGCGCGTTCTGCATAATCCGGCTGATGAAGTGAATTTTGCCCGCATTCTTAATGTGCCCAAACGGGGCTTGGGGGAAAGCAGCCAGGCTAAAATCCTGGAATACGCGCACGAACAGGGCATGCCGATCTTGGATGCGATATTGGAAGCAGAGTACATTCCGGATTTGCAGCCGCGGGCGCAGAAACCCCTCCTGGCTTTTGCCCATATAATGCAGGAACTCAGGGAACTAGTGGCCCAAGACCCTTCAGTAACGCGGATAGTGGAAGGGATACTTGAGAAAACGGGTTACCGCTTGATGTTTGAGAATGAAAAAAGCCTGGAAGCTGAGGCGCGTCTGGAAAACTTACAGGAGTTTCTGTCTGTGACTGCGGAATATGATGAGAAAAGTGCGGCCGGCGAAGAAGCTGGTCTGGAAGAATGGGAAACTGCGGCTCAAGGTTTGGCAGGGTTTTTGGAGCAGGTGGCCTTGGTAACAGACCTGGACCAACTGGATCAAGGGGAAGCTGCTGTGGTCTTAATGACTATGCACAGTGCCAAAGGCCTGGAATTTCCAGTGGTCTTTGTCATCGGCCTCGAGGAAGGGATTTTCCCCAGCAGCCGTTCCCAGCTTGAGCCTGTGCTGTTAGAGGAAGAGCGGCGGCTTTGTTATGTGGCGATTACCAGAGCCAAGGAGAAGGTTTATCTGTCCTATGCCGGACAGAGGATGCTTTACGGCAAGACTCAGTATAACCAGGCATCTCGTTTTCTGGATGAAATTCCTCCGCAGCTGTTAAGTGAGCAGGACCCCATTGACCCACCGCTGAGGAAAAAACCTGGATCTGGGTCTCAGCGTTCTATCGCTTCAAGCACATCTAACCCTTTGGGTGCGGGTACAGGAGAATCTGCTTATGGGTCAGCGTTCGCTCGTGATGGGCGCAGACATTCCCGGGGAGGGGGGACTCCTCTGGTCGAGCGTACGCCAGAGGAATACCGGGTTGGAGACAAGGTTGAACATGAGAAGTTTGGCCGGGGTGTGGTAGTCAGTGTTAAAGGAGAAGGGGGCCAGGCCATGCTCACCGTGGCTTTTGACGGGCAACTGAAACAGCTGATTGCGGAATACGCCAAGCTTGTTAAGCTATAACAATCCATGGAAGAAAAGCCCTAATTACGGGTAAACTACTAATATGCGCTGCGTCGGAATGCGGGCATGTGGAGAGAGCCACTGGCATGTGAATTTTGGAATGACCAATAAAGAAGGAGGGACTAGCGTGCAGGTTGAGCACGAGCGCTTGGCAAAATTGAGGCATATGATCGAAGAAGCCAATGAACGCTACTACGTCCTCGATCAACCGACTATGACTGACGCCGAGTATGATTCCTTAATGCGCGAACTCTTGGACATAGAGCATAAGCATCCGGAATGGGTCACCCCGGATTCCCCTTCCCAACGGGTTGGCGGGTTTGTGGCCAAGGAATTTCCGAAGGTGCGCCACCTGGAGCCCTTGCTCAGTTTGGATAATGCCTTTGACGCCGGGGATTTGCGGGAGTTTGACCGCAGAGTACGGTCAGCGGCCGGTCCGGTCGAATATGTGGTCGAACTAAAAATAGACGGCCTCACTGTGGCTTTGAGCTATGAGAACGGGCTTTTAGTACGGGGAGCGACCAGGGGGGACGGGGAAATGGGGGAAGAGATCACGGCCAATGTCAAAACCATCCCTACCATACCCCTGCGCCTGAAAGAAACGGTTCTCCGGCTTGATGTGCGGGGAGAGGGGTATATGCCCAAGGCTTCCTTCGCCAAGCTCAACCAGGAGCGCGAAGAAGAAGGCCAGCCCACTTTTGCCAATCCCCGCAATGCCGCCGCCGGTTCCCTGCGCCAGCTTAATTCCCGAATTAGCGCCCAGCGCAAGCTGGATTATTTTACGTATCAAATGCTGGGAGCGGAAGAACCGGAGGTCAGGAGCCAGACCGACGTACTTGCTTACCTAAAGCAGCAGGGCTTTCCGGTAAACCCGGAATACAAAGTTTTTCAGAATATCGAAGAGTTGATTTCCTATTGTGAAGGGATGGCAGAAGCACGCCACCGTTTTCCGTATGACATTGACGGGCTCGTCATTAAAGTGAACGATTTGGCACAGCAAAGAGAGCTCGGTTTCACCGCCAAGAGCCCGCGCTGGGCTATTGCCTATAAATTTCCGGCCGAACAAGTTGAGACTGTGGTTGAAGACATTATTGTGCGGGTCGGGCGTACAGGAGTGTTGACTCCAACGGCCGTCCTTATTCCGGTGCCGGTGGCCGGGTCTACCGTGAGCCGGGCAACTCTGCATAATATGGATAACATTCGGGACAAAGACGTGCGCATCGGTGACCACGTTATCTTACATAAAGCGGGGGATGTTATTCCGGAAATCGTACGCACTCTGCCGGAGAAACGCAGCGGCCGGGAGAAAGTCTTTGACATGCCTGAGCGCTGTCCGGAATGCAGTAGTCCTGTTGTACGGGAAGAAGGGGAAGCAGCCCACCGCTGTACCAGTATCACCTGTCCGGCGCAGCAGCGGGAAGCGGTGATTCACTTTGTCGCGCGCGATGCCATGAATATTGACGGGCTGGGTCCGGCAGTGATCCAGCAGCTCCTTGAAGCCGGAGTTATTAAAGATGCGGCTGACCTATATGCCTTGAAGTTTGAAGACATCATCGACCTGGAGCGGATGGGCAAGAAGTCCGCGGAGAACCTGCTTCAAGCAATCGCGGATAGTAAAGAGCGGGGGCTTGCTCCCTTGATTTTTGCGCTCGGAATTCGGCATGTTGGAGAAAAAGCCGGGAAGATTCTGGCCAAGAAATTTGGCTCGATGGAGAGACTGCAGGAGGCCACTGCTGATGAACTGCAGGGGATTCCGGACATCGGCCCGGCCATGGCTGAGAGCATTGCGCACTTTTTCCGGCAGGAAAGTACAAAGGATTTTCTGGCTAAGCTGGATCGAGCCGGGGTAAAAATGACCGCCGCCGAGTCAAGTCGCCCCAGTATTTTTGACGGGCAGAGCATTGTGGTGACCGGGTCCTTGCAGCGCTGGGACCGCCAGCAAATCGAAGACCTGATCGAAGCTTACGGCGGCAAAGCGGCAGGCAGCGTGAGCAAGAAAACGGCTTTTGTGGTAGCCGGGGACAAAGCGGGTTCCAAGCTGGCCAAAGCCAAAGAACTGGATATTCCGGTACTGACCGAGGAAGAATTCGCGCGGTTGCTCGAAGAAAAAGCATAAAGATAAGAGGCGGAGTTAGCTCACGCCTCTTATTTAATCTGGTCAATAATAGCACTGATTCAAAAACAAAGCCCTTGCTCGTGGTGCGAGTCAAGGGCTTTGTTGGCTTTTCGGAAGAATTCTTGCTAAGCTAGCCGATCGCTTGGCTACTTAGGAAAATGCTCTCTGACTTGTGAGGGAGATAGTAAAAGCCTTGGCTTACGTCTTTGCTTACGACGTCTTGGACAGCAGACAACGGGGGCTCATGTTTGCCCACAAAGATGTCTGCTTCTTTTAGCCAGGCCTGGGTAAAGGGATTGATTACAATTAAGTTGGAGTTGCCCCAGAGAGACTGGGCTTTAGGAGACAATTCTTTGGAAGGGGTGAGTACCTGCCAAACCTCAAGCAATTGCGTTCCTTCAGAGGATAACGACTCACTGATGAAGTGGAGACGGCCTAACTGCTCAATAAAGCAGGCATCGCGCCAAAACTTGAGGGGGTAATCTACAAAAACACGTACAGGATTAGGGATGTTCCCTTCATAACTCCTGGCGAAATTAGCTAGACATTCAAGGAAGGTTATGACACGGGGGAGGTAGTCACAGGCTGCAAAATACACTCCCGGTTCGGACGGTTCCGCAATCCAGCGCATATCGGTAGCATAGGGATCGACTGGGATGATGGGGGTTTCCGTGTGCTCCTGCCAGATGCGTTTAGCCGAATCAGTCAGTACAATATTGATCCTATTTTCACCACAGAACTCGCGGGATTGCAGGAGCGACCAGATCAAGCGGGTCTTGCCCACCCCGGCCGCGCCCAAGACGAGATGATTGCCCGAAAGGAAATCTGTAAAGGGACTAATTTGCTGCTCCACAGGCATTACTTCCTTTCCTTAATTTTTTCCGCATCTTATTCAATTGTCTTGGAACTCGAAAAATAGGATCTTTCACTATTATTCTAATTCTGCATCCGCTTCTTGTTTCCTTCTCCGGCGAAAAAAACATGTGAGAAGTAATATTTATTTACTGAAGTCAGCTTATTTAACAGAACATATGTTCGAATAAGCTTAGATGTTTTATAATGAGAGATGGAACAAGAATATGAGATTTTTTAATAATAGCTGATGTCGCATTAGTAATTAAGGGAAGGAGGTAAAAAGCATGAGTGAGGAACAATCTGTCTACCGCGGGTGGAAGATCCGAGAGGCAAGACTGAGGGCGGCGATCGGCACGCAAAAAGAATTGGCTCTGCGCACCGGTCTAGCCCCCAATATTATAAGCGATCTGGAGCGCGGGCGCCGGAATGTTAGCCCGGCTTGGGCCATGCGCATTGCAGAGGCGGTCGGAGTCAAGCCGGATGATCTGCTTAACTTTTAATCAAGGGTAGTGGGATATAATTACCAACTGTTCCCAAAAGTATTGACTCAACTGAGAAAGGAGCCTATACTGAAAACGGAACATATGTTCTACTTAAAGAAGGAGGAGGTGAAAGAAATGGCTGTTTCTGCCAGCGCCAGGGAATCTGTTTTAGTGGTGACTTACCAAACCGGGCTTAGCGCAACCGGGTCTCCCATTCTACGCCAACGGAGTTTCCCCAATGTCAAGTCAAGCGCCCTTGACCAGGACGTGTTTGACGTAGCCCAGGCTCTCTATGGCCTACAGGAATATCCTGTAACCGGAGTGCGCCGGGACAACCGCTTCGAGCTGATCGAGACGGTCTAACGGGAGCTCACGCAAAGGATCTAACACTAAGAACCTAACGGATTAAGCCAAATGAGAGACGTTAGATTCTAAAGGACGAATTTTTCAAGGAAAGGAGGAGAGAAGATGGCTACGACTGTCACAAAAGTTCTGCGCTTGACTTTTACCAATTCCCTCGGAGGCGCGGTAAGCATCACCTTGCCCCAACCCAAAGCGGATCTTACCGCACCGCAAATCGAAGCGGTCATGGATCAGATCATTGCCAAGAAAATTTTTACCGGGGCCGGTGGAGACTATGTCTCGAAGCGTGACGTCAAGAAGTCGCGCCCAAATTGGACTGATAATTATCCCCGATATCAACATTAAAAAATAGCTTCATTTCACCTGTTTTCTTAACTCGTATCTCAGAGATAAACGATCGTAATAACTCGATCTGCTCTTTGTCATAGAGCTCATCGAAATTATTAAAAACGCTCAATGCTTCAGCTACTAGGTCTACATCAATTAGGTTTTGAGACGCGATAGTGAGCTTACTTGTTAATTCTTGCTCTCTAATATCCAAATGCTCTAACTCTTGTTCAAGATCATGCTTTTTATTATTTAGCTCGGTTATATCCCATCCCCCAGCCATATAAAGGTCAAGAAGTTTACTCTTTTTTGAAAGTACTTTTGAACGATCTTCTTTACATTGATTAACTTGCGCTTCAATGGCTTCGATATTATCTTTCTTTGTATTTTCATTAAGCATCTGGCTCAGAACCTGCGGATTACCGGCGACGCTTTTCAAAATAGATAATATCTGTTCATGGATAACGCCCATCTTATGCCGAGCTCTGCAGGTTTTAAGTGCATCCCTATGAAGATATGAATAATAGGTTTTTTTACTACCACTGGCCAGCGTATTTACAGAGCCGTGTGATTGAAATTTTCTACCGCATTCATCGCAGACTAAGAGTCCGATCAACAAATATTTTGGTTCCCACAAGGCCTGGATTTCACCTCTCTCTTTCGCAATTTCTTGAGCCTTATAGTATTGACTGCGAGTAATGTATGACCCGTGATCTGGAACCCACTTCATTTTATGCCGGATAGTTTCACCTAAAATCGTTTGCTCAAATTCTCCAATACACACGGGATTGCTTATAATATCGGATATTCTTCTCTGAGTGAAATTACCGCCTTTTTTAGATTTATATCCCTTGCTGTTAAGATACCTTGCGACGGCATTAAATCCAAACGAAGAGCTGTATTTATCAAAGATTATCCTTGATATTTCGACCTCCCTAGGTACTGTATACCATTCTTGCGTTTCTCTATTTATCTCAACTCCAAAGGCTGTAGTAGAACCGAAATAAATGCCCGCATGATGGGCCTCGCGTCTTCCTCTTGCTGTAGTTCGCTTAATTTTCTTTTTATCACGATTGGCGATTAGGTTCAGAAGATCAGCCATAAAACGTTCTTCTTCATTGCTAAGATTAACTTCAGAAGTTGGAGTTACAAGTTTAATGCTTAGCTTGGCTAATGAATCGGCAAGATGCACCCAGTCAATTTGTTCTAGCCTTGAAAGGCGATCCTGCTCTAATACCAATACGCGGGAAAAGCATCCTCTTTTAGCATCCCGCATAAGGCGATCAAGATCTTCTCTGTCAATATCTCCGCCACTCTCTCCAAGATCAGAGTAATAATCGAATATCTCCCAGCCCATTTTTTGAGCGTGCTCTGTCATAGCTCTTTTCTGTACAGATGGAGAATAATTATCTTTCTGGCGCTTGGTTGAAACGCGAATATAAATTGCAACTTTAGTCATTTTTCCTCCGCGTGAACATTAAGTTTATTCAAAATTCTTAAAGACACCAAAAGGTTCAAAATATATAGTGTACATATTATTCACGGTCATGAACAGACCGTGAATTTTTTTATAATAGCTGATTGACCAATCGAAAAATGATTCGGTAATGCCAAGATATTCTGCAAACTCATATCTGTTCTGAGCTCCGGATTCAAAAGCCTGGGTGATACTTTCAAGGGGGACTATCTTCCTGGCTGCCCAGCGCCTGGCACGATTCTCCTGCTTAAGAATTGAGACTCTATCCGTGTTTGCGGAGAGTAGATTTCCTGAAGACGTGTAGTAATGACCGAGTTCTTCAGCCAGGACGCAGGTTTCTTCTGCTTGGGTTATTATATCGTTGCTAAGCGCGATGGTCGGGGGGAGATCCTCGGGAGCGTAATATACTGCCTTAATTCTTACGGGCAATTCGCTTTTGACCAGATTAATGCCTTTACCTACAGCTTCTTGCTGTAATTCTTCTAATTTAATCATTCCGGCTTGTCCTCTTTTTTAGCAAATTGTTTTCTATATGCTTCAATAAAGGCCCGCACTGCTGCTTGCTCTTCCGGAGTAAGGTTATCATTGTAGCCGTCTATTTTATGAGCGGCGAGAGTAAATATGCGGGAATCGTTGTCGCTTGAGTTAACTCTTTCCTTTACCCTACTAAGAGCGTCCAATAGATCTTTCTTAAACTCAATTGTTACGGGGAACTCCTTGAGAAGCCCTACCATTTCTAAAGGCTCTAAATCCAGCGGAACGTCCCAATATTCTTTTTTGAGAGGTTCAAGTTCAATATCTAAGATTTCAGCTATATTATCAGGAAAGTATGGTCGACTTCTATCTGTTTTAGCCAAAAATTTAATTACGTCTTCTATCTCCTTATCGAAGCCGTTAATTATAAAATCAGTGGTTACTCCGAAATAGTCTGCAACTTTTTGGACTTTGTCGACCGATGGGGAGTTTTTATCCCAGTTATAGATAGCGCCATTACCAAACCCAAATTCTTTCTCTAGTTTAGGAATGGACGTATTACGCTGCTTACAAAGAGACCTAATATTTTCTACAATACTCATTAAGCATACCCCTTACTTCAAACTAAAATTTTAGGAAATAACCCATTGACTAACCTAAAATTTTAGGTTATCATTATCTCAACAGCTTAGGTATAGGCAAATAAGGCAATAAAAAACCAAGGACTTCGAAAACCTATTAAAAAATCGTCCCCAAACGACTTTTAATTGGTTTATTTGCTGTACTCAATATTAGAATATTTTCAGTGGTTTGTCAACATCTAAGCTGTATAATTTACTAATTTATTCCACGGAAAGGAGGGGACAAGATGTCATTGATGGGCAATATCAAAACACTTTGTAAGCAACACAAGACTTCTATTCCTAAGCTTGAAAGAGCAACAGGAATTGGCCGCGGATCTATTTATAAGTGGGAGAAAAGCTCCCCGACAATAGAGAGGCTTCAAAAAGTTGCTGAATACTTCAACGTGTCGATTGAGTTCCTGCTGTTTGGAACAGAAAACGCTGACCGTGAACCATTCAATAAACAATCTGTGCTCAAGCTTGCTAAAGATAACTGTGTTAGCATTGGTCAGGTTATCACGGTCTTAGATGAAGTTAAAACAGCTATCTTGGATGAAATGACGGTTTAGTAATTGAGGGGTGGTATAAATGTTGATGATAACAAGGCAAGAACTTGAATGGTTAGACAGAATAGAGAAGGTCTTGGAGTTACCAGGTGGCAGATTGAAAAAAGCTATTATACGTCAAAGAATGCTTGTATGCCTAGACGCTGTGTTTCCTCCTAATGAGTGTGAGTTCAATAAATCTGATAAAAATCCGAGAAGAAAAAGGCACAGCCAAAAAGAGGATGTGTTGAAATGAATGAGTTACAGGTTTTTAACAACGAATCATTCGGTCAGGTCAGAACAGTAGAGGACAACGGGGAATTGAAATTTTTAGCAACTGATATCGCTAAAGCACTGGGGTACAGGAACCCACATGACGCTATTCTGAAGCATTGCCGGTGGGTAGCGAAACGCGAGGTACCTCATCCGCAAAGTCCAGACAAGGAAATTGAAGTCAATGTAATCCCCAAAGGTGATGTATATAGACTGATTGCAAATTCTGAACTACCCGGGGCTGAAAAGTTTGAGTCTTGGATATTTGATGAAGTTGTTCCTTCAGTAGTTGATCACGGTGCCTATATCACGAACAGAGCCAATCCTGAAATGCTCCGTAAGAAGGCAGACGAGATCGAAAGCATGTCTGCCCTGAATGAGGCCGCAAAGATTATCCTGCCGGTACTTGAGGAAGCAGGGCTAAAACCGCAATACAGAGCCATCGCTCTCAAACAAATCTATCGTAAGGGTGGCATGGACCTTCCGATCGAGGAAATGAAAGCAGAAAGAGAACTGTTTGACCTCACGTATATTGCGAAAGCTGTAGGTATTTACTCCACAAATGATAAACCTCACGGGCAAGTAGCAGGGATTATTATACGGCGTTTAGATATCAAAGATGATGAAAAAGAAATTGTTACGTTTGAAAAGAACGGTCACTCTGGAACTGCTACTCAATACACAAAAAGCGTCATTGAAAAAGTTCGTAAGTGGGTAGAAGACAACGGATACCCTGGTGTAATAGCGTTCGTAGATAGTACAGGGAAGGACAAGAAGTTTACAGTAACTTACAAAAGCATCCCAACAAAACCGGAGGACGCTTAAATGACTGAATATCACTGCGAATACTGTCAATTTCCAAAAGACCTTTGGAGTCCAGCTCTTAAAACCTATCACGGTGACGAATGTAAGCTTTACGATAGTTTTTCATCGCTTATTGAAGACGGCATAACCCCTCAAGAATTAACCATGGTAGCCCAAGTAGAACTCCCAAAAGAGTTTTCCAATATCCCCGACATTGACATGACAGTCAAGGAGCTTGTGCAGATCGTTATTGATTGTGGGGTGATAAGGGAAGGAGGGGAACGGCGATGTCAGAATCCATAGAAAAAAATCTGGATAGCGCTACAATTACGCCCACGGGTGTTGGTTCAGACGCATGGGAGCTTATTAAGTATCACGCGCAGATTCGTTCGGAATTACCTAAATTACTTGCTCAACTAGTCCAAAAAGGTAAGCAAGAAGATGCTCTCAGGCTTTTAACTGGATGGGGAACTCGTGAGATAAAGAACTCACAGATTTGGAAGGAGGCGAAATCACTCTTAGAAACAGCCTAGTTAGAAAGGAGGCCCACTCCATGTCAACAACCCTCAAATTTCCGTCCATTGAGGACCGTACCCGTATTCATTCCCTCATCAACAGCTACGCCCACGGTAAATGCAGCCGCAACGACATGATGCACTGGATCGCCTACATCATCCAAAAATATCCCAATATCCAGCGCATGCCGATCTTCGGGTACTCCGTCAGGATTCTGCAGTACTACAAAGACCTGCCGATCATCAGCATCGAAGGAGCCGGAATTGCAGATAAGTGCCCTGGATGCGGAGCTGGAACAAAGTTAGCTAAGTACTTACGCACCGAAAAGGAAAACTTCGACCGTGATTACGACATAGTTAGCCTAACGTGTTTGGAATGCGGTTGCGTGTACATGTCAAAGGGTGTCAATGGCAGAGTAGAAGAAAGCTATCTTTAGGAGAGGAGGTACTGGCATGAAAGAGTTGGTGGTCATAGGCGGGGTATTGGTTCTCTATTTTGCTTCGGTTGAGGTTGGGAAGCTGCTAGGCAAGAGAATGATTCATCTAATCAAAAAATAGGTCATCCAGCGTGTAGACATCGGCCTCATCCTGGCAATACCAAATTACGAACAGCGCAAACAGACGCTCAGCGAGTATTACGAGCGGCTGAGGCGCAAGCGGATAGCTTAGAGGGAAAGGAGGCGAGAAAGCATGAAAACAGGGCAACTTATACCGCGCAAATATCTAAGCCAGTACAGCACAGAGCAAGGGCGATTTACTTCCAGGTGGTGGATGTGGTTAGGAAGAGTGTTCTTCCACAGGATCCAAAAATCCTTATAATAGAACACCCTTCCAGCGAGACTAGCCTATTTTTCTAAAGTTTGTCCCATTGCATCTTGGGCATGGCGGTAGGGTATCAGTGTTGTCATCCAGTCTTATAATTTGGCCGCATTTAGTGCACTGATAACTTCCTTTACCTGGTTTTTCGCCAGTACTTGGCATAAGAGGCACCTCCCTTCGTCAAAAGATGATAGTCTGGACAACTACCATTTCGACGCGAAAGAGGAAAACCCTGTCAAAAAGTGAGGTGATATCGGTGGCAGAACAAACCCCTAAATCCCCGCTAGAATCCTGGCTCGAAAAGTGGGGTATCAACCTGGACTGGGAAGCAAAGGCAGCCCTTCGTGAAGCTGTGCATGCCATGGTTACGGCGGAACCGGAACGCAAGACCCTTGAGGTGTGCTCGAACTGCATGATCGAAGTTGAAATTCCGGCTTACCGCGCGTCACTCTGCCCGGAGTGCGGAGAGCGCATCCTGCCATGCAACGAGTGCCAGGCAGCATGCGACTGGATGGAGGAGAGTGGCTGCTCGAGATTCCCCAGGTAGGAGAGAAAGGAGAATAAAGATATGAACATCAAGAACCTCCTTCGCACCGCGCTCCGCGCGCTGATCGGCGACCAGCGCATCCAGGAGAGCGTCCGCCGGATCCGCGAGGAGCGGTATGGCCGGCACTGGAACGCGACGTATTTTGCCGCCGGGCGGACGATACGCCGGGAGCCGAAGCGGTGGCCGGTGTAGGTGGACAAGCATCTAAGGGAGGTAGAAGCCAGTATGACAAACTATGAGCTGATTAAGAGCATGTCTATTGAGGAGATGGCAGTTACTATTATGTGCCCCAATGAAATGGGCTTAGCAGATATCGAGTGCACAAAATCCGATACTGCTAATTGCTACGAATGCTGCCTTAATTGGCTGAAACAAGAAGAGGTTAAATGATGACAAACTATGCCGAAATCGCCGATTATTTTGAACGGTCGCTTGGCGATGCGAAGATACCTCCGCCTTTTGCCGGGGCTATCAAGGCCATGAAGATAAGGCCCGATCTATGCGCTAGGATACCAGGGTTTGACGATACGGTTTTCAGTATCATTGAAGATTTCTTAAATGCTGGTGGGGCGCCTGTAGATTTAGACTATTTTATACATGCGGTTGCTCTTTTAGAAAATCGGAGGTGATAAGCCAAAATGCATAAATGGTGCAACTACTACGGCTGCTGGTGCTCAGATGCTAAGGACATAACGGATGGTCTTGGTGACTGTGATTACAATTGCCAGGATTGTGATTATTGCGAAGAAATAAAGCCGGGAATGAGGTGAAAGCTTAATGCAAAGAGAAACACCGCCAGCAAACCTTAAAGCGCTTGAGATGTACTTAGCAGAACTCGAAAAGCTCCAAGGCAAAGCAATAGCCAAGCGGGCCAAGGAGATTGCCAAAATCGAAAAAAGAACAGCCGTCCTGAGTGACTACGAAACCGAGGACGAAATCCAGGAAGCTTACGGCTGGGAAGCTATCACAGCCAAGGAACGAGATCAATTGATGGATGACCTCAAGGCTGCAAAGGCCGCAGGACAAAGTGCATTAGATGAACCTACAATGCTAACTGAGTATTTACGGATGCTCCGGAATGACATCAGGCAAATGGTGACTGAGATTGCTGAGTTGAAGGAGGAAGAAACGAGTTGACCAGGTTCGAACGAATCAAGGCTATGTCAATCGCGGAAGTAGCAGAACAGATTATTAGCCGAGATATTACAGACAAATATTGCAAGAGCGACTGTAGCGTAGCTGACAACTTTGTATGCGAGGGAAATAAAGAGTTGCAATGCTGTATCAGATGGCTTAAGGAGGATGAACTCAATGCTCCGCAAACTCCTTGAATCCTGACTTAGCAAGCTCACGGACCGCGAATTCCGCGAGATCATGGAGCTCACGACTTTAGACATCATGGTCAATCGCGTGGGCTATAAGCAGAGGACAAGCCCCGGCGAAGCGGTCGAGATCGCGGTGAGATGTTGGATTGTGATGCAGAGAGTGGCGTAGGGAGGGGAGGTGAGTTGTAATGGTAAGCAAAGTCATTCGATATGCCAGCGATAAGCAAGCTGCAAAAGGTGGGCGTGAAACATACGTTTTTTATTTCCACCCGTTGAAGTTAAAAATAAACTTGCCGCGCTTCATTGGTAGAGTATTTTGGAGTAAAGCCTAACACTGATACGATGCAAAGGAGAATAAGGAGGCAACAACCATGCAACATCGCACATGCCCACACTGCGGGCAAACATTCCATTCCTCTGCTCAAGAATTGGACTGGACCTGCCCGAACTGCGGCTACACAATTCCCGTAAAACAAAACGGTCCGCTGACTCTGCAAAGCCAAACGGACCTAGAAAAAATTACTCTTGACAATAGTATAGCATACTCGACCGAAAATATACCATATCATAACCAGATCGTCCTAGACAGCTTCAGTGGGACGGTCCGGGATTTCCGGATTTACCTCAAAGCCATACGCCGGTTCCTATGGGCCGGAGTTATTGCCCCTTAAAGAGAGGAGACGAAAACAGATGAAAGCTACAGGCATAATTCGTCGCATTGACGATCTTGGAAGAATTGTTATCGCTAAAGAGCTTCGGCGCACCCTGGGGATTGAAGAAGGCGATCCACTTGAGGCCTTTACTCAGGACGATCAAATCATCCTCAAGAAATATCAGCCCGGTTGTGTGCTTTGTGGTAATGTCGAGCATCTTGTAGAGATCAGAGGGAAGCAGGTTTGCCGAGAGTGCATTGATTCATTGGCAGCCAGGAGGGATCGGTGACGATGACCAAAAGTGAACGCCAGAAGCGCCAACAATGCCGGGATAGCGGCTGCCGGTATTATGCCCAAGCATGCGAAGTTTTCCACGGCGCTGAGTGCAAGCAGCTGGGCGGGAACAAGATTCCGCGGATGAGGTACTACGAAAAAGGGCGGCCTGACTTTGTGCCCGAGAGGCCGTTGGGGAGTTTGATGAAGCCACATTTTCTGCAGGCGTGAAGGATGAGGATGCTGAGCGCGTTCCTCCTGGCTCTGGCCTTGTTGGCCTCAAGCCTGGTTCCAGTCCATGGACAAGCCTTTGCTCCGGAGTCTAAGGAGAAACCGATAGCGGCTCCAGTAGTACGGGATAGCCCGCACCAGATCAGCCGGGGCGCGCCGCAGATCGAGCGCCGGGTGATGGAATGCACTGGTTACACAGACGGCAAAGAGTCAACAGGCAAAACACCTGCAGATCCAGCTTATGGGCAAACAGCAAGTCAAACCAAAACCGAAGAGTGGTACACGGTGGCTGCCGGTCCTGAGCTTCCATTTGGAACTAAAGTTTATATTCCTTACTTCAAGGACAAGCCTAACCGCGGAATCTTTGTTGTTGAAGATAGGGGAGTCGGGAGCGGGCACATGGATATTTACCTTGGCGATCCGTCGGTGGATGAGACGGCGGTAATACGAGCGTTGGAGTTTGGCCGGAGGCAACTAGAGGTTTGGATTCTACAATAGGAGGTCGTATGCAAAAGCACTATCGCCAATATGAAGACCGGATATGTGTTAATTGTGGCAAGGCGTTCATTGCCCGAAAAGATCAAAAACAAAAATTCTGCTCACACGGATGTTATTCAATGTCTTTGATAAAGCCAGTTGAGGAAAGATTTATGTCCAATGTACAAAAGACAGATAGTTGCTGGATATGGACAGGCCACAAAGCAAACGGCGGATACGGTATTTTCCATGCTAATCACAAATCTTATATTGCTCACAGATTTTATTATGCGCTGCATCATGGTCCTATTCCCGAACACATCAAAGCCTGTCATAAATGTGATAACCCCGCATGCGTGAATCCGGATCATATCTTTCTTGGAACTCAATCGGAAAATCTTCGTGATGCCGTAATGAAGGGTAGGAGAAACATGTTAGGCGAAGATAATCCATTTTCAAAATTAACCGAGGACAATGTTTTGAGTTTAAGAAGATTATACGCAAATGGAATAACCAAAGCAGAATTGGCAAGAAGATTTCAATTAAGCAAAACTCATGTTGGTAGAATTATCAGCCGAGAAGTTTGGGCACATATTTGACATCTTGGAGAGAGCCGGGAGAATGCGCTGGAATTTGGGGTGCAGGAGATGGAGGAGTGTGGATTATACGGTGAAAAGGATATTCGTCTCTCACCCTTTTAGGGGTAATGAGACTGAGAACTTCCGCGAGGTTACGGTAATCTGCCGGCGCTTGATGAAAATAGGGATTATGCCTATAAGCCCACTGCATGCTTTCAGTTTTATGCACGAGCATGCGCCAGGGGAAAGAGAAACCGCGCTTAGATTTGGGAGAGAACTTATGGAGCAAAACGCTCATGAACACTGGTTATTCGGCGCGTGGGAGAGGTCAGATGGTTGCGGGGACGAACTAAGATGGGCTCATGAACTGATCATTCCTGTTCGGATTGTCTGTAGTTGACTGGGATGGGGATTATCCCATCCTCGAAGGCCCAGCACCGGAGTGCCTCAGAGAAGCCAGGAGGCCCCTATCCATGAAGGCCCGCTTTATTGAACTCTGGCAGAACGTCAAGCGTGAAGGCGTCCAGGACTTGCTTAACTGGCTGGAGACTACCGATTTTTATACGGCACCCTGCAGCACAAAGTATCACTTATCCCGGGAAGACGGCTTATTGGAGCACTCGCTAAACGTCTTTGATTGTCTGGCAAAAAGGGAAGCAGTAAACATTGAATCCGCCACTATAACAGCCTTATCTCACGACTTCTGCAAGATAAACTTCTATACCCAAGAAATGCGAAATGTCAAAGAGAATGGTGTATGGGTCCAAAAACCTTTCTACACCATCAAAGACCAATTTCCCTATGGACATGGCGAAAAGTCGGCTCTGTTGCCTTTAATCGTTATGTAAAACTCAAAACCAGTGAATTCATGGCTATTCGGAGGCGGTCTTGGGGGGCTTTACTCCGGGTATTCAAGACTATTCCATGATTCAGGCCATGGGAGAGGCATTCAGAAAGTATCCGCTGGCAGTTTTACTCCACATGGCGGACCTGGAAGCAACTTATATCCTTGAGAATCAAGAAAGGATGGGGACATTTTGAGTATTAAAATCAACAAGCTTGAAATTGAAAACGTTAAGCGAGTCAAGGCCGTAAAAATCGAGCCTTCTGCTAATGGCTTAACGATAGTTGGCGGTAAAAACAACCAGGGGAAAACTTCTGTACTTGATTCTATTGCCTGGGCCTTAGGCGGAGAGAAGTATCGCCCTTCTGAGGCGCAACGTGCCGGCTCCGTGATTCCACCGACATTACACATTGTAATGTCAAACGGCCTGGTTGTTGAGCGTAAGGGCAAAAACAGTGATCTCAAAGTTATCGATCCAAATGGCCAGAAGGGCGGTCAGCAGCTCCTTAATGAATTCGTGGAGCAGGTGCAGCCTCTGATCTTCCCAAGTTTATGCAAGCCAGCCCCAAAGAAAAGGCTAATACTCTTCTGCAGATTATTGGCGTAGGTGGACGGCTTCGAACTAGATCATAAAGAGCAGGAAGTTTATAACCGCCGTACAACAATTGGCCAAATTGCTGATCAAAAGAAGAAGTTTGCCAAAGAGCAACCGTATTATCCGGATGCGCCGAAAGAACCTGTTTCAGCATCAGAGCTGATTAGGCAACAGCAGGATATCCTTGCGAGGAATGGCGAGAACCAGCGGAAACGGCAGAACTTGCAGTACCTTCAGGGCGAGGCTGATCGTATAAAGAGACAGATAGATGATCTATTAGAAAAGCAGACGCTAATCCTGGCTGATTTAGAAATGGCTCAGAAGTCTGCCCTTGATCTGCACGACGAATCCACAGAAGAACTGGAAAACAATATCAAGAATATTGAAGAGATCAATATTAAGGTTCGAGCCAATCTCGATAAAGACAAAGCCGAGGATGATTCAC
>NZ_BAAHYT010000007.1:0-17202 GCF_054657415.1 Paradesulfitobacterium aromaticivorans | reverse complement strand
CAAATGCGCAGCTTGGGCATCGGCTAGCGAATCGGTCGTATTCTTAAGTTTTCTCTTGTCCGTTATATTTGCAGCAACAACAGTTGTGGCATTCGCGGCAACACTGATCTGGGCTAGCAAAAAACCGTCTGTTGGGGTCGCTGGGGCAGCAGGACTAGCAGCAGGTGTCCCCGCTAAATAGCTTATAACGCCAGCGCTTGAAACATAGACAATATCAATTCTCGGATTCGTCGCGTCGGCTGCCGTTACTGCTAGTGCGGGAGTAGCATCTGGTGTATACCGTTGTCCTGTGGACATATGGACTGTACCCGTTACGACATTGACCGTCATATCCGGCGTGGTCTGTGCTGTTACCGTCAATCCAGAAATAACGCCGTACCCGGTTGCTTCTAAGAGCTGGGCATTTTTGCTTTTAGCTTCTATATCCAATTCGGCTGTTTTGTTCTCGTGGTTGTTGAGCCGCGCTGCCGATATCCCTGGTGCCGAACCTTCAACAAAAGTAGTTTTTAGGTAATCTCCTAAAGCCATATCCTCACCTACCCTCTGCTAATAGTATCGGTTCGCCGGATCGTCCAGCTTTCAGTATTGGCCTTCTGCCGGCTGTAAAGAATCCGGGCAATCATAATTCCGGTGTTCGCTGTCGCCGTTGCCCCCGCCCCTGCAAACCAACCGATTTCCTCGCACCTGAACGCGTTGGCCTCAGTGTCAGCGATGTAAAGTTCCGTGTAGAGCTTGCCGGGCGTTACGGGATCAGTGTTTCGGTTGGTAACGATTTTGCGGAATTGCTCAGCACCCAGCTGAATGTCGGTGTTAGCCGGGGCTGTCGCGTTATTCCCTAGGGCCACATATTTGATTTGGGCATCGGTGATGGCGCCCGAGAGCATATCTCTCATCATGTTCAGGCCGGCATCGGTGAGCAGGTTAGGCTTCAGAGGTATCACTTCTTTAATTTGTCCGTTCTCGCTGATTTCAAGTTCCCACTGGCCCAGCCAACCAAAAGGATTATCGGATATCCTGGCATCTGTTTGCCGTTGCATTTAATCATCTCCTCGTTTACGGATAGAGTGTGTCACTCGGGTAGAGCGTGTCAGATGGCAATAACAAAAGATGCGAACTTTCGCTCACATCTTCAGTCCAGAATTCCCAGTCATTTGTGCTGATGGGATCTGTCTTTACGGCTGTTTCAACCCAGCTGTAAATATCTTCTTTCGCGATGTACCTCTCAATCGGACCCTGATCATCTTGGTATGTCGTTTTTTCCAGCTTGGCAAGGCGAGCAGCCATGTCCTTTAAGATATTGCTCAGATCTCGTTCCGGGCTTTCCAGCTGCAGAGTAATGTCAACAGGTTTCATAGGCGCGCTATCATAGGATGCTTCTTTGATCTGCAGATCCGTGTCAAGGTTTAGATCGGGAAGTTGTACCCTTACTATTTCACCAGCCTTGAATACGCCTGTGAAAGGCTTAATACTGCCCGAAAGCACTGGCTGGCTGTACTTGTAAAGGTGTTTCAGACCGAGCTCTAGCGCTAGATCCCTGTCAGTCGTGTCCACGTTCAGGACATCCTCGAAAACACCATACTGCTGTTGGCTTATTGGTTCTTCCAGTAAGATCTTAATGGGGTACTCATAGTTGTAAGTAATTGTTCCGCTCCCTGTAGTACATAGATCTGGGACGAGGAGCTTTTCAGCGGTGTTCAAGAGAAAATCCTTCGTCCCAGGATTATCGATGTTCTGGATGCCTAGGGTTTTCGCGAGTCCGTCGATCGTCACAGTCACGGGAGCCCTGGGCGAATAAAACAGGGGTATTGGCACAGTGCCGCTCACTGTGATGTTTTGCGGATAAGGTTGGCTGATAGCCTTGCCGCCTTTCACCCAGAGCTTGTTGACAATTCCTTGAGCGTTTGGGACGATGTTCGCAGATCCTTTATGGTACATCCCATCTGTAATAACCGTCTTGTTAACTCTTGTTCCTTGGGGGTAAAAATGGAGCGCTAGTATACTCATTGATTCACCGCCTAACCCGGTAGTAAAGCTTCGGATGGGTAAAGGTTTTCAGACGGGAAAGGTACATTATACGGTATGATATCAACAATCTCCTGCCATCCTGCCGATAAAACCGAGGCATCAATCAACTCCGGTGTTGGCTCATCGATAAACCAATCATAACCTGCCAACTTTGCCAGCTGCTCAACTGCGTCAAAAAGAAACACGTCGAAGAACTTAATGGATATGATTTTATTGCAGGTCACAACGCTATCCAGGTTGTATTGTGGAGCATACTTTAAAAAAAGATCTTTCACGATATAACTGATCGCTTGACTTGTGTAGGTTTCAGTGACGATAATCCTCTGTGTCCTTGCCGCGTAGCTCATGCCAGAGATTTCAACGGTATTAAGTTGTCCTTTTTTACGCTTTACCGGGTTGAGAATCCATCCACGGAATACGCTATCATCCTGGATGATACGGACATCCGAGCCAAGGACGTACTTATCAAAAAGGCTTTTGTCGAAGGATGGCAAGGTTAGCGAAAATGACCCGGCCTTATCCGTCGTGCTACTCTTCGTTGAGCACTTATCATAAGCCCTGATTTCATTAATTGCTCCACCGGGGGGCGTGATAAAGATCTGAGTGGGCATTACCACCCACCCCCAGAGCCAAGACCAAATTCCCCTGCTATTTCCCTGCTAACGATTTTGGCAAATTCCTTCATGCCGTTGCTGCCGACGATGGTCCCGTGATTGTTAATGATTATAGTTCTACTACTGCTATTGTTCTGGTTATATTTAGCAGGGACAACTGCTTCTCCCTTATGCAAAAAGGCCAGCATATCAGCAGGCACGAAATTGGTGCCAGCGGCCAGCATTGGGATAGTTGGAATCTGAGGCATACCGATAGAATATCCGCCGAATGTCCCGACAAGTGGTATGTTGACCATTGGCACGTTTATCCGTATATTATTGATGTGCCTTATGAACTCGTTGATCGTCCCAATTATACTGTTGATGGAGCCCCTCATGGACTCCTTAATACCATTCCATGTTTCCTCGACGGATGTCCCTAAGCCTTTAAAAGCATTTATTGCTCCTGTTTTTATGTCTTCAACTTTCTTGGCGGTATCAGTTTTAATCTCTTCCCATTTTGTACCGAGATTCTTTCCGATTTCGTCCATCTTTGTTGCAGTATCTTCCTTCATAATCCGCCACTTAGACTTAATTTCTCCCGTGGTCCAGTCAACCTCTTTAACGTGGTCTTTCGCTTGCAACTTCGCCTGGTCAACGACTTTGGTGTTCATTTCGGTAGCCTTAGTGACTGATTCGTCTTTTTGCCTTCCTGCTTCAAGGATTAACTTGTTAGCCTGTTCCGTGGTGATGGAGCCCGTCTCGTCACGTTGCTTTATAATAGCCTTAACAGTTTGATCGTACTGATCGTTTGCAGCTTTTACCGCCTTATCTTTCTGTTCAATGCTATTTTTAGCGACTTCGGCTGCTTGTTCTGCAGTTAGGTTTCCGGCCTGCGCCTTCATCCGTTCGAGGATACTTTTAGATTCAAGTTCGGTATCACTCAACGCTTTAACCGCGTTGGTTTTCATAGTCGCCTGTATTTCATTGATTTTGGTTTGTTCCTCAGTGGTTAACGCTCTTTTGGCGGTGCTGGCAGTATCTAATATAAGCTTTATCGCCTTTTCGCCATCATCAACCGACTTCTTTTTGTCCTCATTATTTTTAGTCATTGCGGCCAACGCCGTTGCTTCTTCTACAGTTGTTAAAGTTGAGCTGATGGCAAAAAAGTCTTGCATGGTCTTAAATGACTCGCCGTAATGCTTATCCATCCCGGTCTTGATTTGCGTACCCATGTCGTCAAAGTTTTTGGTGATGGCATCCGCTGTTTCTTTTGTGACTGTTTTGCCACTAAAATTCAGTGACATAAGCGATTTTGTGGCCTTGTCATCAAGGTCCATATATGCCCCAACGGCTTTTTTGGTTGCGTCTGAAGTTTCTTTTCCGAATAACTGCACTGCGGGAATGGCGTCTGCGCTGAAATGTTTATAAAGAGCTATCCCGCCTGCCACTAGCCCCGCTATAGCCGCTACGGTAATACCGATTGGGCCTGTAATTATAGCTATAATTCCCCCAGCTGCCGCGATAGCTCCAGAGGCTGCAGCGAACGCCCCAGCTATCGCGCTCACCGCCGTAACCAGACTGCCAACTGCTACTAATACGGGTCCTATGGCTGCCGCAATTCCAGCAAATACAATTACCATTTGTCGTTGTTCTGGCGACATCGACTTAAGCGTTTCAGCAAGGCCTTTGAATACCCCAGATATTTTTTCTAAAACCGGGGCTAAGCTTTCTCCAATCTGTATTCCTGCATTTTTTAGTTCGTTAAAAGACTTTTTTAAGTTTTGCCCGGAGGTATTAGATACTTTGTTAAAAGCATCATCGACAAAGTTAGTCCCTGAGGCCATTTGTGACATTGAATCGCTAAATAGTTTCGCTCCTTGGTCAGAGGTGAGAGTCAGCACCGTATTTACAGCCTCGGTAGAACCAAATAGCTGAGCCATTGTCTCAATGTTGCCGCCAGTTTTTTGCTTGACCTCTTCGAGGAACTTTCCCCAGCCAACGGATTGTAAATGCGACGCATTGAACTGCAGCCCTAATTGCCCGGCTGCCTTTTCGGCAGCTGATGTTGGCTTAACTATGTTGCTGTAGGCCGCCTTTAAGCCGGTTACAGCTTCACTTGTTTTAATACCATTAGCGGTCAATGATGCCAGAGAACTGAATAGTTCGTTTGTCTGGACACCAAGAGCTGCGGCTGTCGGAACGACGTTCCCGATACTGGAGGCCATTTCGCCGAAGGTTGTTTTACCCAAGTTTTGAGCTACCATCATTTGGTTGGCTATATCAGTGGCCTTGCTTGCTTCAAGACCGTAAGAATTCAAGGTTGTCGTTAACCCATCGACGCTTGTTTTTGTATCCGTAAATCCACCTTTGGCAGCCTTGACGGCTGTGGTCATAAAGTCCGTTGAATCCGCAGTTTTCACTCCCGCAGAAATGGCGTCATACAATCCTTCTTGTATATCAGTTGCTGCTTGCCCAGTATCATCGCTTAACTTTAAAACTTTATCCCCAAGGTCTTCAATAGACATGGCGCCCTCATCGGCAACTGTTGACACCTTCGCCATGCCGTCTTCAAAAGCTGTGGCCATCGTTGCCGAGGCAGTTCCAAGAGCAGCAATAGGCGCTGTTATGGACATCGATAGAGTTCTCCCGGCTTTGGTAAATTCTTCGCCTACAGGTTTCAGTTTTTTCCTTACATCATCAAGGTGGTTACCAAGTTTAGTCCAGTTGCTGGATTGCAGATCTATCGCCTTGTTGGTCTTGGCAAGTTCTGCATCCATGTTGCTTAACGCACCCTTGGCGCTGTTTAGCTGAATAGAATAGCCTTGAACAGATGTATTATTCTTCCGCACGAGGCTTTCAGCGCTTTCATATTGCTTATTCAGCTTGCTATATTCAGCCTCAAGAGCCTTGGTAGCCTCTGCATTAGCCCCAACAGTTGCTTTGCTTTGCTCCCATGCCACTTTGGCGGATTCTACCTTACCTTTCAGATCAAGCATCTTCTGCGAGTTCGTAGCCAGAGCATCTTTAGACTTTTGTAATTGCTCCGTGTATTGCTGCACTATTTGCTTTTGGACATTGATCTTATCGCCAAGCGCAGTTGCGTTTGCCTTTAATCCATCAAGACCCTTTCCCCAATCTTTGACCCCCGCAATGCTTGATTTAAATTCACTGTCTATAACACCTAATTGTTGTTTTAAGTTTTTAACGCCCGACTGAAAGGACCCGTCCTCCATGGCGATCGCTACGGCTAGGGTCTTAATCTCTTCATCCGCCAAAGGTTATCACCTACCCTTAAAAAACTTGATCGATAGCAGTTTTCGGCTCTTTCTTATTGGCTCTGTAAACCATCAAATCAAGGTAATAAAAAAAATCCATCTCGTCGATAGATTCCAACGTCCATCCCTGATCAATTAACTGCAGGTAAATTTCTTTTATGAAATCAGATGGGGACATAACTTCATCGTTTACGCCCCCGTTTGTCCGTTTGGGAATTGTTCCAGCTTGCCTCCCATCGCCCCGACGACCGTATTTATGCAACCCATGACCGTCGGCATTAAATCGACTGCTGGGAGTCCATCGTAAACATCATCAATTGTAAATTTATTGTCAAACAATTCGACCACATAGGCGATCAAGCTGTCTAGGTCCGTAACCTTCATGTACTCTAAGTTGATATTTTCCACAATCTCAAATGCCCGGCGAACCATACGCCCCCTTGGGGCTGGCGCGACATACATTTTATCATTCAAGGTTATTTGCATAATTACCTCCTTCAATCCACAGTCACAGTCACAGTCACAGTCACAGTCAAAGAGAGGAGCCGGAGCCCCTCTCAATCAATTAAAATGTTACGCTGTTTGGAAATTCGTTATGTTCGTGGCCGCCAAGTGATTCCCAGCGACATCGGTTACATTGGTCGTGCAAACCGCGATATAGGCAGTTAGCGCCGTCAAATCAGCGGTCGGATTAAGAGTTACAATCTTGTTCGTACCATCGAGGGTCAATGCCCCTGCTACCAACGTCCCATCAGTTGCCTTCAGGAGGAAGAAATTGGCCGCGGTTACACCCACCGGGTCAATTGCCTCACTGAAGGTCCAGATCATGTTCGCGGATACCGCCACAGCCGTCACCCCATCAAGCGGTGAAGTGGTTACTGTCGGTGGAGTGGTATCGGCATCAGGAATGGTCACGGCGGTAAACCAAGTCGTGTCAATGTTGGCGGGGCAGTTCGGGTCGGTCGTGTCAACGTGGTATTCCCACATTCCGTTATATTTTGTCGGCTGGAATACGGCTGACAATTTAGGTACCTGGAATTCCTTCTTACCCTCTTGACCCTTCATGCTGTCATCCGGCAAGCCAAAGGCCCCTTTATAAAGCACACCGTAGCGATAGCCGCCTTTGCTCAGGTTTGCCTTGTACAGCACGGCTACATAGGGGGCGATATCCGTGTCCTTGGCATAAACTCCACCTGCTGTCGCGATGGTTTGCCCTAAGATCGTGGCCCGTTGTGCACTCGTGAGATCAGCCTGGGTGATATCGACATCAGCACTGTCAAAACTTGTAGCCTGGTCCCATAGTTTGTTTTCGGCGTATAGCTTTTCAGTATTCTGTTTCGGTTTGACACCGATTTCCTTTACGCCTTCATAATATGCCGGTGTGCCATACGTTAATCCGGTGCTGTCGTCTTTCGTTTGTACGGCAACGTATAATTTTTCTACGCCAACTATCGGCATGTGATCATCTCCCTTTCTAAGCTACATAAACAAAGCGCACGGCTTTGTGAAAAATCTGAGTGTCGGATTCATAGAGGTCTTGCGCCGATGAGCGAATAAACCCAGCAGATATCATGGTCGCCTCAACTTGATCTGCGAGCACCGAATAATCTCCCTTGCTCCAAACATCCACTTGCACATAAAAACCGGTTGCAATTTCCTTATTCTCGGCCCATTCCTCACCCTGCTCGTTATAGCAAAAAAACGTGATATAAGTGGTTGCCGTGCCGGAATATTTTTGGAAAGACACAGGAACTCCAAGAGGCGTGAGGGTAGTTATTATTAAGCTGTTGATCACGTCCCCAGCGCCTCCCTCAGTTTAGTTTTTATGATCTCAGTAACTTCCTGCTTATTTTTTTCTAGTGCAGGTTGCAGAAAGGGGTGGGCTGCAGCCCTGGATGTGCCAAATTCGACAAGATGAGCATGTGGAGCTTTGGCTCGGACTAAAATATATTTGCCGCCTCGCTTTCTGGCTTTCGGTTTACTCATGCTTAAACTTTCCCGGAGATTACCCGAACGATCAATAAACGCCGTTGTTTGCTCAGCATCCGTCAATACGGGTTTAGCCGCTGCCTGAAGTATCTCGTCTTGGATTTTTGCAGAGTTAGCACTCATCCGTTCAAGCTCATCGAGTAGATCGGCTACGCCACTTAGACTGATTTCAACTGACATCAGCATCACCTACCCCGTTACATAACGCTTGATTTCGATTTCAAGCTGTTGGTGCCGATTACTTACATCGTCTATGCCAACGATCTCAAACACAGCGCCATCTTCTACCCGGACTACTTGGCATGATGGGTCAATGCCAGGGATATACCACAACTTCACGCTTGCCGGCTCTAATGCATTGACCATGGCCGCCTGGTATGTTTCTCTTCCGAACTTATTCCGCCATTCGCAGGGGATATCCTCGTTCAGGATATCGGCCCATGTCTCAACGGGAAATCCATTTTCATTCGTCGTGACGGTTTTCTTTTTGATGCGAATGGCCGTGGACAATGCATTGAATTTCAGCATGATCTCACCCCGTTAAACGATTAGGTAAGCGTCAACCACAGTGCCAGCCAAGGCGCTGTTCAGATCCATCGTATTGCCCTCGATGGCAGCGGCGTCTACCGTCACAGTCGGTGCAGTAGCTTCTTTTACATTGTTCAGGTATGCGGCCAGGACAGTGTTATGAGCCAGCAAATAGGGTAGGCCGAGCTTTTCGCCGAACCCAATAGCCGTGGTTGCTCCGAGGCCATCATGCGCGGGAACAGTGATGGAGGTAATTGTTTTAAAGGCCTTGCTCCCGGTTACCGTCCCTGCGGTGTCCACGGTGAATGCCGGAAGTATTTCGGTTATGACTTCATCAGCGTAGTTGGTCCCGGTAACAGTCACCTGAATTGCGCCGATGTCTAAGGCGGTCCCCCCAGCTGTCGCAGTGAGGTTACGGGGTACGCTTGGATTTGTGATTCCTGTGGTAACTACCTGCTGCACTCCGGTATTTGTGATTGCAGCATGAATGCCCGTAGTGCTCGCCGCCGTTGCGTTAGCTGCAGCGACTTGAAAATGGGCGGGAAAGCTACGATCGCTTGATACTCCGGGAGCGTTGGTTTGGATTTTTTGTCCCATTTTAAAGTTATATGGATACATTATTTACACCTCCAATTTAAGCCGTGGTGAAACTCATCACAGTGTAAGCTAACACTGGACCAAAAGAAGACGTTGCAGCATCAACCACTATTGCATATTTTGTTGCCGGATCTAAGTTTACACTCGGTTTTAGCGTCAAGACTTTGCCAGTGATATCGAGAGCAGTCGTAATCGCCACCGGAATCTCTGTTTCATAAACAACCAGGCTTACTTTGTAACTGACAATCCTGAAGTTAAAGGTAAGCACCGGCTGCACATTCACTACCACTCCAACGGCCCCACCCGCAGGATTACTCGATACAGTCAATACTGAGCTCCCAATGGCCAGCTGGCTAAGCAAAGTATAGAAGACAGGGGAGAACTTAATCTCCCCCCCCTCTAAATTCCAAAGGTCAGTTACGCCCATAACGATCGCCCCGACGGCTAAGTCGTTCGCCATGGCCTCGCTGGATACTCCAGAACTGCTCATAAATGACTTTACCGCCAGAAGCTTTTGGGTTAAGACTCCATCGAGGCCAGTACTTGCAAGAGGGATATTTAATCCCTTTTTACACTCAACTAAGAGGTCGGCGTCAGTCATTTATACCAGCTCCCTACGCGCCTTTCTTAATAATTACGACCCCATTAGGATCAATAAGCTTGCCATCAGCGATTAAGATCGCCTTGTCGACCCATTCGTTAGTGTCATGATCAAGGTAACGATACATGGTCATCTGCATATTGCTGTTGAAGCCGTAGTTTCTGAGGTTGCAGTATACAGCGACGACATTCGCAACCGCCGCGTCATCGTAGGGGACAATAACATCATCCTCAACCAGAATGACTTCTTTACCGCCGAAACGCTCCTGGGCCCCTTCTGTGATCCCGTAATTCATCCGCCCGACCGGTTGACCGTTCGCATCCACCATGCCATCAATATAACCTTCGAACGTTCCGGATGCCATTAAGAATGTTGCTCCAGCTTTGTAAGAGAGAGGCATTTTGGCAAATACTTTCTTTTTCCAACCATCCCACGTGACAAAATCAGCGGAAGAGAGTGTAATTATCTGTGCTGCCGGAACCCTTGGGTCTACTGTTATCCCTAGACTTTTGCCATTTCCATCACCACTGATCACGGCTAAGTCAATTGCCTTGACCATTGCCTCAACGATAAGATCGGTTATTGTGCTTTCAAATCCGGTAAGCGTTACAGTGTCGGCAAGCAGCGAAGTCGAAACCTTGCATTCGAGGCCATAGTAAGAAAATGAAACATTTGTATTGGCCGTAGCCTTTTGCTTATCGGATGTTGCCGACTCACCGATCCATGTCGCAGTCGGCTTGAGGGAAAGAATAGGAATTGTCACGCCGCCCTTAACGTTAAGCTTACGGACTCGGCTAAATACTTGGCCATAGACAGTTACCTTCTTGATGACCTCGTTTAGGATTGTGCTCGGAATTACAGCTGACACATCAGTAGACGTGGTCATCGCGTTAGCACGCAGTTCCGGCCCCACTTCCCCCGTTTTGGCGAAAGCCATGAACGCCATTCGATATTCGAGAGTAGAGTACTTGTCTTCAGGCTCTGCACTTCTTGGAGTTGCGGGAGGTTGACCACCAGCAACTCCGTATACCCCGAGAACATTGAGCGCTCCCGCTGGAGTTGCGCCCCTTTGTGCTCCGGCAGGAGGAGTCGCCGGCGGTGTTCCCCCAGGAGCATCATCGGGCATTGCATCAATCATGCCGCGAAGTTCAGCGATTTCTCCATTGAGGGCATCCAGTTCGGAATTGATGCTCCGGAGCTCCGCAATGTCCTCAGTTGCATTGGCTTTTGTGCCAAGTTCGGCTTTCCTTGCTTCTTTTTTGGCAAGCAGGGCTAAAAGTTTCTTCTTCATCAATGTCACCTTAACCTTTCATTAATATTTGGGACTTGAGTTTCAGGGCTTCCCGCTCGTTCTTTTCGTTATCCAACGTTGACCGGGCATTATCCAATGCCTTTTTCGCATTCTCCAATGCGGATTGGTCACTACGAGCATTTATATCAGTGCCGGTATACGCGGGGTAATTCACGGCACTAACTTCACGTACCTTAGCTATCTTTTCGATGTGTCGCGTGGGCATATCAGTATCGAGGTCTTCCCATCTTTCTTCAGAGACATAAAAAATAAAGCTCATGCCTGTGATATCCTCACGCTTTACGGCTGAGTATAGGCTTTTTGCCTCTGCATTATTATCGATATCGAGGTTTGCCTTGATAAACAGCCCCTGATCATCCAAGTTCAGCTGCAACGTTGAATTGCTGTTGTTTCTGCGGCTCCGGGCTAATGGGATGTCCCAAAGTTCGTGGTTGGCAGTAAATAAAACGTCATCAAAGTTGCAGCCATCAAAAGCTCCGCGTTCGACGATCTCAAAAAACCAATCACCTATATTTGTTTTTTGATCGTAAACTGCCGCATGGCCTTCGATTACTCCACCATCACCAACTGCGCGTATGTCCGGTATTCCAAAGCTCCGGATAACCATATCGTCTTTTTTGGGTAAGTTCTTACTTTTGGCCATTGTTGGTTCCCTCCGTTCCACTCATTCCAGCTCGTTTCATTTGGTACTCGTTCGAAATGGCAACATCGATAAAGTTGAGGCTCATATTCCGGACATCTCCGCCTACATAAGGCGGATACCCAAACAGATCCAGCAGTTCATTGTTTGTTACGGCCCCCCGATTCCCCAGGATATCTGCCACAGCGATTTTATTCTTGGTGTTGGTAAACAGCAGTTTTTGCGGATAGAACACGATCTCATTCCCGAAATCAAGCTCTCGCTGGGTGAATATCGTCTTGGAAAATGCTTGGCCCAGGCTGATAATCAGCGGTTCCAGCGTTTTTTCATAGAACGCTTGGTACTGCTCGTCGGTGAAATCTCCACTAAGAATCGGAACCGAAACCCCGTACCAATTGAGCACTTTGCTCTGCAAAAATTCTAAGGTATCCTTGTCGATGAGTTTCGGGTCCACAGCAATCGGAGTGTATTCTCCTTTTAAGTCAAGTGGAAGAATGCTGGTATCACCTGACTTAATAGAGGTTTCAAACCTTGCGCGTTCTGCCTGCTGCTTTTCGTCATCAAGCATGGTGTTGATTTTCAGAATCCCGCGTATGGATAAGCTAGTTTTTATGGCTTTTTCCAATCCTTGAAGGACGGTGTCATTGATTGACAGCACCTTCAGCAAAGCTGTGTTGTCCGGCTGGCCATTGATACCGCCACCCATAATGTCGTTCATGGAAAACTTCTTCCTCAGGTGAATAAGGTCCGAATAGGCCAGAGTGAATGTGTCGCCATTCGCAAAGCGCATCTCGGCAAACAATTTTCCAGTCACATCCTGTAGGAAGGTGACCGTTGTCGGGTTCAATGGATAGAATCCGGTATAATTGATGAACTGGTTGCCATTTGCATCCGTCTTCGTCTCGTAAGTCGGATAGATGAAGGCGTTATAGTTCATCAACAGGAGCCAAATGATCTTTTCAATAAAATCCCGAGTAGTCATAAGCTCGTTTGGGGCAAACTTAAACAGCCGGTTAAGGCTGCTTTTTACATTGACCTGCATTCCGTCATTGTCTGATCGCCGAATATGCTTAGGCTGAAGCTTGCTGCACTCGGTTGCGATTACGTCGATGCACATCTGAACAACGTCCGAGGCGTAGACATTTTGACCGAACTGGCTAAAGATCGGGCTAAGTCCATCCAAAAGCTTTGCGTATTGCATCTGGCGCCTGGCATCTTTGGATACCAAACTCTTAATTGCGTCCCATATTGCCACTTCATCACCTCACCATCTGCAAGTACTCAGCCCGGTACCGCGTATATATGGCATACGCGATAATCAGAGTTACCGCGCCGTCAATGCGACGATTCTTTAAGTCGTTTATCTTAATCGGCATAATAAAGTTTCCGGTGCTGTCAAACTTGAACGCTGTGTTACCAAGACACCAGCGGTCAATCGGATTGTTATTATAAATGATCAGGCCACTGCGCAGGTCATCAGCGACAAGCTTCATCGGGCTGGACATCGTGTATTTGTCTTGGTTGACGCGCTCCATGTCGAAGCCCAGGTCTTCCATTTCCTTCACCCAGTACTTTGCAAGTGCATTGTCATACCCTACCTTAAATGGGCGGATGCCGAACTGCTTGAATAGATTGACAAACCATTTTGTGATTAACGAAAAGTCATTCTCATTTCCGGGACTGACTTCTATCAATCCCATGTTAACCCAATCCTGATAGTTCTTTTTGTCTTCAATGGTGCCTTTTTCGATCTTGCTTTGTGGGATGAAGTATTTCGTAATGATATACTTTTTCGGATTACCGGGCCGCATGATGAGCACTTTAGCGTTTGCCAGGTCCGTCGTTTCTGCCAAGTCAACCGCGCCGAGCCCGATGCAGCCACGGAACTGCTCCATGTCGTAGGTCTCTTCGTTGATATATTCGCTCTCCATGAGCCATGCAGCGGCCTGATTCTGCTTGATGTTAAAGTCCTTCGCCAGAACAAAGGCCCTTGTCTCTCGATTGGTCTTAGCCTCCTCAATCATCTGCCGGAGGAAACTCCATTTTTTGATTGTGCCGAGGCCGGGATTGCTTTTCACCCAGGTTTTTTCGTCCTGCCAAATTTCCTTTTCGCTGTCCTGAGTGTATAGCCAAATTAACCAACGCGGCCGTTCTAGTTCGCCGGCCAATACTTGCCGGGCCTCTTTCATGCGAGTATCAAGGTAGCCGTCATTCGTGAAGCCTTCAGTAGTAAGCTCAAAATAAAGAGGCTCGTCCTGAGTGGACAGAGCCTGGCGGATTGGCATTATTGAAGAGTTGTCTTTCATCTCGTGAACTTCATCAACGGAACCCACCCCGATGTTGCGGCCCTCCTTTGCGCCGGTCTTTGCAGATATCTTCCGGATAGAGCCTTTGTTCTTGTAGCTAAATTTACCTTTATGCGTAGGCTTTTTAGGATTTCCGAAGTAGATCCCTCGGATGTTCTTGCGAGTGACTCTCTCAAGGGACGAGCTTTCTTCGCGCATATTGTTGATGGCATCGAGCATTAAACCGGCTTGTTCATAATCGTTGCTTGAGCAGAGAATTTTGATCCCTTCCGGGCCGCAGAAGAACTCAGATAAGTCAATTGCACCAACTGTCGGAGTCTTGCCGTTCTTGCGGCCAACAACATAAAGGACATCTTGGTATAACCGAACCCAGCGACCAATCTCAGCATCGAATATTTTGAATGAGTATATCGACTCGATGAATGCTTTTTGAAACAGCTCAAGAATGAATGGCTTGCCGGCAAATGGCGCTTCGTAATGTTTGCATTTGGTCTCGATAAATTTAATTCGTTTGTGAGCGTCAGCCAATTCAAACTTAATATCTTGATTGTCAAACTGACTAAGTAGGATATCCAGCATCTGCATTAGTTCATGGCCAATGATAATTTCCCCGGACTTACATCTGGCAATATATTCAAGCAGCCATGAATGGGTACCATCTTGCAGTTCAGTAGTCATTCAAACTCATCCATTCCATCATCTGGATCAACGACATTCTTTGAAAGCACCCCGTTGAGGGTCTTGATAACCACGGCATAGCTATTAATGTTTTTCAGGTACTGCTTTGCAGTTTCGATCGGCTTCTGAACGTCCGGATGCTGGGGGTGAATTTTAACCATGCCAGTTTGAACAATTGTCTCTTTCAAGACAGAGTTTTCGGACATGAGAAAAGCGGCATCCTGTATCAATCCCTCAACAAGTCGCCGCTTGGATTCATCAACATCACGAAATATCTCGGTCAACTTTTCCAGTTCTTTTTGATAAACTTCGCTTTTCAACATGATTCGGAAAACCTCCAGCTAATTTCAAAATTTTCGGCGTGTATGTAAAAGACCTTCCCATCACGGTTCCCAAATTGTGTCTGATTTTCACACAATGGGGGGGCTTATGCGATGAACTGCTCAAACCACTTCTCTATATATCCCCGCCATTCATCCTGTCGGTATCGCCTTACCTCATCTGCCTCAAGCCGACGCAGGCATTCTTCCCGGCTGACGTCACAAAAGATAAGCTCAGCCCCCAGATCATCTGCCAGTCTCTCGCGCTTATACTTGTCAGCGTAGCCACCAATGATCCAAGCATTGGTCCATTTACCATACCTGGTCTTGATGTTATCAATCAGCAAGTTATGGATACCCCTGATATTGCTCAACAGATTGTCTGGCTTATCATAGCTCGGCAGCATAGATACCGCATGATACAATGCATCCATGTCCACTACCAAATCTCCTCGCCTCATGCGCTCTTGTACGAATGTCTTCTTACCTGATAGCGGAGCTCCAAAGACAATATAAACATTGTGCCCTGGCTGATACCCAAACCGATGGTGGATAGAGTTATGGCAATCATGGTGGACCACTAACACATTGTCCGGATTAAGAGAGACCAGCACGTCGTGAACGTTCTCAGGTGTCAACTCAATAATATGATGCAGTGTCAGGTCTTTTGCCTTGGCCACCAGTTGGCCGCAATGCTCGCACCGTAGACCGCGTTCTGTGATGATTGCCATCCGAAAGTTCAGCCATCTCTCACTGGCATAGAAAGTCTGGAGTATAGAATAACGAGCAATAACAATCACCACGCTTTCGTATCGGGATGAAGCTCTTTCATCTCAAAGAATAACTTGATAGCCTGAATGTTTCCGCGCTTGCATTGATTGATTAAAGCCTTCCACACCTCTGCAAGCTCACCATTTGTGTATTGATCAATCTGAGAATTTACATAGTCGACATACCTTTTATCTTTCATCCATTTCCACAGGGTTGAAAAGGCAATACCGACTTCTTCACATTTCTCTTGTTTAGTGCGCCTATCCTCAGGATTCAAAAGGAGTTCAGCCATTTTTATTTGTTTTGCGTGGGGCTTCCATTCCTTGCTTTTTCTTTCGTTTTTCTTTGGGCTTTTTGACACCATCACCACCCGCCAATATGTCAGCTACCTCCTGGTCGAATCCGTTCCAATCGATGCCGAATCTTTCTAGGATGTCCCTGAAATCTTCCACGTCATGATTCTCAATTCTAAGCCCTCTTTCCCCTATGCCGATATGCCTAAGCTCGTGCAGCATCAGGATCTTTCTCTGATTTTCTGTCAGATGATAAACATTAGGCTCGTAGAAGGTAACAACAAAATCGAAAGGAAGGTATGCGGTGAATGTTCCCCGTACCTTCCTGCAGTCTGCGGACACTATTTTTCCTTTATCGCGCTTGGCCTCATAGCTCCGAACGTAGCCGATTTTCACGTCGTAATCCCGGATGACAAACAACTCCGGCATTCTGTTAATTACTCGCTCTCCGAGTTCTTTCAAGTCCTCAGCGACTTCGCAATCGATTAGGTTAAGGTATTTTCGAAGCACCCGAATTAACTGTGTCTTTTCTTCAGTTCTTAGGTCGGTGTAAAGCTTGGTGATCGCTTTTAGTGCTTCGCATGGATCATCAGTGGCATCACAATCTTTGCCACACCGCGCGCAGATTAGATTATTGTCCAAGGTCTCACCCGCTTTAACAACTATTCCAAAAAGAAAAGAGCCCCGAAGGCTCTTTATACTTTCTTCCTCTGTTCATTTATTCTTAGTTTCAAGCTTTCGAATAAACTTGCTAATTCCTTTAATCTATCAAACTCATCTTGACTTAACTTCTTTATATCCTTGTGTTTATCAAGTAAGGTAAACAAGTCATAGATTTCAAGAACATCTCTTATTAGCTTATGGTCATACTTAAGCAATTCATACTTTATTTCTTCATACTCTTTAAAATATAAACTGACGCTAAATTCATGTTCGAATGGCTTAATCTCAGTCTTTAATTTTTCCCAACACCAGCCGTTCCCAAAGTAATTCAGAATCTCCATATTCTTATTTATTCCATACCATAGAAATCTTAATATTACACTTATTGTTACTATTTCTCTTTCTTTCTTGTCCTGTTCTCTTATAATCCTTTCCTCTTGTATCTGGCGTAATGCTGCCTTATTTGCAGCCCTTCCACCAATTAATGCTCCAATTATACCAGAAGCAGCAGTTATTATCGTAGTTATTATATTTGTTGTCCCTGTATCCATAAAATATTATCCTCCTTTTATCGGTTAAACTTCGACAGAAAGGAAGGATATTCCTGC
>NZ_BAAHYT010000006.1:0-24181 GCF_054657415.1 Paradesulfitobacterium aromaticivorans | reverse complement strand
CTTTTCCCGGACATAATAGCTACCGGCTGAAGTCAGATCTATAGCATAGAGATAAACATTATTCGCATCGGCTACAGCAGCCTTTACGATCCAGGTATGTCCTGCTATCGGCATATTTGCGACGTTAGCAGTGCAGGTGTAGACTCCATTTTGCCACACATAAGTATTGGCATCTATTCCTGTGTCTAGGGCAGTTGCCCCTCTTTGAGCGAATGAATTTTGAATTACCGTAGTTAAGGCCGAAGCATCAGCATCACTTACAGTCTGACCTTGGTTAGCCATGTATTGCGCTATGGCCGCCACCATCACGGTCACTTGTCTAAAAAGCTTATTATGCATGGCCGTTTTAGCTATACCGTTTTGAAGGCCGCCAGTTCTCTGGGTTTCGGCAGTATAAGTCGCATCATCTTGGGTGTTAGCCACATCCGTGGGATTAAAAACTAAAAAGTTAGTACTTCCAGGCAATTAAATCCCTCCTTTTAGAAGTATTGAGCCCAATATCCTTCACCATAGCCCTTCAAGTCTGTGGCTTCGATTCCATAGGCAAAGAATGGATTAGAGGAATAAGCGAAACTGATATTCACGCCTTGGGGTTTTGGTACAATATACCCGTTCGATGTTAAGTCTTTTTGTATTTGCGAAGTTAACCCGATAATTAGAGCATTCATCGTCATGTCCTGGTTATCTTGAAGGATAAGATAGGCATCAGTGAAAAGGGTATTCCAGAGATCATATATCTGTGGAATTGTCCCATCCCACAGGTTTTGCAGGATCTTCGCTTGCAGGATGAGTCTATAGGTAGTGTCGTCCAGGACAGGGCTAGAACCGTCAGTAGGTTGAAAATTTACCGTCCTTTTTACTCCAACGATTTCACCAAGGGTATCCAATTGTACTCCCACTGCAGTATCGAGATCAAAATATAAACTGAGATTAGCCGCCAAAGTCACTCCATCATCTAAGATGCTTAGAGGAGCTGTTAACCAGTCCATGAACTTTTGTTTATTCTGGTGCTCAGAAGTAATTAAATTGAGATATCTTTGAACATCCGGCATAACTACCTCCTAAGTTATATTCACTGTGACATACGCCGTATTGCCCCGGACAGCCTCGTTAAACGCTGTTGTGATGTCTGCAGTTCCCTGAACCCCTCCATGTCTTGCTGCAGTGATCGAAGTCACACTGAAAACCGAGCTAGATAGATTTTGCGCCGATAATGCTGGTCCAAAGAAATTGTTTACCGGGATATCGTTGACGCCCATGCTCATCCCATTTAAAAAGGCGGCTATTGCCGCTTGAATTGCTAAGGTCGTTGCTGTTGTATATCCGGATAGTTGCTTGACATTGACTACTACATCTATGTCTACATAGGTAGGTCGATAAAATCTAATAGCGTTCACCTGCCCATATTGATCTGTTACATTGACCGAAGTTGTACCATTCGTATAGCCTCCAGGTCCTTTTTTGTTGAATATCGCTTGAGCTATGTCGGCATCTGCTCCTCCTTCGACAAGCGCGGTAATACTGTGAGGTGGGAGCCCGTTTACATCAGCAACATTAGTGTCATTTTCATAGACCTGGAACCTGGTCACATTACTAACTGCAGCTATGGCTCCTTTTGTACCTTCCAGGACCGTCCGGCTCGGCAACGCTGTACTAATGGCCTGCCGTGATTTAAGTTGGGAATCTTTTTCAGTTGCTACTCCTGGGGTTGCTGCGTTAGCGTTCGTCACTGAGGCCCAGCCATAAGTCGGAGTTGTAATAACATTTATATCTCCTGGATTCGCGTATATAGCGCCTGCAGCCTGGCAGGTAACGGTGGCATCAACCGTGCCCCCTGTTCCTATTGTGATACTTGATGGCAGATTCCATTTATAATTGCTTTTATCTTGAGCAACACCATTGTTTATTACAGTATTTGGAGTCCCCGTTAGAGTGACTACTGCAGTTGAATATGTCGAGGCGATTCTTGCAATTCCATTGAGTTTTACAAGCGTATCCAATCCAGCCCCTATCGCCGTAACCGGACTATGGCTATCATATGCAAATTGAATAGTTTGAAGAGTGTCATTGATTTTTGCGGCCACCACAGAGATCCATTGGTAGTCTTGTGAATCGACACCCAAATAAATATCTTGTCCAAAGATGTTTTTAGCCTGCTGGATTAAATTATCGAGGATGTCTTGATATGTCGGCAAATGAAGTCCTGTCGCATCAATATAGGGTGCAAAATAGGCCATCTACAAATTCACCCCCGATACAATAACATTCTGGCCGGTCGTTGTTTTTACAGTACAACTGGTTATTGTGTATTTTCTGTTCTCGTAAGCGCTTTTGAAGTCGGTTACCTCAGCAACTCCTTCCGTGGCAAGTATTCTTTCCTTAATGAGTAAATCGGCAGCATTAAGGTGTTCGGGTGTTCCGGATTGGCCGAGGATGTTTTGGAATAAAGGCAATCCTTCTGATTGATTTTCCCACCACTCCGCTTTGAACAGAAGCAGATTTGTTTTTATCGCTTGTGCTACTGCATCGGCATCAAAAAGAAAATCTTGTATCCCCTTGCCAAATGAGTAATCACCATTTGAATCTAAAGCCCGGTATTTCATAGCGGCACCCCATTCTTTGTTATATTTCCTCTGAGGTCGATTCCGCTTGACGAAATGTCAATGCACTGGGCTCCATCTTCGGTTCTGAGTTGTGCTGAAGTTGTGCTGTAATTCGTTATTCGCTTCGGCTGGCTCCATGTCCCCAAGATGGCGAAGGCATCGCTTAAATCATGCCGGCGCTTCTCTGCTTGTGTCTGCACGTCTCCATAAACCCACCACGCATCGATGCACGAGTCAGCGAAGATTACAAGGCATTCATCTCCTTGCTGTATGGCCATCGTTAGTACGATACCCCCGGCTCTCGGTATGACGATAGGCACGTCAAGAAGCAGAGGAAGGCTAACCATTTGGATGTTTCCAGATTGATCAACCACTCTCTCTTTGATTGCCGGCTGAACCATCACCGTCTGCTCCGCTGGATCAAAGCTCTGAATGATTCCCGGCATAGCCACTCTAATATCGGTTCCCCATTTTTCCCCCATGCGTTGGTAGAGTTCATACTCACTATTACTTCTTTCGCCAATGGTTCTCACATAATCACCTCACCAAGGAACTTGTCCTCCGTTTGCTACCATGGCCGGGAGTATACCAGATTGAGTTACAGTTTCAATCTCCGTGTACCAATCGTTCCCACGTGAATCCCCTATATGCGTTACCTTGATAGCTCGATAAATCCCGTCGTGATCTAGTGAAATAGGTTGTCCCTGATCGAACTGTTGATTCCGAATCAAGCTGTTGTCCACGTGTACCAAGGAATTTATCTTTATACGCGGGTTCAAAAGGCACTTGATTTTTACTCCGAAGTCCGACTGCTCCGGTACGCCGATTAACCCGGATTCGGGAGAAAGCTCAATGATTTCGCCTTCCGGAATGTCCTCGGCCCTAATAATATTTACTTTTCCATCTTCCATGTAGTAGGTTGCATTCTCGGATTGAGCGATTTGGCGTAAATAATCCCGGGTGAGTCCAAAGAAAACCTTTCCCCGGGTGAGTGCAGAATCCGATAATGTTGCTGAGATATTTCCGAGCTGAGTTGAGATTGTCGCCTTGTTCGTGAGATTGTCAACGACCGCTCTCGAATTCTGCCCTCGGATCATCGAGAAAGCCGATAAGCTATAATTCAAAAACACGTCCGAATCCGCAGCAACTAAAGTCAGTGTATAGGTTGTCCCGCCTTCTTTATTCCGGATGACTTGTACCACATTCCCATCAAAGATGAGCCCGTATTGCTTTCCTTCATAGCCAGCCTCTACGACTACCCTGTCCCCTTCTTTGATAATTGCGTTTTCAGTTTGGGCTGAAAGATTATAGATGACGATCTCGGAAAATTGCGGTTGCATCTGGATGATCTTCACGCAGTTAAAAGTACATCTCAGCTGCGACACGTCAACAGCTTTTTCTCCATCTAGGCTGCTAACTATGACCCGATATCTTCGGCCATATAAGATTTCCCCAGATTGTGCACTTCCAGGGACAATACCGTAATTTGTGGCCGGGATGACTAAACCGTTGCCCGCTCCCATAAAGGCCGCTTGGTCTGTATAATCAAAGCTCGAATTGTGGTATTTAATCCAGATATTCTCTCGCCTTTTAAAATCAGAAACAGAAATTCCAGGACCAACATATGAGTAAGTAAAGTTTGCCCATACGCCTTGTGCGCTGTCCCAATATTGTTTAATAACTCGTACCGCCACGGCCATACTAAATTGATCGTTTGCAAGGGTGTAATTCGTTAGTGAAGTCAAGTCAGATGGAGGTGTGGGCAAACCTAAAAGTTGAGCCGCATATTCAAAAGCATCCATGTGCCATTTAGACCACACTTGCCCATAGCCGAGGGCATGGCCATTGTCCCCAGTTGTGTTTCTACCACCCGTCTCTGCTTCGACCGTGGCAAACACGATATCCACGGGACAATTTTGTCTGTTGGCCTCTTGTATCGCGAGTGATTTCCAATCGCTCATACGGTGTCCCCCCAGACCAGCAAGAAGTCCGTCCCTAGGTTTGTGGAATCTGGACTATCCATAGAACTATTACCGGCATTGACTATGGCCGCACTTCCAAGCCCCAGGTATTTGTATTGGCCCAGCAGGTCGGCGGCTGGATATTCGCCAGAGAGTAATGGAATCCCGTCTAGGATGAGACTGCCTGTCTTCGGATCAGTTATAGACATCATCCAATAGTTCCCCGCTGAGTTGAAGCGAATCCTCAGCTTCAGAGTTATATTTTTACCGTCTACCGGGATTGTTGTTATAAAGTTCTGGTTGGGTTCATTTGTTAGAGGTATGACTACATATCCCATGACGGCTTACCTCCCACTTGAAGATTCCTCCCTAAAATTAAAACCGGGCCGAACGCAGGAGGAGACGTTCGCCCGGTAAAACAAATAACCTCCTTGGGTAAGGAGGTTCAGGTTGGTAACTAAAAACATTACCCTTGTGTACTTGGGTTAGATTGAAACTGTTTCATATATTGAGTTAAATCTATTAGAAAATGAACTGTATTGGGGGATTTGACGTTAGTAGAAAAGTCCAATGAGAATACTTGATCATTAGTAGTAATTTCAAAAGCTATCTGTCCCCTTCTACTTTCTCCTGGTTTGATTATTCCTTCAACATCACCATTTAGGTACGGGTACTTATATGACGGCAAGTAGGAATAGCCACTTGCATCCCTTAACGAAAAATTATCCCAAAGGCTAACATAATCTTGTTCTGAAAGATTATAAATACCAAAATCAACAATTAAATAATACTTTCCAAGATAAAATACTTTACCAATAGAAGTGGTGTACCCTTTCAATACAAGTAGTTGACTTTTTCCGACGACTACATCTGTCTGAGAACTATATATCTTATCTTCTTCAGCTTGGATAATAGGGTTTTTGGCAACCGCCCTTATTTTTTGCATCGCCTTTTCATAGGTACCACTATCTTGCGAATCTTGGTTGTCGTTCAATTTTACAGGTTCAATGGCGGCGCTTCCTTGACTGGCATTACTCTGTGTCTGTTGTTGATTTGACACGATCCTTTCTGGAGATTGTTTTTCGGCAGATTGCATATCAGTACTGGACTTAGCAAATGAAATATATGCATTCCAAGATACGGAGAAAATGATAAAAATTCCAAGTGCCCAAACCCACTTATTTTTAAGAAATCTCATAATTTTCCCCTCCCTCCGCTAATATAATAACACATATTCGCATTTGAGAGGAATATTTCCTACCGCCAAACCCCTTTAAGTATTTTTTCGGCCTGATACAAAAAGCTCTCATCAGGTTTAACGGGCTCAACGGTTCCCCTATTGGTACTATCTGTGACTTGTGGTCTGGCACTTATTTTTACCGTTTTTACGGTTGCCACAAAAACTTCCCTAAGGGACACCGTGGCCTTAAGACCGTAAAGTGTGGTATAGTCATCTGGCACAGAAATGGTCTCCACAAGCATATTTCCGAAAGATCCCATCCTCGTCATGACGTTAAGCGGGATTCTCTGTTGCTGCAGTTCCGCCAGGACCTGAAACGCAGTGAGTGACCTTGATACCCCTTGGGAAAATTGCCCGCTAACCACTCCTTTAACCGCATCGGACATTCCTATCTGCATAATTAGTTGTACTGGGTTGATGTATGCGTGGTCAGAAATCGAGGCACCGGTTTCGACCGGATGCTCTGTTATTGTTAGTGATCTCGAATAATCCACTTGCAAAAAGGCATCAAAAAAGAAACCACCTATATTTGTTTTAGCGTAGATAAGTTGTTGCAGATTGGGATCGTTGGATGGTAAAGTAATCATCTTACTACCCCCTGGAACGTCCTGGTCATCAAATCGACATTGCTGCGATGAACGGTTCTCACCACCGAATCTGGTTGCGCAGCGCCGTAAATATTGTAGGTAGGTTTCATGGTTACATTATTGGTAGTTGCAATACTTCTTTGGGGATAAAGATAATTCGGGGCTCTGAATGCGGTACGTTGCGCAGCGCCGTAAATATTGTAGGTAGGTTTCATGGTTACATTATTGGTAGTTGCAATACTTCTTTGGGGATAAAGATAATTCGGGGCTCTGAATGCGGTACGTTGTGCACCTCCAGGTAACGCATCATCACCAAAAATACCTTTATTGAATGCTCCGAATTCATCCTTCAAGTCCTGGAACCATTGCGAAAAGTCGCCAGTTATCAACCCTTTGATAAGGTCCACTGTTGCCTTCAAGAGATAGACCACACCTTCCAGCATATAGACCATCCGTTTAATAAAAGTCAATGTATTCTTGGTAAGCATATCTCCAAAATCTTCATATCCAGCCAATTTAGCTAATTCATCTAAGGCTTCCGTTGTAGCCTTTGATACGTCCTTAAAGGAAGTTACTAAACCTGCAAGAGCCTGAATGAATTTATCCAGCTCACCAGAGTCCTTAAAAGAATCGAAGAACTCCTTGACCTTTCCCTCGGTTTTATCAACCCATTCCCAAAGTTGAGGTAGTGCTGATTGACCGCCATTCTTATATGTGTTGAAGTCATCCAGTAGCAATAGCAGTGCGGTCAACCCCGCTATCATCAACCCCAGTGGCCCCATATTAATCAACTTAAACCCGGCAAACACAGCCACAATTGCCCCCAGCGCCCCCCGGATATCCCAGGCGGCTACACCCATTCGTGCAAACCAACTCACGAATTGAGCTACTTTCTCAGTCCATTGAGGCATCTTTTGCTGTATAAGATCATTTATATTTTTTAGATTGGTTCCCGACTTACCCAATACGGGTTCAAGATATTTATTAAGATAATATCCAATCCATTGGAGAGCATAGGTACCTTCGAGTTTAAGCCGTTGAAACTCGAAAGTAATATCTCGTATGGCCTTCATTTCTTGTTCATATTCTTTGCTTGGCATCTGCAGTTCGAAAGCTTCTTTACGTAGCTCAATATACCTTTGCATCAGCTCAGGACTTAGATATAAATCCTGCAGGCTCACTCCGAGTGCTTCAATAGCGTTCTGATAAGCCCGCGCGCTGTCAACCGACATCCACATGCGCCGGGCAAAGATTTGAGTCTGCAAATCTGCTTGACCGAGGTTCATGATAAACTTCGCAGTTCCCACTTCAGCGGCCAGAAAAAAAGCCGTCACCGCAGTACCTGCAACAGCGAACCTTTTTAGAGCGGTATCGGAAAAGCTAGCAATGGATTTTTCAACCGTGTTCATGGCATGTTGAGCCGTGTTCAGGGAGGGAGTATCGACGTGAAATCCTAAGCTAACAAGGTATTGACGGATAACATTAATCACTTTGCTTCCTCCCTGCTTCATAGGCTCTCAGTTCATTTTCGGATTTTACTCTTAGAATCTCATGAGCATCTAACAAATCCCGGAACGTATAGGTCCCGTCCCAAAGCTGACATTGCTGCCACATCCCCGCTATCACTGGGGCGTACAAGAATTCGTTTATATTTTCGCAGTGGGCAGGGATAAATTCAATACCTCGCTCAGAGAAGCTAAGAGGTCTTCGGTAAAAAAATCAGATACATTCCACATTAATGCCTGTATCGTCAGTGCCATAACAAGAGGCGCATTGTTTTCGATGTCCATCACGCCCCAACTCCCATTTTCATTCAGCACTGGTGTGGGCCCAGCGGGCAATAGTTCCGCACAAACGCCCAAACAATCCTTCTGCAAATCCATAAAGTCTTGTTTGCTCATAGTGGGGCTACCGGTTGGGGCAGAAAACCCAAGTTTAGCCCCTATGCCCATCGGCAATACCTCGGCCATCAACTTATAGGCTATATAAGATCCGGTCATGGCATCAAATTTCCCGATACGGAATTTGCGTTCCTTAAACTCAAAGAGTTTGCTTAGTTCTCTCTTATCCATAAAGCCTCCCTAAATTACGCAACATATTGCTGAATGTCGGCAGCCATGAGCGTCCAGTTGACGTTTTGCCCTTGTGCCTGATAAGGCCTATCAGGGAGCTTTTGGAACGACACTCCCATCGCAATGTGAAGATCCTGCATCATTGGTGACCTTACGACAATCGTCGTGGACGCCCAAGCGCTTGCGGCCGCGCTTTCCAGATAATTGTAAAGTCGCAAAAGCCACTTCTGTAGAGAAGAGGTCTGTTGAATGCTGAGCGCCAGTGAACCATTTCTGCCTTTAATCTTCGATACCATCACACTGCCATCAGCTGCTAGTTCGTGCGCTGTACGGTCTGTAGTCATGTTCACCGAAATGCTTCCAACCCCCGCACCGTTGGCGATGAATTGACCGAAGTTGGGATTAGAAATGATCACTGATACATCTTCAAAACTGTAAGTCGAGTACATCCTAATCCTCCTTACCTATTTACCTGGACTTGAATCACAACAGATTCAATAGCCCCAGCGAGTTTAATCGGTACATAGATAGGCGGTGCAATTCGATTCGCCCGATCTATTTCACCTTGGCTGTCAATTGTCTCAGAGAGAATTAAATACCCCTGGGAAAGCATATCGCCGGTATTAAGGCCGAGGATTGGCGGTGCATTCCACACTCCTGGAGCGATGAATTCCCTTGTCCTGGCTTTGTCGCATGGGTCTGTAATTGCCGATACCAAAAGCGCTACGCCACCTTCGGTTTGAGGCACTTTGGTTACACTTGTAAGGAGATCCATCACAGAGAGCTGAATATCATTTGCCAGCATGTCCAGACCGATAACCTCATCGAAATGAGTCCCATCAGCCATAACTCCTTGCTCAAAGAGGTTGTAAGTATTGCCTCGGTTGATGTAGATGTTTCCGTTCAAGCCTTTGATAGTTGTCGCCTGTGCAGCCGTAAGAGCCTCCGGTGTGACCCCGACTTCCTGCTTATACGCCAGAGTATAGGCGCTATTGGCAAGCCCAGTATTTGCCCCCATGGCATAACCGAGAATGGCCGCAATGGCATCAGAATAGGTTGAATATTGTCCAAAGGTGCGTCGGTATTTGGCCGTTTTAAGCGTCTCCATGACATTGCCCGCCGTGCCCGCTAAGACATCAGCATCAGCAGTAGTATAGCCAAAGGCTGAGCTTGGTTTAGCCGTTTCGATGTACGGTGCAATCGCCAAGATATCAGCTTTTACCGCTCCACAAACCATGCAGGCATACCAATCGGTATTTGCTGCCCGGCAAGCCTGAATTGCCTGTAAAGCCGTTTCTGCGGGTACAACTGTTGTATCCCATCGGCCTATTGCAACTTGAGTCGGCGCAGGTTTCTGACTGAAATACAATTGTGCCGCCTTATATTCCGCATCACCTGCGGCAAATCCGGCTTCAATCATATCATCAGTGCCTGTATATACCTTCACCCTGTCTATTGCCGAAATAACCGCACTCGTCCCGATGATTAACCCGAGATTAAATCCCGACCTCACCGCAGCCACCGGGGAAACTTGCACTAATACATTGACAATATCACTAAGTGGTAGGGTTGGCATCTTCTGTTATTCCTCCTTCCGTTTTGATTTGAATATTTGTGCTCTTGATATATGGTACGGTTCCTTGCCTTGTAACCTTTTCGAAAGACTCTGCTACAAGATCGGTTCTGGACCACCAACGGCCACTAAATAATTCAGGAATGCGGGTCGGAGCTGAAATACCCAATTGAAGATATAAATTACTTGCGCTCAAGTTTGCCTTATATAGCCCATTTCTGATAGCTTCAGCGTTCTCATAGCTATTTGGACCGTAGATAATCCAGTAGATTTGATGAGCGCGTGTATACGATATAATCTCATCGGCAAGATCTACCGTATTTTGTGAATAGGTTGTGTCTCGCTGCTGAACGTAAGGATCATTTGACGATTTGATGCGAAGAAAAACCACATCTTCATCAATCCCCCAGGCTGGAGCCCCTCCAGTCGGCCAAGACATACGGACCTTATCAAAACTTCCCGGATCATCAGGATTAAGTCCTAACAGTTGACACGTGAATGCATAGAGAGCGTTTTCTATTTGCTGAAGGGTTAGAATAGTATCCATCATTTGCCCTCCATCATTATACCGAAAGATTTAAAGTAACCGTAATCTTTATAGGGGATAATATTAAAAACCCTGTACCTTTTGCCATTCCATTCGATTTGGTCTGATGTGCCCGGTTCTGTGGAAGCTCGAGTGGCGAAGATTTCCTGAAAGGTATAGAAAACCATAACCCCTGTCACTCGGTCCCCTTCAGGGAGTTGCATAATTTCGTTCGCGTTAGCTGGCATGATAACCCCATCAAAGGGCAACGGGTTTTCAGTTTCTACAAAGCGACCATGATCCCATGATCCCATTCTCCTATAGACGACGAAAGATTGATTAAGTTTTGGGTTAGATAGAACTCTTGATACATCCAGCATTTAATCACTTCTTTCGTACGACATAGGAAATACTTTTGCGTAGCTCTCCGGTGTCAATCATGGGGTTATCGCTTCCCTTTTGTTCCACCGTTAACGGAGAATTGGGCTCCCATCCGTTTTTCGGATTCGTAAACCAATCCCGGACAAGATTTTGACCGAGCATTCCCGCCTTTTCTAAATCCGTGTTCATTGCATCAAAGTCCCCCGAAAGCGCATCGTCTGCGGCCTGTCTAAGCTGTTCGGACAGAATCTTTTGGTTGTCCGGGTCTTCGATAGCTGGTTCAATCATTGGCCTTGGGGGAGAATGCCAGAGAGGGGAACCGTGTTCCTCAAGATACATTTGAAGAGCTTCGTTATATGGTTTGCTTTCGTCCATCTCATTTCTCATCGACTTGCTACGTATCCCTTGGGTATGAATAAAAGCTAACTCTGCATTATTAATTCCCTCGTCTTCGCGGCTACTTTTTTCTTCGGGAATGCCTACTAGAACATCCACTTGGGTCAATGCTTTGAGGTTTTCGAACATCTCTTTAGTTTTGTCACTTGAAACGCTAACCCTTGCGTAGCCCTCTACCACACCATCATGCCACCTCTTGACACTAATTTACCAATAGTAGCTAGTTGGGTCCCATAGATAGTCAATTTCCATGCCGCCCATCCGTTCAGATCGTTAGCTATGGCCGAATAATCCGTGCTGACCGATACATCCCCAACAGATTCTGAGGTATCAAGTCCCTGCGCTTTCCCAGCAGCCAAAACTTGCGCGGCAGAGCTTCCGGCATTCACTGTTCCTTGGAGCCAGAGAGTCGCAAAATGAGCAACGAAATAGCCCATGCACAAAGCCCAAGCGTCATGATAACGTGACTCCTGAAGGCTGGCATTGGCTAAATTGATAAACATCTGAAGGATGGTCGTGGGCACAACATAATTACCGTTTGTGTCAGGTCCAAATTGCGGATAAACAGAAAGAAAATCCCCCAGTGCATATGAGGGATTCTCTCCTGCGCGCAGATTCGAAGCGTTTGACACTATGCTATTGACATCGATATCAACCATAGGACCACCGCCTATTCAACAGGCTTTTGAGTTGCGTCTTCGACAGTATCGCCGGGATTTGAGGGTTCTCCTTTGGTCAATGATTTTGACCCAACCTTATTACCCTTTCCCCTTACGTTGGCAGTCAACTCAGCGTTTTTCTGATCTGCCGCCGTCTGGATGAGTTCGATATCTCCATCTTGCCTCGCCCAGGCAAACATCGGATCTTTTTGTACCCAGTCGGGCAGATCGCAGAATTTCAAAGGAGAAGTCGTGACCTTTTCAGCCACGACTTGTTGACCATCTTTTGATTCGCGTCTGGTAAATTCAAACGCTTTCTTTGCAAATACTCGCATGAAACTTTTTCCTCCTTAAACGTCAGGCATTAAATGCCGTCGTAATATCTCACGGGTTGGAAGTAAAGGAATTTAACCACGCCCATTTGAGCAGCATAAGCCGTAAGATAGGACATTTCCGTAACTACGGGTTGAGTCATGACACGGGAAAGCGGAACTGTGAGGTCAAAGTAAACTTTGTCCTCATCATTGGCATAAGCTACCATCCGGTCTGTCCCGCCCGCACCAGCTCCGATACACCACCGGGAAGGCATAATCGCGAGATCAACACCCTGATTCTTACCGATGTTATTTTCCAAAAGGAACTGCAGAATAGAGATGTTGCCCGCTGAACTGATTTTCGTAGCTACCAAGTAAGCATATTGAGAAGGCGGAATCAGGATATGATTCGGCATACCCGTGAGATCGTATTCGGAAGCCGCCCAGCCAGCTACCATGGCTTGGTTGATGTCGTTTAAGATTTCATCCGGAGTCTTGGTGCTCCACGCAGGAGTGCCAGCCGCACCATTTGCTACGCTGGCAGCAGTTACGCCGGGATCATTGACAATGCCGGTGTTCCCAGCTAGTCCAGTGTACACGTTTTTGTCAATGGTCTTGTTGTAGTTAAGACGAATACCTTTGTCCAAGATATCATCCAATGACCGACCAATGTTCTGCAACTTAGCTTGGTCAACGAAAGGAATCTTCAGGATATTGCCCCACGTAAACACCTTGTAGATATCCTTACCGATATCCGCTTGCATTACTGGAATAGCAGTCGATTCCCCGCCGATGATGCCGCTTTCATTGGAACCAGCAGTGGCATAACTGACATTCATGGTAGAGGTGAACTCAACCCATCCGCCACCGGTTTTAGCAACGATATCACGCGCCCAGGTGACAGAGGCTAATGGTTCGCGGACCTTAGGATCACGCTTCTCGAGTTCACCAACTAAAAAGGCCATGCCTCCAGCTGTAGCCGCGTCCATGGTCATCATTGCGAAGCTTCCACCGCTTGCAACCATTGAATCAATCGTTTTGATGTCTTTGATCGGGTAGGTTTGTACTGCGCTCAATTCTTTACGCCTCCTTATGGTTTATTCCGAGTTAGGATAGACAACTCAGCTACATTGTTAGAATCAATCTTGCCGGTTGCCCATTTGCAGTTTGTTAGCTCAAGTGTGTTGACACCATCAGCAGCAGCCTCAAGACCTCCAACAACTCCAGCTGGGATTGCGACATTTGCGGTAATCCGGACATATACTTTGCCGCCCGCTGTTGGTGTTCCAACATTACACAATACCGCAACATTCCCACGCTCGATTACATCGCATGGCTCTCCAGGATTATAAACTCCTGCAGAACTGTAATAGTCCGCGGTTTGTTTAACTTCGCGGACAGCAATACCTGCTAAATCAGCGGACACATTCGCAGCGCCAAATTTACTGTAGGTATTGTCAGTGTTTAAGACCGCAGGATCACCAAAGGCCGGCCCTGCGGCATCGGTGGCTTTGACTAACCGGTTCATGATGATGCAATCACCATTACGAGCAAAACTACCGGGATACCCCAGGTTCATTGCAATTCCGATTGCTTGTCCAGGCATGTTTACTTCGCCTCCTTGTAGTGCGGGTTGTGTTTTTTGGCAATGTCTTTGCCAAGTTGCGTAAGGTCTTCGGGTTTGGGTTGAGCGTCCTTCGCTTTGGCGACGGCCGCTTGTTGAGCAGCCAGAATCCCAGCATATCCGGCATTTGGTTGCGCTGGCGCAGCGATCTGATCCCGGAAGGTCTTAGCTAGGGCATCAGAGGCTTTCTTGCGTTCTCCAGCGTCAGGGATACTGGCGATAATCGGTCTGACAGCCTTAATGGCTGTTAAGATTGCGTTCCGGTCAGCTCCGGGAATTGGATTCCTTGGCCTTTCTTCAGGATTCGCGACAGGTGCCCCATCTCCCATTGTTTCAGCGGGAATCGTGACAGAATTTTCTTCACTGGCTTGTTCGCCAGGGGCTTCCAATTCAGCAGCAAGGGAATCCAGGGCATCTTTAGGCACTTCTTGATGTACTTGCTTATCGCTCTGGACAAGTTGTTGTACAACTGCAGTCAATCCCTCGATTTGCTTGGCAAGTGCGGCAATGGCCGGATTCTCGGCGGTCTGAGGGGGGTTGTCTACGGCTTTCGGCGGTTCCGCGGTAGGAGTCACTAAGGAATCCTTCGTTTTGTCCTCCGATCCAGGCCCCATTTTTGAGGCTTCAGCCAGTTCTTCGGGTTCTGCGTCTTTGGCAAAAGCAGAAAGCATTTTGCCCCATAGGGTATTGCGGTCTACCTTCATTTTTTTGCTCCTTTCGATTGGTTTAGGTTTTTCATCTTTTATTGCAACGCGGTCACCAGCTCGGCCCGCACTTACAACCGCTACATGGTTGCCTCGAATGTTCACTTGTTGGTATTTGCCGTCTCCGATTGGTTCATAATCGACATCATAACCACAAGAAACTTCACGCTTACCAGCTTCTATTTCCGATATGAGATTTGGATCTTTTATGATCAAATCTGCAATCAGGCAATCTGATTCCTCTCCAGTTCCGGGCCCAACATTTGTTACTTGACCTTTTTCAAAAGAGGAGTAATTGTCCGGTCTGACCTCTGAGCTAGGATGGTTATCCGTAACAGATTTGCCCTCAAAGGAGGCCATAGTAGCTGGGGAGAATATCTCCTCTGGGCTCTTATAGACTTTGACTATTTTGTCAATCATGTCGTTAAGCTTGAGCTCTTGCCCTAGATAGTCATACCAGCCAGTCCGGGTTATCGGTACATTATGACAAATTAAAAAGCCCTCGGGGGTCCGTGTCATGTTCGGACTGAACCGAGAGCCGTAAAAAGCCTTCATCCTTTAATCACCTTACTCTTCGCATCCAAAAACATATCCACTAACTGCACCTGTAGCCGTTACGTCTATTTTCAGTACGTTATCAGCTGCAGCAGAAAGAATTCCATTCCCTATGTTTTGGCTTGCCAGGCCGACTCCGGCAGCCATTAATGGCGTGCGAATAGCTTCGTTTGCTCCATCTTTAAGAATAACGCTACCTGCTACTGATAAACTGAGCGCCCATCCCATCAAGCGGAACTTTTTCCCTGCAGTTGGTGTCCATAAATCCACAGGAGTATTGGCGGTAACAGCAACAGCCGCAACAGTCTTGAATACTATTGGAGTGCGTTTGCGATCAAAGGTTGTTCCGTTAAAAAGTAATTCTGCTGCGCCAACAATAGGTGTGGTCGGGTTAGCGACTCCATCCGCCAAAGCAGCCGCTGTTGGTAATTCGGTATTAACCGGCATTGGATTAGAGGTTCCTACCGCTGCACCATTAACTATAATTTGTTCGTTTGAATCAATCATTTTACAAACCCCCTTATTTTACTTGATTATTATTGATTCTAAGTATCTTATACTAGTAGTGCATCACCCCTTTTCTAACTTAATTCCTATGCCACCAACTGTTCAAACTGGTTTCTTGTCATCATGGTAATTGCACCGTTTCTGAACACCTTATGAGGCCATTTCACATAATCAAGGCTTATTACCGGTTCCGGATAACACCTGCAATTATAAATTTCGCCCGGATTGTACGGTGCCGGTGGATTCTTCTGACCGTCTAATCTTTCTGGCGAAGGAGGGTCTGTCCACTTGACCAAAATACCTTCCATCAGTTCATGGCTATCGCGCACCCGGGAGTCCTTGGATGTGCGCCAGATATACCAGTCTAACCCGATATTCTCGGCGCGGGCTCTTGTAAGTGCGGTTGAGGTTTTGCTCGTTTCAGTTCGGGCTATCAGATTAGCTTTAATTCTGCTGATATCGGGAAGTTTCAGTTGAATATCTTTTGCAATTTCCGATGCCCTACGTCCCTTGAATGTCTCTTCCTGGATATAATCAGTTACCTGTCGAGCTAAATCTAAAGGTAGTGACTTGATTATTTCGGCATTTCTCTGGACTTGATGCACCACCATGCCGCCGACTGGACCTTGCAGTTCTTTCCTTAGTGCCTCATAAATTGACCTCCCTAGAGTGCTCTCCCTGGCTGCCATCCTCCAGGTTTGGCTTGAATCAGTTAAGATACGTGTAACTATTCTTGTAGCAGTAGACTCGGCATAGCGATGGAACCCCATATTTTTAATGAGGTTCTTTATTTTGGCAGTGATATCAAAGGGATCACTCATATCTGTAATTGATTCTTGGATATTATCAGCTATCTCACTTAATGCCTTCTGATATTGGGTTTCGGTTATTCTCTTGGGGCTCCATTGGTCTTTCCCTAATGCCATAAACTACACCCCATCTACCTGCTATGTCCATAACGCTTAAGGTACTCCTCGTCGCTCATTTCACTAGTATTATCTGCCTTGCCAGCTACTGAAGTTCCCGTTTGCAGTCCTGGTTTTAAGCCCCGTTCTTTACCCCCCCCATTCGGCTCAGGCGTGATTTGTCGAGAGGCGGTAGATTGTGCGCTATTTGGACTTTCTTTAGAAGCAACACGAGATGTGTTATTCGGTATTTGCGTGAGAGGTATGTCAAATCCTCCAAGCAGCCCAGTCAAATCTTCTCCAGGGGGATTAATTGCATCGTTCGCCTGTTCTATGTCCTGATCCGTAATATTGCTAAAGAGTCCAGTCATATCAGATGTTTGGCGTAGCTCCTTGAGTGCCACCCTTTGACTAATGAGCCCAGCGTTAAATACATCAATAATTGCCGTCGCTGTTTTACCCGCTAAGTCAGATTTCTCACCGTTATTTGGCCTGCGCACTGGATTAAATTCAAAGTCCAGGTCATCCGGTATAACCCCGAATTCACTGACACACATAATCGGCAAAAGCTTATTTAATACTGGTTTAAGATACGACTCTTGCTTTGTTTCAATGGAATCGTAATAGTTTTGCATGTCGCTTTCGCCTGTGGCATTCATTCCTGCAGGACTCCGGCCAAACAGTTTAGTCACCGGCATTTCTGCTGCTCCTGCGACATCCATCATGAAGTTTTCATAGATATCTGAAAGGCCGGAGAAGGAATATTGTTTGCTTTCAAATTTATCCTTTTCCCCTAAAACATACATACTGAAGTTGTTTAATAACCAATTCTGAGCCTGTACCGTGTTGTATAGATCCTGCTGTGCTTTCTCATTTCCTACAGCCAGAATCTGATCCATACCCTCCATGGAGAGAACGTTAAGATTAGCCCTAAATACAAGATTGGCAATATTCCAGCTTGTGTTATCACGTTTCTTCAATTCATCGAAGGTATGTTCTATCTCTGATGCTCCCCAATACACTTCGGCTTGTCGTTCCCAGAATGGCAACTCTCGACCAGTAAAGCGGAGGAGTCTGCTATGGTGTATCCGAATTGTTCCCCGGATTGCTTCGCTTGTCACTTGATACATATTGGGTAATCCAAATTCTGAGTCCGAAGGGTCAGTCACAAGTTCAAGTTCAGGATATATCCCGGACCATCTATCAACGACTAAAAGCCCCTTAAATGCACCCGGCATAATGGTGTCATAATCAAGGGGTTGTTCGAGTATTCCCTCGTGTCCCTCGATCATGATGATTGCCGCAGCTCCACCGTAAAGGCGGCCCCATTTTAGGCCCTCAAGTATCTTTGCTTTTACGTTGGTTTGACGCTCCATCTTAGTAAGTCGGTCAATATACTCCGGTTGGATCTGACTTTGTACTTGATACCAGTTCTTGCACATATCTTCAGGAATAACGTCGATGATCCGGCGTACTACCCAGTGACTGCGGTAAAGGCTGTTCATGAGCTGATAGTCTTTTGTGAGCCTGGTTAACGGGTACTGTGTTCCCTCAAGCATATTGGGCATACCCCAACCCGTACGAGCCAGGGTATTTTGAAATGCATCACGAGTCATTATGCCGTCTCTTGTTTGCATAGCTGGAGGTTTAGGCTGAGGTTTTACCGCTTGTTTGTCTTTATTTCTTTTACTCAACTTACTAACCTCCGTGCTTTGATTTTCGTCTTGCAGAAATACCGTACACCATCACAAGTGTGGTCTTTAACTTTGACAGGCTTTTCTTCGCCGCGCAGTCTGGCTTTTTCATCCCATGCATAAGATGTGATCTCCTCGCGAGTGTGGATACATTTCTCATGCACCCGATATAACCTTAGGCCAATCATCGAGGACGTTACCCTAATGCCATCGTTTACCTCGTTATCGGCATCTTTTACACGTAGTCCTCTCTGCCGTAATTCGGCCTTAAAACTGGCTGCTGAAGGGTCAAGGATGATTTCATCCGGTATGTCATTACCGATAAATTCAATAAGATCATCGGCATACTGAGAATCTGTTTTCTGCGCCCCTTTTTCCTTACTGTCATAATAATACTCGTCAACCTGCCAGACCGTTTTTCCGTCATCCCAAATATCCAGGAAGACCATGGGATTTGTGGTGCCATAGTCAATTGCTATTGATCTTCTGGCAAGGTATTTTAGTCCCAGTGGCATTTCGTCATCGTTAAAAAGATTCTCCTCGTCGCTCCACATATCATAGATGGCGCCTTCAGCAATGAGCCAAAGTCCGAGGATAAACCTTTTGAAGAAAACACCAAAGTACATCAATTTATATTTTTCTTTGGTTTCTTCATCCAGGCTGGGATTATCGTCCATGATGAAATGTAGATGGAGGATTTTCTTTTCTCTGGCCTTATCTAACCATTGAATTTTGAACCAATGCAACGGGGCATCTGGGTTACAGTTAAACCACCATTTAGCGCCCTTAACACTACAACGACCTGTACCTTGGTTGACAAATGACTCCGGCATTAATGCAACTTCATCAAAGAGGATTCCAGCCAATGTGATACCTTGGATCAGATCCTGACTGCTTTCATCCTTGCCCCCGAAAATATAAAAGTAGTTCGTTTTCCCCCGGAAGGTTATCGTGATAAAGTTAACGGTTCGAACTTCTTGGACCCTATAGCCCCGGATGGTCAACGTCGGTTTTAGCCATTTCCACACGTTACGATGAAATGAACCTATGGATTTTCCACACATGGCAAAGTTCTGTTCATCGAAGGTGTCCATGGCCCAAAATATAAAAGACAATGCCATTGGCACCGTCTTTCCTGCTCTAATCGCCCCATCTGCGATGATACCGTTGTAGTTTTTATATGGGCTTCCATCGCACCACCATTGGAGAATCTTTTTTTGTTTGAGAGAAAAAGAAACGAAATACAGGGCAGCTTTAACGACTCTTTTAATTATCTCTGTCATCGTGCTCACCTGACCACGTATTAGACGCATCAGATTTTAGGGCATCAATAAATCCATCATCAGTTTCTGGATTTTCCGGCTGTTTGATTTTGCCGATCTCTGCTTTTATTTTTTCAACCCTCTGTCGTTGCTCTTCGTATTTTAAGGCTCCAGGTAACATCTCATCATAACGGGCAATCAATTTCTCCAGCGACTGCATCGCTCTGGCCTGGGCTTGGAGAAAGTTCGCGTGTTTATCCCAAGCAAATTGGAGTTCATACTCCTTCTCCCAACTATCGCTTTGGGGACCGCTCGATTCTTTCTCGCGTTTCAAGTGTTCCGTTGTGTCATTTTGGTCTCTCACAAACATTAACTTCTGAGCGCGGGCAATCGCCGTGTACTGGATGACGATGTTTTCCCAAAGGATATCTAATGGACTCTTTATTTCGATGGATTTTACAATGGCCATGGTCTCTGGATCGTCAGGCATAATACGCGAAAAGAAGCCGTGCCGTTCGGCGTTTTTGTTCCTCTCAGGTGCAGCGGCTTCACGGTTTCCCTTGTTCCCTTTTGCGTTTTTACTACCCTTCGGTGCCCCACGTTTTTTAGTAACGTTACTGTTTGGTTTAGTAACGTTACTATTTATTCGTTCATCCCATTTGTCCTGATTTTTCCACTTCCGAATTTGTGTATCTTGAACTTCCAGCGTAGCTGCGATGTCTTTAAGTTTTGTTTTGCCACCGCTTTGCCGCCAGATTTCGAAGGCTTTATCTCGCTTGTCACTTCGTTGCCTTGGCATTACATTGTCACCACCTCCAGGAGTTAATAGTGGACCTGACGGGATTTGCACCCGTGTACAGAGCACTTACCTTTTGCCTACTTTGCTATCGATTTAGGAAACAATCTAAAACTTAGTCGTATCTGCCGCATTTGCAATACCTACAAGGGAGTTTATACTCCGTAGCACTTCCACTTGTTCATACGGTATATCGTATCCTTCCTTAACCGCCTGTTTAATTATTCTAAGCAACTGTTTGATTGCTTCGATTGCCTTTTCGTTCATATCCTTTTCCCTACTTGTCTTATTGCTCCACCAATTCTCCTGTAAGTGTCGTGGCGCATTAATTCCTCTGCTTCCTTTACCGTAATCCAGACTTTCCGTTCTTTCTTCACCGGCTTAACAAATTTCGATAACCGCATAAACACTTCCGGCTGCGTATATTCTACATATTCACCTATCGTCAACATCCGGAATCACACCCTTAAAAGAATTGAGGCCCGGTTTTATCCAGGCCTCTAAGTGAGGGTAAAAGAGATGAGGAGAAACTCAAACGTCAAATATAAGTCAAGGCTTTCGCCTTAATTAGCGAAAAGAGAGGCCTCTAGCTAGCCTCTCTTGACGGGAAAATATTAAGTTGTGGGCACTGTATGATAAAGTTACTTGGCCCTTCAGATTAACTTTGCAAGGGTAAGGATTTGCGCCTTACATAAACCAATTGCCATCTAACGCCGTTCGCAGATTTCTCTGGCCTGTCAATCCGTGGTCACTTAATGGCCTAGCCGTCAACAGGATAATGCGTGTGGTTCTACCCGTCACCATAGCGTCTACCTATTCCGCCACCTTGCACACTACTATCTTACCACGTCCAAACCCAAATAAAGTGCCAAAAAGATGCCAAAAAAGTGCCAAACTCCTAGACCAACCAACCCATTTCCTCGAAGCTTATTTGGTCACGCTTAATTATCCCAAGTGAAACGGCTATTTCGGCCACGAGTTCATCCCTGATTCGGTAATAGGTTCTTAGCGGGATATCAACTTGTCTTGCTACCCACCAGTCTTTATTGTGCCTCTGAAAATAACGAAGGTCGATGATTCTTTTCTCATCAACCCCAAACCCATTACTTGCTATTTCTATTTCTCGTATTTTTATCCGGAGTTCGTTTATTTCCTCTGATGTTTCCCAGCGTTTAGAAACGATGTTCCCGGTTTGATCTCCTGGACCGGTATATGCGGGAGCTAAGGAGTATTGAGCCGTGGCACTTGGCATCTCTGTTTCTAGTCTTGCATTAAGAACTGCTAGCCGTTTTTTATCTAAGGGATATTGATAAAGGCGTTTTACTGTTTCATAGTACCAGGCAGGCCGTTTTTTCTTTTCTTCCAACCTTATGCCCCCTTCCCGTTTAGTTTGTTTGCTGACTGCCAGCGGCGCCATAATTAAAACGTCTTTCCCGGTATGAGCGTATACATGCTTTGCCCATTCCAACTGTTGAGGTGTTTTGCCGAGACCGCAGTCCTCAAAGAGTGCCGCTCTCCCACGTTTTAAGGCCCACTTAACAATGTCCCTTTGGAAAGGAAAGAGTTGCCGACTAATGCTTTCAATCAGTACATCAAATCCCGCACTTGTCGGTTTAATCCGCTTACTCTCTAAAAACTCCTCATACCTCATGCTGTTCTCACCGGCAAAATAATGTGAGTATAGCCTTCTTCCTTAAGCACCATTGGATTATTGGATCCGTTAAATTCAACGTACACATTCTCACCTTCCAGCGCTGATAAGCCATTCAGAAAGAATTTTGAATTGGCTGATACCTCTATTTTTTCTCCTTCGACCTCTGCATCGATGCGCTCATTCAGTCGCCCTGATTGACTTCCTAGCGAAGCAACATCGAACTCTCCGGAATCCCCGGATAGTTTAATTATTTTACTTTCACCTTCTGCAAGGATATTGGCTCTCTCAATTACTCCCTTGAATTCTGACACATTGAGATATACCCGGCTTGTCCATCCTTTTGGTATAACCTTCTTAAAATCCGGGAAAGTCCCTTCGATAGTCCGGGTGATGATTCGCGTCTCTCCCCATTCAAAACTCACAAGATTTTCTGAGCCCTTGATGTTGATGTTCCCCTCCGGAACTAGCCGAAGAATTTCCAATGCAGTCTTAGATGGGATAATGGCCGTAAAATCGCTTTGGGTTTCAGTCTGGCGGGAGAATATCGCAAGTCTATGAGTGTCGGTTCCTACCATGTCCAAGGTCCCGTTTGCGAGTGAAAATAATAACCCAGTGAATACCGGCCGTGCAAATTCTATGGATACTGCCGTGATTGTTCGTTTGATGCCGTTCTTTAGAATTTCTGTCGGCAGTGTGGCAATATCAGTCTCTGTGTCCGGAAGCAGCGGAAACTCATCGGGGTTCATGATCGTAAGCTCAACCTGTGAGCCTCGATATTTTATGAGCAGCTTGTTATCCCGCGTCTCACATTGGATCAATCCGTCCGGAAGCTTCCTGACGATCTCCGAAAAAACTTTGGCTGGGATAACAGCGCCTCCCTCTTCCTCTTGGTCGATGATTGTTCGCTTGGTTTGTATGCCAATTTCCAAGTCCGTGGCCGCAAAGAGTAGGTATCCGGATTCGGCTCGCAATAGGATACCCTGCAAAATAGGTGTAGGTGTTTTCGTAGCGACGGCCTTTTGCACTGTGTTGATGCCGTCGAGTAAAAGTGTTTTGTCGCATGAGAATTTCATAGTTTCTCCTCCCTTAACTTCTACGCTCGTATTTGCCCCATGGAACATTTTTGAAAGCCTTTTTGACGTTTACCCATCGCGTAAAGTCTGATTGATATGGATCGGCTTTGTCGTATGGCATAGCAAACGGCTCAATCCCAAAACTTCTGAGCATTTCAACTCGGTAAAGATCCTCCTCCATTGTGGTATCCCAGCCAATGATGATATAAAACATGATTCTGTGCGGTTTAACATGTTTAGTGACAATCTCGATCCCGCGCCGGATATCTTGCTCGTCAGCCAGGCTATCCCGTGCGAAGTGGATTCTTTTTGAGTCCCAATCTTTTACCTGGGCCAGAATTGCGGCCTTTTCATCATCCATGAGCCTAATATCTAACCCCTGGCTGAAGAAGGTCCTGATTTTGTTATCAACCAACCTCTTACAGGTGTGCATGAAATGCTCGTGATCCCCCGTAAGATTGCCGTCCAGCAGCATGAGATGTTTTTGGCCGCGCCAGAATTGGTCAATATCTGCCACTGCGTGCCAACGACCCTCTTTTTGTGGCACGATACAGAATCCGCAATTGCGGATGCACCCCCGACTTGTGAATCCCATAGCGTAGTCAATGCCATACAAGGAGTAATCAGGGTACTGGATTTCTATTTCGTCCTGCAATTTACTTCCTAGGTCGTACCCACTACCCCCCCCCTACCCCATTGATCTAAACGGTTTTTCTTTTCCCACTATCTTCCTGTGTCCTTTAACTGAATTGCAGTGAATACAAGCAGCTTGGTGGTTGTTAGAGTCCCAGAATAGTGGGTCATTCGGACCGTTATGCGCTTGAATATGATCCACACACTCAGACAAGTTAGTGCATCCCGGCAGTTGTAACTTACAGAACACATTTTCAGGCTGGCTTAGGAACCACTTCGAATACTTATACCAGCGGTAAGTATACCCGCGCTCATGAGCTGAGCCACGTTGCCTATCATAACGTTGGCGCTCCTGTTTGGCATGCTCAGGACAGAAACGCTCTGCTGTTAGGTTTGGACACCCAGGCTTAGAACAGTGTCGCAATGGCTTACTCGGCATCTTTCCACAACCCTTCAATCCCG
>NZ_BAAHYT010000005.1:0-1200 GCF_054657415.1 Paradesulfitobacterium aromaticivorans | reverse complement strand
TTTAGCGACACAAAATTAGTAGATTATCTCGGAAGTATGCATGCTTCGTAGAACTGCTTTCCTAGATTAGTCCTTTCCAAAACACCCTGACGAATTTCCACGCTGCGTTCATTGTTCTCTATATAGGTTTTCATCCCTACAACAGTTGGATGAGCCAATTCAGCTTCATAAGCTCCAGGGTCAATACTATAGCGCTCATACGAAATTTCTGCTAAGCCTAATCTAACGAGATTATCAACATAACTTGTGACTAATTGCGGAAGAGCGCAACCTGCAAGCTCAGCAACGGTCGTGAAGTTGTGTAATAAGGTAGTATAGTAGCCACGGGAATCGACAGATCTCATTGAGAGAATTGGGATTGGAATGTGCTCCTGGAATCGCCCAAGGATCCTTGCTTCATCTGGTGAAAGCTGCTTAAGAATTTCCACGAAAGCGGGATGGGCCTTTAGTGCCGTCTCCACATCCATGGATGTTGCCAGTAAATTGGCGTATAATTCTCTTAGGTCCTCTTTATACCCCGTAAAACGCAAAGCTTCCAATGCTGGGCCCGCGACTGCTGGATCGGGAGGGATGATTTGTTCGGGGGGAACATTCTTCAATCGTTTTTCTAGCGCTGGTTGGATATACGCTTTAATTTGTTCATAGCCCCAGATGAGAGCGGCAACCGGTGCTAGTACCACATTAATTGTCTTGGCAACGGTTTGTAGGCCTTTTCCTAGCTCCTGTGCGGCAGGGTGCAGTAGATCCTCATAAACTGGTACCGCCTCAACAATACCTTTTACAACTTCAGCCGCGTCACGGATTTCGTCACTCATAGAAATACTTCCTTTCGTAAAAAAATCGCATCTGTGAAGTAAAGTATTAGACGTTTCTGCCGAATAACCTTCTAGGGGGGAGTATATGAAAACACACGGTGCTTATGTTTCGACTATGATTTACAACTTAGGGTTATTTGCTTTAATTGGATTCAGCGTTTGGCAGCTTAAATCGCCCATACCGTTGCTGGGTTTGATCATGATAAAATCTATAAAGCAAGTTAGGGAAGAACAACAGGATTAGAAATAGAACAAATGTTTGGAAATTGACTATTTCTGTCAGGCATAGTATGGTAAAATATAAGCAGGCAAGTCCGAGCTGATCACTCGGGCTCAAGCGCACCTGGAGGCGTCGCCTGCTTATATTTTTCTCCAGGGAAGAAAC
>NZ_BAAHYT010000004.1:0-257174 GCF_054657415.1 Paradesulfitobacterium aromaticivorans | reverse complement strand
CAGGAGGTGTCATACTATGCAAACCCAAGTTCTTAGCTCCACCGCTGAGCTTATGCTCGAGCAGGTGACGAGCGCCGTTTCTGTTTCTTGCCCAACTTTGGACAAGCAGGAACTGCAGAACTCTTTAACGGGCATCTTTGCGCAATACGACATTAAGCCCGCGCCGTTGCCGAATGGCCATCCGGATCTGGCCGCAAAGATTAAATTGTTTCTGGCCGGCAAAAGGCTCGAAGGTCTTAGCGAACTCACGCTCAAAGGGTATGCCTTAGACCTCAGGATCTTCGCAGAACACGTTCAGAAGGCCACTGTGGACATCACGACAGCAGATATCCGTGCGTATTTGGGAGAGTTCAACGGTCTAAAAACAAGCTCGCTCTCAGGCAAACTATCTGTACTAAAAAGCTTTTTCGGCTGGCTTACATCAGAAGAAATTCTTCCGCGAGATCCATCCAGGAAGATAAAGCCGCCGAAGAAAGAAAAACGGATGCCGAAAGCCTTAACCATCGAGGAGCTAGAAATGATTCGCGAGGCCTGTAAAACGCCGCGCGAGCGGGCTATGATTGAAGTTTACTACGCAACTGGCGCCCGTCTCTCCGAAGTCCAGCGGCTCAATCGTGACGATATCGACTGGCAGACTATGTCGGTGCGAGTGATCGGCAAGGGTAACAAGGAACGAACGGTTTATCTATCATTTAAGGCGACATACCATCTCAAAAAGTACTTAATGCGCCGTACTGACGATGAACCGGCACTGTTTATAACAGAGCGGCAGCCATACAGACGGCTCTCGAATAGGGGTATCCAGCGGGAAATCAAGATTATTGCTGAGCGCTCCGGAGTAAAGAAAAACGTCCATCCGCATGTGCTTAGGCATACCTTTGCTACGTTGCTCTTGAATAATGGAGCTGACCTGGTAAGTGTCCAGGGGCTCCTGGGACACGAGGATCCTGCTACAACACAAATCTACGCTCAAGTAACTGACGAAAAGCGCAAGAGCGCTCACAAACAATTTTTAGTTCAATAACGCCTTCAGGGCGTTATTTTTATGCTACGAAAGAGGTGAGCTCGAACGGTACAAGATAAGACCTACTCCGACGTTCGCCCCAGGGAGGGAGGACCGTACTCTCTCTTTTGTTATACTTGCCGCCGGTGGATACCAAACACCGCGAATCATGAGATGCGGAAAGAGGGGGTATTTGCCCATGGGCATTTCTGTGTGAAGGAGCCCGACGGGCAGGTGCGGGTGGTATTCGAAAAGGGGATACCAGAATAATAATTTTATGTCTGAAAGGAGCGGTGGGAGTTGGAAGACAATGAAATAATTAAAATTTTACTTGAAGTCAAGTCTGACGTTTCAAGGATAAACGGCAAGCTTGACTCCTATAACGGGTTAAGGGAAAAAGTTGATACTATCGATACTAAAGCAACCGAAACCGATGCCCGGGCAAAATCAAACACCCACCGCATTAATAAGCTTGAAGAAAGCAACACGTGGCTCTGGCGGACAGTTGCAAGCACCTTTATTGCCGCCGGTATTGCCGCGCGGGCAATTTTTAAGTGAAAGGAGTCTTCTAAGTGAGTTATCCAGTTCAAGAACAACTCATACGGTACAACCGCCCTGGCACGTCTCTCTATCCCCAGGGCTTTGTGATTCACAGTACCGCAACTCCTGGAGCTACAGCGCAGAATGAGCATGATTACTTCAACTCCGGGGACAGAGGAGCATCTGCCCATTATTTCGTGGACTGGGAGACAATTATCCGGTGTATCCCGGAAAACGAGCAAGCCTGGCACGCGGGCAAGACGGCCAACAGCCGGTTTCTTTCAGTGGAAATGTGCGAACCCAAGGGCACAGACCAGGCTAAGTTTGAGCAGGTCTGGCAGCGGACCGTTTGGCTCGTGGCTGACGCCTGTGTGCGGTACGGCTGGAATACCAAGGACAACGTATTTTCGCACCGCGGCATATCGGCCATGTACGGTGAAACAGATCACACTGACCCGATCGGGTACCTGGCCCGATATGGGCGCACGTGGGAGCAACTGCTTGCGGCGATTGATGCGGAGATAACCCGTATTAGGGGAGGGGGTGAAGACGTGTTAGATCATGCGGTGGTTTATTTTACGGACCGTGATTTTTCAAGCGCAAGGATCGTTTCGGATAAGCTTGGCGGATGTGCGATGTTCTGCCGAAATGGCCAGTCTGCAGTTCATCCGGAAGCGAAGTCGGCAAAGCATCTGGTGATTATCGGCGGGCCTGAAGTCAAGGACCACCCGAATGTCACAAATTGCTGCGGAGCTGGGGCACCTGAGACGGCGATCCTGGCGGCACAGTATGCTCAAACATTATAAGGAGGGAAAAGTTTATGCCTAGTGATTTATTTACGACCTCGTATTTGGGCTCCTTTGCCGGCCTGGTGGCCGCAACCTACTTGCTGGTGCAATTCTTCAAGGAACCGATTCGCCAGCACCTGAGTGACTGGTGGGTGCGCCTGCTTTCCGTATTTATCGCAGCAGCCATTCAGTTGTTCGTGCTGTATGTCGGCGGCAATTTCACGGTAGAGGCCATCGGCTTGGCCGTGCTTAATGCGTTTCTTATAGCAATAACTGCAGCAGGGATGCATGATTTGAGTCAGCCCAGCACGCAACAACTTACCGCCACTCTTAATACATTTGAGCCAATTATAAGTAAGCCACAAGTTTATGAGGTGAACCCGCCAGTTATTGTGCCCGGGGCGAGTTCTCAGGCGGCTGGAGACCGGGGAGAAGAACCGCCCGGGGAAAATAGTATAAGTATGTAACTTAGTAGAGCCCTCTCTCGCTTAGGCGGGGGAGGGTTTTTTGCTTAATAAAAGAATTATTTTGTTCAATTGTGTGAGCAGGTAAAGTGAATTAAATATAGAATATATAAGCAAATATTTTATGTGAGGTGAAGTAACATGGCCTTTAAGCGGTTGAAGAAGTACTGGTGGGTTTTATTGTTACTTCTGTATTGTGTTATTTTGGTGTACAGACTAGCCGTCGTTGTCCCTGTTAATGGTTATGATGTGGCAACGGTAACAGTTTTCATAGCGATTCTTCAGACACTAATTCAAAATCTTGAACCATTAAAAAGGTTGTTACTTTTTATGTATTTTTGGTTTACTAACATTCAATTTTCTTGGAATTATACTGCTGATTTTTTAGTCCCATCGGCTTCTCTGAGAATTATTAATGAAAGATTTTTGAGAAATTTAATTACAACGGCAATCAGTCAAAATAAGAATCTTAAAAATAATAAGCAAGATATTCAGTATTTTTCTCGCAAAAATGGTATGGAAAGTATTATTACCTTTGATCCTATAGGGGTAAATCTTGAATTTATTAAATCTCAAGGAGATAGCATAGAAGATTTTGAAAATAACACTGCGATGCATTTAACAGTTAAGGGTAAAACGCTTGTTAGATATCGAAAAACTAAAGATGTGCTGGATGAGTTTATAACAAGCGTTTTCTCTGGTTTAGAGGAATCGCTTCAAGATATCCGACATAAAAAATTCGCACTTGAAATAAAATCGGGAGAGCAAGATCACGATTATTTTAAGAGACTCTTTATAAAAGGAATAGAGGGTCAAGAAGTTGATAAATTTAATCTGCAAAAAAAACCAGGCCGATGCTCTGTGCACGCTAGCGAAAAAAGAATATACGTATATTCTTCTAACAGGCAGGATTTAGTTATAAGCGTGAAGAACCTTCTTTTCAAATTGTCAATTTAAGGAGAAGGGGGTAATGTTTTGCCAATTTCAGCAAAACTATTTCACATTGAGCGCTATCCTGTTAATTTACCAATCGAGACTATGCCTACAACAGCTAACTCACAGACCAATATTACCTTAAGAACAAAAGTTGAATTGCTGGGGCATAGTGAGTACGGAACCTTAACCAAACTACAAATCACACACGATTTAGGGCACGATTTTGAAGGAGTTGGGTATTCAAAAGAACAAGGAAGGATTGATGACCTAATACACATTGCGAGTGAAAATGCATTTCCAGCTTTTGTGGACGATGGGCGACAATGGCTAATTAGTGCCTATTCTTCTAAACAAGTTTTTAATGCAGCATTCAAACGCTTACGGGCATGGATGCCAATAGACGCCAATGAGAGTCAGTTGCGAGCAAAGCCAGTAGGTATAGACCTCCTAAGAATGAAAGATTCATATGACCAACAAGCAGAGGGTCCGCAAATAAAAGGTGGTTGGTTTAGTCGCATACAGCTGTTAAATGTAGACGTCGCTTATATAGGAGGTAGTGACGTGGCTACCAGTGAGGATTGGGATCGTTATGAAACTAATGGTCTTATATCAGCAATGCGAGTAGATTATCCTAATGACGACCCTGACCAAGAGCCTTTTAGACTTCTTCTGACTAAAGATGGATCAGTGTTTAGCTACAAGGTTTTCCCGGAGGGGGAGTTCCTAAAACTTATCTTACCGATATTTGATTTTGCTAAGCAGTTTATAACTGAAGATTAGCAATGCTCTCATGCCCCGGTTACCGCGCCGGGGTTTTTATTTTTCAAAGATCAGATATATGTAAAGGCCGACTTTGCAAAGCCAGCTCGATGCGGGTTCCCGCGACCTCCCCGGCATAACGCCGGATCATCGGTTTCGACCAGTTCCCAGCCGGTCCGTAGGCGCTGGTGCGCTCATCAGGCGGGGCTATTTATTTGCCTTGCGAAGATGATATCTTGCACGCCAGTTAGCGTTTATATACGCTCTGCGACACTCATCACTGCAACAGATCCTTTTACTACGGGTATCAAATTGCGTTTTACATATGGGACACTGTCTTAATCCTTTGCGACGCTTGAGATTTCGAGCTGGATTAATGGCATCCTTGTTAACATGATAGTAACTTAATCCCTGACTCCTATCGATTGCCTTTACTGCCCCTACAGCGCATCTAGGGCAGTATCGCTGTTGTCCGGCATTCACGGTATAATCCTGGCCACAGATGACACACTGATCTATGCTGCCAAGAGGACGGTGAGCACCAGTACGTTTACGGCGTTTATAATCCTTATCATGCTTAGCACGCCTTTCTTCCCGGCATGCCGGACAGTACCAGGCGCGTGGACCGCCGGAGAAGGTTTTGCCACACTGTTTACAAGTCTTTGCCGTCAGCATCGTCATCACTCCCGGAGTTACCGAAGACACGCTGCATACCTTGACGCGTCACTAACCAACTCCCTCTGGCCTTACGGGCTTCATTTCCCGCAAATCGTCCTCCGGCCAGTTGGCGCTTAAGCGTGGGCTCTGTGACATTGCCCCATTCTTCCGCCGCCTCCGGGACGGTTATTACATCGTCTATTGTTATAATATCAGCTGGCCCAAATACTTGCCCTTGTGGGCTAACTAAGACGGGTTGATCGTAGCTGCTTTGGGCGTGGTCGGGAGTAAGCCGCCAGCCCCGCCATGGTCCTGTGCCTTGCCATATGTCACTCATAATTCGCGCCTCCTAATAGGAGCCGGGATTGCTCCCGGCCCTTCTCTTTCGCTTAGATCCGGGATATAAGGGACTCATCAAAGACAACTGCTCCATTACCGGTAATCACTGCATCGATCCCGCGCTCGGACAAAATGCGTTCCCAGAGCCAGACAACTAGGGTATCATCATAAGCCTCAGCACTATCGACTATGTCCTCGGGGTCAAAGCTGTCGGCGACTTCCTCGCCTGTCATGTCATAGTACGCGCTGCCCTCAAACACTTGGTTGCCAAAGTCTCCGGTAAATCCTTGCTCTCTGTCTAGCTCCCATGCCTCTATGATTGCATCCCTAATGTCTGCGATATTGACGCCGTTATTCTCGTCAAACGCCCATCCATATTCGCCGTAATTTTCGACGCGCTCCTGGTCGTTGCAAAACATTGCGTGCCCCCAGTCTGACATCGGATTGTCTCGTTTCGTGTATCTGTAGTACATTTTCATTCTCCTTTCGGCTCCGGCGGGGAACTGATATCTCTTGAGATAATAATAAGCGAATTCGCTCATAATGTCAAGCGAATTCGCTTAAGTTTTATAGAAAAAACTTTTGTGGTGGCTGGGATCATAGCCTTTTTTGTTTCGGGCAAAAATTCATATAGACTTGCACAGCAAAATTTTGTCCGATCATAATAATAAAGTGAGATTGGAAATAAAAGGGATACTATAAAACTAGAAGGAGAGACTGCAAAATGCATCACATTGTTCGGCATGGAGATAGCCTGCATAAAATAGCTAGACGTCACGGAAGACGTGTCCACCATCTTTTACGCATAAATCCTCATCTTCGCCGCCGGCCTCATCTTATCTATCCTGGCGAAAGAATTAGAGTTTGGTAGATTTGTATATCCGGATATGCAGGTTAAAAACAACCCCGGGATCACTCCCGGGGCTTTTCGTATTGGGCTTTGGCACTAGCCTGCACTAGGTCGCGGATCTCTTCAATGGATTGCTGCGTCTTTTCGGTAGCTTCGCGAACTCCATTACGGACGGCCACTTTGACGATAAAGTAAAAGAGCAAAAGGCCCAGGCCATAAAGCAGCAGGGCGGCCATTGCAGCGCCGCTCATAAATGTATCACCTCTCCTATTTCCTGGAGACCACTTCCCCCTGGGCGTTGTACAGCGCCGCTGGGTCTCCGTCATTGTTCCATATATACGACTTGGTCCAGACTAGTATTCCTGGTCCTGCCTGGGCTTTGTTACCGCTAACCACCTTGAGAGTTCCTCCAGCTGGTATTGAAGTCCCGGCTGGGAAGTTATAGGTCTGATTGCCTTCTACGCTGACTAATTTCCACCCGGTTAGATCCACTGCAGATCCGCTGCTATTGGAGATCGTGACAACCTCGGCGCTCAGGTCCACGCTCGCAATGCTGACAGATCCGGACGAAGAAACCGGGGCAGATGGGGCAGGAGTTGGAGCCGGTGTAGGACTCGGACTAGGGGACGGAGGAGCTTGCGGTTTGATCGGAGATGCGTTTTTATCAATCGTAATCGTACTACCATCACTCGTAGCGACAATGGTCCCGGCCTGGTCAGTACGATATACCGTAACCCCTGCAGATGCTAACTTATCCAGTGTTGCCTGGGCTGGGTGGCCGTATTTGTTCCCAGCGCCGACTGAGATAACGGCGTATTTCGGAGATACGGCCTTAAGAAACGAGTCACCGGTGGAGGTATTACTTCCATGGTGCCCAACTTTAAGGAGTGTTGCTTTTAAGCTGTTGCCACTTCTCAGCATCTCATTTTCTGAGTCAAAAGCAGCGTCACCGGTCAAAAGAAATGATGTGCTGCCGTAGGTTATCTTGAGTACCGCACTGTAGTTATTTGTATCACTGTAGCTAGAACTGTTAGGTGCCAAGAATACTTCGGATATTCCGGGTACATCGAGAACTACACCGGCTTTCGTCTGGATCCGCTTTGCGCCGCTTGCATTAATGGCCGCAATCATGTCCTCGAATGTTTTTGTGTTAGAGGTCGCGTTTGGCATGTAAACTTGTTTAACCGGGAAACTCTTAATCACCGTATCCATCCCGCCGATATGATCCTCATGCGGATGGGTGGCCACGACGGCGGCAAGTTCTTTGACGCCCTGAGCCTTGAGGTAATTGACCACCTCAGTACCATCAGCATTGTTGCCGGCGTCGACCAAAACTGCGGTGCCGGAAGGCGATTGGATGAGGATGCTGTCCGCCTGGCCAACGTCGATAAAATGCACCTTGAGATTGCCGCTTAGCGGGGTGGATTGAGCTGCCGATGTATTGGAGCTATTACTGGTATTTGAATCAGTGGCACCCGCGGCATTATCCGATGTCTTATCTGTTTGTTCCCCGGCCGCAGCTACATCAGTTTCCCCGGTGGCACCCGGACTCTTAGAATCACTTACACCGGCCACGGCGGGAACATCGGTTGGCTTGCCGGTTGGCTCTGCGTCTGTAAAAGGTACAGCCAGCTCGATCAGAAAGACGAAGCCGAACAACGCCGCCATGATTGCCCGCGTGGTCTTGCTGAACTTCCTCATCTTGTACAGAAGAAAAATCCCCACCGGGGGAATGAAGAAGAGAAGAACATACAGGAGCCAGGGTTTTTTGTTGAGAATATCCACTAATCACACCTCATTCATCGAAAAAATTGTCTAGGAGATTCTTAGCTTGGGTCTTACGAGCCTCTGTAGCTTTTTGGTCAACGCTAATTGTGATGTCTAATACGTCACCTTCGCAAACGTCAGACGGCAAAAGTTCGCGGGGCAGGCTAAATGTCTGCCGGTCGTTGGTCTCTACTACGGCCCAGAGATCTTCAAAGCGATCGATGATATACATATAGGCACTCCTCCTTTGACAACTCGTATTATATCACTTGTTCGGGGCAGAAGTTTGTCACAATTGGTCAGGTCTATTTGGCTTGTTATACTTTCCACATCAGTCCAAATTGTACTCTACTTGAAAATCGTTGACACTACGACCAACGACCTTTACGACCCGCCATCAGCCTAAGCCGGGAGGATACAACCTCTAAGACAGCTTAAAAATCAGCATAGACGGCGCTTCTGCTTAGGGAGCGCCGTCACCGCCATATCATAGATTAAAGAACAAGGAAGGAGGAAAAGCGGGACATGGAAGAACTCTTAAAGCTTGTCGGCAACTTCGGTTTCCCGATCGTGGTCAGCGCTTATCTCTTAGTGCGCATCGAAGGGAAACTGAATGAGTTGTCCACTAGCATAACAGAACTCGCCAAGGCTATCGCTGTCCTGGAAGTGAAGGGAGAGGGACGAATCTCATGAAAGATCTAATGAAACGGGAAAAGATTGTTGTGCATCATTCTGCCAGCCCTACGACCGTACGCATGGGCAGAAAAACCGTGCCTGTTGACGTGGATATGATCCGGGATTGGCACTTAGCCAACGGCTGGAGTGATATCGGATATAACTACGTCATTCTGCCGGATGGAAGGTGTGAGGACGGAAGGCCCCTGAATCTCCCCGGTGCGCACTGTAAAGCCGGGGGACGCAACTTCATCGGGATCGGGATTTGCCTGGTTGGGAACTTCAGCCTGACTCAGGTTCCGGAAGCTCAACTGAAGGGGCTGGTTGATAAAATACTCTCCCTCATGGATGAACACGAACTTAAAGTAAGCGATGTCGAACTGCACCGGGAAGTCCCGGAAGCCCATACCGAGTGCCCGGGCAAGTATTTCCCGGCGGAGGGATTGAGGAAAAGATTGGGGGAGCTGATTTTTTAGAATAGGGTCTGACCTCTAGATTAATTTCCAAATATATGGTAAAATATTCTCGCTGATCAACTGTTTGTATAAGGAGTAGTGTCCATGGCCTATTATCTTGAAACTGCTGAAGAGGCTTTTCAAAAAATCGCTCAAGGAACAGCCGAGCCGTATAGAGTTCTCGGCGATTTTTTGGATGATTTTTATTTGGCAGATATCTCAGAAAGAATGCGTATGCTAGCTACTCCTTTGCCCACGACAGTGACACATCCAAAAACGTGGCGATGGCTGGTTTACTTTGTGGCTGCGATCGATTGGTTGTGTTTTCGTTTTGAAATGGAAGTTCCCGAGTGGGTGAGAAATCCGATTTATGATCTTGATGAACCATGGTTTTTGTTTGAAGGATGGCGACTGAGAGCCTGGCAATTAACTACGACTCCCGTTCCTTTCAAGATGAGAAACATCTTTACTGGCGACACAGTGCTATCGCGGGTATAGGAGGTTGACAATTGCCCGTGAGGAAGGACTCCGGGAAGATTGGCTGAATGATGGAGTAAAGGGTTTCTTCTATGGCAACCCACCGCAAGTTCTATGGGCAGAATATCCGGTTTTCTGGTTATTTGGTCTTCTCGGGATTTATCTAATATTCATAATTCTCGGGACTAAAATGGGGGTATTGATGCTACTCAATACATTTTTGGTGTATCATTAGCTAATGGTTTTCCGCGTTTTCAGGATCTAGTTTATTTGGCCGGAGTCTGGATGTTTTCGTTATTTATCATATCAATGCTCATTCCAAAAGGCCCATTGCGTGTTGCAATTAATGCGTGCGTCGCTATTTGCATTGCAGCCATATATATTGGTCAAGTGTCCCCTCGTTTACGTTTCGTTTTATTAATAGCCTTAGTTAATCTAATTTCTTTTTTCTGATTATATTTTATGAGCAAAAAGATATCAATTGGTTCTATTCCAAGTATCGTCAGCTTTCTTTCGCTTGTCTTGTATGTTCTAGGAACACAAGCAAATATTTATTTGTACAATCCTTTGGCTCCATCAGGAACTGGAATTGAAAATATCCCTTTAGCAATCGTTAAGATTGCTCTAGTATGCTTAGTGCCCACGGTTATAGCAGCATTAGGTCAGTCGGTAAATTGAGTTCATGCATCGCATCCTCCCACGACACAAATTCCGTGTTATTTTTCAATTGCCATTCTTCTTCTTTACTCAAAGGTAAATCGTCCGGCTCCATTTGGGCAATTTCGTCCCAGTTTGGTCGTGTATGACGAATTGTTAAATACTTCAAAAAGTCATAGGCTGATTGTCTGGCTTCTTCCGGAAGCACCTTAACCAGCTTGAATAAATCATCATTACTGATTGCCATGAAAAGCCCTCCTCCGATTGGACGATAATACAGGTTTTTGCTAAGCTAAAATTAGCATGCATACTAAGGTAAGTCAAGGGTCATAATTATGGCTCGCAGATGGACATAACCCTCAGTACTAACAAACTGGGTTTGATGCTACAAGTATCCAATACCGGCGATCCCATCCCGCAGGACAGCCGTGATAAGTTTTGGCTATTAAGGTTTACTGTGCGAAGAATTTTATCATTTCCCTAAATAATCCTGCCTTGTCGGTTTACTTTTTGCAACCGTTGACGAAATATTCAGAATAAGGTACAATAGAATGGGAGGCTTTATTTCAGAGTCGACGGGAGGAAACGGACATTCTTCAAGAGAGCAGGCTTAAGCATTTCCCGGTGTATTACGGCTGGGTTATTCTCGGCATCAGTTTTCTCGTTCTGTTTGCCACCTTTGGCGTCCGCGGCTCATTTGGCGCGTATGTAACGGCGTGGGAGCACGAATTTGGGGTTAACAGGGCTACGGTCACCTTTATTTCCATGCTCAGTTTCTTTACCTTTGCGCTGTTCCAGCCCTTGGTCGGCAAGCTTAATGACAGGCTGGGGGCACGGGTGGTAATGACCGGAAGCATGTTCTTGCTGGGGTCGTCTCTGCTTATGTCTTCTTTGGCACAAAGGCCTTGGCAGTTAGGTATCGTATACGGTATTCTGGCGGCAATTGCCTTGGCAGGCGGCTCTAATGTGACCGCTACCTCTGTGATTGCGCATTGGTTTGTGGACAAGCGAGGATTCGCCATGGGGCTAAGCCTTTCCGGGATGGCCGCTGGTCAGCTTATTGTGGTGCCATTGTCCCTTTTTCTCATATCGAACTATAGCTGGCGCATTTCGTTAATGGTGGCAGGGATTGCGGTATTGTTGTTTTTCATGCCCTTCGCTTTTTTCCTGGTGCGGGCCAGGCCTGAAGATATCGGACTAAAAGCTTATGGGTATAAGGAGTATCTAAATCGGGAAGGGGGCACCGGCCTGGGCGGGGCTGCAGACAAAGCGCCCATGTTTGCGGTCCTTAAAGACCGCCGCTTTTGGCTCTTGGCTCTGCCTTATTTTATCTGTGGCTTTACCGATGTGGGGCTGATCGGAACGCACTTTATCCCGTTTAACCAAGGGAGAGCTTTTCCCCTGACAACGATTGCTCTGGCATTTAGCACGATTGCCGTTTTTAATATCGTAGGGACGATCGGTACCGGGTATCTTTCAGATAAGCTCTCCCGCAGCAGGCTCCTAGCCCTGATCTATATCATACGTGCTTTGACATTCGTCGTGCTACTCACGGCGCAGGCACCGTGGATGCTCTTAGTTTTTGCGGTCTTTTACGGGCTGACTGAGATGGCTTCCATCGCGCCAACCAGTTCCCTATGCACGGATATGTTTAAGAAACATCCCATTGGAACAGTATTCGGCTTAGTGTCGGTAAGCCACCAGCTGGGAGGGGCAGTCGGCTCTTTCATTCCGGGAGTTCTGTATGATCTTACTGGTTCTTACTTATTAATCATTGCTCTTGGGATTGTGCTGTTGATTGGAAGTTCAGTGGTTGTGGCCAGGGTTCGGGTCTAAGTCCGATATATATTAAGATTGCTAAATAAACCTGTGCAGCATACGAAATTTTCGTTCCTTATAATGACGATGAAAGATTTGACTCTATTAATAAAGGACTGTCCGGAAGCAAATCCTGCTTTTGGACAGTCCTATGAAAAGTTAAGTGTTTCTCAGGGTTATGTCATGGTATTTATTGGTGCCGATAAATTAAGGTTTACTCTGAAAATCCCATTCTAAAACTACTCTTTACTCTAAAATTCTTTCTACCTCTTCCGCATCTGAATCCATGATATAGGTGATGCCGGTGATGTCAGCGGCTTCTTTAGTCAGGGCTGCGATGTCGTCTCTGGTGATGTATTCCAGAGAGAACTTACGGGCACCGGTCATGAATTGGCGCAGGCCTTGCGCAATACGTTCGAAGTAAGTATACACCCCGATGGCACCGACCGGCAGACGCTCAAAGTCCGAACCGAGCTTTTCCTTAAGTTCGGCAGCGAGGATGAAGATTTGCTCCAGTTCTTCCCCGTGTTTCTTATATTCGTTTGGAACTTTGCCGCTCTTGGCCATTTGTCCGACCGTCTTGCCGACCATGGCGCTGGCCAGCGGTGCGCGGGCCATTTCAACGAGGCTGATATAAGGTGCACCCAGGGACAGCCCTTTGAACACCTGATCTTCTAAAGAGAAGCCGCCGGCGATGGCTACGTTGGGGATAAAGCGTCCTTTTTTGGCGAGCATATCTAAATATTTCACTAAGAGAGCCTGAATATAGATCGTGGGCAAACCCCACTCGTTCATCATGCGCCACGGGCTCATGCCGGTACCGCCGCCTGCACCGTCTACAGTAAGGAGGTCAAGCTTGGCATCTGAAGCGAATTTCACCGCGCGTGCCAAATCTGCGGGCCTGTAAGCTCCGGTTTTCAGGTACACTTGTTTGGCTCCGGCGTTGCGGACTTCCTGCACCCGGGCATGGAAGCTTTCTTCCGTGACCATGCCGATGCGGGAATGTCTTTCAAACTCAGTGAAGGCTCCGGCTTTATAAGCTCCTTGTACGCCTGAGTCCGTGGGATCTGGCAGGACAATGTAGCCGCGGCTTTTCAACTGGAGTGCGCGCTCTAAGGTATTTAATTTAACCTCACCGCCAATGTCTTTGGCTCCTTGCCCCCATTTGAGTTCAACGGCGTCAACACCGAGCTTTTCCAGAGCATATTCCTGAACTCCAAGCTTGGTGTCTTCAACATTAGCTTGGACAGCAATGGTACCTTCCCCTTGGTAGAAATCCTTAAACGCTTTGACGCGGGCAGCGAGTGCCGGGGAGTTGACCACGCGTCCGTTTTTAATCTCAACATTAGGGTCCATGCCGCACACATTTTCCCCGATGACGATCGGCACGCCGGAAATGGCAGCGCCGGCAGCCAGGTGGTCCCAGTTGTCAGCAGCGACATTGGTGGAACCCATGGCCCCAATGACGATGGGCAGACGGGCTTTTATTTTCGTGTCCGCTCCGATTTGACGTTCCAAGTTGACCGCAGGGAATATCGCTACTTCAGGGTCTGCTTCGATGCCGTGGGCACCTACGGCTGTGCCCATTATGTTAAAGTGCGAGTAATCAACAGGATAATCTTTTTGCGAGGCCGAAGTTGTCTTGCCAAAAGGAGCCGGATACAGAACCTCTTTGCCGCGAACAGCCGATTTGCCGACTTCGCACAGACCGGTGCAGCCATCCAAGCAAGTGACACACATCCCGCTGTAGGGGGCAATGTCATCCCCGGCCCGGGCCTTGGTCAAAGTGGCGAGTGTTTGGTTGATTCCTTTGCTGAAACTCATTTTCTACCATCCTCCCAGTTTTTATTTTTTCTCTCTTGTTGGCAATGTTCTATTCGACACGTATAGACAATCCTTGCTACAAGTATCCACCATAAAAACATAGATGATCGCATCGTGAACAGTTGGAATAAAATGTGTAATCTGTTAGTAGTCTAACAAAAAAAAATTAGCTTGACTAGGGTTTTTTGCTTGCTAAAGCAAAAATAATGCAAATATTCATGATGCAGAGATTCATTATATAATGGGTTTGTAAACAACCTAACATGAGAATTCACCATTCGGGTTAGCTTTGGCTGCGATCTGATGAAATTGGAAAATCGGTTCACAATGGATATAATATTAAGGTGATTGCATAATCAATAATCAGTGAGGAACATACATATTAACGGCAAGGGAGAATACACATAGTGCACAAAGCAGATATCAAACACATATATCGTGAGCCAGAGAAGTACCTCGGCCAGAGGATCAGCCTTCAGGGCTGGGTTAGGACTGTACGCAATCTTAAGGCGTTTGGTTTTATCGAACTGAATGACGGTACATATTTTAACAACCTTCAGGTTGTGTTTGACGAGAACTTGGATAACTTCAAAGAGATTATTAAACTTACAGTAAGTTCAGCGATCGCGGTCGAAGGAGTCCTGGCCGAATCCCCGGGAGCAAAACAGCCTTTTGAGCTTAAGGCTGAGAAAATCGAAGTATTAAGCCTGTGTCCGTCAGAGTACCCGCTGCAAAAGAAAAGGCACAGTTTCGAATACCTGCGTACTATTGCCCATTTAAGGCCACGTACTAACACCTTTGCGGCCGTATTTCGCTTGAGGTCGCTGCTTGCATATGCGATTCATCAGTTTTTTCAGGAGCGGGGGTTTGTGTATGTCCACACCCCGATTATTACCGGGAGTGATGCCGAAGGGGCTGGGGAGATGTTTCGGGTTTCTACATTGAGCTTAAACAGCCTGCCCCGCACCGAAGAAGGACAGGTAGATTTCGCCCAGGACTTCTTTGGCAAAGAAACCAACCTTACAGTAAGTGGGCAGTTGAACGGGGAGTCTTACTGTCTCGCTTTCAATAAAGTGTATACGTTCGGGCCGACCTTTAGGGCTGAGAATTCCAATACAGCCAGGCACGCAGCTGAGTTTTGGATGATCGAGCCTGAGATTGCTTTTGCTGAGCTTAAAGACGACATGCAACTGGCCGAGGACATGATGAAATACCTCATTGCTTACGCCTTGGAGAAGGCACCGGAAGAAATGGCCTTTTGCAATAACTTTATTGACAAAGGACTGTTTGAACGCCTGCATAACATTGTTAATTCTGACTTTGGCCGTGTTTCCTATACTGAGGCGATTGAGATTTTGCAAAAGTCAAAGGTAGAATTCTCGTATCCGGTTGAATGGGGGAGCGACCTTCAGACGGAGCATGAGCGCTATTTAACGGAAAAGGTATTTAATAAGCCGGTGTTTGTGACGGACTATCCTAAAGAAATAAAAGCGTTCTATATGCGGCTAAATGACGATGATAAGACGGTGGCCGCGATGGATCTCCTGGTTCCGGGTGTGGGGGAAATAGTAGGCGGAAGCCAGCGTGAAGAGCGCCTGGAGGTTTTGGAACGCAGGATGGATGAACTGGGGCTAAACAAAGAGGACTACTGGTGGTATCTTGAACTCCGTAAGTTCGGCGGGGTAAAACACGCGGGCTACGGTCTGGGGTTTGAGCGTCTGATTATGTATATAACAGGCATCAGCAATATCCGCGATGTCATCCCCTTCCCGCGCACAGTCAAGAATTGTGAGTTTTAGCAAAGCTATTATTGTTATTGCTGTTTTTCTGGTCTTTGAGACTGTTTCTTTCCCAGAAAACTTGATCGTGGTAGCCCTGGATGGAACGGTCTCGGTCTGCCAGTGCCAGCCTTTTTTCAGCCAGGCAGCAGTATGTCTGGTCAAGCTCGATTCCGATATAGCGGCGGTTGAGTTTTTTGGCGACAACGGAAGTGGTTCCGGAACCCAGGAAGGGGTCCAAGACCACATCTCCTTCGTTCGAACTGGCGAGGATGATCTTAGCTACAAGTTTCTCCGGTTTCTGGGTGGGATGGTCGGTGTTTTCCGGCATTGACCAAAAAGGTACGGTTAGATCAGTCCATAAATTAGAGGGATGGGTAAGGCGGTACTTGCCATCTTCGTTGTCATCCCAGTCTTTGGGTTTGCCCGTATCATCTCGGTAAGGGGCGATCACCCGTTTTTTAAGTTTGACGCTGTCGACATTAAAGGTATAACTGTCAGCGAGCGTGCAGAACCAGATGTCTTCTGACGAGTTTTTCCAGTTGCTCTTGGCCCCCCGGCCTTTTTCGCGTTCCCAGGTAATACGGTTGCGCACTTTGAAGTATTTAGAGGCTACGTTGAAAACGGAGTAGCTTGAGAGCCAGTCTCCACAGATGTACACGGAAGCCTCCGGTTTTAAGGCGGGGAGAAGGCGCGACAGCCAGGACTCGAGCCATGCGCTGTACTTCTGGACGTCCATTTGGCTGAAAGTCTTGCCGTTAAAGTTTTTCGTAAGGTTATAGGGTGGGTCGATAAAGAGTAAATCTACGAATGTGGCTGGCAGTAAATCCAGCGCTTCAAAAAGGTCCTGGTTGATCGTCTTATTTAAGATCTCGTTAAGTTCAACCTTTTGCACCAGGTGCACTAGCTTTTTGGCATAAAGGTCTGTTTCTTCAGTGGTTAGAGTAAGAGTGCGGTTTAGCTTGGCCCGCGCTTTGTCCTGCTTCTTGTCTTGTTTCTTGTACGGTGTCTGTGATTCTTGTACAGTCATTATTAACAACTCCTTGTAGTCTACTTCAATGTCCATACAGTATTCGACAAACAGGCTTAAATACCTTTCCGCTAAAGCATATTCCGCGGCAGCCGGTTAGGAGGAGACCTTGATGCACCTCGCATATTTGTGGTCCATTTTTAAATAAGTTCATGGGTAATATTGCTTAAAGGGGTGAAAGATATATGTCTCTTAATCCGAAAAATACGGTTATCGGCTTTATCGGCACAGGTGTGATGGGAAAAAGCATGGCCGGGCACCTGCTCACAGCAGGGTACAAGGTGTTGGTACATAGCCGGACAAAGTCAAAGACGGAGGAACTTATCAAGGCCGGAGCACTCTGGCGCGATCATGAGGGAGATTTGGCGGCGGAGAGCCATGTGGTGATTACGATCGTCGGCTATCCGGGTGATGTGGAAGCGCTCTACCTCGGGGAAGACGGGGTGGTTAAGCACGCCCAGCCGGGAACCTATCTTATTGACATGACGACATCTTCTCCGGCTTTGGCGCAAAGGATATACGCTCAGGCTAAGGAACGGCAGCTGCACGCTTTGGATGCCCCTGTTTCCGGTGGGGATGTGGGGGCGCGTGAGGCCCGGCTGGCGATTATGGTTGGCGGAGATGAGGAAGCTTTTCAGGCGGTGAAGCCTATTTTTGAGATTCTGGGCAGGAATATTATCCTGCAGGGATCAGCCGGAGCGGGGCAATACACCAAGATGTGCAACCAGATTGCGATCGCCGGCACTATGATCGGGGTATCCGAGGGGATGGCTTACGCCAAGAAAGCTGGTTTGGACCCAGCCCGCGTCCTCCAAAGCATCGAGACAGGGGCGGCTGGTAGCTGGTCACTCAGTAATCTTGCGCCGCGCATGATCAAGGACAATTTTGCCCCTGGCTTTTACGTTAAGCATTTTATTAAGGATATGGCAATAGCTTTGGAGTCGGCTGCGGAAATGAACCTGGACTTGCCAGGCTTGGAGCTGGTTAAATCCCTCTATGACAGCTTGGCAGCTTCCGGGAAAGAGAACAGTGGGACCCAGGTTTTGTATAAGCAATACCTTAAGTGATAAGTTGAATCCTCCCCTGAAAACTGATGGTGCCGTAAGTAAGCAAAAGAAGCTCATGTTTATTTCCCTAAGTGGTAATACTATGAGCTAGTAACTGCGGTTTTTACCAGCAAAAGGGGGATTATTATGGATTCTTTTCATGCATTAGTTTCCACAATCGATAGTTGGCTGTGGGGGTGGCCCTTATTAATCTTGCTCTTAGGCACCCACTTATTTCTTACGATTCGGCTCAGATTCATTCAAAGGTATATCGGAAAAGCGATTAAACTTTCTGTAACTAAGGATGATTACGCGCAGGGTGATGTGAGCCAGTTCAGTGCCTTAACCACCGCTCTGGCAGCTACGATAGGTACCGGCAACATTGTGGGAGTGGCTACGGCTATAGCCATCGGAGGCCCTGGTGCTGTGCTCTGGACCTGGTTTACCGGGGTATTCGGGATTGCGACCAAGTACGCGGAGGCTCTACTCTCAGTGAAATACCGGATCAAGACCAGTGACGGCACCATGGCCGGCGGGCCGATGTATGTGCTGGAATATGGGCTTAAGATGAAATGGCTCGGACTATTGTTCGCTTTATTTGCCAGTATCGCAGCTTTTGGTATCGGCAATATGGTGCAGGCCAACTCTATCTCGACGCTGGCTAATGAGCAATTCAGAATTCCGACCTATATTACCGGCTTGGTTATGGCTGCTTTAACGGCAATCGTCATTATCGGTGGGGTTAAAAGAATAGCCAGAGTAAACGACCTCTTGGTGCCGTTTATGGCAGCTTTTTATGTTCTGGGGTGTCTCATAATTCTTGCCTTAGAATGGAGGGCTATTCCTAATACCATCGCCACGATTGTGACGAGTGCTTTTACGGGGCAAGCGGCTGCCGGTGGCTTTGCCGGGTCTACCGTGATGATGGCCATGCGTTATGGGGTCTCCAGAGGGCTTTTCTCTAACGAATCCGGTCTGGGGAGTGCACCGATTGTGGCGGCAGCAGCTCAGACCAGAAACCCTGTCAGGCAGGCCTTGGTCTCATCAACCGGAACTTTCTGGGACACAGTTATTGTCTGCGCCGTAACCGGTATTACCATCGTGAACACGGGCGTTTGGACTCGAGGTTTGAACGGTGGCAAACTAACCCATGCCGCGTTCGGGAGTATTCCGGTAATTGGGCCGCTGGTTTTGACGCTCGGGCTTTTGACATTTGTTTTTTCCACGATCCTAGGGTGGTCATACTATGGCGAAAAGAGTTTTGAGTACCTTTTTGGGAAAAAGTCGATCATATTCTATCGCCTTGCTTGGGTGGTAGGGGTCTTTGCAGGCTCTGTCTTCTCCCTTTCCCTGGTCTGGGATCTGGCTGACCTTACCAACGGCTTAATGGCGATTCCTAATCTCATTGCACTTCTTGCTCTGAGCGGAGTGATTGTTAAAGAAACGAGAGAATACCTGTGGAAGGATAATCTTGATAAGATCGCGGAAGATGAAACGATCGACTTAAGCGCCAAACCCGCGTAAGCAAAAGGTATGCTTTTAATGGAATATGCATACGAAAGCGCAGCCTCTTTCCTAAAAAAGGGGCTGCGTTTTTTTAAGCAGGAGAGAGTGTTTTTAATTTCGAATAACGTAGGAAAATGCGAATTCGTGTAATTGAGCCTGCGAGGAGTGTCAAATATCTTTCCTTGCTTACCCCGGAGGGTTGGGCCTTAAAGGCTATGCAAAGCCTCAACAGCGGTAGTGGCAGTGCAGAGGGTAGGGAGGTTTGGTTGACGATCGGGGGGCTGGTTGTCGGCGGAATTTTGGCGCATGTCATAGCCTATTGGCACTTGCAGAAGCTCAAACTCCTATGATCCTCACGACGTCCTCGACCTGGCGGCGCAGGCTGCGGGGTTTGTTGGCTGGGTTGTCATCATCGGCATAACCGAGAGCGATCCCGAAGAGTACCATCAGGTTGTCAGGGATGTTCAGTTCGCGTCGGATGATTTCCGGGTAGGCGACCAGACTTACTGCCGGAATGGAATCCACGCCGTATTCCTGAGCCGCAAGCATCATGCTTTGGGCGCACAGGCCCATGTCAAAGATGGACCAAGGGGTAAGGTTTTGCTCCAGGCACAAATAAACAACGGCGGGAGCGCCAAAAAATTCATAATTGCGTCGGGCGCTAGCGTCCCGCGCTTTTTTGTCTTCCCGGTCGATTTCCATCACGGCAAAGCGCTGGGACATGTTTTCGCTCATTCTCTGCTTGAGGGCAGGTGGCCAGTCTTCCGGTCGGGGCAAGTCCGGCGAGCTTGTGGTTCCGTTTTCATAGTTAGCCAGGAATTGCTCACGCACTTTAGTTAAGGGAGCGCCCGTAGCAATGTAGACTTCCCAAGGTTGGGTATCAGCCCAGGAAGGGGCTTGGTTGGCCGCAGCCATAATCTGAAGCAGGGTTTCTTTGCTCACCGGCTCTGGTTTGAAGGCGCGCACAGAGTATCGGGTGTTTAGGGCTTCAATGACATTCATAGAGTAAGACCTCCTTCAATAAAGTAGATGGTTTTGAGCTTTTGGTTAGCGAATTTTTGCCCGCTGAAAGCTGCACGACGTTTACTTTGGTTTGTTTTAGTATTTGTAACTTTTTCTTTATTTAAGTTAAAATTCCTGCTTGTGCAAGGAATTTTAACCAACACGGCGAAATTTCTAACTACATATAACGCGGGGGGGGATTTTGAAGTGGATTTAGAGCGTGTGCAAACAGACGCCTTAGTAATTGGTGGGGGGTTGGCAGGTTTAAGTGCCGCTTTGGAGTTAAGAGCTAAGGGCTGGAATGTGACAATTGTCTCTAAAGGGAAAGTGGGGCAGAGCGGCAATACGATCATGACTCGCAACAGCATGGCGGCTGTGTTGGCTGAAGCACCTAAGAGTGGCACAGCAAGGGAGCATGTGGAAGATACGTTGGCAGGTGGGGTATATCTTAATGATCAGAAGCTTGTCTGGAAATTAGCCGCCAAAGCAGAAGACGGGATAAAAAGCCTGGAGCGTTGGGGCGTGCCATTTCTACGGCAGGACGGGCGCATCTCGAGCAAAGGCTCGCCCGGACACGGCAGAGAACGGATACTTACGGTCGACGCCAGACATTTGCGTTCTACGCATAACGCAGGGCTGGCCTTAAGTCTGCCTTTGCTGGAGAAAGCCAAAGAAGCGGGTGTCACTTTACTCAATGGAATTCTGATCACAGGACTGTTGAAGAAGGATGGTACAGTTGGGGGCGCTTACGGCTTAGACCGAGGCAAGCCCCAAGTCTGGTTTTTTGAGTCCAGGGTGGTTATCTTGGCCAGTGGCGGAGTTGGGCAGTTATATCCTCTCACTACGAACGCCGGAGATGTGAGCGGGGACGGCTATGCTCTCGGGTATTTGGCAGGAGCCAAGGTGCGGGACATGGAATTTATCCAGTTTCATCCCACGGTTAGCATGGGGGCAAGTAAGGAAGTTTTATCGACCGCACCTTTCAGCGATGGGGCGGTGCTCAGAAACAAGCTAGGGGATGCTTTTATGACGCGCTATTCCCCGGAGGGTGATATGGCGACCCGGGATGTTATGGCCCGGGCTGTGTATGAGGAAATAAGGAGCGGCCGCGGGAGCGAGCACGGGGGTGTTTATGTAGACTTTAGCGAAGTTCCTCCTGCAAAGATGGCAAGGGAATACGAACCGATTCAGCGGCGCTTAAATGGCAGCACGACCATAGAAGTCGGCACGGCCGCCCATTTCATGATGGGCGGAATCGTGATTGACGAATTCGGACGCACTGGAGCTTCCGGGCTTTATGCCTGCGGGGAGGTAACAGGCGGGGTCCATGGTGCCAACCGCCTGGCAGGGAATGCCCTAACCGAGGCCGTGGTTTTCGGGATCGAAGTTGGTCGGCATGCGGGGCGTGACCTGGATGATGCGTTAAAGACCTCTGCCCAAAGTTCATTGAAACTCGCAGATATCGAGCAGCTTTTAGCTGATGACGGGATTCATCTTCAGCATGACCTGCCTTGGGAAAAAGACAATCAAGCACATGATTTGCCTGGGGCCGACGGGAATGAAGCCCAGGAAATCAGGAATAGTGCTCAAGCTGGATATAGCCTTGAGGAGATAAAGAAAAAGCTGCGCTTACTCATGGGGCTGAATGTCGGCATCGTGCGCAGCGGATCCGGGCTGTCGCAGGCGATGGAAGAGCTGAGTAAATTTCAAGTATATCTCGAACAATACCGCTGCCATAGTTATACAGAATTGCTTGCTCACCACCAGTTAAAGCTGATGATTCTAACTGCTGTGCTGATAACACAGGCTGCCAGGCAGCGCCGGGACAGCTTAGGGGCTCATTACCGGAAGGCGGACTAGTGCAGTAATCTAAGTTAGCGCATCCCGGGTTGGTTGATGGTTGCTCCCTCCACCATAGCTGCTTGAGAAAAAAAGTTTTTATCATAGTGTTTTAGTAGGGATTGACTTATAGATAGATTAAATACTATAATAAAAGCAAAGAAAATGATAACCGTTCTCAATTAATTGAACGTACACTTTTAGATGATTTCCTAGGACAAACCGTTATTGCTTTGTTTCTTTTTTACTTAAATGATAATCGTTGTCACGTTTTGCCATTGGTTGGAGTAAGGAGGGGGATGGAAAATGACTCTCGATGGAGTGAAAAAGGGGCAGTCCTTTACAATTGCGCACATTCCTAATGATAAAGTACGAGCGCAGGCAATCCGTTTCGGCATTGCCGAAGGCGAGTGGCTGAGTTGCGAAGAGGTAGTGCCTGCGGGTCCGGTTGTAGTGCGCAAGAACCGACAGTTAATAGCACTTGGCAGACAGCTGGCTCGCGAAATTGGGGTTCGTCTGACCTAATAATCTGACGTAATAATTAGACAACTGGGGAGATGATGAGAGATGTCACACTGTCATGGTTGCAGTTTGGACATAGAAGTTCCGGAAGGGGCGCGCAGGATCGTGTTGGCCGGTAATCCCAACGCCGGCAAGTCCGTGTTCTTTAACAGTTTAACAGGGATGTATGTAGATGTTTCCAACTATCCGGGTACTACTTTGGAGATTTCATCCGGGCACTTCCAAGGAGATGTTGTGATTGACACTCCTGGAGTTTATGGGATCTCATCGTTTAATGATGAAGAAAAAGTAGCCAGGGACGTTATTTTAACGGCTGACATTGTCGTCAATGTAGTCAATGCTGTTTATTTGGAGAGGGACTTATTCTTAACGCAGCAGGTGATTGATACAGGCGTACCTGTCATTGTGGCCTTGAACATGGTTGACGAGGCCGAAAAGCAAGGCTTAAAGATTGACCATGCCCTTCTGAGCAAATTGCTGGGAGTGCCGGTTATTCCGACTGTGGCGGTTGCCAAAAAGGGTATGGACGAATTAAAACAGAGCATTTTTCAGGCGCGAATTGGTAATTGTGAACCAGATTTGCAGCAGAAACTGGATGAATTTGCAGACCGCGTCGGGAGCCGGGGTGAAGCATTGCTTATACTTGAAGGGGATGTGGCGGTTGCAGAGCGTCACGGTCTTGAGCCCCTGAATTTCCGGGATGAGATTTATCTGAAGAGGCGCAAGCGCGTCAACGAGATCGTGGAATATGTGGTTAAGGAAGTTAATAATAAATTGGCGTGGGTTAACACATTAAACCGGCTGATGATCCGGCCGCTTACCGGCATCCCCATTCTCATTGTGGCTTTATATCTGATGTATAAGTTGATTGGAGTGTTTGTAGCCGGGACGGTTGTCGGTTTTACGGAAGAAACAATCATGATCGGGCACGTGGAACCGTTTATCCGGTCGGTTGTCGGTCATTTCGTACAGCAGAGTTCGGCTTTAGGGACTATTTTAATCGGGGAATTCGGTTTATTCACTATGACTCTTACCTATGTTTTCGGCCTCTTATTGCCTCTGGTTGCCGGCTTTTATCTCTTTTTGTCCCTGTTTGAGGATTCCGGTTACCTGCCCAGGATCGCCACCCTGGTGGATCGGGTTTTAACTGGGATTGGCTTAAATGGGCGGGCAGTCATTCCGATGATTCTGGGGTTCGGATGTGTGACCATGGCTACGATCACGACCCGCTTGCTGGGCTCGGAACGGGAGAGGCGGATTGCCATTTTCTTGCTCGGCCTCGCGATACCGTGCTCCGCTCAGTTAGGTGTGATCGCGGGGATGCTGGCGACAGTCGGACCGCAGTTTGCCGCTCTCTACGTCATGATCATCTTAGGAGTTTTAGTCGCTGTCGGAACTTTAATGAACATTTTGCTCTCCGGCAAGTCCTCAGATTTGCTGATTGATTTGCCCCCCCTTAGAATGCCGCGAATAAACAATGTCTTAACCAAGACTTGGATTAAATCTTACCAATTTGTCAAAGAGGCTTTGCCGCTTTTTGCATTAGGCGCTTTAATTATTAGTGTTTTGCAGGTGACCGGGATTTTGGATTTCTTGCAAAATATGTTGGCTCCTCTTACTGTTAAATGGCTCAGTTTGCCGCGGGACGCATCCACGGCTTTTATCATGGGGATCGTGCGCCGAGACTTTGGGGCTGCCGGTCTGGCAGGTTTGCCGCTCACTCCGATTCAGACAATTGTGTCACTCGTAACCATTACTTTATTTGTTCCCTGCATTGCGTCAATTATGGTAATGTTTAAGGAACGCTCGAAACGGGAAGCTGCCGTGATGTGGCTCAGCACTTGGGTCATAGCTTTCCTGATCGGCGGGATCACAGCTCAGTCTGCCCGTATCATCGGTACGGACACACCGCTGCAGATTGCCGGGATTATTGCGGTGTTCTGGGGGTTGATTCTGGTGGTAGTGTTTGCGGTTAAGATCCTCAAGAACAGAGTTTGGGGAGAACGCTCGGGGACTGGTGCCAAAGGGGTAGCCTAAGCTAAGTGGGTGGCCGGAAAAGGAGAAGAGGCGCTATGTTCAAACTAATACCGAAGATAATAGAATCCGTGAGATCATCATTAGAGCCGGGAGCCAAGCCGATGTCCATGCCGATGGTAAATTCCCATGCCTGCACAACCGTTGGCAAAAGCTGCCCGCAGTGCGGTTATCCGCTCGATGGTCCGGCCATGAGTTGCCCACGGTGCCGTCAGCCGCTGGAGACCGGCTGTTCCGGGAACTGCAGTAAATGCAATACAGGGGGAAGTTCATGCACTTCCTGTAAATAAAGCTTTTTTAGTAGACCTTCAGAGGGTAGACTTTCCTGTTGACACTGTGAGGCTAATATAGGATAATTAAACAAATTAAATAGGCGATAGAGGTGCGGTTTATTAAGAGTACACATCCTAAGCTCAGCCTGCGATGAGGGATGCTGGAAAGGAATAGCCGCCGAAGCGAGGGTTTGAGGGCTGAAGAACGCTTGCTGGGCGTGGGTTGAACAAACGCACGACTGTCATCCGGCATCGTCCGGATGGAGGGCTATTTGCATTGTTGAGGTAGGGTTGGTTTGGCTTTGCCTTTAGGCGGTTGCGAGTAGTTCGGAACCGCTTTTTAGTTTGTGTCCCAGTGTAAAATACTATCGTTAGCTGTAACTGACTTCAATGACTGGTTTTTTACAGAAACCATACGAGAGGTAGCGCACGAAACTTGTAAATAATTTAGAAAAGGGTGGAGGAGCAAGAAGTGGCACTGAAAACATTGCCGTTTAGTAAAGAACAGTTGGCAAAGATAATCGCGGAATACGGGACTCCCTTTCATATTTATGATGAAAGAGCAATCCGGGACAACGCCAGGAGGTTAATCAAGGCTTTTTCCTGGGCACCGGAGTTTAAGGAGTATTTTGCGGTCAAAGCAACTCCAAATCCCTATATCTTAAATATCCTGCGCGAGGAAGGGTTCGGGGCTGACTGCAGTTCCTTGGCGGAATTGATCCTGGCTGAAAAAGTGCACATCCTGGATGAGAATATTATGTTTACGTCTAACGACACTCCTGCTGATGAGTATCAAAAAGCGCGGGAGCTTGGTGCGATTATCAACCTGGATGACATCACCCATATAGATTACTTAGAAAAGCACACTGGCATCCCTGAGATTATTTCTTTCCGCTATAACCCCGGATCTTTACGCGCCGGGGGCAATGACATTATTGGCAAGCCCGAGGAGGCTAAGTACGGTCTTACAAAAGAACAGCTTTTTGAAGGTTATAAAGCGGCCCAAGCCAAAGGTGCACAGCGCTTTGGGCTTCACACGATGGTCATTTCCAACGAACTTGACCCCAACTACTTTATCGAGACCGCGAATATGATGTTTGACTTGGCGGTCGAGATTTATCAGACCTTAGGAATTAGAATTGAGCTTATCAATCTGGGCGGGGGAATCGGAATTCCCTACCGCCCGGAGCAGGAGTCTGTTGACCTTGAGTATGTGGGCCGGGGGATTAGGGAAGCATACGAGAGTAAAATCGTGCCGGGCGGACTCCATCCCTTAAAGATTGCCATGGAGAGCGGACGCATGATTACCGGACCGTACGGATACTTGGCAGCTACAGTTATGCATAAGAAGGATATCTATAAAAAATATGTCGGTTTAGATGCCAGTATGGCCAATTTAATGCGTCCCGGTATTTACGGAGCTTATCACTATATCACAGTTGTCGGGAAAGAAAATGCCCCTCAGGACCACATCTATGATGTGACAGGAGGCCTGTGCGAGAACAACGATAAGTTTGCCGTGGATCGGGAGCTTCCCCGCATCGACATCGGAGATATTGTGGTTATGCACGATACCGGCGCACACGGCCATGCCATGGGCTTCAACTACAACGGCAAACTGCGCTCAGCTGAACTTCTGCTCAAAGAAGACGGAAGCGTAGAACTGATCCGCCGCGCGGAAACCCTTGAGGATCTCTTTGCTACCCTGGATTTTTCGGGGTTGGAGAAGTAAACATTTTGGAATGAATTTATATTACTTTCAAAGAACCGCAGTAGTCAGCTAAGCAAGTTGACATCTGCGGTTTTTTTGACGGCTGCCCCCTTTTATAATAGATCTGGACAATGTATATGGATTCATGGGATTGTTCCTGGCTTTGTTCGTCATGTATAACTCTAAGGGAGTTGCGGTATTATGGTAGCCATGGCTTTGGTCTTTGTTTCACGCGGAAGCGGATGTGCGCTGGCTCAGGCATGTGGAGGCTAAAATATCGGCTTATTCCCGGAAGCCGAGTTGAATCAATAAACTCAAAGCCGCAAACTACTGGCTAAAGGTCGGTGTCTGCGGCTTTTTTTGTACTTAACTTTGTTCTATGGTCAGGCAAATATCTCAGACAATTCTGAAATAGTCTTCGACATAATGGAGACGAGGCAGTATAATTGTGTTAAACGAATATCTGCCTAGATAACGTCCAGGATCATTTCCTACATAGGACAAAGAGGAGCACGCTGAATGGATAAGAAAGACTTTGCAGCGTTGATTACTGACTTAGTTAACGAGAGTCCGTTAAACCGGGCACAGGAAATAGGCCTGTCTAGGATATACAGCAGCCCCTTGGTCGGGATTGCTTCCGCTCATGACCCTTTGTTTGCGCGGCTGAAAGAGCCGGAAGTAGTCGGCCCGCACTATCTCAGCCCAACTGAATGGTTGTCCGAGGCCGAAACTGTGATATCCTATTTTCTCCCTTATTCGCCTGAGGTGCGTCAGGCTAATTATAACGGAGATCTACCGGCCCGGGAATGGCTCTATGGCCGGATCGAGGGCGAAGCGTTTAATGACGCCGTCCGTCGCACGCTTGTGGCAGAAGTGCAAAGTAAAGGCGGGTTGGCACTTGCACCGCTGCACGATGCGCGCTATAAAACGGTGAAAAAGAGGAGCAACTGGTCGGAAAGACATACTGCGTATATTTCCGGGCTGGGGACTTTTGGTTTGGGCAAGTCCCTTATTACCGAGCTGGGAAGCGCCGGACGTTTTGGCAGCGTGGTAGTGAGTTGGAAAATCGAACCTACCCCCCGGACCTATACAGGGATTTATGACAACTGTACCATGTGCAGGGAGTGCATCCCTCGCTGCCCGGTTGGTGCCATTACCGAGAATGGGAAGGATATCTGGACTTGCTCACGCTACCTGGATGAGATCAAAGTCCGTTATGCTCCGCGCTATGGCTGCGGCAAATGTCAGACCGCTGTAGCGTGTGAGTATTCGGTTCCTGGGCGGTGAATGGAATAACTTGTTCTGAGGTAAAACCTCCGCGAAGTGATAAACGCGGAGGTTTCTGTTTTTTACGGCTTGAGTAAAAACCCTGCTTCAGCCAGGCTCCTACAGGCCCGGTCTATGCTTTGCTCGTTGGGTGCCTCTACCGTATGCAGGTGCCGACCGCCGGTCAGGGCACTTAAGAGATTAGCATGGTTTTGTGCCATCTCGGCTGCAAAGGTTTTGACATCATAGCGGGTTTTAAGGCCTAGGGGGCGAAAGATTTTGCCGTAGACTGAATGCTCTATGCCTACATCCAGCACGGCAACGCCATGGTCAACCAGGATATTTAGTTCCTTTTCCATCTCTGCCGGGGTGTGCTGGGAATAGATAACACGCCTGACTCCGGCAACAGGGGTGGTGTCAGGAGCAGAATAGATATAACCTTGAGGAGTGGCGATAATTGGTTCTTCCTTCGCTCGAAGGAGGGCAATGTCTTGCACGATAACTTGGCGGCTAACCCCGGTCTCCTTAGCCAATTCAGCGGCCTTGACCGGCAAGGTGCTGTCTTTAAGTATTTGTAATAATTTCGTTCTTCGTTCTTCACCCGGGGCATCCTTGCGCAGCATTTAACCACCTACTTGATAAATTTACCGAAAAATTAATTGCATGACCTTTGCTCTCTTTATATAAATTTTATCCGCATTTGCGCATAATTGTCAATAATGGTGTCTTGACACCTGTAAATACATTTGGTACAACATAGATAAGTTCTATTTTACAAGGAGAATTAACCATGCGCATACTCGAGACCGATTTTGTGGTCATTGGCAGCGGATTGGCCGGTCTGGCAACAGCCTTGTGGGCTTCGCCGGAGGGTGAAGTTGTTGTTTTAGCTAAAGATCAGCTTGATCGCTGCAACTCTACTCTAGCCCAAGGGGGAATTGCAGCTGCGGTCGGCCAAGGTGATTCCCCGCGTTTTCACGCGGAAGATACTCTCTTTGCAGGAGCGGGAATGTGTGAGCCGCAGGCAGTCAGTCTGCTTACGCAAGAAGCGCCGGAAATCGTTGAAGACCTGATCGCGCTTGGCACACGCTTCGACTTAAGCCCATCAGGAGAATTGGATTTGGCTAGGGAAGGGGCGCACAGGCTGGCTCGTGTTCTCCACCACGGGGACAGCACCGGAGCGGAGATTTGGCGGGCTCTCTACCATAGGGTGCAACTTAGTGAGCAGGTGACGATGATGCCGAGTTACCGCGCTGAGGAACTACTGGTTGAGGACGGGAAATGTTGTGGAGTTGTTGCCAGGGGAACACGCGGTCCGATTGTCATTAAAGCGCGCGCAGTCGTGCTCGCTACCGGAGGGTGCGGGCAGATTTTCGGGCGTACGACCAGTTCCCTTTTTAGCACCGGAGATGGGTTGATTCTTGCCTGGCGGGCGGGGGCTGTGCTCACAGATTTGGAGTTTACCCAGTTTCATCCCACTGCTTTTGCTAGTGGAGAAAGTCCACTTTTTCTCATTTCCGAGGCAGTTCGAGGAGAAGGGGCCGTCTTGGTGACTGAAGATAAACAGAGATTTATGCAGCGGTATCACCCGATGGCGGAGCTGGCACCCAGGGATATCGTTACAAGGGCCATTGCTGAAGAACAGGTAAAAGAGCACCAAGTGTTTTTGGACGCAACTCCAATTGGGGATAATTTTACACACAGGTTTCCTAATATTCAGGCTAAGCTGAGTGAGCAAGGGATTGACCCCCTAAGAGATTTAATCCCGGTTACCCCGGCGGCACATTTTATGATGGGTGGCGTGAAAACAGATGATTGTGGCCGCACGAATGTCGAGGGTTTGTTTGCCTGCGGGGAGGCTGCCAGCACCGGAGTGCATGGGGCCAATAGGCTTGCCAGTAATTCGCTCCTAGAAACTCTAGTATTCGGTAAACGGGTCGCAGCAGCTATCAGAAAAACACTGAGGAGTCCGCAAGTGCTGGCGGAAAGCGATATATCTCAACAAGTAGCAGCTGCCGATAATAAATTCCAACGGGCAGTAGGAGCAAGCAGCATGTCCCAACCGTCTAGTCTTAAAGTCGGTGTTAGCCCTCTGGAGCATGATGACCCCAGGCTTAAGCAAATCCAGACCTTAATGTGGGAACATGTCGGGATTGTCCGCTGTGAGCACGGGCTGTGTTATGCTTTACGCACCCTAGAGTCTATGGGAAGGGATGTACAGGAGCATGAACTTGAATTAAGAGATATTTTAGAGTTAGCCAAACTGATGACCAAGGCGGCACTCGACCGGCTGGAGAGCAGAGGGAGTCATTACCGTTCAGACTACCCTGATTCTAGTCCAGCCTGGCAAAAGAAACATTTAAGCATGGGGAGGTATTCGGCGTGAATCGTTTACTGTGGGAAGAGATCGTTCGCACTGCCTTAAATGAAGATATTGGTTTTCAGGATATTACAACTGAGTCTATCGTTGATGAGGCACATCAGTCCCGGGCGGAACTTATGGCGAAACAGGAAGGGATCATCGCGGGACTTGAGGTGGCTGAAAAGGTTTTTTACTTGTTAAATCCCGGGGTAAAGTTTGCAGCCAAGGTTAAAGACGGGGAGAAGGTAAGCCGAGGGCAAATTGTAGCCACGGTTCAAGGGTCTACACGCACTTTACTGGCCGGCGAGCGCACAGCCTTGAATTTTGTACAGCATCTATCCGGGATTGCTACGGCTACCGGCAGAGCTGTCGAACTTGTGCGCGGACATGCCTGCCGCATTGTGGATACGCGCAAAACCACTCCAGGGCTTAGAGTTCTGGAAAAGTATGCGATTAGAGTAGGCGGTGGACATAATCACCGTCTGGGGTTGTTTGATGCGGTTCTGATTAAGGATAACCATATCGAGGCAGCCGGAGGGATAGTTCCGGCAGTGGCAAAGGTCAGAGAGAATATTGGACACATGGTTAAAATTGAAGTGGAAGTCGAGAGTTTGGAGCAAGTTGAAGAAGCGCTCACAACAAGGGCGGAAGTTATCATGCTGGATAATATGCCTCCAAAGCAGATGGCGCAGGCTGTAAAACTTATTGACGGCAGAGCATTAACTGAAGCCTCGGGAGGAATCACATTTGACTCATTACGGGTTGTCGCTGAGACTGGAGTGGATTTAATCTCTCTTGGCTGGCTGACCCATTCAGCTCCGGTCTTGGATATAAGTATGAATATTGAGTAAACCGCAAACGTGAGTAGAAGGGGATAAAGAAGATGCGACAAGTATTACCGCCAGAATATCTAGACTTGGGAACAGAAGAGCTGGAGCATCGCATACAACAGGCTAAAGCTGCGCTCAGGAAACGGTTGGTTATTCTCGGTCATCATTATCAGAAGGATGAAGTGATCCGGTTTGCTGATTACCGTGGGGATTCCCTTAAGCTGTCGCAACTGGCCGCGCGTGAACGGGAAGCCGAGTATATTATTTTCTTAGGTGTGCATTTTATGGCCGAAACGGCTGATATTCTAACCACGGCGGAGCAGAAAGTGCTGCTGCCCGATTTGGCTGCAGGCTGCTCGATGGCTGATATGGCAGACATCGATGAGGTCGAGGAATGTTGGGATGTCATTAAGGGTAAGTACCCTGATCAAGAGATCATCCCCATAACCTATGTTAATTCTACGGCAGAGATCAAGGCATTTTGCGGGCGCAAGGGGGGGATGACCTGCACCTCCTCCAACGCACGCGCGGTTTTTGAGAAGGTGATGGGTGAAGACAAAATCATCCTCTTTTTACCTGATGAACATTTAGGCCGTAACACAGGACTGGAGTGTGGGATCGAAGCAGAGGAGATATTTCTGTGGGAGCGAAGGGAGCAGGACCGCGGTGATCAGCTTGAAGACCGTGATATGCGAGCTCAGGAATTGCCAGTGATTGCCCCGCGCTTAATCCTGTGGAATGGATTCTGTTCTGTGCACCAACGCTTTACCCTTGAACAGATTAATAAAGTCCGTTCCCAATACCCTGATATTAAGGTAATTGTGCATCCGGAATGCGAGCACACAGTAGTGGCCCACTCCGATTTGCACGGGTCGACAGAATATATTATCGAAACCGTAACGCGCGCACCCGCAGGCAGCAGTTGGGCGGTCGGCACGGAAATAAACTTAGTTCATCGCTTGGCCCAGGAGAATCCGGATAAGAAAATAGTGTGTCTGAACGAAACGGTGTGCATGTGTATGAGCATGAATAGGATTCATCAGCCACACCTGCTCTGGACGTTAGAGAACTTAGTCCAAGGAAAGGTAGTGAATCAGATCCGTGTACCTTCGGAAATAGCAGCTGAAGCGAAACTCGCTCTTGAGCGCATGAAACATTCGACTTAATACAGCCCAGGCCTTATAATGTAGTAAACAAAATTTCCAAGAGATTAACTGAGCTCATCCGGTGATAGAGGAGGGGGCCGCTATGATCGAGTTTAGGTCTTTCGAAGCTTTGCTTGAAGCCGCACACGCATACCCCCCGTTGCCGATTGCGATCGTGGATGCGACCGAGGAATTTGTCCTGGAAGGAGCGTTGCAGGCGGCCGAAGCCGGGTTAATCAACCCTGTTCTTCTTGGCAATGAACAGGTGATCCGGAATCTTGTGCCTGAGTTCCCGGGCGCGGAAAATTTTCCGATAGTTCACGTTAAAGGAGACTCAACTGCGGCCAAAGAAGGGGTACGGCTGGTCAAGGAAGGGCAAGTCTGCGGCCTCATGAAAGGGCATTTGCACACGCATGAGTTTTTGCATCCGATTCTCAAAGATCTTCGAGGAGAAGGCTGGGTATCCCATGTCTTTGTCGCCGAGCTCTCAAGTTACCACAAACTACTGTATATTACGGACGCTGCGGTTACTATAAGTCCTGGGCTTGCGGAAAAAACTATAATTTTGCAAAATGCTATTGACTTTGTCAAATTATTGGGCGTTGAAGTGCCCAAAGTCGCTGTACTGACAGCGATTGAAGTCATTAATCCGGCTATACCTTCCACTATTGATGCGGCTTGCTTAGCCAAGATGGCTGACCGGGGACAGATCAGCGGTGCTTTGGTTGACGGGCCGCTGGCTTTTGACAATGCTATCTCGGCCAAGGCTGCCCAGATCAAGGGCATCCGTTCCCAAGTGGCGGGTGATGTGGATATTCTGCTGACTCCTGATCTCGTGTCAGGCAACATTTTGGCGAAAGACCTAGAGTACTTGGCTAACGCGACTTTGGCGGGGATTGTGCTCGGAGCGCAAGTGCCGATTGTACTCACGTCAAGGTCTGATCCGCCACGGGCCAGGCTGGTTTCAGCGGCTCTCGCCAGTCTGATGTACCACCGCAGCATTGCTGAATGATTAACCGCTAGGACTTAAGCGAGCAGCGGTTACAGGGTTATTCGGTGCGTTTAAGCCCAAACACGACCGTATTGATGGGATCAGGGCATTGAAGCTCGTTTAATTCATTGATCCAGTGACACTTTTTACGGTGAGTTCAATTTTTTGCAAGGAATTCTCCCCCTTTTTAGATATTGAAATATTCTAAATTGTTAGTGACTACGGCCTTAAATTCCTTCCAGCTTTAGCAGGAGGGAATTGTTTTGGGGTCTTTTTTTATTCGCGCTTGTTGTCCTTGTTTGTCCTTGTTTCTTGCCCCATTCCTCCGAATTTGCTATAGTAGAGTATGTGTTAGGTTATTTCACGAAGACCTATTCGTGAAATTAATCTGTTAAGTAAGGTAAGACGTCCAATTCGATTGGAGGGTGAGCTTGTGAAGATTTCCCGTAAAGATGTCGAACATGTGGCCCTGCTCGCACGTTTAGAGCTGACTGAGCAGGAAATAGAGCAATATACGGAGCAATTGGACTCGATATTAGACTATGCGGCTATGCTGGACAGGCTAGATACGGAAAACGTGGAGCCGACTGCCCATGCTGTACCCCTACATAATGTGCTTAGGGCTGATGAAGTAAAAAGTTCAATTGAGAGGGCAAAGGCCTTGCAGAACTCTCCGGACGCGGAGGAAGGTTTTTACCGCGTACCCAGGATCGTGTAAACACTCTTAGCTAAGAGAGAAGCTGAGATCGGTAGCTGCTCCTTATCCGGTCGGTTATACCGTCGCTACGAATAAGAAGTGATTGTAGCTATAAAATAATAAGTGATACCAGGAAGGAGACTGAGGATGGAACTGACAGCCAAATCAGCGGCTGAATTGCATACGCTCTTGGAAAGTCGGGAAATCAGCGCGGTCGAGCTTACCAAAGCTTTTATTGAGCGGATAAACGCGATTGAAGATAAAGTAAAGGCTTTTATGACTTTGACCGAGGAGTCAGCCTTAATGCAGGCGGCAGAAGTCGATGCCAAGCTGAGCTGGGGGGACAAGCTTAAACCATTGGAAGGAATTCCGATGGCCTTGAAAGACAATATGTGTACAGAGGGTGTGCGCACCACTTGTTCTTCGAAGATACTTGAGAACTTTGTCCCTCCTTATGATGCGACTGTGGCCGAGCGTCTGCGCCAGGCGGGGGCGGTTATGCTCGGTAAGTTAAACATGGATGAGTTTGCTATGGGCTCATCGACGGAAAACTCAGCCTTTCATGTAACCCGCAACCCGTGGGACTTAGAACGGGTAACCGGGGGATCCTCCGGCGGTTCGGCAGCAGCAGTGGTAGCTGATCAAGCAGTGTTCACCCTGGGTTCGGATACAGGCGGCTCTATTCGGCAGCCGGCAGCCTTTTGCGGTGTAGTGGGAATGAAGCCTACTTACGGAGCAGTCTCACGCTATGGGCTGATTGCCTTTGCGTCTTCCCTTGACCAGATCGGACCTTTTACCAAAGATGTGCGCGATAACGCTTTGGTCATGAACGCTATCGCAGGACACGATCCGAAAGACTCTACGTCCGTTCCCTATGACAAGCCGGATTACACGAAGTTTTTGCTAAATGATATTAAGGGATTAAAAATCGGAATTCCGCGCGAGTATTTCGGACAGGGTATTGACACTGAAGTAGATAAAGTCCTGCGTCAAGCACTGGCAACACTTGGATCTCTTGGCGCTGAGGTTGAAGAGTGCTCGATGCCGCATACGGAATACGCCATGCCCGCGTATTACCTTATCGCCCCGGCGGAAGCCAGCTCCAACCTGGCCCGCTATGATGGTGTGCGCTACGGCTACCGCACAGAGGATTCTGAGGATATTATCAGTATGTTCAAAAAGACCAGGGCTGAAGGGTTTGGCTCTGAAGTTAAAAGACGGATTATGCTCGGAACCTATGCTTTAAGCGCAGGTTATTATGATGCGTATTATTTGAAAGCGCAAAAGGCCAGAACTCTTATTAAACAAGACTTTGACAGGGTCTTGGAGAAATTCGACGTTTTAGTGGCCCCGACTGCGCCTACAGTAGCCTTCAAATTCGGAGAAAAATCCATTGACCCGCTAGCGATGTATTTATCTGATGTCTGCACTGTCCCGCTGAATTTAGCTGGGTTGCCGGGACTTACCCTCCCTGCTGGGTTTGCAGGCGGCATGCCGGTCGGGCTGCAACTCATGGGCAAGCCTTTTGATGAAGGTACTTTGTACCGGGTTGCCTATACTTTTGAACAAAACACGGATTTCCATAAGGCAAAGCCTGCTTTCTCAGGGGAGGTGGCCTAAATGAGCGTGTTTGACCGCTATGAGATGGTGTGCGGGGTGGAAACCCACGTTGAACTAGCCACTAAGACCAAGATTTTTTGCGGCTGCACCACTGAGTTTGGGGGAGAGCAAAACACCCATGTCTGTCCGGTCTGTCTGGGCCTGCCGGGGGTCTTGCCGGTTTTAAATCGTGAAGTAGTTAACTTGGCTATTAAGGCCGGCCTGGCCTTAAACTGTGAGATTGCGGAGTTTTCCAAGTTCGATCGCAAAAATTATTACTACCCTGATTTGCCGAAAAACTACCAGACTTCCCAGTATGACCTGCCGATCTGCAAAAACGGCTGGCTTATCATCGAAACGGCTGAGGGGCAGAAGAAGATCGGGATTACCCGTGCACATATGGAAGAAGACGCGGGCAAACTCGTGCACAGTGGCGAGACGATCACAACCTCTGACGAATCTTATGTGGATTACAACCGTACCGGGGTGCCCCTTTTGGAAATAGTGTCAGAGCCTGATATGCGCTCTATTTCTGAGGTCTTAGCGTATTTAGAGCAGCTGGTGCAAATCCTCGAATATACCGAAGTCTCAGACTGCCGCCTGGAGCAAGGGTCAGTGCGTTTTGACATCAATGTCTCTTTACGGCCGCGCGGGAGTACAGAGCTTGGCATCCGCACGGAGACGAAAAATCTTAACTCTTTCAGTTCGGTAAGGCGCTGCATGGAATACGAAATTGCCCGCCAAGCCGAGGTTTTGGATGCGGGAGAGAAGGTGGTTCAGGAAACTCGTACCTGGGATGAAGGGAGAGGGATTACCTTGTCTCTCCGGTCCAAGGAAGAGGCTCATGACTACCGATATTTCCCGGAACCTGATTTGGTGCCTATGGTAATCGACAGGGAGTGGGTAGAAGGAATCCGGAAGACGCTGCCCGAGCTTCCCGCCGCTAGGCGCGAGCGTCTGCAAGCCTTGGGGCTGTCGGCATATGACGCAGAGGTTATTACCAGTTCCAAAGGCTTGGCTGATTTCTTTGATAAGGCTCTTCGCAAATGCGAGGATGCCAAGAGCCTGACTAACTGGGTGATGGGGGATTTCACCCGCCTGCTTAAGGCCAATGAAGTAAGTGTGTTCGATTCTCCAATATCACCTGAACAAGTGGCAGAAATGGTAAACCTGATTGAGAAAGGGACGATCAGCGGCAAGATTGCCAAGAGCATAATTGAAGAGATGTTCGCAACTGGCAAGGATGCGAGCGTGATCGTGAAAGAGAAAGGGTTAGCTCAGATTAGCGATGAGAGCGCACTGATCAAGATAATTGATGAAGTGATCGCTGCTAACCCCGCTTCAGTGGAGGATTATCGCGCAGGCAAGGAGAGGGCTATTGGGTTTTTAGTGGGACAAGTAATGAAAGCCAGTAAGGGGCAAGCTAACCCCGGGCTGGTAAACAAGCTCTTAAAAGAGAGGCTCGGGTAAGGGAAAAATATAGTTTGGGATAGAGTTATAGTTAGGGCAAGAGCTTATGTCGTACAGTTAAGGCAAAAAAGTATACAGTATTTGCTCAAGTATTTCTGTTCCAATGCCCTCTGTTATATGTTAATATGAAATATCATGTTATTTTCTGTGAGAAAGGAAGAGGTGAACAAGTTGACTAAAAAGTTAACGATAGTAGATACAACCCTTAGAGACGGGGAACAAACGGCAGGGGTAGTTTTCTCCAATCAAGAGAAGCTGCGGATCGCCCGCTTACTGGATGAACTGGGAGTTGACCAAATTGAGGCCGGGGTTCCTGTTATGGGTGGAGATGAACAGCAGGCTATCAAGGATATTGTGAAGCTGGGTTTGAAAGCAAGCATTATGGGCTGGAACCGGGCTGTAATTTCTGATATAGAGTCTTCACTAGCGTGTGGGGTGGATGCAGTGGCGATTTCCATTTCCACCTCTGATATTCACATCGAGCACAAGCTTATGACCACCCGTGGCGCGGTTATGGAACGGATGGTTAAGGCGGTAGAGTTTGCGAAAAAGCAAGGAGTATATATTTCCGTTAATGCCGAGGATGCTTCGCGCTCAGAGATGGAATTCCTGATTGAGTTTGCACGTGAGGCGAAGAACGCGGGGGCAGACCGTCTGCGTTACTGTGATACCGTCGGGATTCTTGAGCCTTTCATAACCTATGAGCGGATTGTGAAGCTTATTGAGGCTACCGGAATCGAGGTTGAGATGCACACTCATAACGACTTCGGGATGGCAACAGCCAATGCTTTAGCAGGAGTAAAAGCGGGGGCAAGCTTCGTGGGAGTCACTGTAAACGGCTTGGGTGAGCGTGCCGGCAATGCTGCTTTAGAAGAAATCGTAATGGCCCTCAAACATCTTTTGGACGTTGATTTGAATTTTGCCACCACTCGCTTCCGCGAGGTTTCAGAATATGTCGCTCGGGCATCCGGACGGATTTTGCCTCCCGGCAAAGCCATTGTGGGCAGCAATATGTTTGCGCATGAGTCAGGAATCCATGCTGACGGAGCCTTAAAAAATCCGCTCACTTATGAAGTGTTTAAGCCTGAGGATGTGGGTCTTGAGCGTCAAATCGTGATTGGTAAGCACTCAGGTACTGCTGCAATTAAGGCTAAATTCTGGAGAGAATACGGTATCGAGATCGGGGATGCTGAGGCTGATAACCTGCTTGCCAGAGTTAGGTCGACAGCTGTGGATTTGAAGCGTTCCTTGTTCGATAAAGAGTTAATGTATATTTATGAGGATATGCTGGCCCAGCGCAACTAAGCGGGAGCGTCTCCATAGTAGTAAAAACAACGGGTGGAAGAACGCCGTAGAAAGCAAGGTTTAAGGACGCAATAAATGCGGATAGAAGAGGCGGCTGGGGCCGCCTCTTTTTTGGGCGCTTCTGGATAGTCCCCATGTCGTAGGATACGGTAACAAGCCTATTCAGTCTATTTCGGAGTAGTAGAAAGGAGAGTTTATGTGGCAGTCAGAGTTACATTAATTCCGGGAGATGGTATTGGGCCGGAAGTTAGCGCCGCTACCAGAGAAGTAATTACAGCCAGTGGTGCGGACATTGAGTGGGAAGTTGTGGAGGCTGGAGAACAGTGTATCGAAAAGTATGGCACGCCGCTGCCTGACCATGTGTTAGATACAGTAAGGCGCAATAAAGTTGCGCTTAAAGGGCCGATTACCACCCCGATCGGGAAAGGTTTTCGCAGTGTTAATGTGGCTTTGCGCCAGAGTTTGCAGTTGTATGCCAATGTGCGTCCTTTGCGCAACCTGGAAAATGTCCCTTCCCGTTACAGCGGAGTTAACATGGTGATCGTAAGGGAAAACACGGAAGACCTCTATGCCGGGGTCGAGCACCGGGTTGGCCGGGATGCGGCCGAAAGCATTAAGATTATTACGCGCGAGGCTTCGGAACGGATCGGAAGGTACGCTTTTGAGCTGGCCCGCCGGGAGGGACGCAAGAAGGTAACCATCGTACATAAGGCCAACATTATGAAGCTGAGTGACGGGTTGTTCTTAGACAGCGTGCGCCAGGTGGCGCGCGATTACCCTGATATTGAATGTGAAGACCGCATCATCGACGCTCTCTGCATGGCCTTGGTGCAGCAGCCTGAACAATTTGACGTCCTCGTGCTGCCTAACCTTTACGGAGATATTGTCTCAGATCTGGGGGCCGGACTTGTCGGAGGGCTAGGGGTAGCGCCGGGAGCCAATATCGGGGAAGATGGGGCCGTGTTTGAGGCAGTACATGGCAGTGCCCCTCAGATCGCCGGGAAAAATCTGGCGAATCCGGTGGCGATGATTCTATCCGGGGTGCAAATGCTTAAGTATCTTGGTTTTAATGCAGAGGCTTTCCGAGTAGAGAAGGCTGTGGATACAGTGCTTGTCGATAGAAGAAATCTTACGCCTGACCTTGGTGGCTCAGCCGGTACCAAAGAAATGGCTGCAGCAATTGTTAAGGCGCTGGAGTAAGTTTTTTGTATAGAGGGAGGGGTTTGCGGTGTTAGCGCAAGAATACCGCCGGAAGCGAGTATCAGCTGATGAGGCTGTCAAAGCTGTTAAGAGTGGGGATTGGATTGAATTTGGTTGGGCTGCCAGCATGCCAAGGCTTTTAGATGAGGCCTTAGCCCGGCGCAAAGAAGAGTTGTGGGATGTTAAATTACGCGGTGCTGTTTTATTTGCACCGTTGGCTGTAGTGGAAGTGGACCCGAGCGCAGAGCATTTTTCCTGGAACAGCTGGCATTTTAGTGGAATTGAGCGCAAATATGCCCAAAAAGGGCTCACGAACTACATTCCGATTAAGTATTCGGAAGTGCCTCGTTATCTACGCGAAAACCTGCGTACTGATGTGGTTATGATTCAGGTTGCTCCCATGGACGAACACGGGTATTTTAACTTTGGAGTCACAGTCTCCCACTATGCCGCTGCCATAGAAAAAGCAGGCATAGTTATCGTTGAAGTCAATGAAGACATGCCGCGCGTGCACGGCGGGTATGACCATACAGTTCATATCTCTAAAGTAGACTTCATTGTTGAAGCCGGGCCTAGAGGGCTGCCGCAGCTTCCGGCAGCTACCCCTTCTGAAGTTGACCGCAAGATCGCAGAATTTATCCTGCCTGAAATTGAGGACGGAGCCTGCATCCAGTTAGGAATAGGTGGTATGCCGAGCGCACTTGGCCGCATGCTTGCGCAATCTGATCTGAAAGACTTAGGAGTGCACAGTGAAATGCTCGCAGATGCCTTTGTCGAGATGTATGAGGCGGGGCGCGTAACCGGCAGACGCAAGAAGCTCGACCCAGGCCGGATCACTTGGTCGTTTGCGGCCGGGACGATGAAGCTCTATGAGTTTATGCATGACAATTCCCAGCTCGCGGCGTATCCGGTGGACTATACCAATCACCCGTGCAATGCCTCGAAAAATGACAAAGTCGTAGCGATTAACGGTGCTTTGGAAGTGGACCTGTTCGGGCAGGTGTGTTCCGAGACGATTGGGCCCATGACCATCAGCGGTTCAGGTGGACAGCTTGATTTTATTGAAGCTGCCTATTATTCTAAAGGAGGGAAGGGTTTTCTCTGTCTCCCTTCCACGTATGAAGACAAAGAGGGTAGGGTTCATTCCCGGATTAAGCCACTTATGACCTATGGCTCGGTAGTGACAGATACGCGCACCACGGTGCAGTACGTGGTCACGGAATACGGTAAAGTTAATCTTAAAGGGTTGGCAACCTGGCAACGGGCTGAAGAATTGATCTCGATCGCTCACCCTGATTTTCGCAATGAACTGATCGAAGAAGCACAAAAACTGGGTATTTGGCGCAGAAGCAGTAAAAGGTAGTATTTTTGGAGCAGTTATGAATAACAGAGTAAAATCCAATACTAAGGAAGCTGCCTTTAGCGAAAAAGACAAAAAGCAAAGAAAGGGACAAGCAGACAAGCTGCCACCGCGGCACCCGGGTTGGAACTTGTGGCAGGGCTTGTTCTTAATCCTGCTTGTAAATCTGGTTGAACTCCCTCTGGGCTGGCTGCGAGTGTCCGAGAATTTAGACACGGTGGCGGGGTTTCTTCATTTTCTCGCGGTTGGGTTTGGGGAAGGAATTATCTACTTTGGCGCAATCTTTGCGCTAATGCTGCTCTTGCGTAAGCCTTTAACGCTCCTGGGTTTTGTGAAGCCACGTTGGGGTTATTGGATTTTAGGAGTAGTGGTAGGTTTTTTTCTCTTTGTTTCGATCGGACTCTTAGGAAACCTCTTAATAAAGTTTCTGGGTACTCCGGCTCCCCAAAGCTTTACGGAAGCGGTTAAAGGGGTTAAGTACGGCTGGCAGTTTTACATACTCTTGCTATTAGGCGGGATAATTGCTCCTCTCAAGGAGGAGATAATTTTTCGCGGTCTTATCTACCCCCCTTTGCGCGAGGCTTATGGCCGCGGCAAGGGGATGCTTCTGACGGGCGTGTTCTTTGCAACGCTCCATTTTGACCTCGTGCGTTTTCTGCCGCTGTTTATCGGGGGAGTTATCCTAACCTGGGTTTACGAGCGCTCAGGTAGTCTGTGGCCGGCTGTTTTAGCCCATGGGACTTGGAATGTCTTGATGGCCTTGGCGCTGTGGGTGCAGCGGTAGTGGGGTTTTAGTAATGTAGGTTGGTTGATTAAGGTGTGCTGAAATTTATTCAGTACATTTTTTTCTAAAGGTTTATGGTATAACAAGTAAAGGTGGAAGACTTAATCTTGCAAGATAAAGCTTCAATCCGGTTATTAGAATGTATTCGCCTCTCTTCATCAGGGGAGGGAGTGTGTTATGACGAAGGCCTGGCGACCTTTGTGCCCGGGCTCCTTCCCGGTGAATCAGCGGAAGTTAAGGTTGTAGAACGTAAGAAAAACTGGCAGCGCGCCGAACTAGTGGCTTTGGTAAAGACTGTGCCCGAACGCACGGATGCCCCGTGCCGCGTTTTTGGGGTATGTGGTGGGTGCCAACTTCAGCACTTGGGCTATGAGCAAACACTTCAGTGGAAAGGGCGTTGGGTCGAAGACGCCCTTAAACGCATTGGCAAAGTCGAGCTTAAAACCGGCCCGGCGTTAGGGATGGAATACCCCTGGCGCTATCGCAACAAAGTAAGGCTGCACAGGGATAGATCCGGCAAATTCGGTTACTACCAAGAGAAAAGCAAGCACACGGTAGTTTTTCCAGACTGCCTACTCATTAGCGAAGACATGAACCGGTGGGTAAGTAGAGTAGGAGAGCTTCTGGGGCAGGATTACCCTGATGTCCACACCTTGACTCTACGCCAGAATTCGCGCGGAGAAGGCTTGTTGCTTTTTGAAAATTCCGCGTCCACTGGACCATTAGCTAAGCGGTTTCGGAAATCCGCAGGCGTGTGGCATGCACAAGTGATTCATTCTGTCTGGGGAGTGAACCAGCGAGGAGTGCTGGAACAGTGGCTTGGCCCAGAAGGCTTTACCAAAAAAACTGGCGACCAAGAACTTTTTAAAGAAGATTTTACAGAGGAAATCCTTGACCTAGACTTCAAAGTTTCCCCTTTGGCTTTTCTTCAAATTAACCATGAGCAAACACAAGCTCTCTACTCTCTGGTCTTGAAATGGGCAGGTCTCAGCGGGAATGAAACGGTGTGGGACTTGTACTGCGGCATCGGTACTATGACACTCGAACTGGCGCGTCAGGCTAAAAAGGTCATCGGAATTGAAGAAAATCGGTATGCCATCGAAGATGCCCGTCAAAACGCCAAAGCTAACGACCTACATAATCTAGAGTTTCTTGAGGGAAGAGTGGAGGAAAGGCTTGGGCAAGTCAGCGAAGGCCTACTAAATAAACGTCCGGATTTGGTCGTGGTTGATCCGCCGCGGGCCGGGCTCCATGCACACGTCACGGCTAAGCTGATTGAACTGAAACCCGAACGCATTATTTATGTCTCCTGTGACCCGGGAACATTGGCCCGCGATCTAGGTCGGCTCGTGGATGGGGGATTCTCGGTTGAGCGGGTACAGCCAGTGGATATGTTTCCGTGGACGCAGCATGTGGAGACGGTATGTTTGATGTCAAAAGTGAATAAATAGGAGGCTGAAAAGCCTGAAAAACAAGGGCTTCCGAGCATATCATCCTTTTCGTCGGTCAGCGACAGGGTGAAGGTTAGCTTGGAAGCCTGGTGTTTTTATATTAGCGGGGACATATCGGAATAAAGCTGTGCGTGTGCAGTTTTATAGGGCATAGGTTGTGGCACTGATTTTATTGAAAAAGGGTCATTTTAGCGTTTGAGTGAGCAGGATAGATGGTACAGTCAAAAACCATTGAAATGAACATAAAAAATATTTCACATTTTATCTGAAATAATATTGACAAACATTATCCAAGGGTGTATGCTGTCAATAGTAGATGTACATAAAAAATATTTCAAAGAAATGTACGATATAAATCAAGAGTACACAAGGAGGAAAAAATGAAAATCGGTGATGCCTCAGATATCAATGTTTATTCCGGGCAGATAATTTCGAGAGTAGAAGCAAAAGATGAAGCTGGAGACGACGTGATAGAAGAAAGACAGGTGCTCATACCTAAAGCGATTTCAGATGGTAGAGTAAATCACTCTGATCTAGGAATTGTTAAACTGAAAAAATCTGTTGATGGCGATCGAATAACAAAGAAAGGTGATGTGGTTCTTAAACTCTCTACACCATATGATGCAGCTTATATAGAAGAAGATGATGAAGGATTGATTGTTCCCTCTTTTTGCTGCATTATTCGCATAGGAAAAGACGCAAAAGTTGATCCTGAATTCTTAGTCTCATATCTTAATACATCGTATGCGCGTGAGTTACTCAAAGCAAAAGTAGCAGGTTCTACAATGCCAATGATAAAAATTAGTGATGTGAAAGAATTTGAAGTACCAGATATTCCGATGAAAAAACAGTGTGAATTGGGCGAGGCATATTCATTAAGCTGCAAGAAGCAATCAGTTTTAAGAGAACTATTAATAAATGAGCAGAAAACAATAGAGGTTGTAGTCATGACTGCTGTGAAGGAGGCGATTTCCTGTGGTTTCTAAAACCAACGATATTACACAAGCACTTAATTATGTTTATCGTGACCTAAGCAAGTGGAACTTAAGAAATGCCGCTAATGACAATCCCTCTGCCGCTCTTGTTTTCTTTACTTTCTTAAAATACGTTTCAGATAACAAGCAAAAACTAAGCCTTGAGTTTGATGACAAGTTTAACTTTGATTTTCTGAGTGTTTTATTTGGCGAACGGCTAAGAAGAAATGATTTAGTAGCGCATATAGCTAACATTGAAAAGCAGCTGGGACATGGATACGGCATACTTGAAAGTTATGCAAGTAGCATAGATCTAGATAGTTTTGACCGGCAGGACACACAAATTTGGGAAGTGCTTAATTCGGTAGATATGTCTGATTTGAATGATGAGCACGTGGTTTACGAAGCCTTAGCAAACTATTTCTCAGTTACGGTAAAAAAAGAAATCAGGTTTTCCGGAGAGTGTGTTACAGAGCAAAACCTTGCTAAACTCATGGCGGCAATCGGAAGCCCAGTCACTGGATCAATTTATGACTTTGCCGTTGGTTATGGAATTTTAACTGCTGAGTGCGCAAAAGGGAAAGATGTTCATGTTTTTGCACAAGACATCGATAGAACTTGTGCCGCAGTTACAATAATGATGTTAACGATAGCAGGTTGCTTGAATTCTACGGTGATTTGCGGGGATACGATAACAAATCCGATGACTACCGTCCTGCATAATGAGAAGACTTTTGATTGCGTTATATCTTCTCCGCCGTTTGGGCTTAAACGTTCCGCAAAAGATGCAACTTTTGAGAGCGGCCAACAGGCTGATGCTTACGAATATGGTCTTGAATTTAAGCTAACAGGCGATCTGACTTTTTCTCGCCATCTGATAGCTTCATTACGGAAAGGGGGCATTGGAGTCATACAAGTGCCAATGGGCGCATTGTTCCGAGGTGGTACAGAAGAAAAGATTAGAGCCAAGATGATTAAAGATAACTATATAGACGCGATAATTGAATTGCCCGCCGGTATTATAGCCGAAACAAATATAAAGACAGCACTTATTGTCTTCAAAAAAGAAAGACAAGAAGAAGATATTTACATGCTTGATGCGAGCAGAGAATCAGCTAAGGATTTCATTGAAAGCATTGGTCGGGCAAGTGTCCGACTTACTGATTATGGTGTTAGAGAAATTCAGCGGTTGGTTAAAATGCGTGAAGTCGTGGAAGGTATGTCGACAATTATCACACAAAAGAAATTGGCAAAAAACAACTATAATCTTAGTGTAGGTGCATATTTGCAGAAAAGCATTGAACAAGTGGTTATTAAAGAAGATATTGATGCGCTGCGCAAAAATAATACTATTTTGCTTGCGAAGTTGCAGGAAATCGATAAAAAGCTTACTGAAGCTATAGAAAGGATTGAGTTGGGATGAAATACACACAAGACAATGAAAGAGAAGTGTTTTATGAAGAACTCCTTGATAACCCACACGAAACAGATTTGCCGGAAGTAGTCGACATTATATCTAACAAAAAAGAACGGAGCGGGTTTTACGAACTGTGCCAAAAGTTTGTTGATATAGCATTGAATGCCGACAAAATAGTATCTGATGATAAAATGGACCTGATGTGCTGCAGTAAATTCGTTGATATTGATCGAGCTGCAATAGCGGTACAGGAATTTGTTAAAGTCAACAATATAGATAATATTTCCGGGTTGCTTGACATGATTAAAGAGCGCTATGCAAAGAGTGTTTCCATCAATGAAACGCGTCAAAAAAGCGGGGTGTTACCACCGCCTAATAACACACCATATAGTGGAGCTATTGGATATGCCGGGAAATGGTATTACTTTCTTGACATTCCAACCTGGGAACAAGTCAAAGAAGATATTCTAAATAAAGCTAGGAAAACAGATTAAATTCTAACACCGTTATATCTGGCAGATAGGGTGTTTTGGCGCACACTAAATAATTACTACTAATAGTTGAAAATTACCACCAAGCGTGATAGAATAAATACAGTGTTGGACAACACGGAGAGGAGTTTTATGATGATGAGCTTACCACAGCTTGAAAGTTGGCTGTTAAATGCAGCAAATATTATTAGAGGACCTGTAGATCCAAGTGATTATAAGGCATATATATTTCCATTACTATTCTTTAAACGTATTTCTGATGTTTATGATGAGGAGTATGCCCAAGCATTGGAAGAATCTAACGGAGATATCGAGTATGCGGAATTTGAGGAAAATCACCGCTTTATTATCCCAAAGGGCTGTAGATGGAGCGACTTGCAAGCTAAAACCAATAATATAGGTGCCGCTATATCCAGTATTTTTCGTCGTATTGAGCTGGCCAATAGAAAAACTCTTAGTGGAATTTTCGGTGATGTGGAATGGAAAAACAAAGACAAACTTTCGGATGAACGGTTAAAGAATCTAATTGAGCATTTTTCTCTGCACAACTTATCTATTAAGAATGTTGAGCCGGATATGGCGGGTCGCGCTTATGAATACTTGATTAAGCGCTTTGCAGATAAGACTAATAAAAAGGCGGGGGAGTTTTACACACCTCGAAGCATTGTGAAGCTGATGACTTTAATTCTTGACCCATCAGAAGGTGAGTCGGTATATGACCCTGCCTGCGGTACTGGTGGTATGCTGTTACAGGCACTTGCTCACGTAAAAGACAAAGGCCAGGACATAAGGACACTCGAGCTATACGGGCAAGAGAGAAATCTCACCACGTCGGCTATTGCAAGAATGAACCTGATTATTCACGGATTAGAAGATTTCGATATAGAGCGGGGTGATACACTTCGGAATCCGATATTTAGAAATAGAAACCAACTTGCTACGTTTGACTGTGTTATTGCCAATCCTCCATTCTCTTTAAAAAAATGGGGCTTGGAAGTTTGGGAGCATGATAAATGGAAGCGCAATGAATACGGTACCCCTCCCGCTTCATATGGAGATTTTGCATGGGTACAACACATGTTGAAATCAATGGCGCCTGCAACGGGACGTTTGGCTGTTGTTGTTCCGCATGGTGTATTGTTTAGAAAAGGTAGCGAGCAAACCATTCGTGAAAAGCTGATAGAAAATGACAAGATCGAAGCAATTATAGGTTTAGCAGATAACCTTTTTTATGGTACTAACCTTGCAGCATGTATTCTTATTCTTAAGCATAGGAAGCAGCCGGATCGCCATCGGAAGGTATTGTTTATTGATGCATCAACGATATATAAACCACAACGGGCACAGAACATTTTAGAGGACGAGCATGTTACTCGAATCTTCGATCTATATAGCCAATATCGCGATGTTCCTCATATTGCACGCGTTGTTTCTCTTGATGAAATCAAGCAAAACGATTGCAATCTAAGTATATCGCTTTATATCAAAAAAGAAGACACGAAGGTAACACTTACCTTAGAGCAAGCTATTTCAAATTTACAGAATGCTATTAAAAAGAGCAAAGCTGCTGATGAGGTGCTTAAAAAGAAATTGGTAGAGATCGGGGTGATAGAACAATGAGCGAAGAAAGACTGACACAAGCTGAATTAGAATCCCATCTTAAAGCAGCCGCTAACCTGCTGCGTGGAGATATCGATGCAGGAGATTATAAACAGTATATTTTCCCGTTGCTCTTCTTTAAGCGTATCTGCGATGTTTACGATGAGGAATACAATGAAGCAATGAAGGAATCCGACGGGGATGAGGAGTATGCAACTGAAATATATGAGCACCGCTTTATAGTTCGTCCTGAGAACCATTGGAATGAGGTGCGTAAAATCACCACAAATGTCGGAGCAAGGATTAATAAAGCACTTCGCGGGATCGAATTCGATAATAAGGAAACCCTGACTGGTATTTTCGGTGATGCCAAGTGGACAAACAAGAAACGCCTTTCTGACGAGACATTAAAGGAACTTATTGAGCAGTTTTCTTTAATGAAGCTTGACAACACCCACGCTGGACAAGATGAATTGGGCAATGCTTATGAGTTCTTAATTAAGTATTTTGCTGACGACAGTGGCCATACTGCAGCGGAATTCTATACTAACCGTACAGTTATTGAACTTATGACCTCTTTGCTGGATATAAAGTCTGGCGAATCTGTGTACGACCCAACTTGCGGAACTGGCGGAATGTTGATGGTAACAGCAGCCCGCCTGAAAAAGCTTGGAATGGAATACCGAAATTTGCGGCTTTATGGACAAGAGATAAATATAATAACATCTTCTGTAGCGAGGATGAATATGTACCTCCATGGCATTGAGGATTTCGAGATAGCCCAAGGTGACACTTTGTCTAAACCATATTTTAAAGATAAAGATAAGCTTAAAACATTTGATGTTGTCTTAGCCAATCCGCCGTATTCAATTAAGCAATGGGATAGGGCGTTGTTTGAAAACGATCCTTACAACAGAAACGAATATGGAGTACCGCCACAAGGGTGTGCTGATTATGCGTTTTTTGCCCACATACTTAAGAGTTTAGATAAAACTACCGGTCGCTGTGCGATCCTCTTCCCCCATGGGGTTTTGTTTCGAGATTCAGAAAGAGATATTCGTGCAAACATCATCAAGGCTGATAGGATTGAATGTGTTATAGGCTTGGGACCGAATTTGTTTTACAACTCACCAATGGAAGCCTGTATTGTTATTTGCAGAATGAAAAAACCAGACAAAACTAAAAATCGAATACTATTTATTAATGCGGTTAATGAAGTGAAACGTGAGCAGGCGCAGAGCTTCTTAGAGCCGGAGCATATTGAACGAATAGATAGAGCATACAAAGCATTTGAGGATATTGACGGTTTTTCAAAGGTAGTGAAAATTGATGAGATTCGGGATTGGAATCTTTCAATACCGCTTTATGTACGTAGTAACGGGGACACATCGACTGTGAATGACGCTTCTCTATTACAAGAAAAATATCTTGAATGGTGTCGTCATTCAGAGGGGTTATATCAGAAACTCGATGATTTGCTTGCGAAATTGAATAGTCAGGAGGTGAATCTGTGAAACTTGGTGACGTTGCGCGGGAAGTTAAAATAACCATTAATAATCCTCTAGAAGAAGGTCTGGAACGTTATGTAGGTTTAGAACATCTCGATCCTCAAGAATTAAAAATTCAGCGCTGGGGTAATATTGCCGATGGTGTAACCTTCAACAAAAAGTTTAATGCAGGCCAGATTTTGTTTGGTCGCCGTCGAGCATATCAAAAGAAAGCCGCAGTAGCAGATTTTGATGGGATTTGCTCCGGTGATATCACTGTTATAGAAGCAATCGAAGGTGCAATTGTTCCTGAGTTATTACCATATATTATCCAGAGTGATTCATTTTTCGAATATGCTGTAAGCGAATCAGCAGGATCTTTGTCTCCAAGAGTTAAATGGAAGCATCTGGCTGAATATGAACTCTCCTTGCCTGATAAGGATACTCAACGTAAAATTGCCGAGCTAATGCAGGCATTCGACGAGAGCGTAGAAGCGCATTGCAATACCGTGCTGGCACTGCGTGCTATTTATTCAAGCAGTCGGATTGCTTTCACTGATTGTACAACCGTAACGATTAAAGATCTTGCTCGCCCTGATACCGATAAGAGTTTTATAGACGGAGATTGGATAGAGGCTGAATATCTATCTAAAAAAGGTATTAGGTTGATTCAAACAGGCAACATAGGAATCAATGAATTTATTGATAAAAACGACCAAAAATGGATTTCAGAAGCAACTTTTGATTTGCTACGTTGCACTGAAGTTGAGCCAGGAGACATACTCATATGTAGATTGGCCGACCCTGTTGGTAGAGCATGTGTTATTCCTGATCTTGGCACAAAAATGATAACTGCTGTTGACTGTACAATATTAAAGATTGATAAGTCAAAATATGATGCGGACTTCATTGCATATTTACTAAATACCGATGAATGGCTTGCTTTATGTAAAAGATTCTCACGCGGTTCAACACGTCAGCGAATAACCAGAAGCGCACTAGGTGATTTAACGATTCAGGTACCAAGTATTGATGAGCAAAGAGCATTTGCAAAGAAGATTGCAATAATAAAGGATGCGTTACTTGCAGAGCAAGCTGCTATCGAGAAAATAAAGGCATTAAAAAAAGAAACTATTACAAAGCTAATTTCAGGAGGTGATACACAGTGACAATGAACCATAGCGAGCCAAACACCATTGAACCATATGTCATTGAGCAAATCAAAAAAGCTGGATGGACGTATGTTCCGGCTTCGGGATTGAGCCGGAAGACAGATGAAGTGATAGACGAAAAGCTGCTAAAAGAAGCGCTTATCCGTCTTAATCCCGACATTGCCCGTGAACCGCAAAACGCTGACGAGGTTATATTTAAAATTAGGGCTGCTGTGCTAAGTCAGCGCAATGACGGATTAATATCCGCAAACGAAACTCTGATGAAACTGATTCGCGAAGAACCGTCCTTCCAGTTTGGAGAAGATGGAGATCATGTTTCAATCAAAATCATTGACTTCGATGATCCTGACAAAACAAAGAACAGCTATATTGTTACAAACCAATATACTGTTACGAACGGCACCATTGAAAAACGTCCGGATATCGTTATGCTCATTAACGGGATTCCGGTTGTAGTAGGTGAGATAAAAACAGCCTTCCGTAATGCCGTAACCTGGTTTGACGGAGCTTACGATATCACTGAGGATTACCAGCAAACTATACCGGATTTGTTTGTGCCGAATGTTATTTGTTTTTCTACTGAGGGAAAGGCTTATCGCTATGGTGCTGTGGGTACTCCACCCGATAAATGGGCACCGTGGCGTGAGTCTGGTCAAGAAGTTCTCGAAGTAGGGTTACGTAATTTAGACGCGCCGATTTTGCAGATGTTAAATACAGAAGCTGTATTGGACATTATGCATTTCTTTACCCTGTTCGCTACAGATGGTCGCGGTCAGAAGACAAAAATCATTTGTCGGGCACAGCAATTCTATGCAGCAAATAAAATGGTTGACCGTGTGAAACGCTCTACGGCAAAGCAGGGCTTAATCTGGCACTTCCAAGGATCAGGTAAGTCTTTGTTGATGGCCTTTGTTGCTTTAAAATTACGCCAGGATGAGGCTTTGCAAAATCCAACGGTAATCGTTGTCGTTGATAGAAAGGATCTTGATACGCAGATTACCGGAACTTTCAAAGCGACAGATATCCCCAATATGGAGCAAATAAAGGATAAGGCTCATTTACAGCAGCTTTTGGAAGCGGGCACTCGCAAAATATTAGTAACCACCATTCAAAAGTTCGCTGATTTCGATGGTATTGTTGACCGTCGTGATAATATTATCATGCTTGTCGATGAAGCTCACCGAACACAAGAAGGCGATCTTGCAATCAAAATGAGGACAGCACTTCCTAATGCATTCTTGTTTGGACTCACAGGCACACCTATTAATAGGCGTGATAGAAACACCTTCACAACGTTCGGTGCTCCCGATGATGAGGGCGGGTATCTCGACAAGTACTCCATCGAGGATTCTCTTCGTGACAAGACAACGGTGCCGCTCCATTTTCAACCTCGTCTGGTTGAAATGAGAATTGACCGGGCCATTATCGATGAAGAGTTCGCTAAAATGGCTGACTCTCTCGACGAAGAAAGCATGGAAGAGCTCTCGAAAAGAGCTGGAAAAATGCCAACGATCGTTAGTTCGTCCGAGCGTATTTATAAAATCGCTGAGGATATTGCCAAGCATTACACAGAGAATGTTGAACCGAATGGCTTCAAGGCTATGATCGTATGTTATGACCGTCATTGCTGTGCGGAGTATAAGAGGGCTATGGATACTCTCTTCCCTGCTGATGCGACCGATGTCGTAATGACGACGAGCAAGGGAGATCCGGCCGAATATCAGCAATGGGATCGAAAGAAAGAGGATGAAAGTAAACTGCTTGATCGTTTCCGTGATCCGGATGATCCGCTAAAAATACTTATCGTCACCGCAAAGCTACTCACCGGTTTTGATGCTCCAATCATGCAAGCAATGTATTTGGACAAGCCGATGAAAGGACATACGCTGTTACAGGCAATCTGCCGCATCAACCGTCCATATCCAAACAAGCACTTCGGACTCATTATCGATTATATCGGTGTATTTGATGAAGTTGCTAAAGCTCTAGAGTTCGACGAAAAGCAGGTTGAAAAGGTAGCGATCATCCTCGATGAGCTTCGAGATGAGTTTCCAATCGCTCTTGAAAAGTGTATGGAGTATTTCAAAAATGTTGACCGATCGCTTACTGGTTTTGAGGCACTGATAGCAGCCCAAGATTGCCTTCCGAACAATGAAATCCGCGATAAATTTGCTGTTGACTATAACTACCTGGCACAGCTGTGGGAAACATTGTCACCGGATCCGCTTCTTTCAAGACATAAGGACGATTATAAATGGTTGTCACAGATTTATGAATCTATTCAGCCATCAGGCGGAGTGGGTAGACTTATTTGGCATGCACTTGGCGCTAAAACCATAGAGATTGTTAATGAAAATGTGCACATTGATGCAATCCGAGATGATCTGGAAACTCTGATATTAGATGAAGAAGTGATCAAGGATCTCCTTGATAATCCTGACGAGACTAAAATCAAAGAGCTCGAGATCAAGATATGCACTCGACTTCGTAAGTACAAGAACAATCCAAAATTTAAGCAACTTGGGGAGCGTTTAGAAGAGCTGAAGCAAAAGTATGAAGAAGGCTTCTTCAACAGTCTCGAGTTTTTGAAGGGCTTGCTTGAAATTGCTAAAGATACAGTCGTTGCAGAACGCGATATTGAACCGGAAGATAATCGCAAGCAAGCAAAGGCTGCATTGACAGAGTTGTTTGAATCAGCAAAGTCAGAAAAGACGCCGATAGCAATCGAGATGTTGGTTACCGAAATCGATAATGTTGTTAACATAGTTCGGTTTGACAAATGGCAATGGACTAACGCTGGAACACGCGAAGTCAAAAAAGCCTTAAGAACGGCACTGCGTAAACAGGGATTACACAAAGACAACGAGCTGTTTGATAAAGCCTATAACTATATCCGCGAATACTACTAATCTAAACAGAAAAAGAACGTCGATAGGAAGCGATACTTCTTACTGGCGTTCTTTTATATTTCATCCCGATCAAACAGTAAACCGAAACGGGTTTTATATACAGGCCCTCCGCATTGCTCGCAATAGCGTGCATCTTTGTCACCGATGTATCCACAAGGAGTTGTCGGGTGACTGATAGGTTCGGCAAAGAGATGTGTTCCACATAACTTGCAGAAAAGTGCTTCTTCGGCTATGTGGGCGTTTCCGCAGTTTGGACAATAGGCGTAACGACCATCCTTATTGATATCAGGTGTAGGAAGGAACGCAGGTAATTCAGGCTCGGGATTCCTTTGAATTCTACTGTGGATTCGTAACGTTGATTCGTCTGCACATATTGTCCTGAATTCAAGGAATTTTGTAAACGGAGGAATAATGCTTAACATTGAATCATGCAGTTTTCGCTTATCGTCAATAAGCTCGCGGATTGCTCGTTCTCGGCTATCTGCTGCCTTAGCTGATAAACCACAGATATCTTGCAATTCGGCAGAAGCATGGCAACCAATGCGGTAAACGATGAATTTTGGAGCTAAAAGTTCACCGGCAAAAATATGTGCTTCTTGCTCTATCTTATTGTATTCCTCGTCGGACAGCGACCATTTAGTTATCGATACTTTCGAACTGGATAGGTGACCTAAAACTATATGACCAAGCTCGTGCGCTACTGTCCAGCGTATGCGTCCATAAGGTTCAACTTGTTCATTTATTACAATTGAATATTTCCCGGTATCCGGGTCATAAATTGCTAGGCCGTCTTCTCCGTAGATTACGTCATCTATGAGAGATTGACGGTCTATTTTTGTTTCTTCAGACAATTCTTCGATTGTCACTATTCTGATTTCAACGTTGTTTGCTTCAGCATAATTGTCAACTAGCTCGAAGATATCAACAGGAAGCCAGTCAACTCCGTATTTTTTAATAAATTCATGCGCAGCTTCTGTGGCGAAGGCGTAATCAACGCCGCCATCACCCAGTTTCTTACTCCTTTTTGAAGGCATCTGGATACAACGACTCCAATACTTTTCGAATTTTGGTCAGTTCTTCGTCCGGCAGATTTTCTGTTGCACGAAAGATGGCACGCAGATCTGAATTTTGAATCAAATCAATAATTGTCTCCCGTTCTGCATCTCCACGAAGAGCTAACTTTACCTTTTTTAATGCTTCTTCACTTACATTGCTTTGATTATCACGATCGCGGCCAGCTGCACGTAGCTCCACGTCCATGTCTTCTTTCGCATCAGCGGTAACTGAAAAAGCAATAGCGGCTTTACCAAGTTGTTCATCAATTTGAATTTTCAAAAGTGTATCTAATGGTATGTCAAGAACAGCGGCAATTTTTGCTAAGGACTCTGCCGACGGTTCACGCAACCCGTTTTCAACATAATCAATGAAAGACTTAGACATGCCGGTTTTCTCTGCTAATACTCTTGCGGGTATTTTGTTTTCTTTCCGCAAGTTTTTAATATATTGGCCGAGTTTCTTTCCCATGCGATGACCTCCTTTCTCGGAGATACAACTCCTTGTAGTAATAATAACATAGTTCCCACTTTAAGTAAAGAATATTCGTTAAGAAGACTTGTTTTTAAAATATGTCTGTGCTACAATGAAATTACCACCAATAGTGGTAATTAAAACTCAGTATTATACTGATTGTGTTAGCGATAACCGTGCGTTGCATACCGCTTTCGCAGAAATATATTACCACAATCAGTAATAAAAATCAAGGTCTTTATGACAGAAAGGAGGTTAAAAGCCTATGAGTAATACAATTCATTTTCCCATCGTCGTGCAGTGTCCTTGGTGTGAGAAGGGTGAAACTCTTGCGGATAAGCCAGCTGACATTAAGATCTCGTGCCAGTGTCCAAGATGCGGTCGCATCTATCATGTAGATTTTTCAACATTGAAAGTTGAAAAGGCAGCGGCAATACGAAGAAAGAGAGGAGCTTAGCAGCCCTCTCACTACAACTGAATAAGAAGTTACTGACTGAGTCACTAGGGGCGATGAAAAGCCACCACTAAGGCCGGAGTAACGCTGGAAACAGCGGATACTTGCGGCCTTTTTCCATTTGTCTAGTAATTTCGCGATATCTCCTGTTTCCGGCGCTCCGGAAAAAACGAAAAGGAGATATCGAACAATGAAATATGATTATCACTTCAACAATGAAACCATCACTATCGAAGTTCAAGAGGACGATTATGACATACTCATCGAGCTTGACCGATTGGAGCGCAACGTCAATCAAAAAGAAACCCGCCGCCATGCTTCACTGGACGCATTTAATCTCGACGGGAATCTATTCCCAGCAGACGTGGATGTAGAAGCCGAATGTATCCAAAACGAAGAATACCAAGCGCTTTACAAAGCCATAGATCAGCTTTTGCCGCAGCAGCAGGAGCTCATCAAAAAAGTGTTTTTTGAGAAGCGCACCATCGTAAGCATCGCCCGTGAAGAAGGCGTCGGCGAAAGCGCAATACGCGATCGACTAAACCGCATTTATAAAAAACTGAAAGAAAATCTGAAATAGACCCTGCGGATTCGCTTCTGTCGTGAGCTACCTATGGAGAGCACAACAACACCGCTCTCCAGAAAAGAGGTAAGAGCGATGAAGCATGAGCTAAAAATCAGCATCCGTAGGGCACCGTTTGAAGGTAGCGTTGTTAAAAATCAGACGGTTACCCTACGGGAGCGGCTTCTGAAGCGACTGTTCGGCGAAAAGCACAGGGTGATGGTCATCGTTCCCGGCGATAGCGTTGAGCGTGTATCGATTTCAGAGCTGCCGGAGGAGGGTAACGAAGATGAACGAGCGTGACCCCACTCCGAAAATCCCAATGACTATTAAGGCGAAAGCCTACCGCCATCAAATAGAGGCCTTCAATTTCGTTTGTAAGTGTTTTGGCCTCTTTGCGGAGGGAGGTGCTTCCGATGCCAAAGGTCGAGGTGACCTGCCGGATTTGCGGCAAGCCTTTCCTAAAGCCGGAAACCCAAGTCCGTGAAAACAATTTCTGCTGTGTAGAGCATTTTCGTCAGTGGAATTCGAAGCGCATGTCGGAATACAACAGCAGCACCAATCCCATGAACCAACCCGGCGGCGTAATGGAAGCACGTATCAAACGCAGTCATGCTATGCGGGGTACTGGTGAAGGCAAAGCTTATAGAAAATTACTGGGAAAGCATGAACACCGCAGGATTGCTGAAGCGATACTTGGCAGGCCGCTTAAAGAAGGCGAGGTTGTCCATCACCTCGACGGGAACAAGCTGAACAATGATCCAGCAAACCTTGAAATTTTACCCTCACAAGCAGAACATGCAAGGATTCATTTTTCAAAGAAGAAAGCGAGGTGATGCATATGAACATTTCCAAAGGCTGTGGAGCTGCACTCCTGATGGAAATGGGTTAACTAAGGCACAGGAAAAAGCCTTACTGCCATTGCTGTGGCGGGAGCGCTGTATGACGAAAATCGCATACGCCGCGTTCTGATTGTCGCACCTCTATCCATCTTAGGTGTCTGGCAGGAGGAATTCTCCAAGTTTGCGGCCTTTGACTATAACCTTGCGGTGCTGACCGGCTCCGGTGCAAAGAAAATTGATACCTTAAGACACCTGAATGGCGATGCGCTTCAGGTCGCGGTTATCAACTATGAATCAGCGTGGCGGCTGGAAAAGGAGCTTGCTGCGTGGCATCCGGAGCTGATCATTGCCGATGAAGGGCACAAGATCAAAACCCATAACATAGCAGCAAGTAAAGCCATGCACCGACTTGGGGCCGGAACGCGGTACCGGCTGTTATTAACCGGTACGCCGGTGACCAACAAAGCCATCGATGTGTTCAGCCAATACAAGTTTTTAAATCCTGCAATATTCGGTCAAAGCTTCTATGCCTTCCGGAATCGGTATTTTGACATGGTTGGTTACGGTAACCATACACCGGTACTTAAAAAGTCGATGGAGCGGGAACTGACCGAGCGGATGCATTCCATTGCATATCGTGCCACAAAAGCAGAGTGTCTCGATTTGCCGGATACAACTGATATCGTTCGCAAGATCGAGCTGGAGCCGCAGGCGATGCGTCTTTATCGAAATCTTGTCAAGGACAGCTATGCGGAGCTTTCAAAGGGCGAGGTTACGATTACCAACGTTCTGACGAAGCTGTTACGGCTATCCCAACTAACCGGCGGTTTTTTAGGCAGTGATGAGAGCGCATCGACTGAACAAGTCAGTACGGCCAAGCTGGAGGTGCTGGAGGATATTATCGATTCAGCTTTGGAAGAAAACCAGAAGCTGGTTATTATTGCGCGCTTTGTGCCGGAGTTAAACGCCATTTGCAGGCTGCTGGATAAAAAGGGTGTGCGTCACTCGCTCATCATGGGCGGCGTGAAGAACCGCGACGAACAGGTATCACAATTTCAAAATGATCCCAATGTTCCTGTATTCGTTGGGCAGATCGCAACGGCGGGTCTTGGCATCACACTTACGGCGGCCAGCACCATGGTGTTTTATTCGCTGGATTATTCCATGAGCAACTTTGAGCAGACAAAAGCCCGGATTCACCGAGCAGGCCAGCGAATGCCCTGCACCTACATTTATTTAACAGCCACCGGAACAGTAGATGAGAAGGTCTTAAAAGCACTGAAGAACAAGGCTAATCTTGCAAAAATGCTGGTGGACGATTACAGAACGGGACTGAATCCATTCCAATAAGAGAGAGGAGATACCTATGTACGATTCAGAGAAAATGTTTGAACTTGCGGATCGCCTGAAAGAACTGCGAGACACGAAAAAGGAGCTTGAGCAGCAGCTAAAGTCAATTAATACCGAGCTTGACGAAGTGGACTTTAGCTTGGCAACAGCCATGCTGGAATCAGAAACACAAAACTTTACCCGCTCCGGCGTTATGTTTTGCCTAACCAACACAACCCGCGCATCTGCTGCAGCGGACCGCAAAGATGAGCTTTTTGCAGCCTTGCGCGCTGAAGGTTTTGGCGGGCTGATCTATGAGACCGTTAATGCCAATTCACTATCTGCTTTCGTAAAAGAGCAGATCGCGGAAAACAACGATACCCTTCCGGACTGGCTAAACGGGCTGGTAAATGTATTTGAAAAAACCACTGTGGGCGTCCGCAAGGCGACCCGTAAATAAGAAAGCGAGGAAAAAAGACTATGAAAAACAATGAGCTTACCACAAATAACAGCACTTTTTTGAAGTTGAAGGACTTTGATTTATCCATTGCACTTTCCGATGAGCTGGCAGGCCTTACCGGAAGCTTTGAGCGCATCAAAATTCCTGCCGCAGGCAGTACGGTCTTTGAAATCCCCAGTGAAGATCCGAACAACCCCGAAGCGGTCAAGGAATTTTCAGCAGTGATCCTTTATCATCACCCGCTCTATGCCTACTACAAAAACAAATACACCGGCGGCTCTAATCCTCCCGATTGTGGTTCCTTTGACGGCATCACCGGTGAGGGAGACCCGGGCGGCAACTGCAACACCTGTCCATATAACCAGTTTGGCTCCGGTGAAGGCAGTGGAAAAGCCTGCAAGAATCGTCGCCGCATTTATCTGCTGCGTGAGGGCGAAATCTTCCCGATGTTGTTGTCACTCCCAACCGGTTCCTTGAAGGACTTTACCCGTTACCTGATGCGCCTGCTTTCCAAAGGTAAGAAGTCCAATGCGGTGGTTACGTGCTTTACCCTGAAAAAAGCCACAAATTCAAGTGGCATTGCCTTTTCACAGGCACAGTTCACCGTAGATCGCAACCTGACACCTGAGGAGTATGCCTTGGTAAATGAGCTATCCGAGCAGGTCAAAGCCTTTAGTACCCGCGTTGGTTATGATGCGGAGCCTTCTGGCGATCGTCTGCCACAAAATGTCGATCCCGAAACCGGAGAGGTTATAGAGCCTCTCGTCTAACACAAAAGCTGAAGGTCGGGCGGGCACTTTTCCGCTCGGCCTCCTGCAGCAGATAGGAGCCAATATGGAATATAAATGTATAACAAGGCTGGACGAGATTGCTGCCTATTTGGAAGGTGCTAAGCTCATAGCCTTTGACTTTGAAACCTCACCAACAGAAAAGTATCGACAAGATGAGCGCGCGGCTTTGGATGCACATAAAGCCCAGATCACCGGCATGAGCTTTTCAGTAGCGGAGGGTAGTGCCGTATATGTGCCCTTGACTCATAAGGTGGGTAAAAATGTGGAAAATCCTGATGTCATTCTTCAATATTTTAAAAAAGCGTTATTTGAAAACACCCAAGTAACGAAGGTCGCTCATAACCTTGCATTTGAAGCCATGTTTTTATATGCCCAAGGCATCGTACTCCAGGCGCCATGCTACGATACTATTGCCGCTGCACAATTGACACTGAAATCGAAGTGGGAATTTCGTGGTCTTTCCGACAGCGGTCTGAAATTACTGTCAACCTCCCTTTTCGGTGCGGAGATGCCGGACTTTCAAACGGTAACCAGCGGCCGCCACTTTGACGAATTGGATCCGCAGGAGCAGGAGACAATTCGCTACGCTTGTGCCGACTCGGATTATACGCTGCGACTGTATCATCGCTTTAATGGCTGGTTTGATCGCTTTCTCCCTTCGCATCGATATATAGCAGAAAAGCTTGAAGCACCTACGGCAGTTTACTGCGGCATCATGAAATATAACGGGATTCCAATGGACAAGGCTACCATGCTCAAAAAGCAGGCTGAAGCGGAGGAACAGCTGTCAAGGCTGAAAACCGAAATTGATGCTATAACTGGCGGCATTCATATTGGAGCCAATGCGAGCACCTCCGCCTTTAAACAGCATCTATATAAAGACCTCAGATTACCGGTATTAAAAACAACGGAGAAATATCAGGAGGCTGCCGATGATCAAGCGCTGATTATGCTTCGCGACTGGTGCCAAGAGAACAAACCGGAGCTGGTACGTTTGTTTGATTTAATTCAAGAGTACCGCAAATGGGGCAAGCTCAAAAGCACCTACATCGACGGCTATTTGCAGCACATTAATACTGCCACCGGTAGAATACATCCGGACTTAATGCCGCTGGGAACCGAAACCGGACGCTTTGCAGCAAGAAATCCAAACCTTCAAAATTGCCCCAGAAAGGACAATGACCCGGTAGGCGTACGCAGCTTCATCGTTGCACCGGAGGGTAAGGTAATTCTTTCTCTGGACTTCTCCCAGATCGAGCTTCGTGTGGGTGCATTTTACTGCAGGGATGAAAAGATGCTGGAAACCTACCGCACCGGCGGGGATATCCATGCGCAGACCACCTCGGTCATTTATAACATTCCGTTTGCTGAGGCAGTAGATAAAAATGCGAAAGGATATAAGGAGCGCCGTACCATCGCTAAAAACTGCAACTTCGGAGTATTTTATGGCTTGTTTGCCAATGGGCTGCAGCGCACGCTTCAGTTCAAGGCCGGACTTCATACAACAAAAGAAGAGTGTGAGACCATCATCAATAACCTCAAGGCCGGATATCCCGGCTTAGCAAAATGGCAAAACGAGACGAAAACAAGCGCTGCCAATACCTGCTACACCGAAACATGGCTCGGCAGACGAAGGTATCTCATCAGCATGCTTTCTGAGGATTGGGGTAAGCGCTCCTTTGCACAGCGTTGTGCACTCAATACCCCGATTCAAGGCACAGCGGCAGATATTTTGAAGCTGGTCTGTGGTCGCGTTATCGCCGGACTTCCCGAAAGACCATGGCTGAAGCCGCTCTTACAGATCCACGACGAGTTGGTATTTGAGATGCCAAACGATAAGGTGGATGAGGCAGTGAGATTTATCAAGTCTTGTATGGAAGCAAAGCCCTTCCCTGAGTTTGATGTACCGATTGTCGCAGAAGCAGCGGTCGGCGATAGCTTTGGCAACTTAAAGGAACTGGAGGTGTAGCGATGAGCATTAACAAATTCAATGCTGAGGGATATTACGATCCCACAGCCTATGAAGCGTTAACCAATATCGAGCACGAAGCAAAGAAGCAGCCATTTCGACCGCTGGTGTTTATCTGCTCTCCCTATGCAGGGGACATTGAGAGAAATACCACGAACGCTCGCCGCTACAGCCGATTTGCGGTACAGGAAAACTACATACCCCTTGCACCGCATCTTCTGTTTCCTCAGTTTCTTGATGATACCAATCGTAAAGAACGTGACCTCGGTTTATTCTTCGGCATGGTTCTGATGAGCAAGTGTACGCAGGTGTGGGTGTTTGGTGATGTGATCACTGCGGGCATGACAGTAAAAATCGAAAAAGCAAAGCGCCGAAAGCTGGTGCTTCGTTACTTTGATACGGATTGCAAGGAGGTGTCAGCCGATGAGTTATCCAAAGGAGCTTACTGAGCGAAAGCAGTGGATCTGTTGGCGCTTGGTTCCGGATAAAACAGGTGGTAAGGATAAAAAGGTGCCCTTCAATCCTACCACCGGCAAGACGGCATCTTCCAACAAGCCGGATACCTGGACAGACTATGCAACAGCCGCCGACGCACTGGAGCGCTATGGCTATACGGGACTGGGATTCGTTTTTACAGAGGACGATGAGTTCATTGGAGTAGACATCGACCACTGCTGTGACACGGATACTGGGACATTTAATGAGATCGCAACAGCCATACTTGCCAAGCAGCCGACCTATGCAGAATACTCGCCATCGGGCGAGGGTGTACATCTGTTATTCAAAGGCACCATGCCCGAAGGTGGCAATAAAAATACCACCACCGGCGTGGAGATGTATGGCAGTCTGCGCTACTTCACCATGACAGGACAGAAGCTCCCTAATGCGCCCGATGAAATCGCAGCTGACAATGGCACGCTAAGCTGGATTCATGAAACCTATATCCGGCCGAAAAAGAAACATAAGAAAAAGAGCAAAGCAAAAAGCAAGTCAAAAACGATCGCCCTTACCGACGAGGAGCTGCTGGAAAGGGCTCTGGAATCCGGTGACGGCGAAGCCTTCTCCCTACTATGGGAAGGAAAATGGCAGGACAGCTTTGCAAGCCAGTCAGAGGCGGATTTATCCCTTTGCTGTAAGCTTGCCTTCTGGTCCGGAAAAGACAAAGAGCAAATGGACAGGCTTTTTCGGCGGTCCGCTTTGTACCGGGACAAATGGGATGAAAAGCATCATGCCAGCGGTGCTACGTATGGCGAGGAAACGCTGAACAAGGCAATCGAAGCGACGGGAACCACCTACAGCCCCGGCGGCGAGGCGGTTATTTTCGAATATGATGGCCGGTATTTCCGCTCCAAGGGTGAAAACATCTATCCCATTACAAACTTTCTATTTCAGCCGGTCGAGATGATCGTGGCAGAGGAGGAAACACAGCTCACTGCGGATCTTCTTACCATACGCGGTGAAACCTTTCGTTTGACCTTTATGACCACTGACTTTGCCAATCAGCAGAAGTTTAAAAGCATACTCAATCGTCGAACCATAGCCCTTGGCTACTTTGGCTCGGATGGCGATCTGGAGCTGCTCAAAGGCTATATTTCCGAGCTGGATTGGCCTACGAAAACAGGAGTTAAGGCGGTGGGAATCTATAGGCACGAAAAACGTCTGGTCTTTGTTGCTACGGAGGGTGCAGTGGAGGCGGGAGAGGTTCAGGTTCCAGACTTGGTACAGCTTGAAAAATACAAAAGTATTGATACAGAAATCCTCAAATCCGACCTGCTGAAAAAGGAGCAGCTTCAAAAGCTCGGCGAGTGGCTCATATCATATAACGAGCCTGCCAAAACAGTGTCAGTGCTTGCGTGGATGGCAGGGTGTTTTATCAAAGAGCATTTAAGGCATAACAATGTCAAGTTTCCGCACCTGATGCTGATCGGCGAAGCTGGCAGCGGTAAAAGCAATACATTAGAGCGCGTGATTCTGCCTGTATTTTCAAGGACAAAGGTCATTGCAGCAGGCCAGACGACCGCCTTTACCCTGATGAAGGACTCGGCTTCTTCAAACCTGATACCCCAGGCACTGGATGAATTCAAGCCTTCAAAGCTCGATAAATACAAGCTGGATGCACTGTATAACCATTTTCGTAACAGCTATGACGGCCATGAAGGCATACGTGGTCGTGCGGATCAAACCACTGTCAGCTATGAGCTTTTGGCACCGCTGGTTGTCGCCGGTGAGGAATCGGCAGATGAAGCAGCGGTCAGGGAGCGAAGCATAGAGCTGCTGTTTTCCAAGAAGGATCTAAAGCCAGCGGAATATCGCGCAAACTTCGCAAGACTGTGCGCTAAGCCTGAGCTTCTTGGAAGCTTCGGACGAAGTCTTCTGGAGATGGCATTACAAGCAAGCTTTTCCGAGGTGCAAAAATGGTATGAGGAAGGCCTCGGCAGCTTTGCAAAGGAGCTACCTACCAGAGTGATCAATAATCTGGCTTGCTGCTACGTAGGACTATGTCTCATTGAAAAGTTGTGTATTTCTATCGGTTTATCTTGGCAGGAGGTGTTTCCGTATAACCGGGAAACCTGTCGAAAGTATCTGGAGTATGCGGCCAAAGAATATCTGCTGGATGGCAATACCAGCAATAAAAGTGTCGTTGAGCAGACGCTGGAGATCATGTCCCGCATGGGGCTGGATCCAAAAAGTGAGTACTCAATCTGCGAGGACGGTAAGGTGCTGGCCCTTTGGCTTAATCATGTGTATGACCGTTACACCAAATATCGTAAGGATTATGCCATTGTGGGAGAAACCTTGACCTACGCACAGTTTAAGAAACAACTGCAGCACTGCGACTTCTTTTTGGAAAGCAATGTTCAAAAACGACTGGGTACAGAAAATCGCAAGGTATGGACGCTGGATTACACGCTGCTTAAGGCCCGATGCGATGTCAGCGGCTTTGAGATCACAGAAATTGAACCTTTATAATTTGTAACTTGTAACCTCATAACCTAAAAAATTAGAGCTACGCAGGAAACGAGATTTTTTTATCGCGTGCGCGCGTGCGTATACACGTAAAAATATGTAGACCTATAAATTTGGTAGTTACAAGGTTACAAGTTACAGGAAGGAGAAAACGGATGTCGGAAAAGGATATCACAAATTTAATACTTCGCTTTTTAAAAACTGTGCCAAACTGTTTTTGTTGGAAAGAGCATGGCGGGCTCTATGGTACATCAGGGATTCCAGACATCGTTGCCTGCATTAATGGCCGGTTCTATGCATTCGAGGTAAAGACAGAGGCCGGGAAGGTAACAAAGCTGCAGAGAGCAACAATCAAGAAAATCCTAGCTGCTGGTGGTACGGCTGTGGTCGTGCGCACAGTTGATGAGGTGCGGGCAGTACTGAAGCAATCGGGGCTTGCCCTCCGCAATGAACAATGAATTAGAATATACTGCAGAAGCTGCGTTTAAGATATAAGAGCTATGCATACACGAGCACACTGCTGCAATGCCTCACTGTGAAACTTAAATTTTACGGAGGTAAAGCGTATGCATCAGAATCAAACAACAATTGATGACTACCACACAGAGGATGAATATACAAAACTGGCAAACGCCATTATCCTGCAAGCGGTCAAGGATTATCGAGATGCTTTAAGAAGGCTGGCAAAGCATCCATATAACAACATGGCACTTTCAGAAAAACAGGAAGTAGAGAGGTTTTTCCGTTCGGACTGGTTTGAAGTGCTGACCAGTATCGATCCGGAAATACTGATTCGAAAGCTAAATGCGGAGGTGGCATGATGAACGCAAAAAATTATCTTGGACAGGCGTTTCGGCTGGATCAGCGGATCAACAGTAAACTGGAGCAAGTAGCTTCTCTTAATGAGCTGGCCACCAAAGCAACCCACACGCTGACAGGTATGCCTAGGAATCCCAATCGCGCTACGTCGACGATGGCGGATGCGGTTGCTAAAATCATCGACCTGCAAGCTGAGATCGACCGAGACATTGATCGGCTTATTGATTTGAAACGAGAAATCATAGACATCATCAAAGCGGTGGACAATACGGAATGTCAGACGCTTTTGGAGCTGCGCTACCTGTGTTTTAAATCTTGGGAGCAAATCGCGGTGGACATGGGATATAACGTGCGTCATGTCTATCGTATGCATGACTTAGCCGTCTCTTTGATTAAGGTTCCTGAAACGAGTCAGTAAATGTCACTGTTTGTCACTATAGCCTGCGTGTTATCATTACAATAGAAAAATAGCATGAAGAGAAGCCTTCGTGGGAGCAATCCTGCGGAGGCTTTTGTATTTCCTGAAATGAGGTGACAAAGTGCCAAGGAAACCGAAGCGTGCCTGCCAACAACCCGGCTGTCCAAATCTGACCGATGGTCTTTATTGTGAGCAGCATCAGCGGGAGGCCAACGCTCGCTATAACAAATACGAACGCGATCCAGAGAGCAACAAACGCTACGGTCGTAAATGGAAACGCATACGAGACCGCTACATCAAAGCACATCCCTTGTGTGAGGAGTGCCAGAAGCGAGGTAAGCTAGTGCCTGCTGAAGAGGTGCATCACATCCTACCTCTTTCGCGCGGCGGCTCCAATGCAACGGACAATCTGATGTCGCTGTGTAAGTCCTGTCACTCATCCATTACTGTCCGAGACGGTGACCGGTGGGGGCGATAAAATCTCTAAAAACTTTTCAAGCGGACAGCGGCGCGGGGCTTCGCGCGTGAAATCGCGGTTTCAAGAGGGGTATATGCCCCGTAATTTTAGGAAAGGTAGGTGAAGCCTATGGCAAACGGACATGGTGGTGCGCGTCCTGGCTCCGGCCAAAAGAAAAAAGCCTTGACGGACAAGCTCAAGGAAGGCAATCCCGGCCATCGCAAATTAACGGTAATCGAGTTTACTGATACGGCTGAGCTTAAAGGCGAGACAATGCCCGAGCCGCGCGAATATTTATCTGCACCCCAGAAAAACGGTAAGCAGCTTATGGCGGTAGATATCTTTAAAAAGACCTGGACATGGCTTAATGAACGCGGCTGTGCCGGGTATATTCCGACGCAGCTGCTGGAGCAGTATGCCATGAGTGTGTCTCGTTGGATCCAGTGCGAGGAGTGCATTACGGAGTTTGGTTTTCTGGCGAAGCACCCGACCACCGGTAATGCAATACCGTCACCTTATGTGGCAATGAGTCAAAACTTTATGAAGCAAGCAAACAATCTATGGTTTCAGATTTACCAGACGGTAAAAGAAAACTGCACCACTGATTATCAGGGCACTAATCCTCACGATGATGTGATGGAAAGACTTCTGGCAGCTCGGCGCGGCGGTAAATAACAAGGATTGGAGAGATGAAAATGAAACAATATTTAACAGCAGAAAGTGTCTGCATGGGACATCCGGATAAGCTATGCGATTTGATCGCGGACAGTATTCTCGATGCCTGTCTTCGCAAGGATCGCTCCTCTCGAGTGGCTTGTGAGGTAATGGCTACCAAGGGCAAGATTATCGTGGCGGGCGAGATCACCTGCAGCGGTAAGGTGGATATTCGCTTCGTGGTGAAAAGGGTTCTGCGGGACGTGGGCTACAATCCAAACAAATTTTTAATTCTCGTCTTTGTTCATAAACAAAGCGCGGACATTGCAACTGGTGTGGATAAGGCGCTGGAAGCTCGAAACGGCGATACCAGTTGGTATGGATCCATCGGTGCCGGGGATCAAGGCACTGTGTACGGTTACGCCACAAACGAAACGCAGGAACTGCTGCCATTACCGGTCGTTTTGGCCCACAGGATTACACGCCGCTTAGATTTGGTGCGCAAAGAGGGTCTGATCAAAGGCTTGCTGCCTGACGGAAAAGCTCAGGTGACAATTGAGTATGAAAACGGCGAAGCAAAGCGCGTGAAGACAATTATTGTTTCTGCTCAGCATATTGCAGACAAATCGACCGAGGATTTGCGAGAGGATATTATTCGTTGGGTGCTATGGAACGCCTTTGAGAAGTTCCCCTTTGATAATGATACGGAAATCCTTGTGAACCCTTCTGGCCGTTTTGTGGAGGGCGGGCCTTCAGCAGACACAGGACTTACCGGAAGAAAGCTCATGGTTGACACCTATGGTGGCCTTGCACCTCATGGTGGCGGAGCCTTCTCCGGAAAGGATCCAACTAAGGTTGATCGCAGCGGCGCATACATGGCTCGCTATATCGCCAAGCACATCGTTTGGAGTGATTATGCGAAGCGTTGTGTGGTCAGCATTTCTTATGCCATTGGCAAGGCGGATCCAGTTGCCTTTGAAGTAGACACACTGGGAACGGGCACCGTACCCGATGCCGTTTTACGCGAAGCCGCGCTCAAGGTATTTAATTTAAGACCGGCAGCAATGATTGAAAAGCTAAACCTTCGAAACACCATTTATGCGGATACCGCGACCTATGGTCATTTTGGAAAATGGCAGGGCTCGTGGGAGGATGTCAATCAATACAAGGATTATAGAGAGGCGGTGACAGCGCTTGTTGATTGAAAAAATACCAGTAGCAAAGCTGAATCCGGCCACATATAACCCCAGAAAGGATCTAAAGCCTGGAGATAAAGAATACGAAAAACTAAAGCGCTCCATTACTGAGTTTGGCTATGTGGAGCCTGTCATTTGGAATAAGCAGACTGGCAACGTGGTCGGCGGTCATCAGCGGCTTAAAGTGCTATCCGATCTCGGCCAAACGGAAGTCGACTGTGTGATCGTCGAGCTGGATGAAGCGCGTGAAAAAGCGCTGAACCTGGCTTTGAATAAAATTCAGGGTGACTGGGATGAGACGAAGCTGGCCGCGATTATGGCAGAGTTTGATGCAACCAGCTTTGATGTATCAATCACCGGCTTTGATGCCGACGAGGTAGATGCGCTCTTAAACAAGTTTTACTCAAAAGAAGCGATACAAGATGACTTCGATGTCGATAAAGAAAAAGACGCCATCGAAGCCGCAGGGGAAACACGAACGAAGCCCGGAGACATTTTGCTATTGGGAAATCATCGCCTGCTTTGTGGCGATAGCACCAGCGAGCAGGACTTTTCCAGTCTGATGGACGGGGCTCATGCAGCATGTGCTGTGACCTCACCTCCCTATGGTGTGGGCAAGGAATATGAGAAAGCGGGCATCGAGCCTTGGTTTGACACCATGCGACCTGCAATCAAGAACATCTGTAAGCACGCGGACATTATCTGTTGGAACATTGGTGATTTATTTGCGACAGGAACCCAGTTCATTGAGCCAACGGAAATGTACAGCATAGGAATGTTCAATGACAATGGTTTTCGTCCAATTTGGATTCGCATTTGGAAAAAGCAAGGCATGAACTTCGGCAATGCTCCCTATCATCTGGTGACTAATAAGCCGGTGCAGCAGTACGAATATGTGACAGCCTTTGCCGGACAAGAGACAGAGGAATACAACGATCAGGAATATGCTTGGGTATCTGCCTTTGCCGGACACAGTTATAAATTCGTGAAGCGCCTTACCAAAGAGGAAAGAAAAAAGTGGGGCTATGCCGGTATCTGGGAGATTGCTACGGTACGCGCCAACAAAGAACATCCTGCCATGTTTCCGGTGGAGCTGCCTTGGCGGTGCATTAAGATGCATTCGGACAGAGGCGCGATTGTTTTGGAACCCTTCGGCGGCTGTGGTACAACCCTCATTGCCTGCGAGCAAACCGAACGCCGCTGTTATGCAATGGAGATATCTCCGGTGTACTGTGATCTGATTGTCAAACGGTGGGAAACCTTCACAGGTGAAACTGCCTTAAAACTGGAGGTATAGCATGGAAAACACAATGGTTATAAAGCGCATCCCAGCCGGGCGGCTTAAAGCAGCAAAGTATAATCCGAGAAAGGATTTAAAGCCTGGGGATCCTGAATATGAGAAACTGAAACGCTCTATTCAAACCTTCGGGTATGTGGAACCGATTCTTTGGAATCAAAGGACGGGCAATATTATCGGCGGTCACCAGCGGTATAAGGTGCTGCTTGATTTAGGGCATACGGAAATCGACTGTGTTGTTGTGGATATGGACTTGGCCAATGAAAAAGCGCTTAATGTTGCACTGAACAAGGTTTCCGGCGATTGGGATATTCCCCTTTTAACCGAGCTTTTAAAGGATATCAGCGCCAATGGCTTTGATGTATCGCTAACCGGTTTTGATGCCGCAGAGATGGATTCACTGTTTCGGGATAGCGTAGTTGCAGGAGTCAAAGAAGACAGTTTTGATGAGCCTTTACCGGAAAAGCCGATTTCCCGCCAAGGAGATATCTGGCTGCTGGGAAGACACAAGCTCATCTGTGGAGATAGCACAAAGCCCGACACATATACAGCCCTGATGGACGACCAACATGCCAACCTTGTAGTGACTGATCCGCCATATAACGTGGCTTATGAAGGTACCGCCGGTACCATCCAGAACGACAACATGGACAGCGCCAAGTTCCACGCATTTTTACTGTCAGCTTTTCGCTGTATGTATGAGAAGCTTGTAGACGGCGGGAGTATTTATGTATTCCACGCAGACCGGGAAACCGTCAACTTTCGAACCGCCTTTACCGAGGCGGGTTTTTTCTGCCATCAGACCTGTATCTGGATAAAGAATGTGCCGGTGCTTGGCCGCTGCGTTTATCAGTATAACCACGAACCGGTGCTTATGGGCTGGAAACCGACAGCAGGACATCAGTGGTATGCAGATCGAAAGCAGCGCACCACCTGGAATTTCGACCGGCCGTCAAAGAGTAAATTTCACCCGACTATGAAACCGGTAGCTTTGGTTGCTTATCCGATCGTTAACAGCAGCTTATCCAATAGCATTGTGCTCGACCCCTTTAGCGGTAGCGGAAGCACTCTTATTGCCTGCGAGCAGACGGGACGAATCTGTCATACGATCGAGCTTGACGAAAAATACGTCGATGTGATTGTAAAGCGGTATCTGGAGTTTAAGGGCTCGGATGCAGAAATTACCCTCTTGCGCGGCGGCGAAAAAATGAGCTATGAAAAAGTTCAGAATACAGTCAAATAAGTCTTGCTATATCACAGCTTTCGAGCAATATATGTACCTACCAAAAATGAAAGGTGGTACGAATATGGAAATCAATTATAACGTTACTGGTGAGAAACGAAAGGCTCTGATTCAGGCTATTGGCGAGCTGTTGGATGTAAAACCTAAATATCTTGGCGCGCCCTCCTTTTCTTATGAGCTTGGAGACATCAGCGTCGATAAACAAGGGACCGTTCTTTTTAAAGAAGATACCAGCCAAGAAGACATGGATAGAATCCTGGACGGTTTGCTGGAGCGCGGTTTTGAATGTGTTGTTCCGGATAGCTTTGTCATCGAGCTGCCTCGAGAAGGCATCAGCGATTTGGCAATCGAGAATCTCAAGCAAATTGTCGAAGGCAAAGCAGAGCTGATCAAAAAGGCGCTGGGGGCTGATGCTCTTGAGATTACGGTTACAGAAGACAAGATCGGCTTTCCATGGTTTGAGCGCTTACCTGCTCCAGAAGAACTCAGCGCCTATGCACGTTTTGTTGGGCATTTGGTATTGATGGCCAAAACACTCCAACGAGTCAACACAACAACAAAGACAGTGGAAAATGAAAAATATGCTTTTCGATGCTTTCTGCTTCGTTTGGGCTTTATCGGCGAAGAGTATAAGGAAACGCGCAAAGTGCTGCTAAAGAAATTAAGTGGCAGTTCGGCATTTAAGTCCGGCGCAAAGGATAAGGAGGTGTCCGAATGAAGCAAATCCATCCTGGAATGCTGAAGCAGCTTCGTGATTACTATAAGCCGGGCACCCGCGTCATGCTTGTGCGCATGGACGACACATATAGCAAGCTGCAGCCCGGCGATAGTGGTACCGTTTCTTTTATTGACGATACCGGAACTGTATTTGTGAATTGGGATTGTGGCAGTTCCTTAGGCGTAGTTTTTGGCATTGATGAGATCCGAAAAATTGAAGAATAGAGCACTATAAATTACACAATTCCAAGACGTAGAAGCTGTGTATTTATGCACTTTATGTAGCCGAATTGCCTTGCTACGCAAGGTTTATTCTGACCGGCAAAGACGAATAATTATCCGGGCAAACCGGCACATACAAAGGAGCTCCACTGAGGGTTCCTTTTTTCATGTCTATTTTTATGGAAGGAGGCGGTGACAATAAGAAAACTAAAGAAATACACTCCAACTCGTTTTATGGCGAAGGATTCAGTTTACAGTAAAGCCGCCGCCGACTATGCAGTCGCATTTATTCAAGCACTGCGTCATACCAGCGGTATATGGGATGGCCAGCCTTTTGAACTTATAGATTGGCAAGAACGGATTATCCGTGATGTGTTTGGTGTTCTCAAACCGAACGGGTATCGACAGTTCAACACAGCCTTTATTGAAATACCAAAGAAGAATGGAAAGTCCGAGCTTGCTGCAGCAGTCGCCTTACTGTTGACCTGCGGTGATGGCGAGCAGCGTGCCAAGGTATACAGCTGCGCTTCTGATAAAAACCAAGCGAAGATAGTATTTGAGGTAGCTGTGGCAATGGTGCGTAAATCACCGGCGTTAAGTAAACGCGTAAAAATACTTGAATCTACAAAGACGCTAATATTTACACCAACTGAGAGCACTTATCAGGTGCTTTCAGCCGACGTAGCGAATAAGCATGGTTTCAATACACATGGCGTCATTTTTGATGAGCTGCACACGCAGCCCAACAGAAAGCTATTTGATGTTATGACCAAGGGCAGCGGAGATGCTCGGATGCAGCCACTGTATTTTCTGATTACCACAGCTGGCGACAATACGAATTCTATCTGCTACGAGGTGCATCAAAAGGCACAGGATATTCTTTCTGGACGTAAGACGGATCCGACCTTTTATCCAGTTATTTACGGTATCGAAGAGACAGATGACTGGACGGATCCAAAAGTATGGAAAAAAGCAAATCCCTCTCTTGGAATTACAATCGGTATAGATAAAGTGAAAGCGGCTTGTGAAAGTGCAAAGCAAAACCCAGCAGAAGAAAACAGCTTCAGGCAGCTTCGCCTTAATCAATGGGTAAAGCAGGCTGTGCGCTGGATGCCTATGGATAAATGGGACAAATGCGCCTTTGCTGTTGATCAAAGTAGCCTCAAGGGACGTGTTTGTTACGGCGGCCTCGATCTTTCCTCTTCAACGGATATCACCGCTTTTGTGCTGGTGTTTCCCCCGATTGATGAGGATGACAAATACATTATCCTGCCATACTTTTGGATACCAGAGGAAAACCTCGAACTGCGTGTCCGGCGTGATCACGTGAATTATGATTTGTGGGAGAAACAAGGTTTTCTTCAAACCACCGAAGGCAATGTCGTTCACTATGGCTTTATTGAGGCATACATTGAGCGTCTAGGTTTAGAGTATAACATACGTGAAATCGCCTTTGATCGCTGGGGTGCTGTTCAGATGGTGCAGAACCTTGAAGGTATGGGCTTCACTGTCGTTCCCTTTGGGCAAGGCTTCAAGGATATGTCGCCTCCAACGAAGGAACTAATGAAGCTGACACTGGAGCAGAAAATCGCACATGGCGGGCATCCAGTACTTCGGTGGATGATGGACAACATTTTTATTCGAACAGACCCTGCAGGCAATATTAAGCCCGATAAGGAAAAATCGACGGAGCGTATCGATGGTGCGGTTGCGACCATCATGGCTCTGGATCGAGCAATACGTTGTGGTAATGGTACGAGCGCTTCGATTTATGACCAGCGCGGCTTGCTTGTATTTTAATTAAGGAGAGTGATGTCTATGGGAATACTACAAGGAATATTTAAGGCACGCGACAAGCCTAAGGACGTTCTTGGCGGTAGCCGCTACAGCTTCTTTTTCGGAAGCACTACTGCGGGAAAACCTGTCAATGAGCATACAGCTATGCAGATGACAGCGGTTTATTCCTGTGTAAGAATACTATCCGAGACGCTGGCTGGGCTACCGCTCCATGTGTACCGCTACAACGATTCAGGCGGCAAAGAGAAACACCTCACTCACCCGTTGTATAAGCTGCTCCATGATGAACCAAACCCTGAGATGACTTCTTTCGCGTTTCGAGAAACGCTTATGAGTCATCTTTTGTTATGGGGAAATGCATACGCACAGATTATCCGGAACGCTCGAGGCGAGGTCGTTGCACTTTATCCACTGATGCCAAACAAAATGACGGTCGATCGCGATTCAGCAGGTCGGCTTTTTTATTTGTATCAGCGAAGCTCAGAGGATAATCCTTCCCTTGGAAAGGACAGTCAGGTCTACCTTGCTCCGCCCGACGTCCTGCACATCCCTGGACTGGGTTTTGACGGGTTGGTCGGCTACTCACCTATTGCGATGGCAAAAAATGCTGTGGGGCTTGCTATTGCCACCGAAGAATACGGGGCTAAGTTCTTCGCCAACGGAGCCGCACCCGGCGGCGTGCTGGAGCACCCGGGTACCATCAAGGACCCGCAGAAGATTAAGGATTCGTGGAACGCTGCCTACCAAGGAAGTGGAAATGCGCACAAGGTAGCTGTACTTGAGGAAGGCATGAAATATCAGCCCATAGGTATCTCACCCGAACAAGCGCAGTTTCTGGAAACTCGGAAGTTTCAGATCAACGAGATTGCCCGCATATTCAGAGTTCCACCACATATGCTTGCCGATCTCGAAAAGAGCAGCTTCTCAAACATCGAACAACAGTCACTGGAGTTCGTAAAGTACACGCTCGATCCATGGGTGGTACGCTGGGAGCAAGCTATGTGCCGGACGCTTTTGTCTGATAGTGAAAAGCCACAGGTGTTTATCAAATTTAATGTGGATGGGCTTTTACGCGGTGACTACGCCTCCCGAATGAGTGGCTATGCCACTGCAAGACAAAATGGTTGGATGTCGGCTAATGACATCCGCGAGCTTGAGAACCTTGATCGAATTCCAGCTGAGCAAGGCGGCGATCTGTACCTTATCAATGGTGCTATGACGAAGCTATCTGACGCAGGCATATTTGCAGGGACAACCAACAAAGAAACGGAGGAAACCAAATGAAGAAATTCTGGAATTGGGTACGAAATGCGGATGAAAGTCGCACGCTGTATCTCGATGGTGTTATCGCTGAAGAGAGCTGGTTTGACGATGACATCACACCCGCAGCCTTCAAACAGGAACTCATGAATGGCAGTGGCGATATAACCATCTGGCTCAATTCACCTGGAGGTGACTGTGTGGCGGCCAGTCAGATTTATACCATGCTCATGGACTACAAAGGCAAGGTCACCGTCAAGATCGACGGCATCGCCGCATCGGCCGCTTCTGTAATTGCAATGGCAGGAACAACTGTATTGATGGCTCCCACAGCTTTGATGATGATTCACAATCCATTGACCGTTGCCATTGGGGATACAGAAGAGATGCTGAAGGCTGTTGCAATGCTGGACGAAGTGAAAGAATCCATTATCAATGCTTACGAAATCAAGACAGGCCTCTCACGCGCTAAGCTGTCACACCTAATGGACGGCGAGACTTGGATGAATGCGCATAAGGCGATTGAACTTGGTTTTGCCGATGCGCTCATCGAGGATGAAAAAAAACGTACCCTTGAACAAGAAGATGAGATCAGCTTTGCCTTTAGCCGCCGAGCGGTTACAAATTTGCTATTAAGCAAGGTGAATCGAAAGCTGCCAGTAAAGCCACTCGAAAACAAGAAAAACGAAAAAATGGAATCCATAGAATCGTTGGAAAAACGGCTTAATTTATTGAAATTACAAGGAGGGAAATAACATGAATAAGATTCAGGAACTGCGCGAAAAGCGCGCTAAGGCTTGGGACGCAGCCAAAGCGTTTCTTGATACCAAACGCGGTAATGACGGTATGCTTTCAGCGGAAAATGTTGCAATCTACGAAAAAATGGAAAACGATGTATTGACTTTGGGAAAAGAGATTGATCGTTTGGAGCGTCAAGCAGCACTGGATGCGGAGCTCAACAGACCTACTGCTGATCCGATTACAAGCAAGCCAGTAAATCCTTCAGCAGAGCTTAAGACTGGCAGAGCGACAGATGAATACAAACGTGCCTTCTGGAATGTGATGCGTTCCAAGAATCCTCGATATGAAGTAATGAATGCGTTGCAGGTAGGTACTGATAGCGAGGGTGGTTATCTTGTACCCGACGAATTTGAGCGGACATTAGTACAAGCCCTTGAGGAAGAGAACATTTTCCGTACCCTCGCAAAGATCATTCAAACCTCCAGTGGCGATCGTAAAATTCCCGTTGTTACCACTCATGGCTCTGCTTCTTGGCTGGATGAAGAGGAGCTTTATCCCGAAAGCGATGAGGTATTTGGACAGACCTCCATTGGAGCATACAAGCTTGGTACCTTTATCAAGGTTAGTGATGAATTGCTCAATGACTCCGTATTTGACCTGCAGAGCTATATCAGTACTGAATTTGCTCGTCGTATCGGTCATAAGGAAGAGGAAGCCTTCTTTGTTGGTGATGGCTCTGGTAAACCTACCGGGATTTTTGCTGCTACAGGTGGTGCTCAGCTTGGTGTAACTGCAGCAAGTGCAACAGCTATCACCGTTGACGAGGTTATCGACCTGTTCTATAGCCTGAAAGCTCCGTATCGGAAAAAGGCAGTGTTCGTCATGAACGATGCTACAGTCAAAGCCATCCGCAAACTGAAGGATGGTCAAGGTCAGTACCTATGGCAGCCATCACTGACAGCGGGCGCTCCGGATACCATACTGAATCGTCCGGTGTACACCTCAGCCTATGTTCCCAGCATTGAAGCTGGCGCAAAAACTATAGCCTTCGGTGACTTTGGTTACTATTGGATTGCCGACCGTCAGGGACGTTCCTTTAAGCGACTTAACGAGCTCTTTGCTACTACCGGTCAAGTAGGCTTTATGGCAACGCAGCGTGTGGATGGCAAGCTTATTCTGACTGAAGCTATCAAGGTGCTTCAGCAGAAGGCTTAAAGGAGGTGCTTTTATGAGCTATAATGCAAAAAACTATACCGAGCAAGGTGGCGAGAAAACCGTCATCGGCGGTACGCTGGAAATCAAGGAGGGAGCCTCGGTAACGGGGCTTCCTTCTTCAACAATCTCACTTGCCACAGAAGCAGCTATTGGCGGAGTGAAAGCGGCTGCAAAAACCGAAATGGATACGGTTCCCGCCAAAATCGGAGAGGACGGCAAGCTTTATGTACCTACTTATCCGAGCATAGAGGAGATACCAGTCTTAGAAAATCAAGCAAATAGCACAGCCTCTGACATTGCAGGTCTGGTAACAGATTTTAATGCACTACTTTCCAAGCTTAAATCTGCAGGGCTTATGGCCGCTGACATTCAGGGATAGTAAAAGGAGTAGGCTCTAATGGAATTATTACTGGATAAAGTGAAAGCAAATCTTATATTAAATCACAGCGAGGATGATGAACTTCTGCAGATGTACATTACCGCTGCCGTAGCCTACGCCGAGAGTTACCAGCATCTTCCTGAAGGTACCTATACAGGAATCGCCATGCCACCAACAACGGAGCAGGCTGTCATTATGCTGGTGAGTCATTTTTATGAAAGCAGAGACGGTTCAACCGGTGGTTTCTTCTCCGATAATGTACAGGCTGGGCAGCAGGTATGGCATACGGTTAACTTGCTGCTTCAACTTGACCGGGATTGGAAGGTGTAAGTATGAGCGTTGTGCAAAGAGGGGTGGTGGCGTGAGTATTGGTGAAATGAGACATCGTATCACTATCCAGAGAATCACACCGACGATCAATGAAAATGGCTTTGAAGTTGAACTCCTTAAAAATTTCAAAACAGTATGTGCAGCAGTCAAAAATCTTCATGGCAAAGAATACTTTGCTGCGAAAGCTGTCCAGGCAGAAAATACGGTGAAATTCACTATCCGATTTATGGATGGGATAGATCAGACCATGCAGATCCTTTTTCAAGGTAGAAATTACAACATAACAGCCATTGACAACATCAAGTATAAGAATCGCTATATCGAGATTCAAGCGATGGAGGTGACTGCAAATGGCCAAGATTGAGTTGGAAGGTATGCAGGAACTCATAGATAAAGTGAACAAGCTGGGAAGTCGTGGAACAGAGATTAAAAAGAAGGCATTAGATAAAGCCGGAGCCATGGTTAAAAGCAGTATGGAAGAGAAAGCGCCGAGATCTGAGCTTACGAAAAGACACATGGCAGACAACATCAAGGTGTCTGAGATTGAAAGCGAGAACGGCGTTGACTTTATTAAGATTGGACCAAACAAGGGAGATAATTCAGAGTTCTACTATTCAAAATTTACTGAATGGGGAACCTCGAAGATTCCAGCTCAGCATTGGGCTGAAAACTCAGTATTGGAAAACAAGAAGAAAATCAATGAGGTAATCAAAGAGGAACTGGAAAGGGGGCTTGGTGAGTTTGATTAATAAACTGGTCATCGATACATTGAAGCCCCTTGGCGTTCCAGTAGGATTTCAAAAGTACTCCGGCCAAGAATCAACCTACATTACCTTTCATGAATACCTTCAGGCCGGTGAGGAATTTGAGGAAGATGAGGAAGCCTTCACCGGGCATTATCTTCAAGTGGATATCTGGTCAAAAACAGACTACACCACATTGGGCGGCAATGTAAAAACGCTGCTTATTTCAGCGGGCTTCAAAAGACTGGATGAAGCGGATTTTTATGAACCGGATACTGGCCTCTATCATAAGGGGCTCAAATTTTACTTTTTAGAATCAAAGGAGGTTTAACATATGGCAAGACAAATCGGATTAAGGGACATCCACATTGCTTTATTGACAGACGATGACGAAACTGGTGCAACCTATGCAACGCCTACAAAACTTGAGAGGGCGGTCAGTGCAAAGCTCTCGCCAAAAGTGAACTCAGAAAACATTTATTCAGACGATACTGTGGAGGATGTAATCGCAGCTTTCGACAGCGTTGATGTGGAGATTGAGGTCAACCAGCTGTCGCTTACAAGCAGGGCTACTTTGCAGGGAGCGAAGGTGGTCAAGGGCGTTCTCATTGAAAGCAAGGAAGATATTGCGCCGACACTGGCACTTGGCTTCAAGTCCAAGAAGCATAATGGAAAGTATCGCTATGTGTGGCTGCTCAAAGGCAAGTTCGAACTGGCAACAGATGAGTATGATACCGAAGCAGAAAAGCCATCGCCGAAAAGCGCAAAACTCAAAGGGACATTCTTTTCCAGGGATTATGACGGCAACTTCAGATTTATCGCCGACGAAGATGAAACTGGAATCGATCCAACCATCATCGCCGGCTGGTTTACCGCAGTACCGGCAGAGCCTGTACCCACACCGTAAAAGGAGATGATGATACATGAAGGCAGCTGAACTGAAAAATAAGGGAATAAAATTCAAGCTTGGAGAAAAGGAATTCGAATTGAAGCTCAACATGAACACCTTCTGTGAGCTTGAAGAAATCTATGGAGATCTGAACACTGCATTTGATGATTTGCAGAAGATGAAGCTGAAAGCGGTCAGGGCTCTGGTATACGCCGCAGTGAAGGTTGAGGACGAGGAAATAACCCTAAAGACTGTGGGCGAGCAGCTGGGACTAAACGATTTAGAACGGCTCGGCACAGCCATCAACGAAGCGCTAAGCAAGGCAATGCCGGAGGCGGAGGAAAACCTGGGGGAAACGAAAGCCACTTAAGTTCTGGAACATGGGACTGGGAGTGGCTTTTCTATTTAGGAACGAACCTTCTACAAATGAGTGAGGAGCAGTTCTGGCGCAGTACCCCGAAAAAGCTGCAGGCATTGTTTAAGGTCTACAAGACGGTCAATGGGATCGAGGACCAGTCTGACTTTGAAACAATTGACAACATTCTGTTTTAGGGGAGGTGAGATGAATGGCAAACGGCAATAACACAGTAGTGGCCAGAGTTGGACTTGATGACAGCGGTTTTCAGGAAGGTGTCAGCAAGATCCAAAGAAGCCTGAAGGTAGTGCAGAGTGAATTCGCGGCGGCAAGTTCAAAGCTTGGAGACTTTGGAAAGTCGACTGAGGGACTGAAGCTGAAGGCTGACAGCTTGAACCGCCAGATGGAGCTACAGAAGGAAAAGGTAGCAGCGCTGGCAAGAAGCTACCAGGAGAGTGTCGAGAAAAAGGGTGCTGATGCCAAGGCCACCGAGAACCTGAAGATCAAGCTGAACTATGCAAATGCAGAGCTTAGCAAAATGCAGCAGGAGCTTAAAGCAACAACGGAGGAACTGAAACTTAAGAGTTCAGCCTGGTATAAGCTCTCCGAAAGCATGGATAAAGCCGGACAGAAAATGAAGGCAGTGGGTGACAAGATATCCTCTGCCGGAAAGACACTGTCTACAGCAGTGACACTTCCCTTAGTCGGAATAGGGACTGCGGCTACCAAGATGGCTATGGATGCAGTGGAATCTGAGAATCTTTTCGAAGTTGCAATGGGCGGTGTGGCTGATGATGCAAGAAAATGGTCTGAAGAAACCTCCAAGGCTCTTGGACTTAATGCCTATAATGTCAGAAACAATATGGCCACCTATAACGCCATGCTCACCTCCATGGGACTTACTTCTGATGAATCCCTGAAAATGTCCGAAGGTTTAACGCAACTATCTTATGACATGGCTTCGTTCTATAACCTCAAGCCGGAAGAAGCCTTCGAGAAACTGAAGTCCGGTATCTCCGGTGAAGCCGAACCACTCAAAGCGCTGGGTATTCTGGTCAACGATACGACTATCAAAACCTATGCCTATACCCACGGGATCGCTAAGCAGGGTCAGGAACTGACAGAGGCTCAAAAAGTACAGGCTCGTTACGGCGCCATCATGGAGGCAACAAAAAATGCGCAAGGAGACCTGGCTAGGACCATGGACTCCCCTACCAACAAGCTGAGGATCATGAAGGAGCAGGCCCAGCAGATCGGGATTCAATTCGGGCAGATCTTGATACCGATACTCGAGAAGCTTATTGCTGTCATTAAACCTTTAATGGATCGATTCCAGGGACTCTCGAAAGAGCAGCAAGAGCTGATTGTAAAAATCGCTCTTATAGCGGCTGCTGTAGGACCGGTTGTCATGGTTATCGGAAAAGTTGTGTCGGTAGTTGGTACCCTGTCATCTGCCTTTGGAGCCATATCCGGTGCAATGGCAGCGGCAGGAGGAGCATCAGGTGCAGTAGGCGCTGCAATTGCGGCGATAACCGGGCCTGTTGGCATTGCAATTGCTGCGGTGGCAGCATTTATTGCCATTTTCGTACTGCTTTTTAAGAATAATGAAAACTTTAGAAACAGTGTTATTACGGTATGGAACCAGATCAAGGCGATTATGGCCGGCGTGTTCGAGGCGATAAAGGCCTTGATTCAAGCTTTCGTACAAGTCGCAGGAGCCATCTGGCAGAAATATGGAGCAGATATCATCGCTGTCATTTCGGCGGCCTTCAATGTTATTGCATCGGTAGTAACAACCGCATTGAATGTGATAAAAAACATCATCCAGATTGCGACCAGCCTTATCAAGGGCGACTGGCAGGGTGTTTGGGAAGGCATAAAGAATCTGACTCAGAATCTGTGGAACGGAATCCAGAGCGTTATAAGCGGAGTGCTGAACCTCATAAAAGGAATTATCTCGCTAGAAACCGGAATTGTGAAGAACACCATCACAGGGGCATGGAATACTGTGAAATCAGTGACCTCAAGCATATGGCAGGGGATCAAGACCGCAATTGAAACTCCGATCAATGCAGCCAGAAACACAGTTAAGGCTGCGATTGACGCTATCGTAGGATTCTTCAGGAATCTTAAGATCCCTGAAATCAAGATACCACAGATCAAGCTGCCCCACTTTGAGTTTACAGGCAAATTCAGCTTAAATCCGCCACAGGTGCCGAAGCTTTCAGTCAACTGGTACTCCACAGGCGGAATCTTCTCAAGCCCAAGCATTATTGGTGTTGGAGAAGCAGGTACTGAGGCGGTTGTTCCGGTAGAAAAGCTTGACGAGATTATGGCTAAGGCACTTCAGAAGGTTGGGGTAGGAACTCAGGCGAAGATAGTAGAAACAGGAATTCAGAGCGGTAATGTGACAAACAACTACGACATTACAATAAATAATCCGAAACCGGAAGCAGCCTCTGACAGCACTCGCAGGGTGCTTCTCAGACAGTCCTATGGCTTGGGGTAAAGGGAGGTGAAGCAAGATTTGAAAGGGCAAACATGGCAGTTTAATGGTGTTAGTCTAAACACCAAGGCGTGGTCCGTGATAGAAGTTCCAGAAGGAATAGGCACACCAGGACTGAGAGGCAGTAATTTGCAGGTTCCATTCCAAAACGGGAAGCGATGGATAAAAAAGAGATACGATGAAAGAATCGTTATGCTGCCAATGTGGGTGAGAGGGCTTGATCCTTTGACAGGAAAACTGCCGAGCGGCAAAAGCGATAATGAAGCCTTGTATGACAACATCGACTACCTAAGTAGCGTGTTCGGCAAACGCGGTCAATATGTGCTGAAAAGAGTCCTTCCGGACGGTACTGAAAGAGCGGCAATAGCCGAAGTTTATAGGCCTGTTAGCTTTGGAAAGACTCAGGCTGGATACGCCAAGTTCGCAGTGGAGTTCATGCTTTCAGATCCCTTCTTTTATGCTTCCCAAACGGCTTTTGAAACACAGAACATAACTTCGACAAACCAGGAATGGAGTCACAATAATCCGGGGAATGCCCCGGCTACAGATGCAATCATCACTTTGACTGGACCAATGGAATCACCAAAGCTTGAGTGCCTGGATAGCAATGTGTGGCTTCAGTACCAGGGGAGCATAGGAGCAGGAGAAAGCGTAATCATAAACACAGGTGATTTCAAATGTACGAAGGGCAACACCAACATGCTCTCTGCCATCAGGCATGGCGGCGATGCATACTGGTTCATGCTTGAATCGGGGTACAACCAATTGAGATTAACAAATGGAGTGCCGGGTGGCAGCATCAAGCTGGAATATTACCCAGCATTTTTTTAGGAGGTGAACGATATGTACGCAGAAGTTGCGGAACACAGAATGCCCTATGATATAGATGGGACAGAAGTAGGTTTTAGGAGCATGTCCGATATTGGCTCCATTGATCAAATTATTGGAAACGGCTTGGCATCTTGGCTTGACAGCACTGCCAAGGGCAATTTAAACAAAGAGAACCGGTCCCAATCCTGGAAGGTTGGCGATTATAGGCTGGGCGCAGCGTTCTGGTTTTTCTTTCCCGAACTTAGGGAGGTCAATAAAGTCGCATTTCTCTGGGGTTCAACAACAGGAGGCTCCTTTGTCAACCATACGATACAGGGATCAGCGGATACAACAAATGGAGTGGATGGTACCTGGGAAACAGGCGTTTATACAATACCGGCGGCTAACACAGACATGGACCATTGGAGAAACAAAATATTCACCCTTTCCTTTTCAGGTCCGGTCAAAGCTATTAGAATCGGATTTCGTGAGACTTCACCGCAATTTTCTAGCCTTTATTTATGTGGTATTCATCTTTACGGGAGAAAAGCAGCCGGCGAACAGCCGGACGATGTTGCTTTAACAAATGCGTCCGGTGTCGAGTTGACTTCGCTTATAGACTTTGGTGATCAGCCCGAAGGAACTACAGAAATACAAAGCTTCAAGATTAAAAATACCAGTAGTAGCAAGATCGCTAACAACGTGAATATACAGCTCAATCATGCGGATTTTACAATTTCATTTAGTCAGGATGGGCCATGGCAAAGTGTACTTGATATTTCGTCAATAGGACCGGGTTCATTGTCAAGCACAATATTTGTCCGAAACTTGCTTGGACCTCCGCTTTTGACACTTGGACCAAAGGCAGCGCGGGCAATTGTTACGGTTGGCAGCTGGACATAATGGAGGTGATTAGATGGGCCTTCCAAGCATAAATCTTGTCAGCCCTGCCAATCAGGCAAGCTTGTCTGTAACAATGAGTGCTTTTGATGCAACCTATAGCGATAATACAAACCAGTTGGTTGCGTCGTCAGTCAAGTTCGAGATTGATACGGTCAGCACATTTGATAGCTCAGATAAGATAACGAGTGAATATGTGAACGTGAAGCACAACACCACATGCCGCATGGCAGCGATACTATCAAACGGTACATGGTATTGGCGTGTAACCGCAACCAATGCGAGCGGGACCACAGTTTCACAGACCCAAACACTGACAGTAAGCCAGGTGCTGAAAAGGACGTTCTCATTTTACGAGAACATCGCCAAGCTTGATGTCTGGACAAATAAGAGAATTATTGCTTTTTATGAGAATGTGGCAAAGCTTAATCTCTGGTCAAAGAAGAGAACGCAGGCCTTTTATGAGAACGTGGCAAAGGCAAATATATGGACGGATCAAAGAGCGCTATATGAGTACGAGAATATTACCAGTGATCCGCCATTTCCATTTATCGAAAGGCTGTCTACCACAAGGGCATCTGAAGGCTCAGTAGTAACAATCTATGGTAACGGTTTTGGCGCCAAGGCTGAAGCTGATACGCTAAACGCAGATAGGGCAGCAAGGGGCTATGGGGGATTTGTATACCTGGGGAATCAGCTCTGTAACGTCATATCCTGGAGCTGGGATAAAATTGTATTTCAAATCCCGCAGGAGGCCGAAAGTGGAGCAGTCAAGGTTGCTCTTACAGTGCCAGATCCGCCGGGATTGAGATACAGCAATGTTATAGGAATGGAGGTTTATGATGCAGAGCCTGCCGATGATATTGGCATTGAGCTTTTTGTCTGCGATAAAAACAATCCGAACAGTATCCTTTGTCAACTTGATGGGGTGAAGAATAAATCGTTTCAAGTGTTGCTCAATAATCCCGGCAGCGGTAAGTTTTCTATCAGTAGGTATGATGAGAAGGGTGGCAGCAGGGATTATGTGACAGACCAGAACTTTATCCTTTGCAGGCTGGACGGAATTGATATATTCAAGTGGATAATTGAAGCAAGAAGGCCTTCCTATGTGGATGAAGGCGAACAACAGATGATCGAGGTTAGCGGAAGGGGTGTTCTGTCTCTTCTTGACAGGGCAGTAGTGTATCCGGAAGGTATGCCTCACCCAGCAACTCTAGATAGAACATTTAAGGATGCTCATGGCGGTGCTATTTTAAGACAGCTTCTCTTGGAAGCCCAGCAAAGAGGGTGTTTGGTGGGAGTTTCTATTGATTGGACTGCTGATGCGGATACTCTCGGCAATCCCTTTGAGGATTCCACAACAATCTCCTTTCATTCAGGTACACCGCTTTCGCAGGTAGCAACAAAGCTCAGCGAGGGGATGGGATTGTTTGATATTGAGATGACTCCAACCTTGCATCTAAAGCTGTACAAGGTTAAAGGGACAGACAAGTACGATACAGTAAAATACAGGCCTGGGCAAGCAATAATCAAGCACCAGAACCAAAGCGACAGCTCAAATATGACGAATGCACTCCTTGTTGAGGGAGAAAGCGGAAGTCTGATTGAAACAGCACACCCCACTAGCCAGATGGACTGGGGCAGGCGTGAAGGTTATCTCCAGGCAAGGAACATCCCAAGCGACTGGGCAAAGCTCCAAGACTATGGGCAACTGTTCCTTAGGGGATCAGCACAGGTCAGCTGGGGCATTCAGGGTACAGTAATTAAGTTTATTGATTCAGAAGGAAACAAGCTGAAGCCATTTGAAACCTTCATGATGGGAGACTGGATTGGTTGGTATATTCCGCCAGAAGGAAGCGACACAGAAGGTTTTGATGGTAAAGTAAGAGTTAAAGGGATCACCTGCGAGGAAGATGATGCAGGAGCTTTAAGTTATGTCCTTGAGCTCAACAACATCATGCTTGAGCATGAGATCAGAATGAACCAGCTGGTCGAGAGGATGTCTATGTTCACCCAAAACAGCTCCTTGTCAACACCGGCTACTGAAAGCCCTTCCGGGATTAGTCACAATCATACCCACTCCATGCTGCTTGGGCTGAATTCCGATGATCATCCGCAATATTACAATGAAGAAAGGCATGCAGCTGATTTGCATACAGGAATAGCGAGGGTAGCAGGTATTAAAAAGGCTGGGTCAAATGAAATGACCGGTGTGATTACCCTCTCGGCTGGAAGTAATATTTCTATTGCTCAGGATGATGTAAATAAGACCTTTACAATTGCAGCAAGTGCTACCGTAGCAAGCAATCAGTGGTTTCATTTTTGGACAGGAAATCCAACCAAAACAACCACTACTCAAATGACTAAAGGTGCATATTTAGCACCTGAGGCAGATATCATTGTTAAAGGGATTTCGGCTGTGCTTGATGATACAGGAAGAGATATCAAACTTGCAATTTATGAATTGTCTTCAGCTAATGTTCAAATCGGAAATGCCATGGCGGAATCCTCAAACATTACGATGACTGGCAAAAAGAATTATGTTTATAAATTGTCTGATCCAGTAACATTAAAGGCAGGACATTTCTACGCATTAGTAGCAGTTTTACAAAGTGGGACAACGCTTGGAGCGTGTTCAAGTACGTACACCAAAGATACTTTTTTATCAGGAGTCAACGGATATCTACGCCTTGCAGGAATTCCAGCAAATGGAGCAACCTGGGAGGTCTTGATTGGAACATCGCCATATGCCTTTGGAATGCTAATAGAGGTTTAATCAAATAAATTAATTCATTTGAGCCTACGGGCTCTTTTTTCATTTTAAGCAAGGAGGAATTGGCACATGAAAGACATTGTTAACACGATTCAGATTGTCATTGCCGCGGTAGGCGGCTATATCGGGTATTTCCTGGGCGGCTGGGACGGATTTCTTTATGCTTTGGTGGCGTTTGTCGTTATCGATTATCTGACTGGGATCATGGTGGCCATCCTAGAAAAATGCCTTTCAAGTGAGGTGGGCTTTAGGGGCATCTTCAAGAAGGTGCTAATTTTTTCACTGGTGGCGGTAGGCCACATTATCGATTCGCAGCTAATACAGACAGGTAGTGCCATAAGGACCGCAGTAATCTTCTTCTATTTATCGAACGAAGGAATCAGCATTATAGAGAATACGGCTAAAATTGGGCTCCCTATTCCCGAAAAACTAAAAACAGTCTTAGAGCAGCTGGATAAGGAGGACGCCAAATGAATCTGCATAAACTCATTCTGACCAACAACGCCTGCTACAAAGCAGGCAAAACCATCACACCGAAAGGCATCATGGTGCATTCAACCGGGGCGAATAACCCATATCTGAAACGCTATGTCGGGCCGGATGATGGATTACTGGGAAAGAACCAGTATAACAACCACTGGAACCAGGATAAACCAGACGGTCAGCAGGTTTGCGTTCACGCTTTCATTGGAAAGTTGGCAGATGGCAAGATCGCAACTTACCAGACTCTTCCTTGGAATCATCGGGGCTGGCACGCTGGAGGCTTGGCTAATGACACACACATCGGATTTGAAATCTGTGAGGACGGTTTGACCGATGCTTTCTATTTTAATAAGGTTTATAACGAGGCTGTGGAGCTCTGCGTATATCTTTGCAAACTCCATGGTTTGACTGAAAAGGATATCATCGGACACTACGAAGGCCATCAAAAAGGTATTGCTTCCAATCATGGTGACCCCAAGATTTGGTTTTCTAAGCATGGCAAAAGCATGGATAACTTTCGTGCGGCTGTTAAGGCGGGCTTGACCGTTGTCACGAAACCTACAGAAACAGAACCGCAAAAATATTATCGAGTTCAGGTCGGCACCTTTTCCTTAAAGACTAATGCTGAGAATATGCTGAAAGAACTAAAAGCTGCTGGGTTTGATGGTTATATCAAATACAATTAAATATCTGCTTGCCTTATCCCACGAGAACAGCTTTTGTTTGTTTTCGTGGGATTTTTTTATTTTGACCCTGCGAATTTGCTGTTCTCATGAGCTACCTATGAAGGCTCCAATAAACGCCTTCAGAAAGGGAGTGAATCAATTGAACGAACAGCATAAAGAAGAAAGCAGCTTGAATCCAATGAGGCTGGTCACCGGTACGGAAGAGGTGATTCCGTTTTCTCCACATGTGAAGTTAACCGACGAGCAACTTCTAAACGAGATTGATTATTGGCGATCAACAAAGCTTCTAAAAAATTTGCTTCAAGAAGGCTTTATTTCTGAATTCGAATTTAACAAAATTGACGCTTTAAATCGCGAAGCTTTCTCGCCGGTTTTAGCACAGCTTATGCCCAGTAATCCTTGATATATCGGATGTTCAGAGGTAATATGTCTCACCCCAAGGAGGTGAAAATGGTGAGAAAGGTGACAAAAATTGTAGGCAATAATGCGCTTATAAACATGCAGCCGAAACTTAGGGTAGCAGCATACTGCCGCGTTTCTACCGACAGCGATGAACAGCTTGTCAGTCTGGAAGCTCAGAGAACCCATTACGAAGCGTATATCAAGGCCAATTCGAACTGGGAGTTTTCTGGTATCTACTATGACGAGGGCATTTCCGGCACAAAAAAAGAAAAGCGCACTGAGTTGTTACGGTTGCTTGCTGACTGTGAAAACAAGCGGATTGATTTCATAGTGACGAAATCGATTAGTCGCTTTGCTCGTAACACAACAGACTGTCTTGAGATTGTGCGAAGATTGAATGAAATCGGTGTTTCCATTTACTTTGAAAAGGAAAACATCAATACGCAGTCAATGGACAGTGAGTTAATGCTGACAATCCTAAGCAGCCTTGCTGAAAACGAGTCTGTTTCCATTTCACAGAATAACAAATGGTCGATTAAGCGGAAGTTCCAAAATGGCACTTATAAATTATCGTCTCCACCCTATGGATACGATTACGCGGATGGACAGTTGCATGTGAATGCGGAGCAGGCCGAGGTTGTCAGAAGGATTTTTTCTGAAGCCTTGTCTGGTAGCGGTACAAAGAAAATCGCCAATGGTTTAAATGCCGAGGGCATACCCCCACAACGCGGAGATCTTTGGACGTCAACCAGCATCCGAGGGATCCTCGGAAATGAAAAGTATACAGGCGATGCAATTTTCCAGAAAACCTATACGGACAAGTATTTTAACAAGCGTTACAACAACGGCGAAAACGATCAGTACTACATCCAAAGCCATCATGAAGCCATTATAAGCCGCGAGGATTTTGAGGCGGTCAATGAAGCCTTACTGCAGCGCGCAAAGGAAAAAGGCATCGAGATCGGCACTGCGAAGTATCAAAACAGATATTTGTTTTCCAGCAGAATAAAGTGCTCAGAATGTGGTAGCACGTTTAAACGGCGAGTTCATCATGGAGTTCCAAACAAGTATATCGCCTGGTGTTGTAGCAAGCACCTCAATGATATTTCCGCGTGTTCGATGAAGTTTATTCGTGAAGATTCAATCCATCAGGCTTTTATAACCATGATAAACAAGCTGATATTCGGGCGAAAATGGGTTCTCAAACCAATTATTGACAGTCTAAAAGCTGCGTCACCCGCAGATAATCGCCGCAGGCTTAAAGAACTGGAAGCAAAGCTTGAAGAAAATGCGGAGCGCAGATGTGCGCTCTCAAACTTAGCTGGAAAACAGTATCTGGATTCATCTGTGTTTAGTTCATGGCAAAAAGAGCTGATAAACGATGCTGTGAAGTTAAAAGATGAAAGAGAAAATCTTATACACTTTGAACAAGACGTTATGACAAAAATGTCCGAGGTTGCAAAACTGATGATGTAGCTTCGCAAATTTTTTGCAAAAAATTCTCACACAAAATGCAAAAAGTACTTTGCATAATTACTCATTAGCTTCGCCGGTTTGAGCCATAGCTTCGACCGGCATTTTTGTGTTCTTGGCATCTGATGTTCGAGTGTGAATAAAGACAGTCTCCTGGAACAACTTCTGCGTAAAATGATAGGAATCAGCGTGGCTTGCGTGCCCTAACCAGCTACTAATAGTCGCATGAATCTTATCCAAACCTACAGTGCCCTGCCGATACTCCTTCTGGAACTTTTTCAATGCCCTTCTAATACGCTTCATGCTCCTCTTTCGGAGAAGTTTATGGGTTGGCCACACCCTATACCCCAAGAAGTCTACCCCCTGGGTGGTTGGGAAGATGCCTGTTTTTCCATTCATACTGAGCCCCAGCCGGTGATTAAGAAAGTCTTCTATCTCTCGTTTAAGATACCACAGCTCATCCTTCTTGTCGCTTAAAATAACAAAGTCATCCATGTACCGAACATAGTATCTCACCCTTAGGCTTTCCTTAACATAGTGATCCAGCTCATTCATATAGACGTTAGCAAATAACTGACTGGTTAAATTACCGATAGGGAGCCCGCGCGGATCAGTATCTTCTGTGCCTGGCCAACTGTTGACTATTTCCACAATGAGCCACAGGGTATCCTCGCAGCCAACAGTCTTTTTTATGATGTTGATCAGCTTATCATGCCAAATGGACGGGAAAAACTGTTTGACGTCCACCTTGAGGCAGTAGGGGTTTTCCCATTTCCAATGCGCTTCTATGAGAAATTTTGTTAGCCTATCAACCCCAGCATGCGTTCCTTTTCCTACACGGCAGGCATAATTATCATAAATGAACTGTTTTTCAAACAATGGTTCTATAACTGCACACAAAGCATGCTGTAACACTCTATCCCTGAACGGAAGCGCCGCGACAAGTCTGGTCTTTGGCTCGTGAACGTAAAAGCAGCGGTAAGGCCCAGTGCGATGTGTTTTCCAGATGATTTCGTTCTGGAGTTGAATCAGATTGCTTTCTAGGCTGTCGGAGAAGATGAGAACATCCTTGTCGAATCTGTGGCCACTCCTTGCTTTGAGATAAGCATAATATAGGTTTTCGAAATCGTAAATCGCCGGATAAAGGTTCTTGTGAGTCCTCATCTTCATCCCCCACCTAGTGCCGACTCCGGCGTTCATTTGTACTAACCGGGTCGGCTTTCTTTTATTTTTGCCGTCCGTTTCCGGCGCGACAAGGATCAAGACTCCTTTGCCTGGGAGCACTGGGCAGCACCCTTGGGCAACTGTCTTCTGGCTATATTCAGGCAGAGCGGCGCGGAAGCCGATGTTGGCACTCGTGTTCGTGCGAGTGTTGTTGACGTTGAGCGCGAAGACCCCGGCGTTGGAGCCGTTACTATAGTTGCCGCCGCGATAGGCTATTGCACGTTTCAGCCTTGACCCTGTTTAACTGAACGTAGCCAGCCGCCGATCATGCGTCCAAGCTCGTCCAGTAAGATTGACCAGTTCTCGTATTCCTTAATGGTAACGGCGTGATTCTCAAAGGCTACTCGGATCAGAATTCGAATAGTATCTAATTCTATATCCATATCCTCAAGGGTTGTTTTCTTGTAATACCGTTTACTCGCTCTAATAATGAGCTGCAGTAGATTCGTCATGGATGTTCTTAAGTCAGCCCCCAGGGTATATCTATAATCCTTCGGTATATCCTTGAGTGCCTGGTACCCATAACGCATCATATCTTTACATTTCTCTTTGAGTAATAGTTCTTGAGCCATTTTATACCTCAGAGCGAGGCTCCGCTATCACGGAGCCTGTCAGTATGCCAGCTGTTCAAGTTTCAGATTACAGGGTCAAAGCGGCGCGGAAGCCGATGTAGGCACTCGTGCTCGAGCGAGCGCTGAAGACGTAGAGCGCGAAGACCCCGGCGTCGGAGCCGTAACCATAGTAGCCGCCGCGACAGGCTATATATTCAGTGCTGGCTGCTGAGCCAAAACCCCAGTAATCGACACCAAACTCAGCAAGCCCATTGGCATCCGTAGCAGCAGGTACACCTTGGTCTCGCCAGATAGGCTTAGTTAAAAGGGATATAAAGCGCTGACCATTTGTTCCAGGTGGATTCAGTCCAACATTTCCACCGTCTACATAGATAGTTGTATCCGTCTGGCCACCAGTAGCCCCGACTCGTGCAGTAAGGCCATTAACGAATTCAAAGACGTTCCCGTTAAGGTCGTATACACCACTGGTCTTTCCATTGTGGCTTGTGAGGTTCACGTCTGCCGCCCAGCCTGCCTTTACGCCTGTACCAGTGAGAGCTCTGCCAGCCTGAGTTGAATCTGCTGTAAATGTGATTGCGGCATCATCAATGTCTGCACCGCTATTGTTATTACCAAACGGACCATAACGTCCTACACCAAAGACAGTTGGCCCTAAAAGCATTGAATAAACTGCCATGGCCATCCATTCCCGATTCGTCATCAAATGGTATTGGCCGCCGCCATCTCCTGCCGTATAACATGCCTTTGCTGCATCGTCTAGGGTAATAGTAGCCCAAGGAACAATCGTCTTTCTGGACGTGGGCACTGTGCCCGTGCCTACTGCAGAGGAAGTAGCGTCATTGCGACTAGCTTGGTATTTGAAAGCATAAAAGCCTCCAAACTGCACTATCGCCCAATCTGTTTCATTAACTCCGGTAGCTGGTTGGTCTGTTACAAAAAGCCCCGCTGGCCGTCCTGCATAACCGCAGTTAGCCGGGTTGATCAGCATATACGCCAAAAATGTGGGCTGCCACACAAGGGCATTAGCTCCAAGAGTGAAGTCATGTATTTCTTGGGGATTCCCTAGATCGTCGGGGTGAATGCGTTGTGCCTCCGAACCAAGAACAAAAACGCCGTCATTATTCTTGGTTGCGATTGCCCCGCCGTCATTGAGCAAAATCATACCATCACCCCCTCAGCCTGGAGTACCAGGATATAGACATTGGCCAAGTCCGTTTCAGTGCCATCCAACTCGAAGTAACACACCCAGTATGCGGAGTTCGTATCTGGGAATACTGTTCTCGGATTCTCAATGGTGGCGTCCGGGCGTAGAACCTCTAAGCGGTACCCGTTCGGCGTGATATAAACCGTAAACTGGCCAGCTCCTCCGACTATGCCTGAAAGATCAAACGCTGTTTCAGTAAGGTTTACCGTTTGGCCATTTACCAAAGCCGTTGCCGCCGGTATGGTTAAAATCATTCCGGCCACAGCGGGAGCGATGGAATAACTCAAATTCTCATAAGCAAAGGTCATGGTACTAAACATATCCTGCCCTCCCTAAATCAATCTCAATGTGGCCAGCTGCATGGTGCCGGTATGTGTGTCCGCCACATCTGTGCCCAGGCGGCCAACTTTGATAGCTAGTAAGTTTTCTCCGGCAGGTAAAGCGGCACCGGGGATCTTGACCGTCAGAGTAGTCTTTCTAAAGCCCGTACCAACCCCAGGGGTGATGACTTCATCCAGGTTCGTCAATGCACCGCCGTTCACGGCGTAACTTATCCGAACTTTTATGTCACCGGCGTTATCCACCGAGGTAAAGTATCCCAATTCTACACTGATATCCAGGCTAGATTTCCAAAGGAGAGCATGGGAGGCATATTGGTCTTTATCAATTGCAAAGACCACAACGGGTACCCCATTAATATCACTCTGGGTCGGCTTTGCCAAAGGATCACCGTACAGGGCATTAATTTGCACGCCCTCAGGAGAAATAGCGCCCGTACCATCTTCGACGACCACCACAGTGTCAATTGCGGCACCTGCCGGTATGGTCAATTTGAAGACTGTATTGGTATTTCCCATCACTTCAAACTGAAACACTGTTTCCTTATACGTTGCTTTGTCTGTCGATGTTCCTGCGCCAAGGTTTATGAATGCCTCCGGATTAGCTGTGGACATGTCTGCAGTCGGCGCAGTACTGCCGAGTGCCTGCAGAACAATCAGGCGGCCAGCTCCAGAGAGGGTGAGTTGCTCTGTGTAATAGATACCATCACCGGCGATCGAATGGGCTGTATAATCCACCGTTGCGCTCGATCGCCTCAATGTAGCAGTGTTGCCGTAAGTGTTTAGGAGAACCGCCGTGAGTCGAATACGCTGAGCAGAAACAATCTGCATGACCGTCACTTGCTCCGTATTAACTCCATCGCTTAAAATGTACGTCCGGCCAACATAGATACCAGTCGTGTCCGCGATGTCAAGGCTGTCGTCATTAGCAATCCCACTGATGACCGCTTTGTTAATCGTGTCAGCGATGGTGTAGTCCGAATAAGCCGCCTCAATATACCCACGGAACGGCAGGTATTCATGCAAGTATTGACTCGCTTTAGACACCCCGTCCAAGCGAACGTTTGCCCCGTCAATGTTGCCATAAGATGTCTCGAATGTTGTAAGGCGGGTATTGATGTCAGCGACGTTTTCGCCCAGGGTGAGTTTGGTACCACGCCCCCCGGTAATTTCCGTTTCGGCGTCTGTGATCCGGCCATCAAGATGCACATCGTTGTTAATCAAATCCTGGTGGATGGGGTTCCAAGTGGTCGGGTAAGCCGGGTCGTTAACTTCCAGCTGTCTCACGACATTTTTGAATACGTCTTGGCCAATTAGATCAGCCACAGCCAGTCACCTCCTAAAAATATTCGTACCAGTCAAGGGCAAGGGTTGTATCTTGGTCCTTAGCTTTGCCGGCAAACGTCTTAACGGCTACTACAGCGCCTTTTTCGTCAATGAGTGCTTGCTCAGTAATGACATAGCCGTTTGCCTCATCTTTGCCAAGTTCCATGACATAATGGATTGAATTGTCCATACGTGTTGCTGTAACAGGTTTTCTCAAGATCTCCTGTTCCAGGGCTATCTGATCCGGCGTGGGTGGAATCGGTTTTGTTATATCAAGAGGATCATGGCCGCCGGTACCTACGGCCATCTGGGTTATCTTTGGCATAAGAATTTCACCCATCCTGGCCTTAGCCATGTCAATCCGAGCAGTAGTTGTAGTCACTTCGTTCAAGTCAGCCACCTCCTTTCAAGCCGCCCATTCTTCCATTCGGAAATTATACTTTGGTAACGCGAAGGCGCAGATAGTGCAAGTGTCCACGAACCATCCAGCTTGCGACCCTCAGATAAGCTCAGGCTGCCATCCAGACAATTCAGCCTCTCACCCAACTTAACTGCAGATGCAAGCGGTCTGCCCTCACCGAGGTTCCATGTTCCGTCCAGCATTCCGCGAGGTTGTAACTGCCAGCGGCCATCCAGGCAATGCCGCGAGCCCCCACCATCGAGCATCCATGCTCCTTCACTCAGCAGATGAAGCTTTTCCGGTTGTTCCAGAGAACTCAACGAAGTTGTAAACGTCATCTTTGCCGAGCTTGAAAGCCGATTCCGCAGTGCCCAAGAGTTATCCAGAAGCTTACGACCATCCAGTACAACCTGATCAAGTGAGAGGCTGCCGTGAACCGTGACCACAGAGGTCTGGAGCACCAAGTAAGCACTTTGCGTCTCAGCTTTAACCGCGAAGGGGATGGCGTAGATCGCACTTTCCGGAGGTTTTAACTCATTCAGATGCTTTATGAGCACATCCCTTTGGGCCTGTAGAAACGGCTGATCACCAATATTAAGCTTGATCAAAAGCTGTGACCACTTGCCCAGGTACTCAAGCTTTGCCTCCGGGTCCAAGGGTTCAAGGGTCGTGTTTCCATCAAGTGTCCAATTGCCATCAAGAAAGCGAAACTTGTATTTCTCCTTGTATAAGGGATAGACCTCCGCTTCCGTGTACCCTAAGGCCCAGAGGGCATCCAGAATGCCTTGCTTGGTTCCCGTCCTCAAATAATACTCACGGAAATTGAGGAGGCGCTTCTGGTAAGCGGCATCACTTTCCCCAGGCTGCCTTGGCATCCTCCGATCGTCTCCGTGCCAATCAAGTGCAAGGCCGGTCGCCGTTGGTACCAAGCCTTGCCGCCGGACAGCGAAAACTTGCGTTTTTGCTTTGTCAAAAATTGTCCCGATCGCCTGCAGCCATACCCAGGTATCACTGTCTTCAGGCCTTATGGTGCGTTTCAAAAAAGGAGGTGCGATTTGCCAGAGCTTATCCCCAAAACCCATTACTATCCCTCCTGAACCGTCACAGTAATCACGCCGGGGACAGCTAATTGTTTGAAGCCAACCTTCGCATCTATCGCCGGTTCAATGATGTCAATGCTCACCGTGTTCCGGATAAACCAGCGAAGGGAGGAGATCAGTGAGCGGTCGACTCCATAGTCTGGATCGAAATGCGGGGTTTCCTGTGAAACCTCCACTTTGAACATCTCTGTAATCAGACTCTCCGCCTGTAGTTTCATCGCATCAGAGCTACCTTGCTTCGGGTCTTTATAAAGAATCACCGTGACCGGTACGTTAAGAAGTTCACACGGGTAAACCGCAATGTCGGCAATGGCTGAGCCGTCCTTGTCATACTTGGCCACCACCTGGTCGATAACCGTTTGAGAGGGAACGCCTTCTGTACCAAGCAGTACAACGTCTATAGTACCTTCCCCCCGAGGCTGAGACGTGTCAACCCTCGCCCTCGCCACTCCGACAATCTCCTCAGCCATCGCCCGATACATTTCTTTACTGCCACCATAGGCAATACCCACAGTCTTATTCAAAGCTCTAAGCCTCAGGCTGTCATCACTTTCCGTATCAGTGCCTTCCAGGGCCAGGCCGTCCGCATCATTCGTAATAGAATCTATCCCTACTAGGAAAAGACCAAGCCGGTTAATCTGCCCAGGTCCGACATTGTATCCAGCCCCGCCAAACTCTGCCTCAAAGGGCACCAGCGCCTCTGCCACGCCCACATCAAGCACAACCTTCGAAGTGGCAAAATACCGGAGGACTTTGCCGCTTGCGTCCTCCTGGGTAGTGGCAATGGAGCCAAGCGGTACCGTTGCCCGCTGGGACGTATCCTGGCGACCTACCCTAAGATTCCACTTGGCTTTTTGTGCTTGCTTCCGATAGACTCCAGCCCGATCCGCCGCGACCAGATCAAGCCATGCACCCGTGGCAGTCGACAGAAACAGCTGCCTGAGTACCAAAGGGAGTAAAGTATAGATTCCGGAAGCTGCTTTGGCCGCGAGTTCAAGGAGCGTGTAAAAGATGCGCCCAGGGCGGAAGTTCGTGATTCTGAACTTGCGTGTTTGCAGATCCGCTACCGCTTCATCCCGAACTTGTTCAAAGGACTTAAGTTCCAACAAGTCTTCAGGTTGCAATGACTCTCACTCCCTCCGGCCCCACAATAACCATTAGCGAGGCATTTTCAATAATTTGTCCATCCAGGGTAATGGCCAGACTTACGCTCATCTCAACCCCGCCACCAGGCCGTACTACTGGCACAACTCCAACGGATTCCGGAATAACATTAGGGTGTGCCACCATAATAGCGGCTACTTCGCGGGCTAGGGCATTCCGTTCGGATGCTGTGCTTTCCGTTTTGAAATACCGTTGCAAGCGCCCGCCGTATTCCGGATGCCACTCCATCATTCCCTTAAAGGTCTGCAGTTCATCCGCCAGATCCTGGAGCACCATATCGGCTCCGGTCACCGTGGCCGCGTCTCCATCTTTAGCCAGCACGAAATTGCCGTATTCATCAAGCGCAATGTCTTCCAGATCCACTTAAATCAACTCCTAAACCAGGTCTTCTATGAAGGCCTGGGCCGGATCGTGATAATAAAACCCCACGCGCACCAGCATCCCCGGTATCAGACCTCCCAGTCTGTTGGGCACCGTGACCCCCGGCAGGGCAGGGCATTCATCCAGCACCAGTCCTTTGTCATCCAGGAGCTGCAGATCAGCCTTCCCATTCTTTACCGCCAGCACCTTGGCCTTCATTGGGTAGCGGAATGGTCCAACCACGTCCGGGAATTCATCCTGCATCACCTGCAGTATGGATTGAGAAAAAACCTCCAGGCGCTCCATTCGTGTTCCTCCTTAAACAACCAGGCTAAAAAACAACTCTGTCCTGAGGCCTCCGGTTTCGGTCATGAAGTGATGCACAGCGTCCACTAAAACCTCATCATGCGGGACATCCGGATGCTCCAGGGCAATGATGGTGGAATGAGTGATGGATGGTATCCCGATGGTGAGCACGCTGCCTCTTTGCCCATCAAACTCCAGACTGATGATGTTTTTCCCATAAGCGAAAAGCGGGGCTGTGAACTGCTCAGACCGTTCATGCCAGTGAAAAGTTTCATTAGCGTCAAAGTAAGGAAGGAAGGCGATAGACCAGTACTTGTTTACTTGCTTAATCAGATTAAAAACATCCGGCGCCGCTACAATAAAGTCTTTACGCGGGAAGTCCCAGTTTGTAAGCTGTGCCGAAACGATACCCGCCTGGCGCAGCCCAAAGGCTACAACTTCTTGAGGAGTGGCATCCAGAAATGTCTGATAAACCGGCGTATCCAAAAGAATTACTGCGTCATCCCGAGCCCGCAGCGGGGTGGATGTCCGGTCGATTTGACCTGTAAAAACCTTAAACAGTGTGCCGTCAGGATCGGTAAGCCACAACTCTGTTTTAGCATCGTTACTGATAGAGAGCGCTGCCCCTGGGCGGAAGCTGAACTCCAAGATATCTACGGGATCGAGCCGGGAACGCCAGCAATCGAAATCCGTCAAGCCGTCTTCCACTAGCACATTACCGATTCGGATTTGTGTTCTCATACCGCATCACCTTTTAGGAGCCGCCAATCCAAATCGGGCGGCGTATCGTCATCGGTTGCCAGGGCAATGTCCGCATCTGTCCAAGAAGTGGAGTTGGCAGCCTGGCTGCTTGTTCCCCCCGAAGCGCTAGAGGTGCTCTTCGTTCCAGGGGTCGGTATCTTCAAGGTCTGTCCGGAATAAATGAGGTTCACGTCCGCGATGTTGTTGGCCACCGCAATCGCCTCCACGGTGGTACCGTACTTCATAGCCAAAGCGCCCAGGGTGTCTCCTGGCTGCACCGTATAGCCCGTGGATGCTGAGCTGGCCGGACGTTCTTCGATCGTAACCTTAATAGCCACATACTCCTCAAACTCCAGGGCCAGGTAAAGAATGTCATCGAGATTAGTGCTCCGGCTGCGCATTGAGGCGAATGTCACCTGATCTACCCCGTGCGCCTGGGCCTCCGGAGCTGTCATCCGGTAAATCTGCGGGGTATCGGTCGAGGGCGAAGGGCGGTAAAGGTTGCGGATGATTTTCAACTTGTTTAAGGCCGTGCTGCTATCATCGTCAAGGAGCTTGAGGTTCAGCCGGAGCATAGTCGGGTTGTAGGCCACACGCTGGTTGGCCTTCTTCTTTTGTCCCTGAATCTCAACCTGGTCAACCTGAGTATCATCCTCGACCTCGATACTTTCAAAGATGCCTGGCAGCACGGTATCGCCAATCAGGATCTGTTCATCCTCAATCCGGATTTCCGCCACTTCGTCACCCCCTTGGTTTTATTTTCGCCGAGTAGCCAGGAAGCGTTCCAGATCTTTCATTAGGCTGTCTGCTTCTTCCCGGTCGCTGCCGTAATAGTTGAGTGCTACCAGCGGGCTGCCGCCACGCCCGGTGCGGCCGGTTTCGCGCCCGCGGATCTCAGTTTGCTCACGGAAAATCTCACGCATATTGACAGAGCTTCGTTCCATCAGCCCGACAGAGGGGGCGCTGTACGAGCCTTCACTACCGAAGGCCAATGCCGGAGATAACTCCGGTGACAGGTTCATCCCCCCCAGGAGGCTGTTCATGGTGTCGGAGAGGAGGGAACGCCGGGTTTCCATCCCGTAAGCAAAGGTTTCGATCAAGGCCCGGCCTGAGCGCGTCAACCTGGAAAGCGGTCCCTGCTTCGCATCCGAGAAGGGGAGAAGCTTTCTCAGTTCGGATAACCCCTGTTGAACCGTCTCATAGGGCTTCATGAGTACGCTTTTGATGCCGTCCGTGAATGCCTCTAAGAGCGCCGCGCCGGATTGCCTGAATTCGCCATATTTGCCGGTGATGAAGCTGCCAATACTGTTTAAGGATTCGGTCACAAACTGCTTGCCTTGGATAAAGGCACCCATGATCCATTGCCAACCGGCACTAAAAGCTGCCGTCACCGTGTCCCAATTGCGCCAGAGAAGCACCAAGACGGCGATAAGAGCTATAATCCCAATGACTATCCAAGTAATGGGATTCGCAAGCAGGGCTGCCGTAAAGCCCCATACAGAAGTGATGAGGCCGGGCAGGGCTCGTGCCGCTGCGGCCAGACCTTGCCTTGCGAGTTGGATAAGACCGAGCGTAAAGTTCCTTAAGCCGGTTGCCGTGGCGATCGTCGCCTGGCGGGCCATGGTTGCGATGCGCAAGCCCATGGATTTTATGCCGTCAGCTGCGTACATGCTGCGGATGCGGAGGGTGGGGAACATATCCGGCAGCCTAGATAATGCACCCCAAGTCCCTTTTATTGCTCTTCCAAAAGTTCCAATGGAATAGCCAAGCCCTCCTATGATAACTCCACCCCCACCGGCAACTGCAAGTAGGATTCCGAGAGTCGCTATCATCGTTGCTAAACCACTTGTTACTTTGGGGTTAGCGGCTGCCCAAGCGGTTAATTTTAGGACCAGATCCCCAGCTTTATCTACAGCCGGTATAAACATTGGCAGCAGAGATCCCCCGATTGTTTCCTTGAGGTTTTGCATCTGCTGCGTGAGGATCTTCCATCTTGCGCCCGGGTCTATATTCATAGCCCGGGCCATCTCCTCGGTGACCTTTGTCCCTCCGCGCATGGCGCTTTGTAGGGTGGTCACATTGGATTTGAGCTGGTTTAGTTTTGGGTACATTAGATCAATTAAACTAACAGCTTCTTCACTTCCGAACGCCTTAGTGATCTGTTGCTTCTCCATCGCATCCAATGTTTCGCCATATTTGCTTCTCAGCTTTCCAATGATCTCTCCCATGCTCAGAAGCTGGTTGTTTTGATCCACGAAGGAAAGTCCGAGTTGCTTCCCGGCGCTGGCTGCCTGTTGTACAAAGGTTCGGTATTTTGTTCCGGCTTCCGCCCCCGGCATAGTGGCCTGCAGCATACCCAAGACGGCCAGCTGCTCTTCCAGCGGGCGCTTGGCCGAGGTTGCCGCTGCCCCAAGGTTAGATATGGATTCCGCCATCCCTGGGCCTGTGGTCTTAAAGAGTTGAACCGCTGAAGCGATACCTCCGCTGAACATACGCCCAAAGGCTTCGTCCGACATCTTGGAGTACATATCCTTGTATATCCCGTAGCCGGTGGCAAAGAGACTGGTCATATCCTGCACAGTCGCTTTGGTCGCCTTGGCTGTCAGGGCCGATAGCTTGGTGAATTCAGCCACGCCTGTATCCGAGAGGGAGGAAACACCGGACTTAATGTCATAAGCCCCCGAGATAAACTGTGCTTTCGTAGTACCCGACCATTTGTTTGAGAAATCCGTGGCCGCTCGGCTTAGAGTATTAAGGTCTTTAACCCCCAGACTGGACATCTCTCCGATGGCAGCCTGCGTCTCAAATGTCGCCTTGGCGGGCATCGCCATGGCTGCCACCATTCCCACTCCGGCGGCTGCCATCTGGCCGCCGACATTGACCATTGACCGAGAGCGGTCTTGCAAGGCTCTTAGGCTGCGTTCGGTTTCGTTAACACGCACCTGCGCTCCTCTCATCGGGCCGCTCATCAGGTCGGACAATCTCATGATAACGCTTAGGCGAAAAAGAGTTTCTAAACCCATTTTCAACCCTCCATATCTGGTATATAATGGGGTGCAGGAGGTTGATGATCATGATCTCACTTGCACTGAACATATTGGCTGCGATTGTCAATTTGTTCGTTATTGGAGCAGGCTTAGGTTTACTTTGGATGCTACTAAAATTTGTACTGGGAATTCCAATAGCTCTGTATGTTGGCGCTAATCGGTACCGTCTAAGTCAGAACGGAACTGATAAAGAATTCGACGATCTCCCTAAGATGTCGCAAATACTCCGCTTCTACTTTAGAGTCGTTACCTTCCGCCGCCCCCTGCTCCCATGAGCGGGGGTTTATTTATTTCCCCCGCCCAAAGCCTTAGCAATAGCCTGTGCCATCAACTCAACCTGCCGCTTTTCCAGCCACAAGGCCTTGGGCATTAACCCGCTGAACTCCTCCAGGGTGAAGTCGCCCGATTGCCCCAGGTAATGTTCAATCAAGAGAAGGCCCGAACCGAAGTAGCTGTCGTCCAGTTCCTGCACACCCTCCTGGACCGCGGCTATAGTTTTTTTAGGTCAACAAACGCATTCCCTCCGGCCAGGCCGTTCAGCTTATCCGCAATCTGGGTGTGCAGCATCGGGTACTCGCGAAAGACCGCCTGCAGCTCCTCGCGGCACTCGTCCACCGCCAGCCCCAGCAGATAATTCTTAATCGCCACCGAAGGCCGGGTGCCGATCTCTTTCAGCAGCCGATCAATATCCATCGTCTTGGGTCGTTCAAAATAGAACTCCTTTTGAATCTCTTGACCGTCTTCCGTCTCGATCGTCACCGGCACCCGGTACAGCTGCTTTTCCGGATACTTGGCTTTCATCTCAGTGATGTCTGGCATCGCTTAACCCTCCTTAAACCGGCTCAACGCCGTCTTCAACTACTTTTTCAGCAATGAACGAAAGCTCTTTGCTAACGGATTTGTCCCCCTGCTTCATGCTCTGAGACCTTTCGTTAAAGGAGCAGCCCTTGACCACATCAGTCTTGACCGGCTCCCCATCATTGGCGTAACTCACAGTAACAGGGAACGGGGGAATCTTATAAAACGACTTGCCAATCTGCTTGCAATAGTCCAGCAGATTTTGGTATTCCTCACGTAAGACTGTCAGTTTCCCCTCCGCCTTATAGTTGCCCTCGCCGCGCCCAACAGGCATCGCGCCTTTACCATACACGAACTCTTTTTCCTTAGAATCCTTGTACTCAATGCTTTCAATCCCGATCACCACACCGTAGGGGAGGGCGATAGTAATGGACTCCCAATCATATACCCGTCCGTTAATCATCTTTTACCTACCCCCTTTGCAAATGGATGGTGGTTGTGAGAACTCGCATCGTCTCAACCTCGGTAACGGCCAGATCCCAGTCAATCTGCTCCGAGGCGGAAGAAACAAGCTGGAGATTAAAGCCCGCAATGTTGCGCCGCTTAACCATATCTTCCAGCGGGCGTTCCATGTTGGCCTTGAGATTGTCCAGCTCATCAGCAAACATCTCGCTTTTGAGGTAGAACATTCCCGCCTGATAAGCGGCCACCGCTGCACGGTCCACAACGCGCCGACTCTTAACCGCCTGAAAGTCCGATCCGGGCGGAGCCATGAGGTTAGCTTCCTCCACATAAATCCCAGGATACTGGTTGTAGATCCGGGGGACAGTAAAGCCCGCATCATGCAGCATCTTAGCATGCGCCATATTGAATCCGTCCGGCTTAATGCTCATCGCCTGGGTCATGCGGAAGCTCTGCACTTTTCCCGCCGACTCCTGCGGCTCCGACTTCGAAATAATCCCAGTCACGATCGCGCCCATGTTCGCGTCCCTGAGCCTGCCCTTGAGGTCTGCGACTTCAAGCCGTCCGGCCACCACTCCGACACGGGTATGGGCGAACGTGCCTTTTTCTGTAATCAAGGCCTGGACATAGGTGTCAATCGTCTCCGCATCACCGATGTTGCGTGTCTCGCACATAAAGTATATTGGCAGCATATCGGCGGCGAGTGTATCCGCTTCCGTCCCACAGACAGCCCATAGCGCGGAGCTGCTGGGTCCGACTACATGGATAAACTCATAGCTGAAGGGGTTGCTTTTGACGACTCCCATCGCGTCAAGAAAGTCCTGGTTGCTCATCTGGGGTGGGGTAGTCTCAAAGCTGTACCTGTCACCGGCGACAAAGCTTTGAGCCGGATCAACAGCATTGGTAAAGGTAAGCGTAATCCCGGTATCCGTGGCCACCACACCGTCAAGCGGAATGGTCTTGGCGACTCCCCAGCTATCGCCACCGTCAAGGGACAGGCGGTATTGCGCCGTATTGAGCGCTCCACCAAGCAGCACTTCCATAACAACTTGGTATTCTCCATTGGGATTTCCGGTCTTAGTAAAAGTCGCCAGGCCCGTTCCGGCATGGACAACATCCGTGGATGTTCCAGCCACACTGGCCGCCACTGCCAGGGCGATGATTATTCCGCCTTTAGTCTGCAGCGTATCCAGGCAGGCATCAACCAACGGTCCGCTGCCCAGTTCATCCAGGTCGCGTTCTTTGGTGATAGTTTTATAGCTCCCCGCCGCAAGCCCCGTGCAATAGCCGATCTTGATATGCGCCGATCCGGCCAGGGGAATGAACCCGGTACCGCCGTCCTGGTAATTCACATTGTTTTCCGACCATAGGGTCACTGCTTATTCCCTCCCTTCGTCGAGCCAGCGATCGGGCCTTTCAGCCACGCATCCCTCGCAGCAATAAAGTCGTCTCTCGTCATGGCCAAGCCTTCAGCCCAGCCGTAATGTTGTTTCATCCCGGCAAGCTCCGAGGGACTGCATAAGCCCTTGGCCAATTCCTCGATGGTTACAAGCGGTTTTTCAGCCGCTGCTTCCTTTGCCATCCTTGCACCTCCTTAGACCTTAGATGTTAAGCTAGCTCTCTTGGGTAATTCCTTATCTACATAAACACCACCCCTGAAGCGGATGATCACAACACCCAGCGCCCGTTCTTTTTGGTCGGGCGGCCAGTCGATCGTGGACGGTTCGATCGGCACCCAATTACCCAGTCCGTCATCCATTCCCTTCGGGAGATTTGCCAGAAGTAAGCGGATAATCCCGTCTACCTGGTCTTCCGTCCGGTGGAGGATGTTCATCTCAATCGGAAGAACTCGTTCATAGATCTGGCTGCGCATATACTCTTTGCCGGTGCTTTGGTCTGTCCACTTGCTCACCTTGCGCCGTTTTTCGCTTAGCTCTTCTTTGTTGCCCAAGAGGATCGCGCTGGGGTTCGCCTTGATGCGGTCAAAGGCATCATCATCCCGGAAGATATGGGATACCCCGCACTGATTCTTGAGAATTTCCGTGAGCAAATCCTTGGCCAGCTGGATCATCTAATCCTCTCCTCTACGAACTCTGTGAGCAGCGCCTGAATATCCTGGGATTCACCCGGTCCAACCCCAAGATAAGGGCGGGCCGGAATTTCCACCTTATGCCCAGGCCCGGCCTTGCCGCCAAGCTGCTGGATTCCTGCCTGCACCAGGTTGCTCCCGACCGCCACGCCTTCCGGTCGTGCCCGGTAGGCCAGCGAGCGCATAAGCCTCCCGGTGTCCTTGAGGATCGCGGCACTCGTAATAATGCGCTGCGCCCGTTTGGTGAGCTTACCCTTCTTGGTTCGCATCTTGCTGCTTCCATCTTTACGGCGCGTCCGCCTTCTGGCTCTGGCCACCAGGGTGGCGTAAGCGAGAGGCTTCCAGGGTCTACCCTCCGGGGTCTTCTCCTCCTCAAAGCGTTCGATCGCGGCTTGCTGGAGGATGATCCCGATCTTAGCATTTACAGCCTTCAGTTCCAGGTCGGAAAGCTCCAGGCTCTCCATCGTCCGGATGAGTCTTCTCCAATCGCCATCCAGCCGAACGCCGGGCATCAGTCATACTCCTGGCGGAATCGGCTCCCGAAGGCTTTGGACGGAGCAGAATAGAAGATATTATTCTCTCCGACACCCAGGAGCACCTTGCCCTCGGCGATCCGCTGCAAGAGGGCAATCGCGTTCTTATAGCGCCGGATAATATTCTCTTCTTCGTCTCCTGTCCAGTGCCGGGAAAAGAGGTTGTACACGGCAATGTCTGCAGCCAGCTTCTTAATGACCGGCGGGACCGTGGCGAAGGGAACCTGATAGCGCACCGAGGCATACCCGTCAACTTCTGAAGAAGCATTTGAAATAGCCAGATTAATATTGTCCGTGTTAAAGGTCGGATTCCCAGCGTTATCTAAAACCGGTTCATCGTCGTTAGACAGTTCGATCAGCTTTTCCCTGTTAACCTGACCCAGGAGATCCTCCAGGCTGCAATACATGTTTTTCCCTCCAATTACCCGTCACCGTTACCCCTACACTTCAAACCGTGTTATTACCCCGTTACTTCGTGTTATTTTATGTTACTAAAGTTTTCACGATGGAGAGGTGGAACTGAGTCTGCCCCTCTTAAAATGGTCTTTACGCGCCTCTAAGAGGCATTTCTGTTTTTCATCCGGGTAACGAGGGATAACATTTGTGTTACCCCTCGTTACCAAAGTAAGGGACTAACCCCTGAACCCCGCTTCCCAAGCGCGTTACAACCATGTTACAAGGCTGTTAACCCTGAGGCGGATCTTGCGGAGGATCTTGATTGTTTCCTTTTCCGCTCTTATCCTTCTTTCCCTCATAGGGTTTGATAGAGCCCAAGGTAAGAAGGGGAGCCGCCTCCGCCTTGTTTTCGATCTCCAGCCTGTCCCCGGCACTGAGCTTGGAACCATTATGCTTTAAGTAGCCCAAAACAACATACTCGGCCATATTCTCACTCCTTTATCAGTTCGTATTGCGAATCAGGAACCCGGCGCTGGGTCCGAGCACCATGGCATCGTAGGCGTCCCAGACCTCGATGATATCCAGCTTGTTTCCCTCTTTGTACATCCCTGAACGTGGATGCCCAGTCCTCCGGAAGGTGTACCCGAAACTCGGGACTTCCTCACCGCGCTCTGCTTCCGGAGGAATGTAGGCGAGAGTCGCCACATTCGGCCAGATGTCATGCAGTACGTTCTTGTTGTCAGCGTAGAGCGATTCACCCACCACGATGTTCGAAACGCCGAAGATCTCTTTTACCAGGTCCAGGGTGAGTACGCCCTTTACGGCATACTTAATTTTCTCAATAAGTTTAGGATGCTCTTTGACCACCTTCCAAGTACCGGCACCCAGCACCAGCGTATTGGGGCGGCGGCCAATCTTGCCCCGCACGGTTTCTTTGCCGTCCTCGATATCCTCGACCGGGTTGGAATTGATATAATCGCTCCACATCGAGGTTCCAACAAGATCCATGACATGACCGGCGCTGTAATTTGCGGCGTTGAGAACGGCGTCTGCCTGATCCTTTTCCTTGCGGATCGCGAGGTTGTTGGTTATAATCCTGGTCCGGCGCGCCTCTAAGGCGGTCTGGCTTGGCGCTTCATCACGCTCATTGATATCAATGGCAATCTCCAGTGATTCCTCGGTAAGCGCCAGCTTGATCGTGTCTCCTTCGGAGGGTTGGATTCTGGCACTTTTGGTCTGGTTAGCCCTCCGGGTGTTGTACAATTTGAAGTCATCCGGCCCGAAGCGGCGAATGAGTCCGCCCATTTTCGGGGACTCGATAACCGGTAGAATGATGTCGCCCACAAGCCCCTCCGGCTTGTATCCCTGGGCAATGGTTGTCAGTACCGGGTCAACCACCCGGACGTTTTGATAAGGCATGGTTACACCTCCACAAAGTTATTACTGGGCAATGACTCCGGCTGTCCGGAGTTTGGCCAAAAGACCATTGAAGTCCGCCACGATTCCGGCCACATCGATAGCCACACTGTTTGCTTGGGCTGCGGCCCTCACCATGGTTGCCTCGGCGATCGGGGACACAATAACCACCTCGACCAGATCACCGGCAGCCGTTGCGGCTTCAACCGCAATGGCATTAAGGGTATTCCCGGAGGCATCTGCCGCTTCGATCGCCCGGCCCTGGTCATCACTGGTGAGCAGCGCTTGGGCGGCAAAGGCAGCTCCCGCCTCCACAATCGCTGTACCCAGTGTGATCACCGGTACCGCTTTTTCTCCTAGGGGTGCTCCATCATGCGTGACCCCGCGTGCTGCCTGGCCGGTTCCGGCCTGCGCTCCGGCCAGATTCACAAACCGATTCGGATTAATAACACCCGCCGGAATTAGGGTAATGGTTTGAACGGGATAGAACTGAGCCATACTTATCCTCCTTTACTCGCTCACTTGAATTAAGGCTTCCTCATAAGGAACCTTATGTTTCTCCGCAAAGTCCAGCGCTTTCTTGTGCAGCGCCAGGCGCTCCTCGTCAACCCTTGCTCCGAAGTCTTTGTCCTTAACTGTCCGGGTATCCTCTTGGCCCTTTCCGGCCACTTCCTTGAACTCCACTTGATCCGGCATCTTCGCGACAAAGGTTTTGAAGAATTCAAGAGGAGAGGTCTTGACGGTGTTCGTCTTATCACCTTCCTTGGCCGCGAATTCGACCGTGACCTCCTCACCAAGCCCGGCCATAAACTCAGCCATCCCGTCACGAACAGCCGGCGGGAGCTTGGCCTTATTAGTTTCGATGAAAGCATTGAACTGCCCCAAGGCCAGCTTCCGCTTGGTCTCAGCCAGTTCGGTCTCCAGTTTGGATTTCTCAGTGCTGAATTCAGCCTGCATTTCCTTGCGGGCATCCGCCTTCAGCTGCTCCATGAGTGCCCGCTTTTCTTCCTCGGTCATTGGCATAACTTGATCCTCCTTGGTTTTTTTTGGTTGGTATCCTGCAGCCGCAAAATCGCACTGCAGGTCAAACCCGTCTTCCTCGCTGAACTGAATCGGCTTCAGCCCTTCAACCGCCGGGGCAGCCGCCCCCAGAAATCCCACATGCCGCAGCGCCCAGCCGGTGTCAGTTTTTCTGAGTCTGACCGAAACCCTTTTGAACCGGCCTTGATTCACCATCTCGGCAAAGGTTGGTTCGACTTGCTTGAATTTGGCTAACAGTTTGTCTCCAGATCGTTTGACCGTTTCCACCCAGCCAAAGGCAGGGTCTTCAGTCTTGGGGTGTCCAACAACCAAGGGAGCCTCATACTTGGCCGGGTCATAGTTCTGTGCGATGTGGTCCAGGTCCTGCTCGCTGAAATCTCCTTGAGGCTCGTAGGTGCCCGCCTTGAAGATCTCAAACCACTTATCCACGCGATCACTCCTTTCAATTATTCATATCGTTGCAATTGAAGGTCAGCTCCTTTTAATGGGCAACGTCCAATGCTAGAGCATATCCCTCTAAATCGACAGGTGATTTCGCTTTCCAGCCACGCAAAGTATTTCTCTAGGGCTTGGTTAGTGACAAACGTACTCATACCAAGGGACCGGCCCTTGTTTATATTTCCAACCATTTTTACCACCTCACATTCTCATCGCTATATCCTGTTGAAGCACATTACTGGTAAATCAAACTTCTAGGTCTTAGACCGGGTGCCATAGCTTCTTGGCAAGCCGAACTACAAACGTGACTAAGGCGGCTATTCCAAGAATAGTTCCTCCAATGAACACAAGAAAAGTTTTCATGATATCCTCCTAAAAGTTATGACGCATAATAGGTCTCCCCCGGAGGGAACAGGCGGACAAGTGCTTGCACCTTGCATTTGCATAGAGCCCTAATTCGCCATCGGCACCGCTTAGGGTCAGGCTACAATTGCTATGCCAATCCGCTTTAAAAGCGTTTTTCTCTCGCGCGGGGATTTTAACCCTATTTGTCACCTCTCGCGCTGCAGCGTCTACTCTTTCGCCACCGCCTGAAAATACTATTCCTTTCTTGTTGCCGCTTTACATGCCTCGCATTTTTTTCCACTGCGCTCAAACTTCGTATCTTCAAATATCCTGCACCACCGTGTTCCACTTCCTGTATGTTTCAACTGCCATTGACAGATGCACTCACTGGCAAGCTTCTCAAGGCTTTCCCCGGATTCTTAGCAAAGCCGGAATCCGGTACCGGCAAGCCTGCGGTTGACATAGGCTTAATCCCTTCCCGTTCAGCCTTGTACTTGTTAATCGCTACTACCCCGCAGCGGCAGTTAAACCCATTTGGCGGCCACCATTCATTCCAGATTGGGTCATCTTTCGCCGCCACAAACCCGTTCATCCGGCGGTGAGCCGGGCGAGTGTGGGTATCAAGCACCGCTGAGTACCGAAAATAGGGGAACATGTCCGTTAGTTCAGTGTCTTGGAACTTTTCATAATTACCGGCACCATAAGCCGTCTGAACGTTCGTCCGAAAGACGGTTTCCAGGTGCCAAGGATCTGCCGGTTCCAGACCCATCCGTGAGAACAGGTCATTGGTATCTTTCTTGAACTCCTCTAAGGTCGTGCCTTTCTCCAGGGACTCCTGCACATATCCTTTGATGCGCTCCACCGTTGTCTGACCTTCGGCCTGCGATATTGTGAAGTACTTGGTTTGCAGCTCGGATTCAAGCTGCCGGTACTGGTTAATATCCACCGGCATTAAGCGGCTGAAGTACGTCACCGCTTCTTCCAGATCCAAAGGTACCGGCCTGATCGTATAGTCCAGAGGAGCAGGGGAGGGGTCTGCGAAATCTCGCTGGGCTTCCTCGTAATCCTGCCAGGCATCATTTTCACCCAGCATATAACCTGTAAGTGCCACCTGGACCAAATAGTCTGCCAGCGCCTCGATCCCATCATTACTCACCTTGAGATTCTTTGCCTCATCAAGGGAATGCCAGCCCTCAATTTGCTGATTGATCTCCCGCATCAGGCGGCCATAGTAGGCCTTGCCGCGCTCCAAGCTGCGCTCATAATAGCCTTGGAGGACATCCCCGCGTTCAAAGATCTTCTTATCCTCCTCCTGGGCGAAATCCAGTTGACGTCTTTTCTCCTGACTCTTAAACTGAGGGGTGGCAGTCTGGACCCGCGAGAGGGGACGTACAACTTCTTCACTCTCTTCCGGCTGTGGAATATTGTAGCGGTTGTAGAAGTAATTGACCCCGATCGGCACGCCGCTTTCCACCAGCTTGGTGTCGCGCTCAGCCAGATCCTTCTGGATATCATCTTCCTTATAGAAGATCCGGAAAGTCGGATAATTGTCCTGCGGCCCAAAGTTAAACTCCACCAGCGGGCGAATAAGCTGATCGTTGAGAGCTGCCATCACCATTTTGGCATCTGCCTCTACAATGTCTTCCTTTACTTCCTGGTGCACCTGCGCTGCCGAATAGCTTCCGGTGTCGCCCATTTCTGTGGTGAGCGTCTGGCCAAGGATAGCTTTTGAGATCTCGGCATTGCAGAAGGTCAGGAATAGGCGATGGACTTCCGCCTTATCTCCGCTGGTTTCTTTCAACTCCAGCTCGGCGTTAGCCGGGATGGCGACCGCCGCATCCTGCACCAGGGAGTCCAGTGCTTCTAACAGCTTGTTTTTATCCTCCGGAGTGGCCCCCGGCTGATACTTGCCCACAGCTGTGGGCATTCCGTATTTCTCCGTAAAGATGGCCCAGAACTTGAACCCGTGTTTCTTAAAAACCCAAGGCCAGTAGCAGCGTGAGAAAATCCGTTCGCCATATGGGTTTTCATCGTCTTCCTCATGCTGCACTAGGACAAACTTAGCCGGAGGCGCAGGCTCATCATTCAGGCTTGAATGAGATAATACCCTGAGATCCCCGTCAATCCCGAACGCAAAGCGCCGTACTGGCCGGGCCTTGAGCGCCTGAACCCACCAACGGCCAGCGCGCTCCTCCCACATGATTTCCATTGCCCTGAATCCCATATAAGGTGCCTCAAGCATCTGTCTCAGATCCTGGTCGAAGTTGAGGTTCTTAAGATTTTCCTTGACGAACTCCGCAATCTCAAGATCCCGCGGTTCCTGTGTAGCAGGCGCGACATCCCATTCTTTGCTAAGCACGCCTGACTTGCGGGCAAACACGCACGCCGAAACATGCGGATCAATCTTCATGTCGGCATAGATTTCCGGACCCTTGCCGGTCCTCTGGAGAATCGGATCGGGGTTGGGCAAGGTCTTAAAGAAACGTATCCAGTCCGTCTGCATGGAAACAATCTCGCTGGACACGGGCTTTCTTAATGGTCTGCCATCCGGGCCTAGAATCATTGGTCATACCCCCGCATCGAGTTGAATGTCCGTCTCCGTACAACGGTATAATCTAGCGGTCCATAACGGGCACCCTTGCCTGTAGCCAGCCAAAGGGCAATTCGGGCAGAGTTAGCCGCCATGCCAAAGTGGTTCGGAACTTTCTTCTTATAGTGGGCAGCCGCGTCATCATCGTCTTCCTTGTCCTTTTCTTTGACCAGTTTTTTAAGATGCTGTTCAACCATTTTCAGCAGCTGTTCTTCCGCTACTGAGCGCGGTTTTGGTAGGAGGGCTAAGGGAGGAGTGCAGGCAAAAAGGTCTGTTGTCTCATCCAAAGACTCATTCCGATCCACTGTCACAACCGGCACCGCCCGGTCTCCTTCACCTTCCGAGCCTTCCTTGACATCCGCGCCCCGAAAGTATTGGATGTATCCGTTGGCCCGCTTCAAGCTGCGCACAACCTGTTTGCTTGCAGTCTTGTAAGGCATCGCATCAATCACTAAAGCCCCGGCATTGAATGCGATTTCCAGATGAGCCACCAGACCCGGAAGATCCTCGACATCCACCTCTTTGAAATAGAGGTAGCGTACACCTTCACCGGCGAAGGGAGCCGCCACGGAAACGTGTGCTTTATCTCCCATATCAATGCCGATGCCGGTAATTGTCTCATGCCAACTGTCGTGCATATAATAGTCGCTGGACGCCTTCACCCGTTTCAAAACCTCGTCCGTGATCGGCTGCATGTTCCCGCCGTCCGGCTTGGCTAAGACAGAGCAGTTGAACTTCGCCAGTTTGCTGGGCTTGTCTTTGGCCCGCTGGTACCGGTCATAGATCATCTGGAGGTTTAGTCCAGGCATGATAAGTTGTGGAACCCGATAACTGATATGATCCAGGCTTCTTTCCGGATGTTCGGCGACCCAGTGCCCATTGTTGACATCAAGCGGGCGACCGCATTGAATGCAAACCAGCAGCACTAAGCCATCCTGGAAAATCATATTGTCAGGAAAATCGTCCTCAACCACTTGCTCCCGATGGCAGGCCGGGCACACAACGTGCCACAGACGCCGGTCCCCGTCTTGAAATCGTTCGTCAATTCCGATGCCAGGGAACATCCCAACAGAGAAGTATCTCAGCAGAGCGAGATCAGAAGCTGCTACCCGGTCAAGAGACCACTCCAGGTTTTCCTGATCAATCAGATCCACTTCGTCATACAGGTTGCAGTCTGAAGGAATGCTAATGGCCCCCAAAACGCTCTGCAAGCCGATGAAGTATAAGAAGTGCGTGTCTATTTCCTTAAGGCCCGTCTGGTCGGTTCCCTTCAAGCGGGAACGCAAGTACTCACTGCGGTTTGCCAGGGCATCCATCCGGGTCGTGGAAAAGCGGTTAGACATGAGCTGCGTAGGGAGGAAGTAAATCACATTGCGGCGTACTTGATCCAAGAGATATATAGAAAACCCCAAAAACAAAGTAGAAAAGCCCGTCTGCGCTCCTTTGAGAATGGTTATAAGCCGGTGATCCATATTGCCCACAATTTCCGCGAGTGCTTTGCGTCGATCCATATCCCAAGGCCGTCCATCGTCAAGCCTCACATTTTTTCTCATCCATTCTGCAAATTGAAGCCCGGCTTGCCTTTCACCCACAAGATCCTTGATTAGCACTAAACCCACCTACGCTTTTGTTTGTTCCGCCACCTGATCCACCACGTGATATATCTGCTCCAATACCTCCGGATGGCCAGCCAGTTCTGCTTTTAGCTGTTCTTTAAGCTTCCCAAGGGCTGCATCTACGCCCTTATTGAACTCATATTTTAGTTTTTCTCTGGCCACCGCGCTGCGCTCCAAACGCGCCAGAACCTGCATTAATTCTGTGATCTTGGCTCCTTTGAGATCCGGGACGTTCATCAGAGTTTCCATGATGAGTTGTACCGCGAGCTGATTGGCAGCTTCATGCATTTCCGTGGCCGGTGCATCCGGATCGGCTTCCACAATGGCCTTTGCCTGATCCTTAACAACCTTTAGGCGCTCCAGCTTGGACAGAAAGTCTTTGCCATAGCGGCCTACTGAAGAGCGGGAAATTTGTTGACCCGTTTCATTGAGCCAATCTGTGATCTCCTGGTAGGTAGTGCCCTCGACAAGTCGTTTGTTTACGGCCTCGACCAACTCCTTAGGGAGCTCGGTAACAACCTTGGAGTGTTTGCGTCTGGCCATCAGATGCTCACTCCAACATCCGGCTCAATATTTCCTTCCAGGAGGTCTTTTCCTCTGGCCGTTAACCTGGATACCCGCATGATCATGCCAAGATCCTTACTTTCCAGTTCATGATTCTCGACATATCCCTTTTCTTCCAAGTATTCAAGGTATCCAGCCAGGACGCCGGGGGAGACAGCGTAATTGATATCGTTCAAGGTGAGGCTGACAATCCGCTCGCTGACCGCCTCCGGATAATTGATCTCCAGGATTTTAAGAATTCGGCCCCGGATTTCACGGGCTTCGTTTCGTTGCATGGCCAACCTTAACCACCTCCCAGAAGCTTGCCAATGTTTTTATTGATCTCAGTGATTTCCCGCCCGATGCTGTCTACTTTGTGATCAAGCCCACTCACAGCGCGGATAAAATCTTCTCGCATCACGTAATTATGGGGGAGTACCGCTTTGAAGTCCGCCAGGTCATCCTTAACCTCTTGAATCTCGCGCTTGTTGGACACAAGTTCCGTGTTCATTGTTGAACGGATATCTTTTAGGAAATATCCAATAATGGTAAAGGCTATGGATAGGATGGAGACAAGGATCAGTGCGATTGGTTGGTACAGTTCCTGGGGGACGCCACTCATACGGTTCCTCCTGCAGAAGTCTCAGTGGAACTCGGGCCGACGACCCCCTGCAGTGCAGCCACTTGACCCGGCACAGGAGCTGGTGCCGATACCGATGGAGTCACAGCAAGGGCGCCTGACGCATTTGCTTGTGTTTGGGCCATAGGGGCAGCATCAGGAACGCGCAAAGCCGCAGTGCTCGGGACGTTGTTCCAGGTCAACGAGTCTTTGACCTCTCGCACTTTTGTCTCAATGGTGTTCTCAATAAAGGTCTGGGCATCGCCAAAGGTCTTCTCCAGTATTACCATGAGTTCAGGGCCCGTCATGCTTACAACTTCGTCCACAGCCTGTTTGCCAATCGCCAGGAGTTCCTCCCGGTCGACCTTTCCGTCCTTAACCGCTTGCCTCAGTTCTCCGGCCACCGTTTGTTCCATCTTGGTCACGGTCCGTTCCGCGAGATCGTCAATCCGTCTGATGGCCGTGCGCACGATTTCGGCTTCCGTCTCATTCATGATCCCCTGTGTTTGGGCTTGCAGTCTGGCTGCACCTCTGCGCAAATACGCCGCCAGGTACGCGCACACCAGGGCGAGGAATGCAATCAGTACTTCGACTCCTCCTTGCAACAGTGCGTCTTTCATCCTTTCGACCTCCTTATTTTTTGGGGAAAAATAAAAAATCCCAGTTACTACTGGGATTTTACCTTTTACTTCATATAAGTCTCAAAGAAAGTACTTTAGAAATTCAGTTTATAGAGCATCGAACAGGCTCAGCTGATCCGGTCCTTTTTCAGCCAGGATCTGTCTCACCCAAATCTCTGTGAGACCGTATTTACGCGCGAGTTCCTTATGATTTGACCCGGTGAATTCCTTCTTGATCCGTTCATCCCGTACTTTGCGGATGGCAGCATCCAGCTTTGGCAGATAGACAGCCGTTCCCTGAAACTTGTCTGCAATCTTCAGAGCATTTCTTAGTCCGACCATGATGCTGATTTCGCGGTATGGTTCAGGGAGATCCTCCGGTTTTAGATCTGAGATCCAGTCATCATGGGACATACATAAGTTCACCACCTTTATACCCTACTTGACTGAGCATTGTCAACCGTTGTTTTTTCGAGAAGCTTCTTAAGACCCTCGATGACCCGCCAGGATTGGGCCGGTGTCAGCCATTCAAGCTTATCGACCCCGGCATATTTCTTCACAAACCCCTGAAGGCGCTTTTCATTGTCACTCCAGCCCAATTCTTTGGCCAGTTGCTTCATCTTCCAGATCTGCTTTTTACTTGCTCGTGTCGCTTTGGGCTCTATGCTTTTTGCCTTTTCTTTATGTGTCAAGGCCTCCATGGCGTCAATGACCTTGATCGCCTGCTGCACCGACAGTCCCGAAAGGCTGTGTTCCTTGGTTACATTGTAGGCAAACTCATGAACCAGATCCTTATCCATATCCAATTCTCTTGCCATGGCCCAGATCTTAGCGATCTGCGGCTTGGTAATCTTAGCCACAAGACCCCCTCTTTTCTGTTATGATGAGAAATGAGACAGCGGGCAGTTTGTTGGTACCTCCTCGGAAGGGAGGTGATAATATGCCCAAGGTAAAAGGCTCTGGCAAGAAGCCCCAATCTTCTTCCCAGCAAGTGTGTTCCGTTTGCGGACAGGAAACTGTCCAGGTTAAACTAGACGGAACCAGACGCTTGGACGGTTCCTGGCGCTTAGGCGACAGGGAATGTCCAGGCCTGGGCTTAATGAAGTAGCTCTCGTTTTTTTGCCCGCTGTCTCAATATTAACTTTACTTGATCGTCAAGGCCACCCAGGTGCTGTGTTCCCGGCTGAGCACTGCCACATGATGGCTGCCCACAAGCTTCAAGCTATATCTGCCGTCATCCTGCCGCCTGGTCGTGTGCTTGTTGAGGCTTTGGTGCAACCATTTCCTCTGTGCCTGGGGGGAAGCGCGCCCAACTCGTTCGCCGTATCGCTCGATAAAATGATTCGTAAGTACAACCACCGATCCCACCACCCTTCCAAGCAGGATCATTTTACGGTAGCCAACCCCAGGCTTCGGCAGCAATGAAAATCCCAATGAGATACCCAAGCGCTACTCCGGCAAAGAGGTAGGAGAACGCTTCTCCGGCTTTGCTCTTTCTCATAGTAACTTCTCCCGGTTGACCTCATACCAAAACGCATCTTCGACCTTTTTCCCCGCTCCGACAGAAGCAATCACTTCATCCGGATAGCCCCGGAGAACGTCCTTGTCGACCGACTCCTTTACAATAATACAGTCGTTCATGTTCTTGGCCCTTAAAGCGCTAATCACTGCTTTTGCATTCTTGATGAGAATTTTTGTGCTTTGCCTAAAACCCACGGACCCGAAATTAAGATTCATGGTCTTGCCCTTAATCTCTGCCCGGTTTTCCTCGACAAAACCTTTGATCTCAACAGAAAGCTTCTCAATCTTGTCCTTCAGGGGCTTGGCCTTCAGTTCAGCGTCCAGCTTGATATCCTGGATCTGTTCGTTCATCTTGGCCTCGATCCCCTCGATCGCCATCTCCAGCTCTCCCATTTCCTTGAGGTTTAGGTTCACATCGTCCCAGGTTTGAAGAGGGGACATGTTTTCAATCCTGACTCTTGCCAAATTTATCCCTCCTTAGCGTAATTATGAATCCCAAGCAGTGCTGTCAAGTGCTAACTCTTGGCTCTTGGCCGTTTGATCTTGCTCGTATTTCATGCCGCATTCATTGCAGCTGTGGCGCAGCGACTCTGTAACAAGAAATATGGCCTCAGCCCTGCTCATCGCGTCCTCTTTGTACCCATTGAGAGCAGCCAGCAGCGCGTCTGAAAACTTGAGCATCCTCATCCCTCCCGAATAGCGTTCTGGTTCTCATCTAATTTTTTCGCGACCAGCATTCCGCTTTTTGCATCCCAGACGCAAGATACCCGGCAAGGAATAGGAGTGCCCTGTTTTATGAGTTCTCGTACAATAGCTGTCGCTGACACATAGACCGCCTTGGTCGATTTGTTTTTCTCGTCCTTGGCCACAAAGCCTTCCGGCTCTTTTTTAATTGCCAGATAGGCTTTATTAATGCCTATCTTCACGCTGTCGCCCGGCTCGATCCCCGCGCTGGCGGCGGCGGTGTGCGAGATTCTTAGGCGGGTCTTACTGATTTGAACAAACATTTCGTTCTTAGTCCCGCGCCCGCGAACCTCTTCGCCGTACCACTCGAAAGCAGCTTCCTGCCAATAGGTGGTTACTTCGCTCGAAGGGCCGGTTGCCCGCAAGTCTTTCGGTACCGGGCTTCGATGGACTGATGTCCTATTCATCCCTTTTTACCCCCTTTCGTATGGCTCCTCATTCAGGCATCGGGTGCCAACCCGTGCAAGGGGGGGCGGGGACTGAATTGTCCCCGCTTAACATTCCCTTATTTAGCTCTTGTTTAGAATCCTTTTGACTTCCTGGATAAGTTCATCCTTGCTCATTTTGGTGTATCCTTTGACTTTGTTCTTCTTACAAGCATTTCTCAAATGCGTTATAGGCCAATCTTCCAACCTGCCCATGCTAAGTACGATTGGCTTTTCCAAGGTAACCACTCTTTTCAGAGATCCAGCGTCGGTTTGACCGCTTTTTCATATAGATCCATGACCTTGTACTCCGATTCACCGTTGTTTCTCTTTTCTTCGATGAACTTCTTAATCTCCATGGAGATCTTCAGTAACTTTAAGACTCCCATTTGTTCAAGAGAGATTTTTTCTTTAATCTCGAAACTGGGTCTCATAAAACCAAGAGCATGGTAAAGGTGCATGATATCCGAATAACCACTGAAGTTCTCAAACTCCGCAAGGACTTCTTTGGCAAATTTGCCTCGATTAAGTTTTGGCTTAACGGGAGGTAAGAGACCTCTTGCTCTCATTTTTTCCCGAGACTCTTTATTAAACTTCTTTTGAGCGTTGCTGAGCTTTTTATAACCCTTCTTTGCGGCCATGAGTTACTTACCATTAACGAAGTCAATAACGGCCTGAGCGGTCTTGTCGGCATCACTGCCGGTCAGGAGCTTAAAGAGGGGAATGGTGTAGCCCTCGACAACATAGTCCTTCGCGCTGTAGCCTACTCCATACACTTTGCGGACCGCTTTGACCGTCTCCAATGTGAGATCCTGCAGCATGATAGCCGGTGCCTTCAAATGCGTCTGCAGGCGAGGCACAATACTACCTTCCGGATAGCCGATATAGACAATTAAGGATTCAAACATTCTCTCAACCTCCAAATTAGACGAATTGTTTTCCCGGTAATTCACTCCGAAATACTCACAAATCCCCTTGGCATGGGCAACGGCAATCCGCTGCCTAAAGCCCGCATCTGCCAGAAGCCTGGCATCTGAAGCATCGTCGATAAACCCATTTTCAGTCAAAACAGCTGGCATGTTCGTATGAAGGAGAACATAGTACCTTGTGAATTTAACCCCTCGGTTCGTCCATTGGCATGCGGAAATGAGGTTTTTTAGCATCAGCTGCGCAGCGACATAAGCCTTACCCCCTGGAAGGGCATACACTTCTGAACCAGTTCCACCCCCGGCATTAACATGGATGGACACAAAAAGCTCGACTCCTGCGTTGTTGGCGATATTGCACCGGCTTTGGAGTGACTGGGTTAAGGTGTTATGCGGCCCGTTAACCACTGAGCCATCCCTGGTCATAACAACCTCAAACCCATTCTTTTCAAGCAAAGGCTTGAGCCGCTGAGCAATATCCAGTGTAAGGTCTTGCTCAAGGAGCCCATGTCCTTGGGCCCCGGTATCTGCCCCTGTCCCATTATGTCCAGGGTCGATACAAACTCTTGGCATTGGTTTTCCCCCTTTCGTATGGCTCCTCATCAGGCTCCGGCTGCCAGGCCGGGCAAGGGGAGGGAACCTCTGAAACTAGGTTCCCTTGAAGGTTGTCACCAAGTCCATGTCGAATAGGTTAGATACCACTCAAGCCCATTTTCGCCAGGGAGGAGGTGAGAACTTTGGATAAACTGGATTTTGATAAGATTTACAGAGAAACGTTAGCGGAAGTTGAACCAGTTCTGTTTCGTAAAATCCAATTGTTCAGCCAAGATATACTCAATAAACCTTATCCGGATTTAATTCCTAAAGATCAAATAATTGGCATCGTTGAAGACTACGTCCTTTTCACAGTTAGGACTATATTGTCAGAGTCGGTTAGGGCAACGTCACTGATGCTTCAGAGGTATCATGATAAAGAGTGATTTTCCCATCAGCTAATCTCGTTGGAACTGTTCCAAATGCTCTTCGACCTTTTGATTGAATGCTTCAAGATAATCTTTGAAGACCGTCCTGGGAACAAACCCGTTGTAATCATCAATCATTTGCTTGAGTAACTCGCATTCTTCATTGGCTTGTTTCCACTCGGTTTCAAAGCCTTTTTTGGGTTCGGTCAATAAGTAGTTTTTTGAATAGCAGAGAAAATTGTGACAGGCCCAGTCGTAATATTTTTGCAATACCTCCAATTTTGTCATGCCCTCATCCCCCCTTTCGTGGCTCCTCATCAGACACCGGCTGCCAAGCCGGGCAAGGGAGAAGGGGCCATGTGGCCCCGAGTTCTTATGCATTGAAGCTCAGCACGATTTGCCCAAGTTCCTCGACCAATTCCTCGGTGATCGTCTCTCCTTGCGTCACTTCCAGCAACCTACCCAGTCCTTTAACAAGCTGCCGGATTCCCCGTTTCAATGCGATATTGACTAGAAGTTCAGCTGCTCGTGGTGTGCAATTAATGCCATCTAAGAAGCGAATTGCTTCCTCTTTTGTTAGGCCGGAGAGCCTTTGGAAGTAACCGATTCGATCACGAATCCGGGCCATTTCCGGTCTGTCTTCCGCGAAGGAAAGAATCCTTTCAGCAAGATTTTGATTGCCACAGAGCACAACCCCGATATTTTGCGTCTTGTCGTATATGGCCCTAAGCGTTTCGAATACCTTTGGTCCTCTCAGGAGATCGGCCTCATCATAGACCAGGAGGATGGATCTCCTTTTCAACTCTTTAACAATTCGTCTCATAAGAACTGCCGAAGTACCTTTGATCTCAAGATTCAGAGCTTCCGCCGTGTCCACCAAAATACTCTTGATAGTGCTCGTCTCATCACAGGTAATGATCTCCATAGGCATACTGCCCATATTACGCAGATTTTCAAGCGCATAACTCTTGCCGGTACCGGGCTTACCGATGATCATGCCGAACTCACAGTTTTCATAGCTCTTGCGACAGATTCCCCATACCCGTGCCATGTCTTCCGTTTTGATCATTCCGATTTGCCCCAGGCCTTTCTTGGCCTCGACGTGCGGCATCGGAGGAAACGGATAGGTTCCGGCGGGCGTTTCAACAGCTGCCGCAACTTCCAATGTCGCGTTACCATCTTGCCACTTGCCCATTTTTATGAGATAATTTCTTACGAGAGTTTCAAGCCCTGCGCTAGCCTTATACTTGCCGTTAATGTATAGGCTAACAACACTGTGGGATTTGCCGATGGCCTTGGCAACCTCACCCACAAGAGTTCCCTCCTCCCGGATTAACCGGTGTAGGAGGGTTCTTTCGTTTGACCAATCCGGGGCGGGAGTTACATAATCCTGAACCTCTGAGATCTCGCTTAAATTCTTTGACATCATTTTTCCTCCTTACTTCTTAACGGTTTCCAGCCTCACGCATAAACTCATCAAACCGGCCGGTTTTGGCTTTTTGTCCCTTCGGCCTTGCGGCAGATGCCGAAGAATTAGCCTTCTTGGACACATCCTCCATGCCCGTGATTAATCGAATCCCATTGGATTCGGCCGAGTTGCCCGTGATCATCACCGGGCCGCTTTCATGGCGTTCCGCAATAAATGATTCGAGAGTAGAGTCATGGTACCCGCGCAGCCGTTCCTTAACTTCTTTCCTGCGGCTGGCGCGCTTCTTAAGGAATTTCTGGATGTCATCTTTGGTGGCATCCCAGTCCATAAGCTCTTTATTAACTGCCGTGAAAAGGTACTTACCGGTTTTCGGATTGAAAACAAGCAGCTCCCCGATCCGGTTCGGATCGAACCGGATAACCACGGTTTGACCGCTGTACTTCTCCAGATCCGGGTGACTATACCAGCGGCGGCGATGCTTAGCCCCAAAGCGTTGAATTCCCATGGTCATGACTTTAGCTTTCTCCACATCCATCAGGCAGATATCCAGCGTTCTTTCATCCGGGAGGCCTTCTCTAATCTTGGGTGTCATCTCATACTTCTGAAGCGGGGGCATGCCCAGGCTGCCATGCACTGTGTTGTGGTAAATATTGATAAAGATCTCTAGCAGCAACATCGCTTCTTCAAGGTCTACAAGCTCCTCGCGCTCGGCCATTGTTTGCTCGTCAAGTCCTTCGGGGCGGTGCTTATTGTCACTGCCGCAATAACCCGGTATGTAGCGCGAGAACTGATCGGTGAGCGTCCCATACCACCGTTCCTGATGGCCTTTAGCCCAAGGGCTGTACTTGGTGCAGAATTTCGTTTCTATATTAAGAAGTTCACTTGTACTCCGAACTTCTTTGGAGTATTCCCAGTCCTTCGACTTAAGCCCCTTCCGGACTTGAGCTTTGTAATCTTCTCCATTATCGATATAAAGCTGCTTTGGAAGGCCGTAGATCGGAATCGCTTTGCCCGTGTTTTCTTGAATCGTCACTTCATCCCAAGCCAGACTGGAAATCGCTGTGGCCATCGCTTTGCTGATGCCGCCGCTCCAGCTCGTGAGTCTCTTTGGGAGAATCCCATGTCGCAATGCAAGGGCAATCGTTCTGCCGTTAGCCTGGATGCTCAGCGTATAGCCAACTATGGTTCTTGTCGTTACATCCATCCAGGTCGTTAGCCATGGTCGCACTGCCCGACCCTTGTAGTTAATGAAGAAGTCTATACGGTGATGGTCGCCCTCCCAGACCTGATTGACAAACTCCGGCTCTTTTCTCCCGGCCTTTTCCATAAAGCGTTTGCTGTACTCCTCTTCCCCTTCACGCGCCAGGCACACAAGGTCCGGCTCTGTCTCCTTGAGTACGTCAATCACACGATAAACTGTAGCCCGACTAGGAATCTCTATCCCGCTCTTCTTGCAGAAGGCTTCAACCCTCCGGAAAATATGGGATACTTTCGGTTTGTTCGGCTGAAGGAACTCCGCGCGGGCTAACCGTTCAACCTCTTCCGGAACAACTCTTCTCACTGTACCCACCCCAAGTCTTGGTAAACGTCTCATTAAACCGGTCATGCCGCATTCCTGATATTGTCCCAGCCGCCGGTATAAGGTTTCCAAGGATATGCCGTGCCTCAAGGCAATCGTCTCAGCCTTCTCCGTCTTACCGGGCACATCGCCAAGTTCGAGGTATTCCATGACCGGCTTTGCCTTTTCCTCGGCTTCACTCAACAACTGTTCAAACTTCTCAGTTCCAACCAGTGCCTTGATCTCTGCCAAGTTGACCGGTTCCCGTTTCGACTTTTCATCAGTAACCAGAAACGCACTCGGCATTTTGCTTTCCACTGCTGTCTCTTCCGAGACTTCGATGTTCTGTTTACCTTCGTACCAACGCCGTCTTGCTAAGGTGGACAAGGAAGACAGGGCAATCATGAATCCCTGGCCACCGCCACCGCACCCGCTATTCATCTTTTCTTTTTTTGTCGTCCATTCCCCACAAGCCGCTTTTTTGTAAGCAGCCTGTCTGGATATGCCCTCTAATTTTGCGACCTGGCTAGTGGTCAGCCAGACTTCATTTCTTTCCGCCATAAGTTGCACAGCTTCGTTTCACCACCTGTATTTTCAAGGATTTTTAGGTCTTACCGTCGAATTATTCAAGAAATTGAACCTAGTTTAAGGAAGGGATGATTTTATGTGTGAGACAATCTTGTCCGGTCAAGAAGCTTACGAAATCTTAACGAGATCCATTATCCAAGTTACTTCGAGGTCTATGCACCGTGCTATGGATAACTATGCTCTAATAATATTCCCGGATAAAGTTGATACAGAGCGCTTGGCCTGCATGGATCAAGTCGAAGGTTTTATAAGCTCTCTTAGTGATAAGACCGCTTTACATCAGGTTCGGACATCGCTGTCCAAGCAGCCGGTACAAGTTCAATTTTTCTTTTTTGAGCGTTATCTAGTTATCGCATCCGGTTTGAACCTTGGCAAAGATAGTCTTTTCAAACTTCCTAACCAAGAGCTTCCTTTGCTCGTACATACCATGACTCAAACACCTTATTCCATTGAGACTGCTTCGAAGGTTCTAAAGATGTATCAGCGTGGATTGTTTCCCCAACCTTTTTGAGTTCTTTGTTAGTGATCCGCGCCAGATCATTCAAGGTAATGACCCTCTGTGTATTTGTCATTAAAACTCCTCCTTGTGATTTTTTGATATCAGCGGGATAACGACAATTCTCACATTCTGCCGTCCCCATAGGACCGCTTCTTGCTCCGTCTCCATAAACAAGTCAATGATCTGGCCCTTAATCGCGCCGCCGGTATCTTCGGCCTTGCCCCAGCCATAGCCTTCGACCCAGATCGTTGACCCCAGTGGAATCACCTTGGGATCGACTGCAATCGTTCCCCGGTGTGGCCATATTTCCGTATAGGTCTTTTGGCCGGTATGGGTGTAAGCCGTCGCTTGAATGATCATCTCTCTTTTAGGTGGTTCTGCCGCGCCCCTACTAATCTGTGTTGGACGTTTCTGCTCGATAGCTTGAGTGGTCAGCACCGGTTCAGGTTGAGCCATTACAACTTCGCGAGCTGTCGGCAGGTGCGAGATCAGCCCAGATATGAGCACCATCAGTGCCACCAGTTTCTTCAACTGATCAACTCCTTCCGAATTAAGCCGACTGCTTGAATCCCAAGGCTTCCTCAATCCGGATTCTGTACTCGCTGGCAACACGTTTCCCGTAAAGTATCTCGCTGAATCGGTTTTCCGGGATCTCATTTTGTTCACAAAATTCCTTTTGGGTTAAGCCTAGATCCAACAGGCACTTCTTGACTTCCACCCCAAAAGGTGTCAGTCGTTCTGACTTCACTGATACACCTCCTTACATTGTTATTCGACAGCTTTTCCCTCTGGCAAGCTTGGACAACTCACGTTACAATGTGGGTGGGGAAAAATTTCCCACACTCTTATTATAATCGTAACTCAGATTAATTTCAAGCGTAACTCAGATTAATAAACGTAAATAAGATAAGTCTTGAAGGGAGGTGTTTAATTATTAGTAAGGAGTTCGATATACCTAAAATTGTAGAGAGAATTAAATCTCTCAGAGAACAAAACACCCTTTCCCAGGCTAAGTTTGCAGCTTTAATTGGATCATCACAGGGTAATGTGGGCGACTGGGAAAGGGGGAGATCGCTACCTAGTATTACAGCTTTAATAGCAATCGTAAAACAGTTTAATGTAAGTGCTGATTGGGTACTATTCGGTGATGATGCTAATCGGAAAAACGATAATCTGGTTTCTGATGAATACCTCGCCCGGTCAAAGGAAAACCTGAGCGAGAATGACAAAAAGTTACTTGAGGATTTTATTGATTTTCTAATGTACAGGCGTGTCAAAGAGGAGGCGGCGACTTACGAAGCACTACCACAAGAATTATTAATGGTTGCCGATGAGCAGGCTACTTACACCGATGAAAATTACATACCTTTACTTGGCACTTCGGCAGCAGGCAAGCCTATTTTGATTAATGAGGTCTTAGAGGGTTACGTGCCTGTTGGCAAAAAGATTTCCGGACAGAAAGCTTTCGCAGTTCGCGCTAAAGGAGACAGTATGGAGGAGGCGGGGATCGACGATGGAGATATCGTTGTAATTAAGCACCAGCCGATCGTGGATCGCGGCGAGATCGCCCTCTTTCGAATCAATGAAGAAACTACTATTAAGTACTTTTCTCCGAAGGGCAAGGAGATACAACTACTACCAGCAAACTCTATCTACCGGCCTATAAACGTTAGTCCAAAAGACACTTTTGCAATAATAGGAAAGGTCGTTCAGGTGATTAAAAAAGAAGAGGCAGAGGAAAAGCTCCGCCACTTCTACGAAGAATAGACCTTTTATTTTAGGCCTTAATGGGAATTTATTCCCACTTTAGCGCGATCCGAGCCGGTTGGAATTCACCGGTTCTTTCTTTGCATATTATGCATATTTATTCATAAACCGTATATAAACATCCAATTTCTTGGTTTACAACCTCCCTCCAATGCAAATTGTCTAACAATTTTAGAAAACCCTGAACCCCTTGCGCCATAAAGGTTTGCGGCCTGGTTTACAAGTTTACAAGTTTACAACCTCTTGGTTTACAACCTCAGCCCCGAAAAACGGCACAAAAAGAGGCGTTATTGGCAACTTTTTCTTATGCCGTTAACGCCTTGTTAATCTCTCTAACGCCTGATGTAACAGGCTTTCTCATTCTCCGTTACTAATTATAACGCCCGCGCGAGCCGGTTTTTCTTCGACCGCCCGATCGTCTTCAAAAATTCTCCGCGGATGTGTTTTCCTTCAAATTCGTCTCATTTGTTTTGACAAAAAGAATTCTTCTAAATAACTCGAATCCCTTGGTGTGTAAGTGTTTCCCGCCCATTCCTATGTTTTCCCGGTTTTTCTCGTTTTGTCATTTAATTTGAGAAACCACAGATGAGATATGTATCAAAGCCGGAAAATGAACTTGACAGTTTTAATGAGGAGCTATTCAAAACGTTTGTGGAGGAGATTGACGTTATTTCACAGACAGAAATAGCCTTCAAGCTGAAGTGCGGCTTGACGCTTAAAGAAAGGCTGGTGAGATGAGTGGGACATATTCCCTACGGCTATGTAATTGTAAACGGTAAAGCGGTTATTCAGGAAGATGATGCCAAAAAGGTGCGAGAGCTTTTTAAGGCTTATCTATCTGGCCTTTCCTTAACTGATTCAGCAAAAAAAGCCGGTATCAATCGCTATCATGGCTCTATTTCTAAAATGCTGACGGACAAAAGATATGTGTTTGACCCGTATTATCCGGTGATCATCGAAAAAGAGTGGTACGAAAAGGTACAAATTGAGAAACGCAACAGAACAGAAAAGCTTGGACGTATAAAGGAAAGAACGGACGAAAAACCAACGTTCCTAAAACAAAGGTTTGCTATGCCTATGCCGAAGGCTTTGTATGACGATCCCTTCAGACAAGCTGAATATGCTTACAGTCTAATTGAAAGTGAGGTACTATCAGATGGAAAGCAAGAGTGTAACAGTTATTCCGGCAAGAAAACGAGTTGGTAACTCCAAAAATCCAGAACAAAAGCGGAAATTGAGAGTTGCCGCTTATTGCCGCGTATCAACAGATACTGAAGAACAAGCTTCCAGTTATGAGGTGCAAATTGAACACTATACAGGTTTCATTAAAAGCAATGCCGAATGGGAGCTTGCAGGGATTTTTGCTGACGACGGAATCAGCGGAACCAACACGAAAAAGCGTGAAGAATTCAACCGCATGATTGAGGAGTGTATGGCCGGTAATATTGATATGGTTATTACCAAGTCGATCAGCCGGTTTGCACGAAACACCTTAGACTGTCTGAAATACATAAGACAGCTCAAAGAAAAGAACATTCCCGTTTACTTCGAGAAAGAGAATATCAACACCATGGATTCAAAGGGCGAGGTGCTTTTGACCATCATGGCAAGCTTGGCACAGCAGGAAAGTCAATCGCTCAGTCAGAACGTCAAGCTCGGCATCCAGTATCGGTATCAGCAGGGGCAGCTCCATGTCAATCACAGCCGCTTTCTTGGCTACACCAAGGATGAAAAGGGGCAGCTTGTTATTGTGCCCGAAGAGGCGGAGATAATAAAGCGCATCTACCGCGAGTATCTGGAAGGCAGTAGCATGTTGCAGATCTCGCGGGGCTTAGAGGCCGACGGTATTCTTACAGGAGCAGGAAATCCGAGCTGGCATACCAGCACAGTTAATAAAATTCTAAGAAACGAAAAGTATATCGGGGATGCCTTGCTGCAAAAGACTTATACGGTCGATTTCTTGACCAAGAAGCGCGTGCTCAATACCGGAATCGTGCCGCAGTATTACGTGGAAAACAACCACGAGCCTATAATCCCGCGTGAAATTTTCATGCAGGTTCAGGAGGAACTGATACGAAGGCGGTGTGTTCATCAGAGCAAAAATGGAACCAAGAGAAGCTATAGTAACAATCATCCCTTTGCTCAAATGGTGTTTTGCGGTTACTGTGGCGAGGTTTTTCGCAGAGTGCACTGGAATAACAGAGGCAAGAAATCCATCGTATGGAGATGTGTTAGCCGATTGGAGAACACTGGTTTATTCTGTGACGCCTCTACCTTACCTGAGGAGGTGCTGAAAGAGAAAACCGTTGAAGCAATCAATATCATCATTGAGGGCAAAGACGGCTATATTGCCACGCTTCAGAAAAATATTGAAACCGTACTCAGCGAGGAATTTGATCAGAATACAGACGGCATCGACAAGAGACTTGAAGAACTCCAAAATCAGCTGCTGCAGCTTGCCAGCACAAAAACGGCATATGATGATGTTGTTAATGAGATTTATCAACTGCGAGATTTGAAACAAGACGCGCTGAACAGGAACGCCGCTCGTCAGGCGAAACGGCAGCGTAGCGCGGAACTGGCTGCTTTCCTCGAAGAGCAGTGCAGCGAACCTATTGAGTTTGATGAGAAGCTGAATAAAAGACTGATTGAGAAGATCACTGCTTATGACGATAGGCTGGTTGTGGAATTCAAGTCAGGCTTGGAAATTGAAGTGAGTCTTTAATATAGGGTATATCGTTAAGGCTGCCACTTAAGAAACGATTACTTAAGCGGCGGTCTTTCTTTGTCTATGTGTTGACTTTGGGTATTCGAATGACTAAAATTATATTAACAACGTTGTTGATATTATTGTCAATAAGGAGCGAATAACATGTTCGATGTCAACGAGCTATTAGAAGAAGCTATTAAAGAAACGGAAAACCTAACCGATGGAGAAGTATTTCTTGTTAAGGATCTGTTCAAGGGCTATGTGTGGAACAGAATACCCAGAAAAGACCGGCTCCTGCTTGGAACGTTGTTTTTAAATCATATAAACAAGGTGGATGGTAGTCTGAAGGCCATTGAAAAGACTTCCTCCAATCAACAAAGATATAAAAAGATGGGTAAATAGGTTTTAGCAATTGTAAGGAGGGGTGGTCGTTGACTTTAATATGTAGCTTATTTGGTCATAAGTGGAGAAATCGTACTTGTACTCGCTGTGGCAAAGAACAGACTGTACAATCGAAAGATATTGAAATAAAAGAAATAGAGACTGAGGACATATTGCCTACCGGAAGGACATTTGAAGAGCAGGTTAAGCATGATCTTCAAAATGTTATTGAAAGTGAAAAACGTTCTATAAATCCAAAATTTCATAGAACGGAAAGAGAAGAAGATTTGTCTTTTAATTTCTCTCAAAAGTGGGCTTCTGCCATCCAAAAATACGAAGATGACATATATAGTGAGACGGCAAAAGTCGGAACGCTGAATAGTGTTGATGATAATATAGAGCAGTGCCATAAGGCTATTGCTGCTTTCGAAGCGTTTAGGAATTACTGCTATAAAAAGAGTAAAGGCGGTCAAATCTATTTTGATGATATGTGGGAGCACTGCCATAATTCTAAAAATCATTGCTTTAGCTACATTCAAAGCACAAAGGATTACCTTAACGAACTGACAGAAAACTACGATGCTTACAAGGTTCGGTTCGAAAAAGAGAGCCAGCTTGATAAGATTTTATTAGATATTATTAGTAACGATAATGGTATTTCACAGCGTAAGCTTTACCCACTAATCCCTGAGGTGCCGCAAGCTTCGATACGTAAGGCTGTAGATGAGCTTGTGAAAGCTGGAAAGGTTATAAAAGAAAAGAAAGGCAGCAGTTATACATTGTGGCTTGCTGAGGGTGAGGCAAATTGACGGATAAGATCAGCAATTCACATATAGAAGCACTAAGGGAACAATTCAAGAAATACCTCAATGACAATTATGAGCACCTGAAAGATAAAAGCGTGATTTATAGTGATGCCTTCTATCCTTATCGCCACGACATTGGCATGGATTTCTGGGATGTATTTATTGATGAATATTCACTGAGAAAAGCACGTGAACTATTAGAAATCAAGTTCACTAATGAGCAATCCCATAAGAACCCTAAAAGAGATTCTTATGGATATATGCGTACATTCAAAATATTTAAGGATTTTCTCCACAGTACCTATGGAAGTGTGGGCAGCTACATAGAATTTGCTCAAGCAAACCAACCTGGCGAGATTGAATATATAACTATTCATAAGGGTTCTACAACTACGCACAAGAAGAAAGCTCCAAGACCGGACGTTCCGCGACCAAGTTGTGAGGAAGTGGCTAAATATTTAATGTCATGGGATCAATTGGAAAACTATGCATTACAGGAAAGCGCCTTAGATAAACTTTTTTACCGGACATATCCCCGCAATAAAGATATCGATGAAGTTCTTATAAAAGTTTCTGCCTTGAATGATTTTTACAGCACAAATATATTCTCCCCTTTTAAAGTGGCAAGGCACATCATCAATTTAGACATAGATGACAGGCTGATGGCGGGGGATGTAACTTTAGTAAATGATATTGCCAAAGTCAATATGGATAATGGGACGGCGAAGAATTTCTATTCTTTCGCAACAAAATACTGTAGCCATCATAAGCCTTTGGACTTTCCTATCTACGACAGTTATGTAGATAGGCTTCTTCGCTATTTCAGGGATGTTGATGGATTTTATAGATTTAGCAATGATGATTTGAAGGATTACATTAAGTTCAAAAACATTTTGCTGGAATTCGGCAAGTTCTATGATCTTGCTACCTATAACCTGAAAGACATAGATAAGTACCTATGGCAGCTTGGAAAAGAAAAATTCCCTAAAAAGTATTAAGTGATCATTAGGATGAAAGGGATGATAGATATTGGCTCTAATAGAATCTTTGATGAGGGCTGTAATAAACTTTTATAAAGCTCACGACAGAAATGCTCCCGTAGAAATCGAGAGAGTGAAAGAGCACGACAGTGAAGAAATGTTGATGGACAGACTAGAAAGAGCGATTTTTGACTCGTGTGATGAAAAATGCAAGTCAAATCCATCAAGGTATGCAATATGGGGAGAAGATATCCGTAGTCTGAGTATTTCTGCAAAAGAAGCAATGAAAAGCGGGAACATTGAACAAGCGGAAAAATTAATGAATCAAGTTATTAATAGTATGGGCGCGTTTATAGACGCTCAGTTGATACTCAGCGACTTGCGTGGAAAATTCAGCTTTGTAAAATCTGAGGATATTATTAAATCCTATGTAACCAGCTTACAAGAAAACAACGAGGTAACAGATACTGAAAAGGATGATTTTATTGACCGTATGAAAGAGATAATGAACAGTATCAAGTAAAGCTGCTGATTAAGGAAGGAGCCATTCATCATGCAACCAGTAACAGCGAATGCATTTGAAATTAAATATATATCAGGGGCATTGATGAGCACTGAAGAGTTTGGCGTGTGTACAACCTTTGTTTCTGCGAAAGGCATCATACGCACGACTTTTGAACGGAATACCAAGTACAGCGATATTTTTGGTATGGATGATAATCATTTTGTGCCCGTAAAAGTAATCTATGAGTATAGATTGAAAGATAGTATCTTAGCAGGCTTATTTGAAGAATATGATTTACTTGCGTTAAAACCCTGCGAATTCGATGAACGCGCTTGTGACGGTGGAAGCTGGCAGATGAAAATCTATACAAATGGTGTGAATCGTAAATTTAATGGGTTTATGGCACCAGAGCCATTTGGGGAGGAATTGGCTGATAAAATTCGGAAGCTCATTCCTTATCAAATAGAGTCAATGCTATTTTAGGGGGTGCAGTATGGGAAGTAGTTTCGGGATTTGTTGTAAGGAATGTGATTACTCAAAAAATATCCAAATTGGTATTGGCATGAGGTATAGCCCCCACAATCTTATGGACTTCGATTCTGATTTTGCGATCCTTTCATCACTTATTCGATCCAAAAAGACAGTGGCGCATATTAGAAAGTTGCTCGAGGAAGAGAATGCTGTTATTGCCGACGGATATGGCCACGATACCTATCGTTGTCCTAAATGTGGTGAGTTCTATGGTCGCTTTTTCATTCACCTAGATTATAATGGTGGCAACTTCGAGGTGGATTATAAATGCACAAAATGCAGAACGGTTCTTCAAAGGGTTAACTGCGATTTCACGAAAAGCTTTGATTCAGAAGAAAAAACTACAAACCTTGAAAGCTTCCCCTGCCCTAAATGCGGGAAACACAGCTTGTATGTGAATACTGTAAATCGAATTATGTGGGATTGAGGAAATGCAAAAGTGTAGTGGTTGATTTTGGCAATAAGGGTTAAGAGTTAAATAAAAAATAATAATCAAAAAAAGGTAGTAACTTATGTTTAATCAAACTAAAAATCGTTTTTCAACGGCTGTTAGGGTAATCATCATATTTGGCATTATAAGTATGATGGGTGATGTAGTCTATGAGACTGCAAGAAGCGCCAACAGCCAGTATTTAAATTTACTAAGTATCAGTGCTGCTCAAGTCGGTCTTGTCTTTGGAATTGGCGAGTTCCTTGGATATTTTCTTAGGCTCATCGCAGGAGTTTTATCTGACAAGAGCGGTAGACACTGGATTTTTATGTTCCTGGGCTATGGCATGTTGTTGGTTGTGCCGCTGATGGGATATACCAGGAACTGGAATATTCTTATTGTGCTGATTTTGATGGAGCGAATCGGAAAAGCGCTTCGAAGTCCTGCTAAAGATTCAATTCTTTCAGGTGTTGCAGAAAATCAAGTCGGAGTTGGATTTGCCTTTGGTCTTCAAGAAGCTTTGGATCAGATTGGTGCATTTATCGGCCCGCTTATTTTCACAATGGTGTTTTATTTTACTGGGAAGAACGGAATTGCAGAGTACCAGTTAGGGTACAAAACACTTTTTGTTCCATTTGTCGTGCTGATGTTGTTTTTAATATATGCCTACAACAGGATTAAACGCGAAAATCTTATACCTGCTGTTGTAAAAAAAGAGTTTCAATCAGAGCATCTTAAACCGATATTTTGGATCTATACAGCATTTACCTTTTTCTGCACGTTGGGTTTTGTCAATTTCAGTACAATAGGCTACCATTTAAAAGCAAATCATTTAATGTCAGACGGGAATATAACCTTGCTGTATTCGGCAGCCATGATTGTGGATGCTGTCACAGCACTGTTTGTCGGCAAAGCTTATGACCGGTTGAAAATTAAGACAGGCATGAAGACTGGAGGTCTTCTGGTCTTGATGGCGATTCCATTCATCACATTGCTGCTGCCGTTTTTAACATTGAGCAATTCGACAGTGTTAATTGTTATTGGAATGATTGTTTTTGGCGTAGTCATAGGAGTTCATGAAACGGTTATGCGTTCTGCAATCGCAGACATAACACCGTTCAATAAGCGAGGCACAGGGTATGGCGTGTTTAATACCTGCTATGGCTTGGCTTTGCTTGGCGGTGCTGCATTGATGGGATTGCTGTACGATAAAAGTATGATAGGAAGCATTATTGCTTTTACTTGTGCTGTAGAATTAATCGCAATTCTTCTATATTTCAAAATGAATAATATGGTCAAGAATAGCCATCAAGTAAGAAATTGATAAAAAATTTAATTGAACGAATTGAAAGGAAGAATGAAAAGTATATGAAAGCCTATCAGATAAAAATCGAATTGATTGACTCTAAACCTTTGATTTGGAGAAGGGTGCTAATCCCGGCGGATGTTACATTTAAACGTCTTCATGATACGATTCAGTTTTCTATGGACTGGTGGGATTACCATCTTTATGAATTTGAATTCCCGCAAGACAAGCTTCGAATTACAAACGATGAAGAAGCCTACGAAGAATTCAAATTTTACTCTGCCAAATACAAAAATAAGAAACCGTCTAAAAAAGAAGACCCACATGGCACTATTGCCGGGATAATTGAAACAACAGTAAGACAGCCGCAGACAGTCAAAATCGACAAATACTTGGAAAAATACAAAAGCTTTGAATATATCTATGACTTTGGAGATTATTGGCGTCACAGAATCGTGCTTGAAAAAGTAATAGATGATTATGAATTTGGCTATCCGCAGATTCTTGAGGGCGAAGGTGCTTGCCCGCCGGAAGATGTTGGCGGACTTGGCGGTTATGAAGAATTCCTTGAAGCCTGGAATGATCCTAAACATCCGGAACATGAAGCCATGCGCCAGTGGGGAGAAAGCCAGCATTATCGGGAGTTTGATATTAGCTTCAGGAATAACCTGCTTAAGACTTGTTTGAGAATCAAGAAAGTTAAATAGTGGAAGGAGTCCGATTATGATTAAAAATATCAATACATGCAGTTGCGGATGCAACTCACAAAATATAGAACAAACCAAGGGAAATTGCCCTGTTTGTAATAACAAAGGTGAAGCTGTAAGCAAAGTTACCGTTGAGCATTTGGTGACAGATGAAAACCGAAATGCAGTTGAGGGAGATCAATACAGGATTTGCATGAATGAAGACTGTGATGTTGTCTATTACAACACAGGCAATGGAGTAAAATTCTTAAAGGATCAAGTCAAAGTTCCTATCTGGTTTAAGAAAAATGCAAATCCTAAGTATGCTTGCTATTGTAGTAAAGTCACAGAAGAACAGGTAATTGAAGCTGTGGTTAAGCATGGAGCGAGAACTGTACAAGAAGTAAATGCTATAACCGGCGCAATGAAGAATTCTAACTGCAAAGAGAATAATCCGATGGGTGTTTGCTGCCACAAAATCATTATGGAAGCTATTAACAAAGCTTTGACTGTAAGATAATTTTCAAGGAATATATCGGCAATTATAAAGATAAACCTGCGATGTCATACTTAGATTCATGGACTTCAATGGCTGTGGCTTTAAGGTGGTAAACATGGCACCCAACATTTTATATCGATACTATGGAATCGAGTTTTCGGATTATAGCGCCATAGATATCGCGCCGGATGTGCACACGATGCGGGTGTTTCAAAGACTTGGCCTGACACCTTTTGTGGCAGATCAGGAGATTGCACGCATCTATACAATTTGCAAAGCAAGAGAGCTTAATCCGGAGTTTCCGGGAATCGCCGATGGCTTGCGCTGGGAGGTTGGAAAGTACTCTTGTAATCCCAGTAAACCTAAATGCGGAGATTGCCCTTTTAGCAGTTTCTGTGAACGAAAGATTGTTTGAGCCGATGTTTGGGGTTAATATGCATTGACTTGTCTCCCAAATACCAACATTTAACAGTATATCATTTTGCGAAAACGCTTTAATATCAACGAAAATCCGATTGACGTATCCCCAAAGAATTAGGTCAAAAAGTGTATAATACAAAAACACAGAAAAATCATGGAAAATCGGATGTGAATAAAAAATTACCAAGACATTAATAAAAACGGCTCGTCGCATGTGGAATCCATAGTCCTGTTGCAGAATACGAAGCGCTGAAGAATAGCGGGTTTGCAGGACTGCAGATGAAAATATGTTTTGACGTGAAAGGATGCTTTCACGTCTTTTCTTTTGTAAAATATAAATGGGCTTGCCCATTTTACATAGATAATGAAGGAACGTAGATGAAAAATGTCAGAATTATACCGGCTAAACCTAAAGATAATAAAAAGCTTAAGGTTACCGCCTATTGTCGGGTCAGCACATTTGGATCGGCGCAGCTGCACAGCCTCGAGCTTCAGATAAAAACTTATACGAAGTTGATACAAAGCCATCCCAATTGGATTTTTGCTGGTGTGTTCTTTGACGTCGGGAAAAGTGGTCTGCGGCGAAGCGGCAGAACTGGGCTGGACAAAATGCTCAAGAAAGCGGCGAAAGGTAAAATCGATTACATTATCACGAAATCAATCAGCAGAGTGTCAAGAGATACTCTTGAGGTATTGAAAATAGTAAGATTTTTAAGAGAGCGAGGGATCAATATGCATTTTGAAAATGAGAACCTGGATTCAGTTGATATGAAAGCAGAATTAGAGATTACATTGAGAGGAATGCTTGCGCAGGACGAGAGCAGGAATACCAGTGAGAATATTCAGTGGGGGTTTCAACGCAAATTCGAAAAGGGCGATATTTTCACGAAGTATAAGAATTTCATGGGATATACCTGCGTAGACGGCGAGATTGTTATTGTTCCGGAGCAGGCAGAAGTGGTCAGAAAGATATTTGATTTATATTTACAGGGATTAACATTCGGGCAGATAAAATCTTATCTGGAATCCCAGGGAATTAAGACCGTGACGGGCAAGGAGCATTGGGACACAACAACGATCCAGAAAATGCTCAAGAATGAAAAATACAAAGGCGATACTTTGCTTCAAAAGATCTATACCGAAGATTTTATGACAGGTAAGAAAAGCAAGAATATCGGACAACGACGCCGGTATTATGTAACGGACAGCCATCCGGCCATTGTTTCTGAAGAAGTGTTCGATTTGGTGCAGGAAGAAATGGCCAAGCGTGCAAGATTACTTCATAAAGATGATGGCACAGTAGAATCCAGCACCAGTAAATATAACGGGAAATACCTTTTGGGAAATTTGCTCGTATGCGGCGATTGTGGTGCATCTTATCGGAGAAGAACGGAAAGAGGCAAGGTTGTCTGGAGATGTGCGACAAGAATAGAAAAAGGTAAAGAGGCATGCCCTCACTCCCCCACTTTGGATGAAGAATGGGTTAAGAGCAATATTCATGAAACGGTCTGCGAGGATGGCGTTTATGATGAAGGAGTAATCAGGAATAAAGTTGATAGAATTCAGATTTTTGATATGTATATCTTAATTTGCTATAAAAATGGATCACAGGCTAAAATGTTATTCCATAAAGATTGACCGGGGTAAAACCCACCGAAGAAGAACAAGCAGAGAGGCTTGTTTCTTGCTTATACATTCTGCTGTTTTAACTCTCTTTATGTTAGTATAAATTATAATATTTACAAACGATAAAGACATTAGGGCATTGAATACTTTTTTGGAAGATAAAACTAATTCTAAAAAATGAGTGGGCGTATTTTCAAATGAAGGCACCTCACTGTTTATATTGCAACCAGAACATACGTTTGGTATAATTGCTTATGGAAAGTTTTGGTTTGGTGTGAAAAGGAGGGATACGCCACGTGGACAACATATCAAAACAAAGTAAGATCATTCTTTACCAGACTGATGAAGGAAAGATAAAAGTTAATGTCTATTATGCAGAGGAAAGTTTTTGGCTGACCCAAAAAGCTATAGGCGAGCTTTTTGACGTAGACAGATCAGTAATAACCAAACACTTAAAGAATATATTTGCTGAAAATGAGTTAAACGAAGAAGCAGTATGTGCAAAATTTGCACATACTGCCGAAGACGGAAAAACCTATAACACCAATTATTATAATCTTGATGCTATTATCGCTGTAGGCTATCGTGTTAACTCCAAAAAGGCTACGCAATTCAGAATTTGGGCTACGCAGACTCTGAAAGAATATATCGTTAAAGGATTTGTATTAAATGATGATATGCTTAAAAACGGTAGACCCTTCGGTAAGGATTATTTTGGTGAACTTTTGGAACGCATCAGGGAAATAAGATCTTCTGAACGCAGAGCTTATCAGAAGATTGCCGACGTTTTTGAACAGTGCAGTAGCGATTACAACTCCAATTCCGAAGAAACAAAAACATTTTATGCCTTTGTGCAAAATAAAATGCACTTTGCCATAACGGGGAAAACTGCCGCTGAAATTATCCATGGACAGGCAGACGGTGAACACCCAACCATGGGACTGACTACATGGAAGGCTTCACCTCACGGCAAAATTTTGAAGAGCGATGTGAAGGTAGCAAAGAATTATCTTAACCAAAATGAGTTGGACAGACTGAATAGAATTGTGACAATGTATATTGATTATGCGGAGTTTCAGGCGCTAAATGAAAATATTATGACGATGAAAGACTGGCTACATATCACAGACGAATTTTTAAAATTCAACCGGCGTGAGGTTTTAAAGGATTCGGGAAAGATAAGCCATGAGGAGGCCCTGGACAAGGCAGAAAAAGAATATGAGAAATTTCGTGTAAGGCAAGATGAAAGATATATTTCTGAATTTGATAAAGCTATAGAGAAGTATTTAAAGGGGAATAAGATTTAAAATAACTGATTGTCTTCAATCTCTAAATTGAGTTTGTAAAACAATAATATCCAAAAATATTAACCAGATGGGAGGTGAGATTATATGCCCTTTACAAAATCGGATATCGGAGCACAATCTGCCTGGAAGGGCTATTCATCTCAGACCTTATATATTGCTTCAAGAATAATTGGTGAAACTGTAAATGACGAGTACTATCCGGAACGTTTGGAAGATTTGTTGATTAAGCGTGGTGGACAAGTTATTGAAGCTGTGCAAGTGAAAAATTTATCTGATCCGCTTACTATCTCTGATCTAGCCTCAACCAAGGAGTCCAGAAGCGGAGAGGGCTTCTTCAAGAGGGCATGCAGTTTGCGTAATTCCGAACCCATGCTTCAAACACTGCGCATTGTGTATTTTGGGGAATTGGGGCAGGAGTTGCAGGAATTTTTAAGCGGAAATATTTCTGCCGAAAACAAAATCAAAGATAAACTAATTGAAGATCATGGACTATCAAAAGATGATGCTTTATGGGTTTTGACCAAAATCGGTTTTCAAAAAGTTAATGCCCGATTGCTGGAAGAAGAAATATTGAAGCAGTTACAATCTTATGTCCCTACAATGGCTGCTCCGGAACTGGCCCGGACTCTTTTGATTCAATATGTTTCTGAACTGTCTAAAACCAAAGGCCATACCACGTTAGCCCTGTGGCAGGAAAAAATATATATAATCGGTACGGATATTGCAGCTATGGATGGCTATTACAAAGAATATCAGAAATCGCTTATCCGGCTATGCGACATGACTTCGGATAAGTCAATGGAGATACTCCATCAAGAATTTTCTCAGGGTGTTTCTACTCATCCTGCTCATATCCGAAATAATTTGGACTTTGTTCGTAACGAATGGCTGGAAAAAATCGGTTTGGCGCTGAGCAAGCATAAAGCCGTGATCATCAAGGGAGTATCAGACCAAGGGAAAACCGCCTTATGTCACAGATTTCTTTTGGATAATTATCCTGAGCAGCTTGTGTTTTGTGTTAGGCATGTGCAATCCTCCCGTCAGGCTGAAAATCTAGTAAATGCCTTGCAAGGCATTGTCAAACATGCCCGGGATATTATTTTATATATTGATGTTAATCCAGGAGAAGCCAATTGGACCCTACTGCTTCAAGAACTGCAGGCGAGAGGGGTTTCAGTCCCTATTTTGATATCCATCCGGGAAGAAGATTTCAAATTATCCAAAGTAGATGGAAGCTTAATATTCATAGATTTAATTGAATTATATTTCTCCAAAATAGAAGCAGAGAACATTTATAAGGCCTTGACATTGGACAATCCGCATCCAATTTTTCGAAGTTTTGAGGCGGCCATGCTCCCTAATACTCTTAGAGCACTAGGCCGCCTACTTCTAGCAACTTATATTATGCAGTCTTTTTCTGGTTTGGCCTTTAGATTGCCCGCTGATATCAATCCTATCTTATCGTTGTTGGTTACAGCTGCTATTGGAATTGTAGTTGCAGGTTTTACTGTAGTAAGATTTAGGGCGATTGGGAAATCGTTATAATCATAAATGTAAGTTTCTACATTTTTGAGGATGATTGGAAGGACGAAGGACAATAAATGGCAAAGGTGGCATTTGTGTTCAAAACAGGGGGTTGAGGTGAGGGAAATCCTATAAAGTGATATGTCGGTCGGGGTTGAGGTAACTTCCACCGGCAATTTTCTTAATGTGTTGTTACAAAGCTTTTTATTGACATTGTGCTCAGCCAAAAAAAATTATTGCTGACGATCGTCTGCCGAACGTTTAATTAAAACGCTTTGTTTTTTTATTTTTCCACACTTAAAAAGAGGTAAAATAAATCTTGACACCGTACCTAACTATAGACTTTATAATAGGCATGGGAGGTAACAAATGAAAGGACAGACTATAGGTGAATTAGCTAAAAACGCTGGAGTAAATATTGAAACGATCAGGTATTACGAAAGATTAGGTTTAATTCCGGAACCACCACGGACCCAATCCGGTTATCGAGTTTTTCCTCTGGAGGTGGTTCATCGAATTAGGTTCATAAAACGCTCTCAGGATTTAGGTTTTACTCTTTCGGAAATTAACAAACTTCTTTCTATGACTGAGAGCGGAAGTTATGGTTGTCGGGAAGTTCGCGAATTTGCATCCCAAAAGATAAAAGAAATAGAGCTAAAAATACATGACCTTCAAAACATGAAAAGCATTCTCCAAGATTTATCGAGCAAATGCTGTGATGAATGGGCAATTGATGATTGTCCAATAATCGAAAGCTTACAGGATTAAGAGTTTAGCATGTGTTCTGCCTTGAAAACAACTAGGAACATTGATTCCAATTGTATATGTGGGTCAGAGGAGGAAAATTAGGTGAAAGACAAGTTTGCCAGTCTAGGCTCAGTGGTATCATCTTTCTTTGCAGCAATTTGTTGACTTGGCTCAGTTGTATTAGTGCCACTAGGTCTTGGTGGCCTGAGTAGCGTCCTTGCTGCATCACTAGCCAGGTATCGACAGTTATTCATTTTTCTAGCAGTGTTAATGCTTGGCTTGTCTCACTACTTCCTGAATAAGAAACCCCAACCTAGTAAACTTAACAAGGTGCTTGTCTGGCTCTCTACCCTGGTGACTATTGGCATCCTCGTTTACACTCTTAAAAACGGGTAAGGTAGGTGATAGACATTGCGAAAGGCGTTGTTTCTTGCTGTAGTAGCAGCTTTTACAATCTTCCTGGTTGGCTGTAGCGTGACAAAAGATTCTCCTGCGGGATTCAGTAATGACAAGCCCCTTCAGGCGACGGTAAACACCGGTAATCTCGTGACTAAAAAGTTCACCATAACCGGCTTTACCTGAGACACTTGTCCTTTAACTGCAAAGACAGCACTGTCTAGTTTAGACGGTGTCAAACAGATTACAGTACAAAGGTCCGGTGCAACAGAGATAATTTATGACCCTAACAAGGTCAACATGGATAGGATTAAAGAGGTTTTGGCTAAGGTGAATTACGGTGTTTCAGAAATATAAATGATTATTCATGTAGTGAATGGTCATTTTACCGGGGGTTGTGTAAAGGAGTGATTGCCCCATGTTGCTTGAACTGTCTGCAAACTCAAAAGTAATGCCGGCCTGTCCTGTTTGTAACGGGATAGGGCAGAAAGTACGTAAAGTAACAGTTGAACATCAGGTACAACCTGGTGTTGAAATTGAAGAAGAACAGTTTTTCCTCTGTAGAACTCCCGATTGTAAGGTTGCCTATTATACTCAGGACGGGAATAAAACAATCCTTCAAGACCAATTGATCAACAAGATCTGGTTTAAGAATGTCCTACCCCCGATTCCCATTTGCTACTGTGCCAATGTTACCGAGGAGGAAATTTTGCATCATGTAGCAGTAGCACAATGTTGCTCTACATTGGACGATATAAAGAGACATACAGGGGCCAATACCGGATGTGAATGTCTCACGAAAAACCCAGCCGGTGGCTGATGTTCATCTGTTGTGCAATCGGTGATTGCCAAAGGTCTGGTTATGAGAAAAACAAACATTTGAGGACATATTTAGACGTTAACCCCTGTAATTGTTTTTGGGGTTTATAAGTATCATCAGTGAAAAGCCGGTCGGGGTTGGGTAACTTCGACCGGCTTTCTACCAAAGCAATTTAAGTCAGTGCATTTTTAAGTTATGAAAATAGTTTGTGTTTTGGAGAAGGTATTTTTAAGTCAATGTCGAATAATTTTTTGAGAGATAGTTAATCTGGATTTACTGTTAAAATAAATTTTGTAAAACGCAAGACCATGGAGGTCGAACTGGGTAGAAACCCGGAACGATACTTTATGGTCTTTTTGCATAAGGAGGTGAAAAAATATGTGTGAAGCTAATGCATATATCAGAAGTGGGGGCGACCAAGAAGAACTGTTTCTTGAACAAGTCGACATTATTGAACCTTTTGAAGAAGGGCTTCGGCTAGTCGACATCTTTGGTAAGCAAAAATTTATTAAGGCTAGAATTAAGGATATGAATCTACTCAACCACCGAATTGTTTTGGAGAAATCGCAGACTGTCACTGCTAAATAAGTATATAAATGGTTCGAAAGTTTGAGGGGGAGTAATATTTATGGAGAATGTACGTGCAACAACTGTCACTTACCGTCCAAAATGGGTTCGTTACAGCGTGGTAGTACTAGGAATACACATATTGGGACTGGCTCTTTTATTTCCGGTGGTGAGAGAATATCCACAATTCTTAGGCATTGCCTTTCTGGCTTACACACTGGGCTTACGGCATGCTTTTGATGCTGACCATATTGCAGCTATTGATAATACAGTACGAAAAATGATACAGCAGAAACAGGAATCAACAGGGGTAGGATTTTTCTTTTCCCTAGGGCATTCCTCGGTAGTCTTTATAATGGCTATGATTACGGCTTTTTCAATGGCTTGGGCCAAAAACAATATCCCACAACTACAGGTAGTTGGCGGTTTAATCGGTACAGCAGTTTCGGGAGGGTTCCTTCTCCTCATAGGGCTATTTAACCTGTACATTTGGTTCGACATTTACCGGTTATTCATAAAAATGCATAAAGGGCAGTTCGATGAAGGAAACCTTGAACAACTCCTTTTAAACCGGGGCTTTATTTCACGGTTCTTTGGTCCACTCTACCGGTTTATTAGTAAGAGTTGGCATGTTTACCCACTCGGGTTTCTTTTTGGGTTAGGGTTTGATACCGCATCTGAAGTAGCTTTATTGGCTATCTCTGCAAATGCTGCAAGTCAGGCCATGCCTTTTACTGCAATTTTATCCTTATCGGTTTTGTTTGCCGCCGGTATGAGCCTGATGGACACAGCCGACGGGGTTTTTATGACCACTGCTTATAACTGGGCCTTCTCTACACCACTAAGAAAGGTTTATTATAATTTATCTGTCACCGGTATCTCTGTGATTGCAGCCTTATTCATAGGATTAATAGAAATAGCTCAGATAGTGACCCCGAAACTTGGATTACACGGTGGAATTTGGGGATGGATTCAGAATCTTGATTTCGGTGGAATCGGCTATATTCTGGTTGGGCTCTTCGTATTAGCGTGGGGAGTTTCATTCCTTTTGTGGAAGGTATTGGGGTTGGAGAATGCCTAAATCCCGCGCTGATTTCAAACCAAGAGCGCTAGTTGCTGAACAAACTTGGCGCACAGAGAAAAGCATTTTCCCCATACATATAACCGCGTAATTGTCAAGCATTTTCTAAACCGACATTTTTACAGTCTCAATGTGTTTTCTATCGAGACACTTTACGACAATGTGCCGCGTCCGGGCATGTCGAAAATTGTGTGCTTTTGTCGAAGAAGTGAGTAAGAGTATATGCCCAGGAATAACCAAATAATTTTTCCAGGAAGAGAAAGTGTGATGTATCATGGATAATAAAATAGATCAGAAAACTCAGAAGGCTTTACTAGAAGCCTTAGCTAGGGCGAAAGAGTATAGCCGGCAGTTACAAGACAAGAGGGAACAACAACTGTGGAAGAAAATCAATATTCCAGTTAAACTCTCCGATGCACTTAACAATCTTTCCAAAAATGAGCTTGATAAAATCCGTCAGAACCTCGGTCTTAAAAACTTGAGCTCTTTAAAAAAGGTGATTTAACTGGTAAGCTTGTCAATTTGATTGATACCTGTAAAATTTAAGGATATTCTCTATGTCTTAGACCTGAAAAGATATGATATGGTCAAAAGAATGTTAAAGAATGCAGGTCCTGTAATGGCAAATAATATTTCTGTATCTAAAGTGGAATCACTGATGGGATATGGTATTGCTTTTCCGGGGGTTCATCATAATCAAAAGATTTTATGAGGCCAAGCGTTGACTATTATTCATTTACCAAAGAACAATTACTCAAGGCCGGTGAAATGGATTTTATTGACAAAATCCCTAAGATGAACCACTTTACTCGTTTTCTGTTGGAATACTATGATTTAACTGATGAAGAAATCGATGAAATGATGCTGCAATTGATCAATATGATCAATCTGGATACCAAACCGACAGGGATGATAAAATATTTGGAAAGCCAGCTGGAGTTTCCCTCCTTTGAGATGGTACAGGAATTAACGGCAAAGCTAATGGAACTCTATAATCATACGCGGATGTGGATCCTTAAGGGGCATACTCCCGATGAGCTTTTTCAAGAAGAAAAGAGGTACTTAAAACCGCTACCGGCGGAGTCATTTAGGATGGGCCAAACAGATTCAAAACTTTTTGACATAATGACAGGTGCTAAAATAGGCCGCAATGATTCATGTCCTTGTGGCAGCGGTAAAAAATATAAAAAGTGTTGCGGAAAGTAATGGGGGTTAAGCCATAGTTCCTTTTAATACCAATATCACATATCAATTGACCAAATATATGTTGACCTGAACATATGTTTGGTTTTATTATTATATTGTTACAATAATTCACAATAGTTTTATTCGAAATATAGGAAGCATTAAAGTGACTTATAATTGAAACTTATAATTTTAGAATAATTTAGAATAATTCTTGAATGCCTGGAATAATCGACAGTTATAAATAATGATGAATCGGTTAAATGGGGAAGAGATAACTTATTGTGGAGGTATTGCTGTGAAAGATAATCATAAAAAAGACCAGAATAAACTACAAATCAGAAACAGTACAGTAGAATTTTTAATATTCACTTCGCAAGCAAACGAAAATACAATAGAAGTTAGAGTTGAAGACGAAACGGTTTGGCTCACGCAAAAATTAATTGCTGAACTTTTTGGTGTGGATCTTAGAACAGTAAATGATCATTTAAAAAATATTTATGCTGAGGGCGAACTAGTAGAAGAAGCAACTATCCGGAAAAACCGGATAGTTCAAAAAGAGGGAAACAGAGAAGTAAGAAGAGATGTTTTATTTTATAACCTAGATGCCATCATATCGGTCGGCTACCGGGTGAATTCACTCAGAGCAACTCAGTTTAGGCAATGGGCAACTGGAGTATTACGTACTTTTGCCATCCGGGGATATGTTTTGGACAAAGAAAGATTAAAAAATGGGACTTTCTTAAACGAGGAATACTTTGAACATTTGCTTGAAGAAATCAGAGAAATTCGGGCAAGTGAAAGAAGGTTCTATCAAAAAATCACGGATATTTATGCCACCGCGGTAGATTATAATCCGCATTCAAAATTAACAAAGGATTTCTTTAAGACCGTTCAAAACAAACTGCATTTTGCAATCCATGGCAGTACTGCAGCAGAGGTTATTTATAATAGAGCAGACAGCACCAAGGATCATATGGGTCTGACAACCTGGAAAAATGCACCACACGGTAAAATCGTAAAAAGTGATGTTTCTGTTGCAAAGAACTACCTTACAGAAAATGAAATCAAATCTTTAGACAGGTTTGTCACGATGTATCTTGATTACGCAGAAAGCCAGGCAGAGAGAAATATTCCGCTGACGATGGAGGACTGGGCTAAGAAGCTAAACGCATTCCTGCAATTCAATGAAAAGGATATATTAGAGAACGCAGGAAAAGTGACCGCTGCCATTGCTAAGGAATTTGCGGAGAGTGAATTTGAAAAATACCGCATCATTCAGGACAGGCTTTTTCAGTCTGATTTTGATAGATTGACTAGTTGCCTTGAGAACGATCGGCTGTAGGGAAAGGATAAGTTCAGATAGTACCCACTGTATTTGACACCGTTCTCGTAAAAATCAGCCTCTCCGAAGTCCGCTTGGGCTTCACTTGGATAGTGCTGAAGCGGTAACCGGCACGTATTCTTCCCGAACAACTCCTTTTTCTTGATAGCTACATAAGCAGCTACCGTCCGGTAGGAACAATCGAATCTGTCTTCGTACTTTTTCCCCAACCGATCAAAAACTCGCTTAGCAGTATGTCGCTGTTTACGGCGGGCTCGCTTGTCTTCCTCCAGCCACTCGTCGATGTCGTTCATGTACGGTTGAAGCTTTGGGAACTTTTCTACACTTTCTGGCACGGTGGGTACCGGCTGGTTCCAATCCTCCTTGTCCAAGTACTTGCGGATCGTTTTTCGGTCATGGCCAAATTGTTCAGCGAGTTCACTGACATTTAGCCCTTCCTCAAAGAACGCTTTTTTGATAAGATCTACTTGGGTCATTGTGAGCATCCTCCTGTCCTCCCTTGCAGTCATCTTTCTCTCAACTACAAGGGTAAGGCTTGATTTAGGTGCCTGCAATGACCTTTGCAATTTTGGGGATTTCCCCGTTGCAAAAGTGGGGAATTTTATTTGCAACTTTGTCCAATTCCATTATGCAATAAACACGTGAAAGCATTTTAGAAGAAATAAAAAACTTAAAAGATAACTTTGTGCTTAAGATTATTGACCTGATCCATAATGGATAGAATTTCGTCTTTAGACAGAACAGAAGGCAGCTTTTTTGGCCTTTTGGGCCGGACGATAACGTCGTCCGACCAGTTGTAATTGAGCACCTTGTTAAAAAAGAGTTTGAAAGCGTTGCAAGAAATATTAATGTTACTGTAGCTTAGACCGGATTTGATAATATGGTGAGCATTTAAAAATGAGGTCATTCCTTGGTCAAAACACCATCCGGGTAATGTTCCCTGGATGATTATCCGATCATAACATGAAAGCACTCCTACTATTTGTTCACTATAGCGTTCAATTAATGACATTCTTTTCTCTCCATGCTGTTTACTTTATCCTTATAATTTCAGCATGGATATGACTTTTACCTTTTTTATTTTGGTTCCGGGTCCAACCGCAGTGGAGAAAGGCTGTTGTGAAAAAAGCCCGGGCCGGGGTAGCCGTGGACAATGCCTGCCCGGAGTGCGGGATGCCGATCAATCATCAGAGCGGCTGCGTTGTTTGCACCCACTGCGGATACTCGAAGTGCGGATGATTAGCTGTATTAGTGTTGGCGCTAGAGTAAAGTCTGGCACTATACTGTCTAAATAAAGGTTCTACATTAGCTTAACTTTCTCCAATACAGGATATTGTGAAGAGAGTTAAGCTAATGTTTTTTGGGTGCGATCCACTGAGATTTTAGCATGACTTAGTTCTGTAGGCCGCAGAAGGTGAACTGTTAGCCTAAAAAATATATAATGAATATGAAATGCCAAGGCGTTAATTACAGCGCGAAGGCTTTTGTATTCTTGAATTACTTGCGCTATCTCAGGAGGAAAAGAAGGAAAGATGCAGAATGTAAAAATATTTAGTGTACTCCATCTAGTTAAGCCTTGGCATGATTGTTGCAATAATACTATTATACTAATAGTTAGACATTAGGTGGAGGGTAAAATGGAATTTCAAAACTATTTTGAAGAATTTAGAACTAATACAATAGGCTATAATCAAGTGTTTAAAACACATTTCGGTAATGTCAGGATGGTATATGCGGATTGGACTGCCAGCGGACGGCTGTATAGACCGGTTGAACATAAAATTATTAATAATTTCGGACCTTTTGTTGGGAATACCCATTCCGAGTCAAGTGAAACAGGAATGTTGATGACACAGGCTTACCATTATGCCCATCAGAGGATCAAAGAGCATGTCAATGCCGATAAAAATGATGTCATCATCACAGCGGGTTCCGGTATGACCGGTGTTGTAAATAAACTACAGCGAATACTGGGACTCAGAATAAGTGAAAAGCTGCGCCCATTTGTCAATATCCCGGAAGACTTAAAACCTGTAGTATTCATCACCCATATGGAACACCACTCTAATCAGACGTCGTGGCTCGAAACTATAGCAGATGTTAAGATAATAAATCCCGACAGAAACGGGCTGATTGACCTGAATAATCTGGATGAATTATTAAAAGAGTATAGTACCCGAAAATTCAAAATAGGCTCTTTTACAGCCTGCTCCAATGTAACAGGAATTCAGACACCTTATCATAAAATGGCTAAGCTGATGCATCAGCACGGGGGGATTTGTTTTGTGGATTTTGCGGCGTCCGCTCCCTATAGCCATATCGATATGCATCCCGCTGACCCTGAAGAAAAATTAGATGCTGTATTTTTTTCGCCGCACAAGTTTCTAGGTGGTCCTGGAACATCAGGAGTGCTGGTATTTGACTCAAGGTTATATTCAAATAATGTACCTGATAATCCGGGTGGCGGTACTGTAGATTGGACAAATCCTTGGGGAGAACATAAGTATTCTTCCGACATAGAAATCCGGGAAGATGGGGGAACTCACGGATTCTTACAAGCCATCAAGGCTGCATTGTGTCTAGAGCTTAAGGATAAAATGAATGTAGAGAAGATGCTGAAGAGGGAAAAAGAATTAATGAAGATACTGTTCGACGGACTCGAAAGTGTGGATGGACTGCATATTCTTGCAGAAAATATCAGGGATCGCCTGGGTATTTTATCTTTCTATGTCGAAGATATCCATTATAATCTATTGGTAAAAATACTCAATGACCGATTTGGCATCCAGTCAAGAGGAGGGTGTTCCTGTGCCGGGACTTATGGACATTACTTGTTAAACATTGACCAAAGAACATCCCGGAAAATTACCAGTCTTATAGATTCAGGAGACTTGTCGCATAAACCCGGCTGGGTGAGATTATCAATACATCCTATTATGACAGATGAAGAGGTGTATAATATTGCCGATGCGGTAAGGGAGACCATTAAAAATATTAAAAAGTGGCAGGATGACTATATTTACGATACGAGCTCCAATGAGTTTAAAAACATACATTCCCCCGAACAGGAGAATATCGTTAAAGAATGGTTTAATTGTTAATCATTGAAATACGGATGTGCGCCAAGCAAGGGGTGCATCTTATATCGGGTGGGAATCCCGCCGGTTAAGGGTTTAGCCGACCCATCCGTAGCGAGTCTTGAGGGGCGCTAAGCGTAGACAGCAAACGAACAGGCTGGAAGCGAAAGCTGAAGTGATTGAGCCCCGAAATCCGTACAAACGGGAAGGTCGATGCCGTTACCAGGGCAGAAGACAACACCGTATGGGTCGTCAATGGCAAGACCATAGCTAAACAACGGCCCAAAGAAAGGTTCACATCCCTGGCGCATCTCATCAACGGGGAGTTGCTGCTTAAAAAGCCCTATTTAACAGCATTTAAGCAACTAAAAGATAGTAGTAAGTCGATTTTACATCGGACCGATGCAAAATCGACTTACTACGAAGTGAGGATTTGGTAAGGTTTTCGCGAAAAAAAGATAAACATCACTGCAATATTGCAGTGATGTTTATCTTTGAATAATAAAGACTATTTGAATATTCAGGCTTGAATAACCATTGACATTGTGTTTTCGACTGTTGGGAGGCAATTATACACCAGTTAGGTTAAGCTGAGATTTTGTTTTTGAAACATGGCATATTACTTGCATCTAGTAAAACATCAAGGAAAAAAATAGGAGGGATATACACTTATGCCAAGGTTCACAGGGAAACCGGCAGAGTCCTTCGATTTCAAGGAAATCATTTGTTATTTAGTTTTAGGAATGATTAGATTATTCAGTAAAAACATACCTAGAGGTGTTGAAAAATGAGATACGCAGAGACAGGGTATAATTTAGAAATTGATTTATCACGTGGAAACATTGAGAGGGTAGAAACTGACCCAAGGTTAACCGAACTTTATCTTGGGGGGCTAGGTTCTAACGCCAAAATATTATGGGATAGGGTTCCCCCTGAAGTTGAACCCTATTCTCCTGATAATCTACTGATATTTAGCGCTGGTCTTTTAACTGGCACACCTGCACCCGGTGCGAATCGTACCATTGTTTCCAGCTTTTCTCCTCAGACTAAGTTAATGGCCTATTCAATGATGGGGGGATTTTGGGCACCGGAATTGAAGCATGCCGGGTATGACAAAGTGATCATTCGCGGCCAGTCCCCCAATCTGGTTTATTTGTGGATAAACAATGACAAAGTAGAAATACGTGATGCCAGTCATCTCCAGGGGAAAGGCACGCTTGAAACGGCAGAACTTATCCGGCGGGAATTGAATGAACCGAACGCTCAAGTAGCTGCTATTGGCCTGGCCGGCGAAAATAGGGTTTATTTTGCTTCCATCGAGCAGGGCCGATCCAGTGCCAGCCGCTTAGGACTAGGCGGCGTTATGGGTGACAAAAGGTTAAAGGCGATTGCTGTTCGTGGCACAAAGGACGTCAATATTGCCCGACCGGCTGAATTTATGGAGCATTGCAACGATGTGCTGAAATATGTAAAATTTCGGGAGAAAAATCCACTTGGAATGGTAGAGCCCATTTTTCAAGGGCTTGGGTCGCCGCAAGAAATGAAAATCCATGATGAAAAGTGGCACACCACCAGTTTCATGTGGGGGAATGCCCGCGTTCGGAGAAAAGATTTTTGGACCGAAGAAGTCGAAAAGAGTTGGACGGAGAGTGCTGAAAATGTGCGGGAGCGGTTATTAAGCTGCTATAACTGTCCGCTAAGTTGCGGGGCATCCGTTGCTTACCCGGGCGTTCCTAAATACATGATGAAATGTTACTCGAAACTTACGTATACCATGGCAGCCATGTCAGACCTGGATTTTGGTTTTAGAATCAATTCTAATGCTCAGGCCTATGGAGTGGACGGATTTACAACCCCGCAAACGATTGCCTTTGCTTTAGAGCTTTATGAAGCCGGGATTTTGACGGACCAAGATCTACCAGGAATGCCGTCCGATACTGAGGAGAGATTTTTCTGGTTCCTTGACAAAATTGTCCGGCGCGAAGGGATAGGAGATATTTTAGCCAACGGCACATATTGGGCGGCCCAACAGATTGGTAAGGGCGCAGAACAGTATGCCCATAACAACATTAAAAAACATGAGCAGCTGCCGCTCAAGCTCGGGATGCTGAACCCTATTTATTTCCTAATGTATTCTACCGGTGAGAAAATAAACATTACCCAAATTGAAGGCCAGTTCCCCCAAGGACCTTTTCCTAACAGAGCGGATCGAGAAGAGTTTATTAAAGATTGGATCCATGTTCCTGACGAAAAGTTTAAACAATATTTTCTGGACTGGGAACCACGCGGAGACAACTCAAATCCATATTACCCAACGGTTGAAATGGCGTGTGAACTTGTTGACTGGATGGAGAGGATGCACTACATTGATGACTCCCTCGGGATGTGCGCCGGTTTGTCCTCATTTCCCCTGAAGCCCGCTTATCATATGCACAATTATCCTGAATTAATCTCAGCGGCGACCGGAATCGATTTCGATGAAGCGGAACTGACGAAAGCCGCCAAGAGAAACCGGACTTTAATTAGAGCGATTAATAACAGAAGAGGCTTAAGAAGAGTGGATGATCGTCCGCCGGAGGACCATTGGAAGCATAGATTTCCTGAGCTTGAAACGAAGCTCTTAGATGAGTATTACAAATTCAAGGGATGGAATAATCAGGGTATTCCGACTCGAGAGACTTTACATGATTTGAATATGGATTACGTGAGCGAAGACTTGGAACAGAGAGGGATTTATGATGAGCAAAGTTAAGAAGAAAGTGAAGGCCATCAAGATCGACCTTGATAAGTGCAATGGCTGCAAGGCTTGTGAAGTTATCTGCGCATCGTTTCACGCTGCGCCAAAATATAGCAGTAATAATCCGGCGAGGGCTCGTATCCGGCTGATTCGTGATCCAATTAGAGACGTATTTCTTCCCGTATACGCCGGTGAGTACACGGCAGCCGAATGTATGGGCAGAGACAAATATGTGATTGACGGCAAGGAATACGACGAGTGTGGCTTCTGCCGGGCTTCCTGCCCATCCAGGGACGCTTTCAAAGAACCCGATTCCGGTCTCCCTCTCAAATGCGATATGTGTGAAGACGATCCGACACTGAAAGAGCCGATGTGTGTTCAGTGGTGCTTAGCGGATGCCCTGACTTACGAAGAAAGGGAAGAGGAAGTCGAAGAAGACGTGAAACTGGACGACATAGAGATCGGACTCAGATCATTGCTTGACAAATATGGACTGGAAAAGCTGGTGGATACCGTGGCCCGCATCTCCCAGAAGGGCTAATCACTAGGAGTCAGAATTCAGAATACTTCGGGATATAAAATTCTGACTACTGTCTCCTGACTACTGACTACTTCATTACTAGAAATTGGATGTGAAAGAAGGGATTATAAGATCGTGGAGACTGTAGCACCCTTCAAAGAGGCAATAGAAGAAATAAAGGAAAACGGTGCCGACGCCGTCAAATTCTGCTATCAATGCGGAAGATGCGATACGGTTTGTCCCTGGAATAGGGTTAGGACTTTCAGTATGCGCAAGCTGATCCGAGAGGCAACCTTCGGTTTGACTGAGATAGAACATGAAGAGATCTGGCGTTGTACGACCTGCGGCAAGTGCGTTCAGAAATGCCCCAGGGACGTTAAGCAAATCGATAACATGATCGCCCTGCGCCGCTTCGCCACAGGATATGGTGTTTTTCCCGGCGCTGTCAAGCCTGTCCGCACCGTAAGCTCAAACCTTGCTGCAGATGGTAACCCCTTCGGTGAAGCACGAACAAAAAGGGCAGATTGGGCAGAGGGTCTCTCTGTCAAAACATTCACCGAAGGCATGGAAGTTTTATATTTCCCCGGCTGCTACCTCAGCTATGACCCAAGATTAAAGAAGGTAGCTGCCGCCACAGTCAAGATCCTCAATAAGGCAGGGGTAGATTTCGGGATACTGGGTACCAAGGAGAATTGCTGTGGTGAAAGCATCCGCAAGACAGGCAATGAGGAATTATTCAAACAGCTGGCCAGGGAAAACATCAAAACTTGGATCGAAAACGGGGTAAAGAAAATCCTTGTTTCCTCCCCTCATTGCTACCAGACATTCAAGAACGAGTATCCTGAAGAATTCAAGGTGAACTTTGAGGTGGTTCATATCTCCCAGTATTTATTCGAGCTTATTAATGAGGGAAGGCTTCAGATCAGCAAGGAGTATGGGAAGAAAATTACGTATCATGACCCATGTTACCTCGGTCGACATAATGGCATATTTGACGAACCGCGAGAAGTCTTAAAGAAGATACCTGGTTTGGAACTGAACGAGATGGCTGAGTCGCGGGAAGAGAGTCTCTGTTGCGGAATGGGCGGAGGCAGGATTTGGATAGAAACTCCAAAGTCTGACCGATTCTCCAACCTCAGATTAGAACAAGCCCTTGAGGTTGGGGCTGAGGAGCTGGTTACTGCCTGCCCCTATTGCATCACTAATTTTGAGGATAGCAGGTTAGTCCTGAACTATGATGACGTCATACAGGTTAAAGACATTACGGAGATCCTCCAGGAAGTGATTTAGCTGACCCGGCCGAACCCGGACAGTACGGGCACATAAAAACGGAAGAGGTGATAGAAAATGGAAGAACTAATGCTAAAAGAAAAAATTCAACAACTTTCTAAAAGTTGTGGAGACAATAATTTTGGAGACGTAATGGTTGTTGGCGGAGGAATCAGCGGTATTCAAGCATCTCTTGACCTTGCCACTGCCGGTTTTAAGGTTTACCTGGTTGACAAAGCGCCGAGCATTGGGGGCCATATGGCCCAGCTTGACAAGACCTTTCCCACCAATGACTGTTCCATGTGAATACTCAACCCCAAACTGGTCGAGGTCGGCCGGCATCCCAATATAGAGGTCCTGACTTATACTGAAGTGGACAGTGTAGAAGGAGAAACGGGAGACTTTAAGGTAACCCTGATTAAAAAGCCCAAATATATTGACGAGAGCATATGCACGGGTTGTACTACCTGTGTAGAATACTGCCCGGTCAAATACCCTGATCAATTTAATCAGGAAATATCGCAGAATAAAGCCATCCATATATATTTCGCTCAAGCAATTCCTCTTGTCACGTATATCGATGAAAGCTGTCTTTACCTTAAAGAGAAGAAATGCAAAATTTGCGAAGGAGTATGTAAGAATAACGCCATAGATTTCAATCAAAAGCCGGAGAAGATAGAAGTAAATGTAGGGGCGATCGTTCTGTCTCCTGGGCTTGAGCCATTTGATCCTAAGCTCCGGAACGACTATGGCTACGGCAAGTTTGAAAACGTGGTAACCAGTATGGACTATGAACGGCTGTTATGCGCCACCGGGCCATACCAAGGGGAGATACTGCGCGCTACGGACAAGAAGCATCCCCATAAAATAGCCTGGATTCAATGTGTCGGCTCCAGAGAGGTTATTCCCGGCGGCAACAGCTATTGTTCAGGCGTATGCTGCACGTATGCCCAGAAACAGGTAATTCTGACAAAAGAACATGACCAAGAGGCAGAGTGTACGATATTCCATAACGATATTCGTTCCTATAACAAGGATTTCGAGCGCTTCTACCAAAGAACAGAGAATCTTCCCGGGGTTCGATTTATAAGAAGCTACGTATCAATAGGAAAAGAGATCCCGGAAAGCAAGAATGTCACGATCAGATATTCTACACCAGATGATGGAGTAAAAGAAGAAGAATTCGATATGGTGGTATTATCCGTTGGGTTGAATCCTCCTGCTGATTATGAGAATCTGGCAGATAAGTTCGGCATTGAGCTCAATTCACACGGATTCTGTAAAACAAACCCTTCCAATCCTATGGAGCCCACCAGGCCTGGGATCTTTGTAAGCGGAGCCTTCCGGGGTCCGACAGATATTCCGGAGTCGGTTTTTAGCGCCAGCGGAGCGGGCTCCCAAATTGGCGAACTCCTTGACTACAGGCGAGGGAAGCTGGCCAAAGAAAGGATATATCCGCCGGAAAGGGATGTCTCTAAAGAGGAGCCAAGGATAGGAGTCTTTGTGTGTCATTGTGGGGCTAATATCGGAAGGGTAGTCAATGTTCCTTCCACAGTTGAATATGCCTTAACCTTACCCAATGTTGTCTACGCTCAGGAACAGCTCTTTTCATGTGCTAGTAATTCAGCCAATGAAATAACAGACATGGCAAAGGAAAAAGGGCTCAATCGAGTGGTTGTCGCTGCCTGCTCCCCCAGGACTCTTGAACCGTTATTCCGGGACACCCTGCGGGAGGCGGGAATTAATCAATATTACTTAGAAATGGCTAATATTAGGGAGCATAACTCCTGGGTCCACGCGAAAGAAAAGGAAGAAGCCACACAGAAGGCAGAGGATATAATCCGGATGTCGGTTGCCCGGGCGCGTCATTTAGAGCCCTTGCAGGAATTTGATTTGCCTGTCAACAAGACGGCGTTGGTGGTCGGAGGAGGCCTGGCCGGTATGACCAGTGCTCTGAGCGTGGCCAACCAGGGACATGAGGTTTACCTGGTGGAAAAGGATACAGACCTGGGGGGAATGGCACGAAGAATTCACCACACCCTGGAAGGACTGGATGTTCAGGCATATTTGCGTGATGTCATAAGCAAGGTTTACAAGCACCCTTTAATCCATGTATATACTGATGCTACCGTCACGGAGGCTGGCGGTTATGTGGGGAATTTTGTAACCAAGGTGAAGTCTGAAGGAAGGGTCACAGAGATAAAACATGGCGCAGCCATTCTCGCCACAGGTGCTGAAGTATACCAACCCACCGAATACCTTTATGGTGAAGATGATAGGGTAATGACCCACCTGGAGTTGGATGAGCAAATCGCCAAAGAGGATGAAAGGCTGCTTAACTCCCAGAGTCTGGTGATGATCCAATGCGTAGGCTGCAGAAATGAAGACAGAAATTACTGTAGCCGGATATGTTGCAGCGAGTCTATAAAGAACGCCTTGAAACTAAAAGAGATAAACCCCCAGATGGACATCTACATTCTCTTTAGGGATATAAGAACGTATGGGTTCAAAGAGGATTATTACCGGGAAGCGGCAAGTAAGGATGTAAGGTTCATCCGCTATGAGCCGCATGATAAGCCTCAGGTAGAAGCTGCCCGGGAGGGTGGTCAGAGTGTCTTAAGGGTTACCGTGACCGATCCTATATTAGGTAAAAAGCTTGAAATAGATGCTGATGCACTCGCTTTAGCTGCCGCTGTTATTCCGTCAGAGGGAAGTCAGGAAGCAACCCGGCTATTCAAGGTAAATTCAAATCCTGATGGTTTCTTCAAAGAGGCCCATGTCAAATTAAGACCTGTTGACTTTGTTGCAGATGGCGTTTATCTTTGTGGAATGGCCCACTATCCCAAGTTTATATCAGAAACGGTTAGCCAGGCTTATGGAGCTGCCGGGCGGGCCTTAACTCTTCTCTCACATGATACAGTCGTAGCCTCCGGCTCTGTGTGCGAGGTGAATGAGCGTAAGTGTATGGGGTGTGGGGCATGTATCTCGGCTTGTACGTATGGTGCCATAGAGTTTCGTGAGACACGACAGGGCAAAAAGGCAGTGGTTAATCCTGTTCTCTGTAAAGGATGTGGTCTCTGTAACGCGAAGTGTCCAACAGGGGCTATTTCACTAAAGCACTATACCGATGAAGAGCTCTTGAGCCAAATTGATGCGGCGGTTCAAGGCTAGTATTCAGGAGAAGACAGGAGACAGGAGACAGGAGTAGGAGCATAAATTTTAACCAGCTTGAATTATTCTGAATTCTGCTCCGTTCGGCCGAAAAAACTCTCTTAGGTGTGGCCGAACGGCGTAAGTCTCCACCGGAGACTTACGTTCCTGAATTCTGAGTACCTTTATTAAGTAAGGAGGTGAGAACGAATGAGTACAGGACTTGAATTTAAGCCAAGAATATTAGGTTTTGTATGCCATTGGTGAGCATACGGCGCTGCTGACATGGCTGGAGTTTCCAGACTACAATATACCAATGAAATCAGGCTTATTCGCGTCATGTGTTCCGGTAGAGTTGACCTGTCATTTGTACTCAGGGCCTTCTCAAATGGAATGGATGGAGTGTTTATTGGTGGTTGCAATTTAAATGACTGTAATTATGAAACTCATGGAAATTACCATGCACTAAACATGGTGCTTCTATGTAAGAAAATAATGGAGCACATCGGGCTGAACCCCGAAAGGTTAAAGGTCCAATTTATGTCGTCCGGTGATGGAATCCTTTTTGCCGAAGTTATGACTGACTTTACCAACACGGTGAAGAAGTTAGGACCTCTTGGCAAAAGCGAAGGAATAGACGAAAATGAATTAAAGTCCAAACTCGAAGAAGTTACAAAGCTAGTTCCCTACATTAAGATGGTGAAAAAGGAGAAACTGGCGACACCCCTTAAGAATAAGAATAAAGAAGAATATGAAGGACTTTTCACCAGTGACGAGATAGACGCGTTATTGCGGGACGTAATCTCGTACTATATTGATCCGGGTAAGTGCCAGGCCTGTATGATTTGCGCTAGGAGATGCCCTGAAGAGGCGATTATAAGTGTCAAGAACCAGATCCATGTCATTGACCAGGAGAAATGCATAAAATGCGGAACTTGCTTTGAAGCTTGCCCCCCTCGATTTGGTGCGGTGACGAAGATTTCCGGCGAGCCTGTTCCGCCTCCTATTCCTGAAGGAGAAAGAACTATAGTCAGAAAGAGTTAAGAAAAAATGAGAGAAATCCCTTTGCCGATTGACTGAAAAGAAGTTAGTTGAAGCAAGGGAAGAGATGACTATTTTGGAGGCAGCATAAAATGTCGGAATAAATCCCGACATTTTATGCTGCTCTTGGTTTAACATCGTGCTATGCTCAGTCTGAAACAGCTCATTTCGCACATGTGGAGCTCTTGTTCACGGCGAAGACCCTTCTTTGTTACGCCACTTGGGAGTGCAATAAAGAAGGCGCCGAACAAGCCCCCTCCCTCTGCGAAGTGATGAGGTAGTTTTTGCAATGCGGCTTGCTGTAAAATTTGATGTTGTATTTTACGAAGTATTAGCATATAATAATAACAACAAGCTGTGGAGGTGTGAAAATGCCAAATATTAAACCGGTTTCAGATTTAAGAAACTATAACGAGGTTCTCCGTTCCTGTCAGATTGGCGAGCCTGTATTTTTGACTAAAAACGGCAGAGGCCGCTATGTCCTTTTGGATATGCAGGAGTACGAAAAGCAGCAGGCTGTAATCAAGCTGCTGTCAAAGCTCTCCGAGGCAGAGGATGCGATTAAAACAGGAGAGGAATGGAAATCACTTGACGATCTCAAGAAAGCATTGGAGGTCTGAGTGTGAAATTCAAAATCCGAATCAACCCCGTGGCAATAACCGATGTTCAGGAGATAAAAGCTTATATTGCCGAGGACAATCCGGCGACAGCCGAAAGAATGGGGAACGATATTTATTCCAAGGTAGAAAAGCTGGCTGACTTTCCTCAAATGGGAGTTTCACTCAGTTCAAGAATCAACATGAAAACGGATTATCGCTTTCTTGTCTGTGGAATCTATCTCATCTTTTACAAGATTGAGGGGGAATTCGTTTCAGTTTATCGTGTTTTGAATGGCATGAGGGATTACCTGTCTATTCTTTTAACAGATGATCTGCCTGAAAACTAAAGCAAAACTATTTGAAGCCGTCACAAAAAATGTAGCGGCTTTCTGTATTTAACGGAGGTGAAAGTATTTACACCCCTTTTATTTTCATTTGCAGTCCTGTTCGCAGCAGGGCTGTATTTTATTCTTACGGATGTGCTGAAGCTGCCCTATCTCAGCACGGCCAAGGCATTTTTAAAATAGCGGCGTTCCCGTTCACAAACTGAAATAGTTTATAAGCTTAAAGAAGGAATTATAGTCGAGCACTTCATGCTTACTTCCAGAATAATACCTGCCGTACCCAATCTTTGAAGCCTAATTTCTTAAGAGTGGGTTTACGCCCATAGACAAGACCGAATCCAAAGTAGCCCTGGTTTTTCTTCATGAAACCTGCATTTTTTTGAAGTCTGGTCAGTAAGCCGGGCTGGGTAGTGACTTTGTCCGCGAGGTCTTTTACCAGCAGCCAATCCTTTTTGAGTTCGTTCATGATCACATTGCCTCTATTCTTCAATGGTTGCGGATTTTTGATGTCAACATCCTGAAATCCCGCTTGGGTTAAAGCATTGCGCCAATCTTCAAAGGGCAATGGATTGGTGTCTGAACCGAAGCATTCCTCCATCTGCCTCCTGAGATTAGCGGGCAATTCTCTGAGCAGGGCCATTTCTAGGTCAGCAACTCTACCCTCAGGCTTTAGTACTCGATAGAACTCCCGGTACACTTTGACTTTATCTAAAAATACCGTTATAGATTCGGCCATTACCAAATCAAAGCAGTTATTGGCAAAGGGTAGATTATTAACATCTGCTACCCTAAACTCGACTAAATGAGAAACTCCTTCTTTCTCCGCCCTTAGACATGCTTTTTCAACTATTTGGGGATTAATATCAACACCCATGATTTTGCAACCAATCGTTTTGGCCAAGTGACAGGCGGTAAGACCGCTGCCACACCCGGCGTCAAGCACATATTCCCCGGGCTTTACTTGCATAGCGTCCAAGTTCTGTTTGGTAGCAGGAAAGCCTCCCGGATGGGAACTGCCTATGCCTAGCCAAGCCAACAGCTCAAAATAGTTCATTTCTTCCACTCTCTTGATTTCTCCCGATACCATGTATTACTCCTCCTTCCATGGCCCTATGGTATTATATTCCATAGATGTACTTGCTGAAACACATTGTGACCTGTTGACAGAATTCCAAACGTGATAAGTTACTCATCTTGGCATTAAGATTTTGCCTATCAGTCATGGGGCGCCTCCGGCTTTGACCCGAAGCTTATGGGATCTTCGTTCCACAGGCTGCGACGTTTTTGTTCAGCCATCTCGAAAAAGTTTAGCCATTTGTTAGCAAGGACGGACTGACAGACTGACGGACGTATCATTAAGCGCCATGATTAATTCGGTTACCAAGAGCATGAGATAATTTCATAGTTGCAGTTTTAATCTTACTGCTAAAGAGAGTCGATATTTTTCCATGAATCCTGAATTAAAAGAATCGATGCAAGAGAGTCTGGTTTCTCCTTGGTATCAATATATCCTTCTAACTTTACAAAATCGTCTTCGATATCGTTTACATAATCATGGTCTATATCCACTTGGAGTATAGGTTTTATTTGTTTCCACGTCTTTTCAGAATATTCAAGGCTGCTCTTTGCATTTCCCCAATCTTCGTTTCGTATATAATTTTCTGTCTGTTTCAGGTGCTTTGAAAAACCACTTTGATTATCAAGAGGTTTTCTTAAGAGACCACAGGAACATGTATTCAATAAAATTGTAGTCAGTAAAAGTGCAATGAAAAATTTTTTTATCAAAGGTAACCCTCCCATAGTTTATTCTGTTGTAGGAATGACGTAGTATGGTTTATCACCTTTTAAATCCACATAGAGATTTCCCTTCGTATCTAACTGTGCCAGCGAAACTTCCTCTATATTCTGTACATTTTGCTTCTTTAATTGATGCTGAAGCCATGCTTTTGTAAGATTTAGGGAGCGTAGGGCATCAGTTAGCAGAACACCGTCCATAACCAGGTTTGTGGGCAGCCCGTCATACTGGGTAGGAACATTTAAGTCGCTAGGGGTTATCGGCTGCTTTTGAGACTTCTTTTGAATACTGATTTTACCGCCAGGCTCAAACATTGCGAACTCAACATCTGCAATACTAAACACACCCTGTGTTCTAAGTTCAGAGATAAGTTCATCGATCGGAATACGAATCCGTTTGAGGTTATTTTCAAGTATTTTCCCATTTTCGATTACAACGGTGGCTTCCCCGGATACTACTTTACGTATCCATACATTATGCATGCTTAAAACTGCCAATAAAATGGCTAATACCGTCCATGTAATCATTCCTGCAAGAGTAGCCAGCGTATTTTCGTTCACTTGCACCGAAAGTGTCGCAGCTATAGAACCGATGGTAATACCCACTACATAATCAAAGAAAGTGAGCTGTGCGACCTGCTGCTTGCCTATTAACCGTATAAAGAATATCAATGCGAAAAAAGAAATAACCGATCGTATGATTACAACATAAGTAATTGGCACGTCATAACCTCCAAACTTTATTATATGATCGAACATTTTATCTAAAACACACATAATAGTCTTTCAACAAAGGCAAAGTTTATACAAACCAATGAATCGAATAAGTTCACCAAGTATTAAAATTCCTTTTAACGAATTAAATTAAGAATAATAGTAAAAATAATACAGGAAAAGGAGGTAATTTTCATGACAGTAGCTTCACAGGTAAAACAAACTTTAGCAAGTTTAAAAGGTGTCCAAGGCACTTTACGGATATATTCAACACAAACTCAGGACGAGGAAACCGTGTCGGTCTATAAAGAAGCTCTGGAAACTACCGAAGCAGTTATAAATGACCTTGAAAAAAGGGTGCAGGTATTAGAATTTCAAGAACCGCAATATAAAGGGAATTAATTGGGGGAAATCTATATGCCAATGTGGTTACAAATACTTTATCGCTCAATCGCATTATTTATTCTTGTAGTGGTGGTTGCAAGGATTTTGGGGAAAAGAAACATCACCCGTGTACCGCCGTATAAATTCGTGTGCTATCACGCCATTGCCATTATTTCTGCCTTGATTTCTGTAAACGTTATCAAAGAAGTGGCGTTCGGCTTGATAGCCCTGGGCGTGTGGGTGCTGTTTCCAATCGTACTCGATTACTTATCTTTAAAGAGCAAGCGACTTCACGACCTCATTAACGGAAAGGAAACAGTGCTAATCAAGCATGGGAAAATTATGGAGGAGAGCCTTATGCAAACAAGGCTTACGGGGGAGGAACTCTTAAGAGAGCTTCGCAGTAAAAACGCCTTTAACCTGGCGGATGTGGAGTTTGCCGTAATGGAAACCACAGGGGAAATAAATGTTTTCTTAAAATCCGACAAAAAGCCTGTTACTGCCCATGATTTAGGCGTTAAGACCGCACCCCAGGCTGAACCGCAAACCATTATTTTAGACGGGAATGTGTTAAATGAGCCCTTGGCTTCTTTAGGATTAAACAAGGAGTGGCTTCGCATTCAATTAGAAAACATGGGTGTATCCTTGGACAATGTTTTTTTAGGACAGGTGGATTCGTCGGGTGACCTGTATGTGGATCTTTTCGATGATGCCATAGAGCTTCCACAGCCTAAAGTAAAAGAAATGAACTATGCAAATATTGAAAAAGCCCAGGCAAGCCTTACAACCTTTGCTTTAGAAACTAATGATAATAACGCAAAAGCGATGTATAAGAAAAATGCCCAAAAGCTAAAACAGTTAATGGATAAACTAAATCCGTATTTATTACGATAGAAGGTGACTTTTATATGTCAAGCAAAAAGAGAAAAAAATTGACCCCTATACAGCAGCAATACCAGGATTTTGCACATGCCAGAGAACCGAAACGCCCGATCTTAAGGAACTGTATGAGGGCATTTTTAGTAGGTGGCATTATCTGTACCATCGGGCAGGGGCTCATGTGGTTTTTTATGACTTACTTCAACTTTGACGAAAAGACAGCGGGAAATCCGACTGTAGCAGTCTTGGTATTCACTTCCATTCTTTTTACAAGCCTTGGGTTTTACGATCATATCGCCCAATGGGCTGGGGCTGGGACCGCTGTTCCTGTGACAGGGTTTGCCAATACCATTGCTTCGGCGGCGCTGGAGCATAAAAGCGAGGGCTACGTGTTGGGCGTCGGCGGTAATATGTTCAAGTTAGCGGGGCCTGTTATAGTGTACGGTGTTTTCTCTGCCTTCGTGGTAGCAATTGTGAGCGTGATTGTTAAAATGTTAGGTGGTGTATAAATGTTACAAGGTCATCAGTCATGGATTTTTGAAAATAAGCCGGTTATTATCGGGTCAGCTGCTATCGGCGGCCCCTTTGAGGCACAGGGGAATTTAGCATCCGACTTTGACCTTCTCCATGATGATTTATGGCTGGGACAGGACAGCTACGAAAAGGCTGAAAAGAAACTGTTGGAGCAGGCTTGTGAAACAGCCATAAAAAAGGCGGGTGTCAAAAAAGAAGATATACAGTTTTTTATGAGTGGTGATTTGATAAACCAAATCATATCCAGCAGTTTCACGGCAAGAACGCTGGGCATCCCTTATCTTGGAATTTATGGTGCGTGTTCCAGTTCGATGGAGGGGTTGGCGATGGCATCCTTATTGGTTGACAGTCGGTTTGCCAAGCTTGCCCTTGCCGGAACCTCAAGCCATAACGCTGCATCAGAAAAACAGTACCGCTATCCTACCGAATACGGAGCACAAAAACCTCCGACCGCTCAATGGACAGTCACAGGAGCGGGAGCGGTAGTAGTGGCACAACAAGGCGAAGGGCCAAAGGTAACTTGTGCCACAATAGGGCGTGTCGTTGATATGGGAATTTCCGACCCTTTTAACATGGGAGCCGCAATGGCTCCGGCAGCCGTCGATACATTAGAAGCCCATTTTAGGGATATGAATGTTTCAGCAGCAAATTATGACTTTATTGCTACTGGAGACTTGGGCAGGGTAGGACACAGTATTGCCGGGGATTTACTTAAAAAGCATGGGATTGATATACCTGAAGAAAAGCTTACTGACTGCGGAATGATGATATATAAGGATACACAGCCTGTATTGGCAGGTGGAAGCGGTTGTGCCTGTGCCGCGACAACAACCTACGGACACTTTTTAAACCGCATGCGTAAGGGAGAATTAAAAAAGATTTTGGTTGTGGCGACAGGGGCATTGCTTTCACCTATGTCATACCAACAAAAAGAAACCATACCCTGTATCGCACATGCAGTATCAATAGAAATGTAATAGGGAGGCTTTTATTTGGAAAAATTCATTTGGGCTTTTATTATCGGTGGATTGATATGCGTTATAGGGCAGCTTCTTATGGATGGGTTAAAGCTAACACCTGCCCATACCATGAGTACGCTTGTGGTTGCCGGATCAATCCTTGGAGGACTTGGGCTGTACGATAAACTCGTTAAGTTTGCTGGAGCCGGGGCTTCCGTACCCATAAGCAGCTTTGGCAACCAATTGGTGAAGGGTGCTTTGCAGGAAGCGGAAAAGACCGGGATTATCGGGGTATTAACAGGAATATTTGAGATTACCAGTGCGGGTATTTCAGCAGCGATCATTTTTGGCTTCTTATCTACTCTGGTATTTAGACCAAAAGGCTAAGTGAGCTTTTAGAAGGGAGGTGATAATATGACCGTAGGAACACAAATGTCAAAGGCGATAGCCACCGTGCAAAGTGCGGCTGCCACTATGAAAACTTTTGCGTTGGAAACTCAAGACCAGACAGCAAAGCAAACATTCCAGCAGATTGCACAGACTTTCGACGATGCTCTTGTAACATTGCAGGGAAGGCAGCAGTATACAGAGGAGCAGGAACCTCAATACAAGCAGCAATAAGGACAAAAGGGCTGAAAAACGATTTTCAGCCCTTTGTGTTAGTACGCCCAGGCGGTTACAGAAATGGACCGGAATGCTTATTAAGTGATCCACGAGGTTTTTCAGCTATGCGGCTGATGGCGGAAATATCGGAAAGAGAGTATACTAAAGCTAATGAGTGATTGGAGGTATTATATATGGGAGACAAAAGTCCTAGAAACAAGGAAAAAAAGAAGAAGAAGGCTGAAAAGAAAGTTGTTGCTCCAATAGCTTCAATAGTGCCAGCGAACAAGCCCAAATAATTATGTTGATGTTAAGAAATTATGCTGAAGAGCCTTTCTACTGTATTGCTTGAAATTTAATTACTAATAAATCCAGCTTTCCAGCTGGACTTTTTTTGGCATGATTGAGCATTTAGTGGCTTTCTCTATCTTTCAGTAAAAAAAGAGACCGCTTTACAACGGTCTTCCAAATATTCTTGCGTATTAATTTTATTGTGTTTAATTAAGAAAGTCTAATCTTTTCCAAGCCAAATTGTTCTGCATACCTGTTATACAAAAGCAAATTAAAGCTACCCTCTTTTTGTGCCCTAGGCTTGATGTCAATTAGAAACTGTTTCTTAGCACTTGTCGATAATCTACCGAAATCATACCACGTATAATTTTTCATTTCAGAATTCACCTCATATATAGATGATAACACTTATTATGTATTTTGTCAGATTAATATTGATGCCCCACCATCCATCATGCTATCCGGTTCGGTGGAGGTTCAGTGGCTTGAGACGAAGATTTATACTATATGTATGAGCAAAGAACATCTAATTCATAGACGAACTTGTATCTACAACGTTAATTATCACATCGTTTGGTCGGTGAAATATCGGCGGAAAGTCTTAAATGCCAAGATAGAGAGTTATCTCAAAGACGTGCACAGCTCTTAGCGACAAATCGCTACTTTGACAAGATGGAAACTTAAAAGGCTATGAGAGATTTATTAAGGGAGGGCTTATGATGTTTTGGGTCATTGAAAAAATGATGGTGTACTTTGGTAATGATGTCCGGAGAATCAACCATGCTTTAAAAGTTTATGGATTTGCATTTGCAATTTCAGGTATGGAACATATGTCTGAAAAGGAAGCTCAAATAATAGGTCTTGCAGCAGTGTTGCATGATATTGGAATCAAGGAGGCTGAGCGAAAGTATAATTCAACAGCAGGCAAGTTTCAAGAAATTGAAGGGCCTCCAATTGCAAAACAGATACTTGAAAATAATGCTGTTGAGTCTGAAATAATTGACAGGGTTTGTTATTTAATTGGTAATCATCACAGTTATCAGAAGATAGATGGTTTGGATTTCCAGATACTTATCGAAGCAGATTTTCTTGTAAACATTTTTGAAACTAATATTGACAAGAATGCTATAGAGAGTATCAGAACGAAATATTTTAAGACTAAGAAGGGCACGGAGCTTCTCGCTACGATGTATTTAGTGTGATTGAATTATATTTAAGGGCATCTGCTGAATGACGGCAGGTGCTTTTTTCCAATTATAAATATCGAGAATAACACCAGTTAAGATAAAAGCATTTTAACTGGTGTTCTGTTTTCAACGTACAAAGGGTAGGTGGTTCATCTAATGACGGATCATGTCCCGGGTGATCTTCACCACAGATGAACCGATTATTTTTGCTGTTTCTTCTAAATCTTTATTTGATTTATTATCTAAATCCTTTTCTCTCAGACGGGGATTTTTAACTTTATTGGGACGCTTCATTACATTATCTTCAACAACGTAGAATCTCGGGTTCCATACGTCCAAGACTTCCTGTGCTACCCGCTCCCAACTAAATCGCTGTTCCGCCAAGCGCCTGCCGTTGCGCCCCATTGTCTGACAAAGTTTGGGATCGGTAAGGAGAATTTCAAGTTTCTTGGCAAATTCGTTTGTGTCCTCGGGTCGTTCGACGATTAGCCCATTTTGCTCGATCACAACTTCTGGATTACCGCCTCGTGCAGTCGTAAGAAAGGGCAAACCGGCAGCCATCGCTTCGTAATGGACACGGGCAAGGGGTTCTTGCCACTGAGAAGGGCACACAAAGATATCTCCAGCCCAAAACCACTGATGAATGAGATCGGCTGATACATAACCAGTAGTGACCACGGGGAAAAGGGCTCTCTCTGCCAGGGAACGAACATAGGCCACATAATCGGTTACTTTGTCCTCACTGTACCAGGTTCCGCCCACAATCACCAAGGCAATATTCGAATAAAAGGAATGCACCTCATTAATGGCTTGAACTAATAGATCGATGCCCTTTTTGGGAGTCAAGCGCCCAACAAATAAAATAACGGTCTTGGATTCAAGATTATATTCTTTCCGCAGTTTCTGACGAATCTGAGCGGCTGTATTAGATTTTCCCCAAGGGATAAAGGTATTTAGGTTTACTCCTGAATATATCGTGTGAACCTTCGATGCTGCTTGAGGATAGAGAGTGCAAATTGTATTTCCTACATAATTACTTACTGTAATGATCCGTTCTGCTTCGTTGATTGCGGTCAGCGCATCATTTCGGTGGATTTTATCAGGATTAAACATATCGTTATGCATACTTAGAATGATTCGTGAATGGGGAGCGGCTGCGCGAATTAAAGGAATAAGACGAGGCCGGTTAAATACATGAATAAGATCAAAGGACTTATTTTTAAGGAAAGAAATAACCTCTTTAGCATAGATTTCTAAGACTTGCTCGCCATCTAATCTTACATACCGAATATTATTTTTATACTCCTCTTGTGGTAATGAAGGGTCTGTAGTTCCTAAGATCGTTAAGTCATGTTGTTTACTTAACATTCCTGAGATTCCCTCGATATAGGTTTGAATAGCTCCTCCGCGCACAGGAGGGACCGGCAACTTTTCCGTGCAAATCATCAGTACATGTAATTTTTGGTTCTCGTTCATTTGCAAGCGATTATTCTCCATAAGACTCTGCTGTTTTTGTAGGCTCTTATTCCCTGCAGGGCCGACATCCTTTTTAAGGTTCTTTTTTAGAGAAAAAGCCCTTTCAATTGTGATGTGGTTATTTTTTTTAACATACCTAATACTGAGATGAAGATCTTCTTGGATCTTATCTGGATTAAAGGGAGAATTTTCTTTGATGAGCAAATGTGGTAATGTTGTATTTTCCATATTTGCTTGTGTTTGCATCATCTCAAAAGTTTCTGGTTCAGTTACTGTTCTTGAACCATAGTTGCTTTTTTGAAATTTTAGCGTGTCTTGTTTAAGTTGAGTTAGAGCCAGAACCTTTGTCTTTTCCAAAAGGATGAGATGCTGAATAATTCCTTCTAAATCATTATTAAGAAAACGAATGGGATCGAAAAGTATTTCATTTATGCATTTATAGAATTCATTGGGAAATGCCAGATCAATCAGTAAAAGCTCGTAAGTTTCTTGATCGAGCGGATTTGCTTGATGATAGGCATCAATCATGCCTCGAATCCAAGTAACGTCCCATTTACCCATGTCATCCATCGTGCCCGAGATTAGCTTGCGCAGATCGCGGATCGGCAAATCGTAGGACACTCCATCCAAATCGATCACCCAAAGACCGCCAGGACCAAGTTGTCCGTTAGACCATCCGTAGTCTTGGTGAACAAGTCCCCAGTGCTCTTCCCCCAGCGACACCATCTGAGCATAAGCTGATTGCTCAAGCAGGGACAATGCATCAAGAGCCTGTCGCTCAAATATCCCGATGGTAGAAAGAAGTGATTGACTACTCGGAATATCATCGTAAGCCTTGGCGATAGTGCAAAACCAATTGAATTTATAAATTATTTTTCGATAGTAAGCAGGCCAATGATACAATCTAGAAGCCCTTTGGGATCCTGTTGGTGGAATATAACCCTGAGAATGCCTATGAAATTCCCCCAAACCGTAACATAGAGCATAAGCACCCTCTAGATCCTTACTTGCCGGAGTGAGGGTTTCAATCCAATCCGTGACAATCCATAACTTCCCGCCCTTTTCGACGTAGAGAAGGCCTTCCTTGGTCTTTTTTAATTCTGGAACCCTTCCTCCTTGTTTTACGAGGTAATCTTGTGCCCCAATGCTGAAGAGACTTCTGATCGGCCTACGGTGTAATAGCTTCAAACTTCGGGGTCCATGATCAGTTTCAATTTTCCAGATCGCCCCACCTTTGTCCGACTTTGCTGTAATTAACGTTTTATCACGGACCACCATGTCGTAGTAGGTAACCACTTCTTGTGCCAATTCATCAATTTCAGGAGGAACGTACAAATCTAAATTAATAACTGAAGGCAAATCTTCGGTATCCCACGGGTGAATCAGATATTCTTCCATTTCGCCGCCTCCACCATTTTCAAACTACGCAATATAAACTATTCTGCTTTAGCGATGAATGTTAGTGCTGCGAACGCACTCAAATTTTTAACCCATCCTATCATGTACGAATACAATATATAAATCGACCATTGCATAGGGAGTGGGTTGACCGATTGATGAGAATATGCGTCGTAGGTGCCGGTTATGTGGGGCTCACAACTGCAACTGCTTTAGCGGATTTTGGCCATGAAGTTCAATGTGTAGATATCGATCAAACAAAAATTAATAGCCTTCAAAAAGGTATAGTCCCCATATATGAACCAGGATTAAAAGAATTAATTGACAAAACCTGCAAAAACGATAGTCTCCATTTTTCATATCAGGTGGAAGAAAGTATTAGAGATTATCCAATTATTCTGATTGCCGTAGGCACACCTTCCAAGGAAGATGGAAGCAGCAATCTTAGTTTTATCAGCCATGTTGTTAAAATCATCGCGTCAAACATTAATGAGTACAAAATCATTATTACCAAAAGTACTGTTCCACCAGGTACCAATGAATGGATTTACCAAGCGCTTGTTGAAATGGGCATAGAAGAAGATTTGTTCGATATTGTTTCTAATCCGGAATTTTTACGGGAAGGAACTGCATTATGGGATATATTGCACCCTAATAAAATTGTTTTTGGCACAAAGTCAGATCGTCCCATCAAAGTTCTCAAGACGCTATATCAAAGGGGAAGATTTCCCTATATTTTTACCAGTTTAACAGGCGCGGAACTGATCAAATACGCCAGTAATGCCTTTCTGGCCACGAAAATTTCATTCGCGAATGAAATAGCCCGTATATGTGATGTTTATGATGTGAATTATTCAGATATTGCCAAAGGATTAGGGGCGGATCCGCGAATTGGGCCGCATTTCTTAAATGCTGGACTAGGTTTTGGCGGATCATGTCTACCGAAAGATCTAAATGCTCTAAAAGATTCAGCGTTGAGGCAAAAAGTGGAGACAAAGCTACTCGATGCCGTAATGGAGATCAATGATACTCAAATTGAGCTCTACTTGAACAAACTGAGTACGGCACTCCCGGACTTGGCGGATAAACAAATCACGGTTTGGGGCGTAACCTTTAAACCTGGCACAGATGATCTGCGTTCCTCTCCAGCCATTACTCTTGTTAAACAACTTGTCCACAAGGGTTGTCTTGTTCACACGTATGATCCTATGGTGAAACTTGAATTAGCGAATGTTTCTTCTTTTGATGATCAATATGAATCAGTTAGGAATTCGGACGCCTTGATTATTGCAACAGAATGGGGACAATTTCGCAAATGCAATTGGTCAGAAGTAAAATCAAGAATGAAAGGATCGATCATTCTTGATGCCAGAAACTGTATTGATGAGAAAATCGTTAGAAGTGAAGGATTCATGTACCTGGGGGTTGCGAAACGATGAAAATATTAGTGACTGGGGCCGCCGGTTTTATTGGCTCACACCTTTGTGAACGATTGCTCCAAAAGGACGGCACCGATGTCATCGGAATCGATGGCTTTATCAATCCCTCCCAAAACCTAACGAAACAGAGGAATCTTAGACTGTTGCTCCCACATCCCCGTTTTCAATTTCATCAGGTTGACCTCCGTCAAGCAGACTTAGAGAAGCTTCTGGACGGCGTTCAAGTTGTCTATCATTTAGCGGGTATGCCCGGGGTACGCACAAGCTGGGGAACGGATTTTCAATCCTATGTCGATCACAATATCGTAGCCACCCAGATATTATTGGAAGCGGTGCGGGCATGCCCACTCAAAAAGTTTATCTATGTTTCGACATCTTCGGTTTACGGTGAAAAAGTAGGAAAAGTCGCAGAAGATTCGATTCCCGCCCCCCTTTCCCCATATGGAGTGAGTAAGCTCACGGGTGAATATTTGTGTAAGGTATATCAAATAAGCTACGGGATACCCATTGTTATTCTAAGATATTTCACTGTGTATGGACCAAGACAAAGATCAGATATGGCATTTCATCGATTCATTAAAGGGATTCTTCAGCGTGAGCCAATCAAAATATATGGAGATGGGAAGCAAACACGCGATTTTACCTTCATCGGGGATTGTGTAGAAGGAACTGCTGCGGTACTTCATGCAGATGGAGTGATCGGGGAAACGATTAATATTGGGGGTAAGGAGAGGGCGTCGATCCTAGAAGTCATATCGATGATAGAATATTTTCTAAGCGTTAAGGCGACTCTGGAATTTATGCCACGGCTTAAGGGAGAACCGAGGGATACTTGGGCAGATATATCAAAGGCTCAAACACTGGTAAATTATTATCCGGCAAGCTCTTTGAAATTCGGGTTAGAACAACAGATCAATGACATTCAATCATACAGTTCAGCACCGACAGCTCAAAGTGATCATATAATACACTAAATTGTTCCACCTGATGAGGGCCTATTTTGGTGGAGAGATAGTTTGGCAAATTCAGTAGAGAAAGGTGAAAAAATATGGACAAAGATGAATTATTAAAACAAGTTTATGAGGCATTGGACAATGGAAATGAAATTAAAAAAATCAAAGTGAAGTATCAAAATGGGGACGTAATGAAGTTCGATTTTGATAACGAAGAAGAGGACGAAGAAGAGAACGGAGAAGAGAACGGAGAAGAGGACGAAGAAGAAGACGAAGAAGAAGACGAAGAAGACGAAGAAGACGACGAAGAAGAAGACGACGAAGAAGAAGACGAAGACCAAGACCAAGATGAAGAAGTAGTGAACCCAGTCGAGAATAAAGTTACTAGTTCCCAGACTAGTCAGGAAGCGGGTCGGAAGGTTAATGTAATTAATCGTCCGTAAGGTTATGGACTCTTATAATCAAAAATTGCAAAAACTAAAAATAACGAGAGGATGTTTCAAAAGTTCGAGGCATCCTCTCGTTATTTGTTTGCTCAAGTAATTCTGTTGTCAAATCCCAGTGTAGAAGCTTTCTTTAGTTTCCGTATCAATAATTTGACATCAGGTGGTATGGAAGCCCGGATGCTGATCCTTCGCCCACTGGCGGGATGGAGGAAGGAATAAATAAATGCGTGCAAGGCTTGCCGTTCGATTAAGCTAGTGTCCCCTCCGTAAAGGTCATCTCCAAGCAAGGGATGCCCTATGGACTGGCAGTGGGCGCGAATCTGATGCGTACGGCCGGTATGTAGGATGAATTCGAGCAGAGTAGCTTGGCGGTAACGCTTGAGCACCCTGAATTCCGTAAGAGCGGGTAAGCCGTCCGCGCGTACCTTCCGTTTGATAAAGCTTCCGGGTTCTAAACCAATTGGCTGGTCGATCAGGCCAGTATCGTGCTTTACACCACCGGATACAAAACCTAAATAACGCTTGTAGATTAGCCTGCTTTCTAATTGGTGGGCTAATTGCTGATGGGCAAAAGTATTTTTGGCTATTACGACCACGCCGGTAGTGTTGCGGTCGATGCGGTGCACGGGTCGGAAGGGTCTGGGCTGTCTTTGGCTTTCCCAGTATGCGATCACGTCATTGCCGAGGGTTTTGGCAGGATATCGCGGATTGGGGTGCACGACCTGACCCGCTCTCTTGTTGACAGCCAGGATATAGTCATCTTCGTAAAGTATTTCTAAGCCAAGGGAAGCAGCTACTTGAACTGCGTCCATGCCAGCGATATGTCGCTGGGATAAACTACCATGATTGCTTGCCATAGAAACACTTATACTAGAAGGGATACTGGTTGCAGGAATAGTGGCTTCTTCCGGAGAAAATAATTCTATAGTAAGGGTCTCTCCGGCATGGCCGCGGGCGGAAAGAAAGGTAAAACGCCCGTCCACCCAGGCCTTTTCCCCTTGCTTTAGATTTTGTAATAGCCTGCGGGAGAAGTGAAACTTGTGATGAAGAATCTCGAAATATTTCTTTCCTTCGTCTTCCGGCTGTAAGATGTAGAGCCAAGGCTCTTTCTGTGCCATAGGTAGTCTCCTTGATCAGAGTTTACCGTTAGATGATATAATCGAAATTAAAATGATGTCAAATGATCGGAGGAAGTCATTAATAAATGCTAACAAAAATTCAGGGACATACATATTATTACCAAGGTGCGACTAACATAGGGGTGATTCGGTATAAAAACGGGACTGCCTTGCTGGTGGACGCGGGGATCGATGCGACTGTAGGCCGGGCTTTGGCTCAGGCTTTGGAGGGGGATAATCTTAAGCCTAAGTATGCGCTAATTACGCATGCTCATCCGGATCATTTCGGAGCCTTAAAATTTCTGAAGGAACAATACCCAGGTCTTGTACGTTATGCCGAGGAACATGAGGGTTTATTCATGAAATACCCGCGCCTGGAAAGTGAAGCTCTCTATGGGGCTGCTCCGGTGCGCGAGCTGGAAGGAAGATTCCTGAAAGGGCCATCGGTAGAAACGGATGCCGCCATACACGAGGGAGAAATGGAAATAGGAGATAAACGGTTTCGAATCGTATCTCTCCCGGGCCACACTTTTAACCAGATTGGGGTCATTACCGGGGATTCTGTGCTCTTTGCCGGGGACAGCCTTTTTAGCGAGGAGATTATGAAAAAGTACGGTTTCCCGTTCCTGCTGGATGTAGGAGGGCAGTTGAAAACCTTGGATTTCCTCGCCGGGCTTGAGGTAGAGCATGTTGTTCTCTCCCATGGTTCCCAGGTTTATGCTGGGATTAAGGAGTTGTGCGCGCACAACAAAGCCCGGATTGAGCAGTACCTGGAGCTTGTCTTAAGCTGGTGTGACCAGCCGCTAACGCGCGAGGATATTACGGAAGAAATCTTAAAGGAAAGTGCGATGGAAGTGGATGTGGCCGGGTACTACATGACTTATGCCACGGCAGGGGCCTTTCTTTCTTATCTAGCGAACCGACAGGAACTCAGCAAGAGCGTAATCGGGGGCAAGTGTTACTTCTACCGGGAGTAATTAATGATATAATTTGCTAAGCGCTTTAATTGTAATAAAATATACCTGGCATACAGTGCAGATAAAGGAGGGCATTTATATGAAAGATCCACGGATTGAGAAACTGGCAGATAACTTAGTCGGCTATGCTGTAAATCTCCAACCGGGGGAAAAAATCCTAATTGAGTTGGTGGGTCTGGAGATCCCCTTGGCCCAGGCTCTGGTTAAGCGCGTTTATGAAGCGGGGGGGATTCCTTTTTTGACCATATCTAATCATACTCTAATGCGGGAAATATTAAAAGGGATGACGGTGGAACAGGCTGACGCGATGGCCCGCTGGGACAGGGCCAAGATGAGCGAGATGCAGGCGTACATCGGTGTACGCTCGGGAGATAATATCAACGAATGGGCAGATGTTCCGGCAGATAAGATGAAAATCTACGCGTCCCATTATTCTAAACCGGTGCATTCTGAGCAAAGGGTTCCACACACGCGCTGGTGTGTTCTGCGCTATCCGAACTTTTCCATGTCTCAGCTAGCGAACATGAGCATTGAGGGATTTGAGGACTTCTATTTTGACGTATGCAACCTCGATTACAGCAAGATGTCCGAAGCGATGGACCCCTTAAAAGACTTAATGGAGCACACGGACAAGATTCACATCTTGGGACCGGGCACGGATCTGACCTTTTCCATTAAAGGAATGCCGGCGATAAAATGTGACGGGCATGTTAACATCCCGGATGGGGAGATATTTACCGCACCGCTCAGGAATTCGGTTAACGGGAAAATTACTTATAACACGCCGGCAGTCCATCAAGGGTTTACCTATGACTCGGTCAGCCTTGAGTTTGAAAACGGCAAGATCGTAAAGGCTAACGCTAATGACATAGAGCGGATTGAGAATGTATTTAACACTGACGAGGGAGCGCGCTACATTGGGGAATTTGCCCTCGGGGTTAATCCCTATATTCTCACGCCGATGAAAGACACTCTTTTTGATGAGAAGATAGCAGGAAGTTTTCATTTTACGCCCGGATCCTGTTATGACGAGTGCGATAATGGCAATAAATCCGCTATTCACTGGGATTTGGTGTGCATTCAGCGTCCGGAATATGGCGGCGGGGAAATATATTTTGACGGCGTATTGGTACGTAAAGATGGGCGCTTTGTGCTGCCTGAATTAGAGGGGCTGAATCCGGATAACCTTAAATGAAGGAAAGAAGTATGTACAGATGAGAAATAGCAAGCATCTGCGTTTTATTTATAATCCCCATGCAGGCCGGCGCAAAGCAATTGGTTCGCTTGATGCCATTATTCAAACCTTTCAGGAAGGTGGCTATGAGGTAAGTGTGCATCGTGCTGGTTCCCCGGAAGATATCGAAACCACGGCGGCCAAGTCTTCTGATGTACAAACACTGGTGGTGGCCGGGGGGGACGGTAGCGTTCATCATGCCGTCAATGGGTTGATGAAGATTAAAGAGAGCAAGCGGCCTGTTTTAGGGATTCTGCCAGTAGGTACTGCCAATGACTTGGCTTTTGCCTTGCGCCTGCCGCGAACAATACCTGAGGCCTGTTCGGTCATTAACCAAGGTCGCGTGTTTTCCATGGACTTAGGGATGATAAATAATCGCTACTTCGTAAATGTTGTCGCCGCCGGGCTGTTAACTGACGTTTCTCAGAAGGTTGACGTGCGCGTCAAAAACGTCTTGGGCCAGCTCGCTTATTACTTAAAAGGGCTGGAAAGCCTTCCATCTTTCCGCCCGTTCAAGCTCGAGTATACATTAGAAGGTAAGCGGCATCAGGAAGAAATTATGCTACTGTTGGCGGTTAACGGACTTTCCGTAGGAGGGTTAAGACAATTGATGCCGCGGGCATCCCTCTCTGATGGCAAGCTTGATATCCTGTTAGTGCGCCAGAGCGGATGGCCTGAAGCTTTGCGCATTTTATTCAGCCTGCTGCGTGGGGAAAAGGGGGCGAGCGGGAAGATTGAACAGTTTCAAACGGAGGAGATTATGGTACAGGTAGACCGCCCTCTGACCTCAGACCTCGATGGAGAGTGGGGTCCGGAAAGTCCGTGGCATATTAGGATTGGTCCGAAAATTTCTGTTTTCCATTAATCTTCATATCATTTTTACGGAGGTTTTTGATGCTAAGCACTCCTTTTCAACAAGAAGTACTAACTAAGATAAGATCCCTGGCACCAGTGTATGTGGTCGGAGGAGCAGTGCGCGACCTTAAGATGGGGACACCTTCTCACGACCTGGATGCGGTGGTCTCTAAACCTCTGCCGGATCTGGCTACAGCGTTGCGGGAGTGGGGATATCACCCGCATATTTTGGGAGCGCATCAGCAAACGGTTACTCTTTTTCATGAGCAGGAACGTCTCGATTTTACGGAAATGCGCGGGAGTATCGAAAATGATGCCTTACGCAGGGATTTCACGGTTAATGCTTTATACCTTGATCCCGCCAGCCGCGAACTTATAGACCCGTTGGGCGGTGCCAAGGATTTAGAAGATAAAGTTCTTAGAGGGTGCGGGGATGCCAAGCAGCGGCTTGCGGAAGACCCTCTGAGGATTTTGCGCATGGTGCGCCTGGCTGTTGGCTATGGCTTTAAGGTCGAGGAAGGGACTTGGGAGGCCGCCCTTGAGTTAATCTCCCGCTTGTCTGAAACGGCCAGCGAGCGCGTGACTGAGGAACTGGGCAAGATTCTGTTGCTGGAAGAGGTAGAGCGCGCTGTGCGCCTGCTCAATGAACTTGGATATTTTAAGCTGTACATACCGGAGTTAGCCAGGCTTCAAGGTTTGGTACAAAACCGCTACCATGCAAAAGATGCCTGGGAACATACCCTCCATGTCTTAAGAAATACCCCGCCTCGACTATTGCTTAGGTTGGCAGGCCTATTTCACGACACCGGCAAATGGGAAACCGCGAGCCATGAGTGCGATGTCTGGGGTAAATTGGAGATGCGTGGGGGTGAATTTTATCTGGGGGAATATAAGCTTAGCGGAAGGAATCTTGAGAGCTGGCGGGGGCGTTCAGTGGCTGTACGCGGAGCCAGGCTCGATCATTACCCTGAAGCAATTCAGGTTAAACAAATTAAGCCAGGGAGCGGTAAAAAAGGAGGCTTTGCCTGGGTGCCGGATGGGAAGCGGCATTTCTTAGGGCATGAACGGGAAAGTGCGCGTCTCGTAAAACGGATTCTCCCGCGTTTTCGCTGGTCTATGTTTTTGGAACAGGAGCATGGGGAGAAAGAACTGCTCTATTTAATCGAGAATCATATGACTGGCACGCTTACTTTCATGAGTGAGTTAAGAGGAGAAAGGGGAAGGACTTCTATTGCCGAGAAGGCGCAGCGTTTTGCCTGGGAGCACGGGTGGAACGGCCGCGGTTTTGCAGTAGCCAGGGTCGATAACCTTTTAGAGCTATGGCAGGCAGACTTTTTTGGCGGCAAGGAACGGGCTGAAGGGGATGAAGAAAAGTTTTCCTTCATTCAAGGGAGTATAAGAGCTGCGAGCGCGGCTATCGCCAAACGCTGGCAAGAACTTGAATGGGGAACTTTAGAAGAGGTTGCACGGGAGGTTGGGATTAACGGTGAGGATTATGGTCGTTTCAAGGATCACCTCAGGCAGAGGGCGATTATCGAAGAAAGATTTGATTTAAGCAACAAGGAGCTTTTAGCAAAGGAGTATAGAGATTTCGTACATACCCCTTCGGTTTGGCGGCGCAGAGGAATTCGGAGAGATTAAGTGCGCGATTGTAATTTTATTTTGTGCAAGCTATTGACGTATAATTAATATCATTTTATAATAATTACTAACAGGCGGGAAACACTTTGCAAAAAGTGCAAGCTGACAGTTTGAATAATCACATTGACAAGCAGGGTCCCGCTCTACAATAAAAATAAGATAAAAAGAAAGGGGTACAAAAGATATGAAAAAATGGCAATGTAAAGTATGCGGTTATATTTATGAGGGCGAGGAGGCTCCGGAACGCTGCCCCATGTGTGGCGCGAGCAAAGATAAATTTGAGCTTTTAACCGGGGACAAGAGCGTGACTGATAAAAACTTAAGCGGGAACTGGGACGGCGAGACTGAAGAGGCAGGACTGTACTTTGCTTTCGCCAAGAAAGCTGAAGAAGAGGGCTATCCGGAAGTCGCCCAGGCCTTTATTAAAATAGGGATTGAGGAAGCATGGCATGCGGCGGAAATTGCGGCTATCCAAGGAAAAGTTAAATCTACGAAAGAAAACCTCGCATGGCGGGTAGAAGCTGAGCTGGGTGCCCAGAAAGGAAAAGCAGAAGCGGCTGAACACGCCCGCAAAGACGGCAACCTGGACGCGGCCGAGTTCTTCGAGAGGGCTTCTAAGGATGAAGGCCGCCATGCTGCAGCTTTCAAAGGGCTTTTGGACAGGCTGTTTCAGTAAGTTCATTTAGTAAAGAGGCTGGAGAACGGCTGGCAGAAAAGTTATTTGACTTTCTGCCGGCCGTTTTTTGTGCGAGGAAAGAAAAAACCGCACAATGTGTGCGGTTGCGAGGGGGTTATATATAAATAGTGAGGAGGGAGTAAAAGTGTTATCGCTTGCCTAAAGTATATCATTAATGGCGTTTGCAATTGTTATTAATGTGTTAGCTTCTTGTTAAGTTTTTGTGAATTAGCCCGTCTGAGGTACAATAGGTTAAGAGGTTATATAAAGCAAGGATGGGAGTTAGTGAATCAAAGTAGTTTGAGAGAACAACACTTTTGGAAAGATAATATTAAACAATGGGCCATGGATTTGGGATTTGTGGCTGTAGGTTTTACATCGGCAGAGCCGGTGGAGGGCCTGCGGGAATTCCTGGAACAACGAACTGCACAAGGGTTGGCCACATCGTTTGAAGCACAAGATCTTAGTTTGCGCGCAGACCCTAAAGCGGTGTGGCCTCAGTGTGAAACCGTGGTGGCTTTGGCTTACCCGCTCCCTTTAAGTTCGTCTGCTAAAATAGGAGAGGGAGTCTTAGTGCGCTCGGCTGTTGGGGAAGATTATCACCGGCTTGTGCAGGGGAAACTGGAGCTTTTGAACGCAAGGATGATGGAGGCTGGGTGGCCTTCTTTGCCCCCGAGGGTTCAAGTGGACACAGGACCGCTGGTGGAGCGCGCCTTTGCCGCTAGAGCCGGAGTCGGCTGGATCGGGCGCAATCAGCAGTTGATAGTACCGGGAGCCGGCTCATTTGTTGCTTTGGCGCTCCTCTTGCTTGATCAGGAACTGCCGCCTGATAACCCTGTTCCGGATAAGTGCAGTGAGTGTGAACTCTGCCTTAAAGCTTGCCCCGCTCAAATTATTGGGAAGGAAACTTTCGCAGCCAATAAGTGTCTCTCTTACCTTACTCAAAGCAAGCAAGTTTTAGATGTAGATACTCGTACGAAGCTGGGTGAGCGGATTTTTGGCTGTGATACGTGTCAGGAAGTCTGTCCTCATAACCGGGAGTGTATAGAACAAGAGCGGGAATTAGAGCAAGAATTAGAGCGAGAGGAAAGCGCCCGTGCGTCGAGTCCTAGCGGACGCGGTTCCCTGCACCGGGGAGTCGATTTGCTTGAAACCTTGAATCTCACCAGAGGGGAGTTTAACCGGCGTTTTCGTCCAAGTGCTGCCGGTTGGCGCGGGAAGGGGATATTTCAACGCAACGCATATCTGGCGTTAAAGCAGGCGCAAGACCCCCGGCTACAGGAATGGCTGGCGAGGCAGACTGAAAAAGGTCAGATTCCTTCGCTAATTCTGCCGTATTTGGATGAGGGCAACGGGGACAAAAAAAGCCCATAAACGGCCAGAACAACACCTAAGAAAGGTGTTATGTTCCTTGACCGGATTACAGGCTAAGCGCTAACTATTTGTACACTCTCCGTTTAACAAACCGGCCTATTCGCTCTAAGGCCGCTGTTAGTTGCTCGGTGGAATAGGCGTATGAACAGCGGATGTGTCCTTCCCCGGAGGGACCAAACACAGACCCGGGAACAACTGCCACTTTTTCCTCTTCGAGAAGTTTTTCGCAAAATTCCTCTGAGGAAAGCCCGGTAGCTGAGATGTTCGGGAAGGCGTAGAAAGCCCCCAAGGGTTCAAAGCAGGACAAACCCAGGTCACGGAAGCCCTGGACGATGAAGCGGCGGCGCTGGTCATAGGTTGCCACCATGTCCTTTTTGGCAGTTTCGGCAGCGGTCAGGGCTTCGATCGCCGCATACTGGGCGGTAATCGAAGCGCATAAGATTGTATACTGATGGATTTTTGTCATCCCCTGGATTAAGTCAGGGTTTCCGGCCACATACCCGAGCCTCCAACCGGTCATAGCATAAGCCTTGGAAAAGCCGCTGACATGCAGGGTGCGCTCGCGCATACCCGGAAGGCTGGCAAAAGCGGTGTGAGTCCCGGCGTATGTGAGATCAGAATAGATCTCATCAGCTAAGACGATCAGGTCTTTTTGCTTAACGAATTCAGCAATCGGGAGCAGGTCTTCTTTAGTCATGATCGCCCCTGTGGGATTGTTGGGGTAAGCCAGGACCAACAGTTTGGACTTAGGAGTATAATGTTTCTCCAGGTCCTCCACCCGCAAGCGGAAATCCTCTTGTTCCCGTGTCGGGACATACCTGATTTCCCCCCCGGCGAGTGCGGCGCACGGAGCATAGGAGACATAAGAGGGATCAGGGATCAGCACTTCATCTCCGGGGTTTAAGAGGGCGCGCATCACTAAGTCGACCGCTTCACTGGCTCCAACTGTGACCAGGATTTCCCCGTTAGAATTATACTCGACACCGTTTTTTTTGTTTAAGTAGCGGGAAAGCTCTTGGCGCAGCTCTAAAAGGCCCGCATTGCTTGTGTACATGGTCTGGCCTTGTTCCAGAGAAAAGATTCCACTTTCCCTGACAGTCCAGGGGGTGACAAAGTCAGGCTCTCCTACCCCAAGCGAGATCACGTCTTTCATCGTGGACACCAGGTCAAAGAACTTGCGGATTCCGGAGGGGGGCATGTCGCGCACAGTCGTGTTTAAGTACTTGTTCACGGGGAGACCACGAGACGTTGTGCCGTCTCTTCCTGATTCATCAGTTCCAACCCGTCCTGTTTATAACGGCGGAGAACAAAATGAGTCGCCGTGCTTTGAATATGTTCAAGGGTCGCCAGTTTTTCAGCTACGAACATGGCTACTTCCTGCATCGTCTGCCCTTCGATGAGGAGAGCCAGATCATACGCTCCGGACATGAGGAACACGGTTTTAATTTGGGGGTATTTTTGCAAACGTTTCGCTATTTTATCAAAGCCGTAGCCCCTTTGCGGCAATACTTTCACTTCAATAAGGGCTGAGACTTTCTCATCCCCCGCTTTTTCCCAATCGATTAAAGGATGATACTGGACGATGACTTTGTCTTCTTCCCACTTCCGGATGCGCTCGCTGATGTACTCTACACTGAGTCCGGTGTGGACGGAGAGTTCAGCAGGGGTTAGACGGCAGTCCTGGGAAATTAACGACAGCAGTTTGCGGTCTTGTTCTGATAACATCTCTTTTTCTCCTTCCTAAAAGATACATCAATATCATACACGGAAAACTGTAGTATAACAATAGAAAATTTTGATTCCCTTAATTTCAGATGCACTATAATAGATCTGTATTATGGGATGCTGTTATTTAACAGATATATTCATAATACAGTAATGCTCAATGATTGATCTATAAGAAAAACAGGTGGGCGTCAGCCCACCACTTTTGTTTAATCCTTTTGTTAGACATTAAAGCGAGTTCTTAGTGGCGTTTAAGAGTCCACCCGCCAGTAAAATTTCGGCCTGGCGCTTAGTGAGGTTGTGCTGAACCATTATGGGCTCGGCTTGACCTTCGATGAAGAGCGCGAAAGGCTCAGAGTTCAAAACCACTGCCCGAAGGCCGGTTAGCTTTACTTTTACTCCTTCCTCCAAACGGCTAAGATCATCTTCATTGACAAAAGTTAAGGGCAGGATGCCGAAATTAATCAGGTTAGCGCGGTGAATGCGGGCAAAGCCTTGAGCCAGGACCACCCGCACTCCCAAATACATCGGAGCGAGGGCGGCGTGTTCACGGCTGGAGCCTTGGCCGTAGTTTTGTCCTGCTATCACCATTCCCTGTCCGGCGGCGCGTGCCTTAGCCGTAAATTCCGGGTCGATTTTATGGAAGACATATTCTGAGATGGCCGGGATGTTAGAGCGGAGAGGAAGGATTTTGGAACCGGCAGGCATAATATCATCAGTGGTAATATTGTTTTCCAGCTTCAAGAGAACCGGCAGTTCGAGCGTATCCGCAAGTGCGGGAGCAAGGGGCAGGGGCTTGATGTTTGGCCCTCTTCTAATGTCCGTGTCCTTGGCAGCGGGTGGCAAAATCATAGAGTCGTCAATGCGAAAATACTCGGGCAGTTCGATCACAGGTGCCGCCCCTAGGGTACGCGGATCTGTTAAGTGTCCGGTAAGCGCGCTGGCGGCGGCTATTTCCGGGCTCGCGAGGTAGACTTTGGCATCAGCCGTACCGCTGCGGCCTTCAAAATTGCGGTTGAACGTACGCACAGACACAGCCCCGGAGGAGGGAGACTGGCCCATCCCGATACAGGGGCCACAAGCTGACTCCAAGAGACGGGCTCCGGCATCAAGCAGGTCTGTCAAAGCTCCGTTTGAGGCCAACATCGTGAGCACCTGGCGTGAACCGGGAGCGATGACCAAGCTTACGCTCGGATGAACCCGCTTACCTTTTATGATCGCAGCCACGCGCATTAAGTCACTGTAAGAGGAGTTAGTGCAGCTTCCAATGGCCACCTGATTAACCGCAATATCTGCGAGTTCACTGACCGCAATCACCCGGTCCGGGCTGTGAGGCTGCGCAACCAGAGGGACGAGCGTGGCCAGGTCAATCATAACTTCCTCATCGTAAACGGCATCTTCGTCAGCTGAGAGTTTAACCCAGTCTTCTGCTCTTCCCTGGGCTCTTAAGAAGGCCAGAGTCTGCTCATCACTGGGAAATACTGAAGCGGTCGCACCAAGCTCTGCTCCCATGTTGGTAATGGTAGCGCGTTCCGGCACCGTGAGCGAGGAAACGCCCGGTCCGGCGTATTCGATAATTTTCCCCACTCCGCCCTTGACACTAAGGCGGCGTAGAAGCTCTAAGATAATATCTTTAGCTGAAACCCAATCCGGAAGCTCCCCTTCAAGCCTAACCTGTACAACTTTCGGGTTCGGGAGATAGAAAGCCCCTCCGCCCATAGCCACCGCCACGTCGAGGCCGCCGGCACCAATCGCGAGCATCCCGATGCCTCCGCCCGTAGGAGTATGGCTGTCAGAACCTAGCAGAGTTTTGCCGGGTTTGCCGAATCGCTCTAAGTGCACTTGGTGGCAGATCCCGTTGCCCGGCCGGGAGAAGTTAACTCCAAAGCGGGCAGCAGCGCTTTGCAAAAAAACGTGGTCGTCTGCGTTTTCGAAACCGGTCTGCAACGTGTTATGATCAACGTAACTAACGGAAAGATCTGTTTTAACACGCGGAATACCCATGGCTTCGAATTGTAAATAGGCCATGGTTCCGGTGGCGTCCTGGGTCAGTGTCTGATCAATGCGGATTCCTATCTCCTCCCCAGAACCCAGGCGACCGTTGACAAGGTGTGCTTCCAAGATTTTATGCGTTAAACTTTGCCCCATTTAATACACTCCTTCTTAAAAAACAAACAAACAATTAGAATAGATAAAACACTTTTTAACTCTATCAAAAACCGCTGCCAACATCCAGAGGTACAAAGCAAGTATACAAAATTATTTATGATTACAAAAACTGACATTGTCCCCTTGACAGTGTCAAGAAGGCTGTTAAGAAGATGTATGAGTAAACGGGGCGTAGAAGGCGTCCCGTTTCTTTATTTTTTGGCTTCTAGGGATTTTCGGGTTATAATAGTGTTGAAATGGGGAATCAATATGCCTATTTACGAATTTAAGTGTTCTGACTGTGGGCAGCCTGTAAGCAAGCTCTGCCGTCTGGGGGAAACCGGGGCCAATTTAAGTTGTGCCAATTGCGGGCACACGGGGCTTAATAGACTAATCTCCGGGTTTGCCTGCCCCGGCGTAGCCGGAGGTAAGAACTGTAGTTCTAACTGCAACGGGAGCTGTGCGAGCTGCCATGCTTAACATTGTCATGGTTGAACCGGAAATCCCCCCTAATACCGGAAATGTAGCGCGTTTATGTGCAGCTACCGGTGCCACGTTGCATTTAGTAAAACCTTTGGGTTTTGAAATTAATGATAAGTATCTGAAACGGGCGGGGTTGGATTACTGGCATTTGCTTGATATCATTATCTATGAAAATTTTGCTGAGTTCGAGGAGAAAAACCCGGTCGGCCCCCGCTATCTGGCTACGACCAAAGGAGGGCGGACTCACTCTGACATTCAGTTTGAGCAAGGAGGATATTTTCTCTTTGGCAAGGAAACCAAAGGATTAGCACCGGAAATTTTAGCGAAGTACCCTGAAACAACGATCCGCCTACCGATGCGTGCTGAAGCCAGGTCCTTAAATTTGTCCAACGCTGTCGCGGTGGTAGTGTATGAGGCTTTGCGCCAGTGGAACTATCCCGGGTTGGTATAAGAGCTACGTCTGGGGTCTTTAGTTATACTTATCAAATGTACAAGTTGCAAACTAAGGGAGGTACTTTTTTGATTCCGCAAGTTGAAGTAGGCATGGTTGCCGGATCAAGCACCAACGCTTTGTCTTTCCCGCGCGATCTTAAGGTTCCGGGAGTGGAAATCCTGGAGGAAGGCCTCACCTTTGAAACTCCTTTTGGGAAATCGCCGGAGTTCGTGCATTTCTCATATGCCGGTAAAGGAGTTCTCACTTGCCGCATGCATGGCTGGCGGCAGGGAGTGACGCGCGCGCAGGCTTCGCAGCAAGTGTTTTGGGTTTTTTATGAGGCTGGGGTAAAGGTCGTTCTATCCGAGGGGGGCGTCGGCTCTGTCAACCATTTGCTCGAACCGCGTGACATAATAATTCCTCATGACTATCTCGATTTTTCCTTGCGCAAAGATGTTTCCATGGGACTTCCTTACCTGCTTACGATGAGGGAGCCGGTGTGCCCGGAATTAAGGCGGGTTTTGGCTGAAAGTGTGCAGGAAAACAAGCCGCCGCGCTATCTTTTTACCCGCGGCGTGTATGTGTGCACAGACGGGCGGCATTTTGAAAGTCCGGCAGAAGTTCAGATGTTCAAACAGCTGGGCGGGGACGTGATCGGGCAGTCCCTGTGCCCGGAAGTGTACCTGGCCCGGGAAATCGGTGCCCATTATGCAAGTGTACAGTTGGTGGTAAATTATGCGGAAGGTATAATTAAGGACTGGGAACATACTGAATTAGCAGATATTTTCTATAACCAGGCTGAGATGGCTGGGACAATTTTACTCAGTGCTCTAGCCAAAGTTCCGGATGATTTTTCCTGCTCCTGCCGCGATCTGCGCACGCCTACCATGCTGCGTGACCGGCTGAGTGAGCAGACGGAGGCTTAAATTTGCCATGAATTATGTCTTAACTTTTATTATTGCATTGGTCATTGCAACTGCAGCTACCCCTATTTCAATGATCCTGGCCAAACGCTGGAAAGCCATTGACTACCCGGGTGGTAGAAGAGTGCATAAAAGGCCGATTCCACGTTTGGGGGGGCTGGCTATTTATGCGGCTTTTTGGCTGGCTGCACTGCTTACGCAGAGATGGGATCAGTCTACCTGGGGCTTGTTCTACGGAAGCACGGTCATTCTGGTGGTCGGAGTGTGGGATGACATTCGGGGGATTGGGCCGTGGACCAAGCTCCTGTGGCAAATAGCTGCCGCCTCCATCCTTATTTTTTATGGATTTAAAATGGATCAGGTCTCCCTGCCGGTGCTTGGGAATATCAGTTTTGGGGGGTTCGGGCTGTTACTCACAGTTTTTTGGATTGTGGGCCTAGTTAATACTGTCAATATTTCTGATGGTTTGGACGGCTTGGCTGCCGGGATTTGTTTCGGGGCGGCCTTGCTGCTTTTTTGGTCTGCGGATCGCATTGGGATGGGAGGGGCTGGGAATTTAACTTTGGCTTTAGCCGGAGCGACGCTTGGCTTCTTATTTTATAATTTTTACCCGGCGCGCGTGTTTATGGGGGACTCCGGGAGCATGTTTCTGGGATATGTGATCGGTGGCATTTCGATTATGGGTTTGCTCAAAACTGCTACCATTCTCGGGTTGGTTTTTCCGCTTTTGGTTTTAGGGATGCCGCTTACCGATCTGGCTTTTGCCATTATTAGACGCAAGCTTAATGGCCGGTCGATTGCTGTCGCTGACCGCGGGCACTTGCACCACCGCCTCTTAGATGCCGGCTTGTCCCAAAGGCAGGCAGTGCTCCTGCTCTACGCCATGAGCGCTTCTTTTGGCTTAGTTGCAGTGTTGGGGGCGATCGGATCCTGGATATGGTCTATAACTTTACTGATGGCAAATTTTATTTTCCTCGTAACGATACTTATGCGGCGCACTGCCTTGTTTGGAGTACTTAGCCGCAGGCACGGAAAATAAGTGTAAGTACGCAGGAGTCAGGAGTTAGAAGTCAAAATAATATTTGAGTAATAATTTAGGGTTTTGAAAAACTCTAAAGGAATGCAAGAAGTCCTACTGACTACTGAATTCTGAATTCTGACTACTTAACACCTAATACGTTCACTCTCAAGTACCCCCGTGCATAATATGGGGCGAAGGGGGTGACACTATGGCTTTGCGGGTATTTGGCTTTTATAACGGGCTTACGGAAAAGGCAAGGGGCTACCGCTATCTTCAGCAATATGGCAGCCTGCTGGATGATATAGCGCTGTTTCAGATAGCAATTGAGGCTAATGGGGAGTTGACGGGGGCACCGAGCCGCAGGCTGATTGCCGAAGCCCATGCCCTCGGGATCAAAGTTTTTTTAGTAGTTAGCAATCTTACGCCTAGGGGAGAGTTTTCAACTTCGTTAATCAGCCGTTTAGTAAGAGAGCCGATGTTTGCCGACAAGGTCTGGCGCAACATTTATAATCTCTTGGTTGATTACAAGTGTGATGGGGTTAATTTAGATCTGGAAAAAGGTGCTCCGGGAGATCGCGCCCTATTCAGCCGCTTTATTAATACTTGGACGGCCCGTTTCAAAGGAGTAAACTATTTAGTGAGCATCGATGTTCCGGCTAAAACGTCCGAACAAAGGACAGATATCTGGAAAGGTGTTTTCGACTACCGTGCCCTGGGGCAAAGTGTTGACATGGTCATACTTATGACTTATGAGGAACATTGGCCAGGCAGTCAGCCCGGCTCAGTGGCGTCCTTGCCCTGGGTTAAGCAAGTTCTGAATTATGCACTGGCCCATATTCCGGCACAGAAGCTCTATCTTGGCTTGCCTTTATACGGGTATGACTGGGAGCGGCCCGGTAAGGCCGAGGTAATAGGATACAAACGCGCGCGTGAGCTGGCCCGCCGCTATGGGGCTCCGCTGCAGTGGGATTCTGAGCAGCACAGTACTTATTTTAAGTACGAGACTAGGGGCCAAAGGCATACAGTCTATTTTGAAGATCTGCGCAGCCTAAAGGAAAAACTTGATTTGGCGCAGCGCAAAGGGATTGGCGGGGTCGCGCTCTGGGAAATGAATTTAAGCTATCCGGAGTTTTGGGAACTGCTGCAGAATTATGTCTAAACAACCATTAATAAGGAGGTAGAGTATGCACATTGTTTTTCACGGACATGCTTGTTTTGAGATTAAAACACAAGATGGGAATATATTAATAGATCCTTTTTTAAACGGAAATCCTCAGGCTGATGTGAAGCCTGAAGATTTTACGGATTTAGCTGCTATACTTATCACCCATGGGCATGGGGATCACTTGGGAGATGCCTTGAAAATTTCCTTAAACACCGGGGCCATGATCATTTCTACATTCGAGCTTGCAGCTTATTGCCAAGGCCAGGGAGCAAAAACCCATGCAATGCACATCGGGGGGAAGTACCGTTTTCCGTTTGGAACGGTTAAGCTGACACCGGCTTGGCATGGTTCCGGTATTGAGACTGAAAAAGGCATGATCTATGGCGGCTTGGCCTGTGGATTTTTGCTCCAGCTTGAAGGGCGCTGGCTTTACCATGCAGGAGATACCGGCCTATTCAGCGATATGGAACTGATAGGGCGCAGGCATCCGCTCGAAGTGGCGCTGCTCCCAATCGGGGATAATTACGTGATGGGCCCTGATGATGCTGTGTATGCGGCCCAACTGGTGCGGGCCAAATATATCATACCCATGCACTATAATACTTTTCCTGTAATAGAGCAGGATGTAGGGGAATTTTTGACCATGCTTCAGCGCAAAGCCCCGGAAAGCAAGGGAGTAGCCCTTGTTCCGGGTGAGTATCTCGAAATATAAGCTGTTTTGAAAAACACCCGACACTTCGATATTGGTGACAGCTTCTCAATCCCGCCCTGGGGGCGGGATATTTTTTACTCAATAAGGCAAAACTCTCTAATGAGGAGATGAATGCCAAATGACTCGTAAATTATGCACAGCCAATTGTTTGTACGCCGTGGACGGGCGCTGCCGTCTGGAGCACAGGCTGGGCGAACGGCAGCAGACTTGCCCCCATTACGAAGGAGCTCATTATCATATGGAGGGGATGATGTCGCATGAATAAGCCGAAACCGCGCTTAAAGAAAACGAATCCGCTCGATCCGTTAAAAATGGAGATTGCAGCGGAGTTGGGGCTTTTAGAGCAAGTAAAAAGTAAAGGTTGGGATTCCCTGAACGCCCAGGATGCCGGGCGGATTGGGGGTCTCATGACCCAGCGGCTTAAACGCGGTTCCCACTAGGTTTTTGAATCTGTTATAGTACGAAGCCATGTTATTTATGCTATAATATTATACAGAAAGTCAAACCTGGCTGCAGATAATACATAGGTAAGTGGGGAGCGTCTTTTTTGAGTAAGACGAAGCATCAACAAATTTTAACTTTTATCGAAAACCTGAATATTGGCAGCAAAGTGTCCGTGCGTTTTATTGCTAAAGAGCTGGATGTGAGCGAGGGGACTGCCTACCGCGCGATTAAAGAAGCAGAAGCCAAAGGGCTGGTGCGTTCCATCCCTAAAGTGGGAACGATTCGCATTGAAGGGGTCAAGGAGCGGCAAATTGAGGATCTAACTTTACGCGAAGTTGCGCAAATAGTAGAAGGAGTAGTAATCTGCGGGGGGGAGTTTTTAGACAAATCCCCAAGCAAGTTTATCATTGCAGCCATGGAACTTGAAGCCATGGTGCGTTATGTGGAAAAAGGTGCGCTTTGCATTGTCGGGAACAGGCGCGATGCTCAGTTGTTAGCACTCCAATATGGAGCACCTCTTTTGATCACGGGAGGGTTAGACCCGGATAAAGAGGTTGTGAAGCTGGCCCAAGCCAAGGGGTTGCCGATCATTCAGTCCTCTTATGACACGTTTGTGGTCACGACCATGATTAACCGGGCTCTTTATGACCGCCTGATCGAGAAAGAGCTTATTTTAGTTGAGGATATCATGGTTAAAGATGTAAGTTTCTTACACACAGATGCGGCTGTTGAAGATTGGCGCGAGCTTTCGCAGCGCACAGGACACAGTCGTTTTCCGGTAGTTAATGAAGAAATGAACGTAGTAGGTGTGGTGACTGCCGTTGATGTCGCCGGAGCGGAGCTCAAAACATCCATCGTCGAGGTTATGAACCCTAATCCGTTTGTGGTGGGGCGTGATGACCCGGTAACTCACATCTCCCGCATCATGGTCTGGGAAGGCTGGGATATTGCGGCGGTAGTTGACGGGGACAAGCTGATCGGAATTATCAGTTTGCAGGATGTTATCGAAGCCTACCAACAGGTGCAGAAACAGCCTCAATTCGGGGAGACGGTAGATAATCTGATCCTGAGCGGGTTTCGCTATGTTGAAGACCCTGTGCATCTAACCATTGAAGGGGAAATTTCCCGGTTTATGGTCAATGAGTTTGGTTCAGCCGGGATCGGGGTTTTGGTTACGGTTATGAATATGGCTGGTTATATTGCCCTGCGCAAACAATACCGCCTTGACGCGATCACGGAGAACTTCACGGTTTACCAGATGCAGCCTATCTCCGTTGGCACAGTGATCAAGGCGACAGCCAAGCTTCTCTTAATAGCGAAAAAACACTGTAACCTTGAAATCGAAGTGACCTCTGGTGATGAGATTGTGGCCAAGGGTCTGATGACCGCGCGCATGGGCGAGAAAAAACTAGGGTGAGTATTCTGAATTCTGAATTCTGAATACCTGAATACAAACTAATATGTTAAAATTAGAGCTGAGCTAAATTTCGGGCCTTGACATGATCAAGGCCTTGCGTGTATTTGTTTGTTGTTTAGAGGAGTGCTTTCAATCATGTTTGTCCATTTGCATGTCCATACCGAGTACAGCCTCCTGGATGGGGCAGCCCGTATTGACAAGGTGGTTAAAAGAGCGGCAGCGCAGGGTATGACTGCCCTGGCGATTACCGACCATGGCTCAATGTACGGTGTGATTGACTTTTATAAAGCATGTAAGAAAGCCGGGATCAAGCCAATTATCGGGTGCGAGGTTTATGTAGCTCCCTTTAAGCGTACAGAGCGAACGCCGGGGCGTGATGATGCGAATTACCATCTGGTGCTTCTCGCGGAAAACGAGACCGGATACCGTAACCTAGTAAGCCTTGTGTCTGCGGCTTACATAGATGGCTTCTATTACAAACCGCGGGTAGACAAGGAGATACTGCGCCAACATGCGGCCGGGCTCATTGCGCTAAGCGGCTGTCTGGCCGGGGAAGTTGCAGAAAATTTGGTGCAGGACCGTTTTGCAGATGCCTGTAAGGCGGCGCGCGAGTATGAGGATATTTTTGACAAGGGCTCCTTCTATTTGGAACTTCAGGAGCACGGATTGGCTGACCAGAGGAAAGTTAATGCAGGGCTTTGGCGTGTGCATGAGGAAACAGGAATCCCGCTTGTGGCTACGAACGATGTTCATTATGTCAATAGGGAGGATGCTTTTGTCCAGGACGTCCTTTTATGCATTCAGACCGGGAAAACCATGGCCGATGCTTCGCGCATGAGCTTCTCCAGCCAGGATATGTTTTTGAAGTCTGAACAGGAAATGCAGCTGATGTTCGGAGAGCATCCGGAGGTTTTAGAAAATTCTGGGCGTATTGCTGAGCGCTGTATGCTTGATTTTCAATTCGGGGAGAATTATTTACCGGTGTTTCAGGCTCCCGCAGGGCTTGGCTTGGACGAATACCTTGAACAGCAGTGTTTGGAGGCTTTTCCCGTATTATACCCTCAGGCTGGGGCTAAGGAGCAAGAACGCCTGAAATATGAGCTGAATGTCATTGCCCAGACCGGTTTTTCGGGATATTTCCTTATCGTCGCAGATTTTTGCCGGTATGCGCGGGAACACGGGGTAGCTGTCGGGCCGGGTCGTGGCTCGGCGGCGGCGAGCATGGTAGCTTATCTGTTAGGAATAACGTCAGTGGAACCTCTCCGGCATGACCTTTTGTTCGAGCGCTTCCTTAATCCGGAAAGAATCAGTATGCCTGATATCGATATTGATTTTGACCCGGAAGGGCGCGAACGCGTCATCCATTACGTTACGGACAAGTATGGCTCTGACAAGGTCTGCCAGATCATTACGTTCGGAACGATGGGTGCCAAGGGTGCAATCCGGGATGTGGGCCGGGTTTTAGGCATCCCGCTCAGCCGCGTGGACAAAGTGGCTAAGGCTGTGCCCAACGACCTGGGGATGACTTTGGAAAAGGCATTGTCCCTGTCTCCGGAGCTCGCGCGCATGGTGGAAGAAGATGAAGAAATAAAACGATTGTATGAGCTGGCCCTGGCTGTAGAAGGAATGCCCCGGCACGCGTCTACCCACGCTGCAGGTGTGGTTATTGCCAAAGAGCCGCTGACGAACTACCTGCCCCTGCAAAAGACATCTGATGGTTTTCTGATGACCCAGTTCCCGATGAAGACGGTCGAGGAAATCGGACTTTTGAAAATGGACTTCCTGGGACTTAGAAACCTTACGATCCTGCGGGAGAGTGTGCGCTTGATCGAAGAGACCAGGGGCTTAAAGGTAAATTTGGAGACCCTTCCTTTGGATGATGCGGCAACTTATGCCTTGCTCTCCGCCGGCAACAGCAGCGGGGTCTTTCAGCTCGAAAGCGGCGGGATGCGGACTATTCTCAAAGACTTGAAACCTTCCTGCTTCGAGGATATTATCGCGGTGTTAGCACTTTATCGTCCCGGACCCATGGAACAGATTCCGGAGTTTATCCGGCGCAAGCATGGAGGGAAAATAACCTACCTTCATCCTAAACTGGAGCCGATTCTGAAAACGACTTATGGCATCATTGTGTATCAGGAACAGGTGATGCAGATTGCCCGGGATTTGGCCGGGTATTCTCTGGGGCGCGCCGATTTGCTCAGACGGGCCATGGGCAAAAAGAAAAAGGAAATAATGGAAGAGGAAAGGCAGAATTTTATTTACGGGCTGAAGGATGCCCAGGGCCAGGTGATCATACCCGGAGCCTTGAACATGGGGCTTACTCAAGCTGAAGCGTCAGAGATCTTTGACCTGATGGCTAAATTTGCGGAGTATGGGTTTAATAAGGGACATGCGACAGCTTATGCCGTTATTTCCTATCAGACTGCGTACCTCAAAGCCAATTATCCGGTTGAGTTTATGGCGGCCCTTTTGAGTACGGTCATGGACTCCTCTGATAAAGTTTCGTTTTATGTGCAGGAAGCGCGGCAAAGCGGGATTGAGGTTCTGGCTCCGGATGTGCAGTACAGTGTAGCCAATTTCTGTCTGGAAAACGGAAAAATTCGCTTTGGTTTAGGGGCCATCCGCAATCTCGGGCTAAATGTCATCGAGAAAATCCTTGAAGCCCGCAAGTCAGGTTCTTTTAAGTCTTTTTCCGACTTGTGCCTGAGGGTGGATACCAAGGTTCTTAATAAAAGAGTCTTGGAAAGTTTAATTCGGGCTGGTGCGCTTTCTTCTTTCTGTTCGAGGCGTCAGGGTCTCACGGTTCTGGATGAAGTGTTAGATCTGGCAAACAGGCGGCAAAAAGAACGTAATTCAGGTCAGATATCTCTCTTTGACATAGGCGCAGCAGATGATGCTGGGCTCATTGAGCTGCCAGAGGTGGAAGAGTTTACTCAGAGTGAGCTTCTCGCCATGGAAAAGGAATATTTAGGAATTTACTTAAGCGGTCATCCTCTGGCAGAGAAAATGCCTAAGATTCGAGAAATCACTAAATTTGACATCTCTACCTGCCTGGAATGGGAGGAAGACAGACCGCTTGTGTTGGGTGGGATAATTACCGCCCTCCGGCAAACTGTGACCAAAAAAGGGGAGATGATGGCTAGCTTTACACTCGAAGACTTGACCGGGGGACTTGACGTCCTAGTCTTTCCGCGCATCTATCCCCAGGTTCAAGGGTTAAGCAATGATAAGGCAGTATTTGTCAGCGGACGTTTTGTGGTGCGGGATGAGGAGAAGAAGGTCTTTGCGGAAAAGATCGTGCTCATTGATGAATATGTAGATGAATTTAAGGCGGTAAAGCAGGATCCGAAAATGATAGCGCAGCAGAGGCAAGAGCGAGCTGTGCAGAAGCAAGAGGGAATTAAAGAGCTCCCTAAGCTGTTTTTGAGGATTCCTGATGAGAACAGTGAGCTTATCCAGACTGTGTTGTCCATGCTTCAGCGTTTTCCCGGCCCCAACCCTGTGTATTTTTATTTCACGACTAATAAGAAGATAGTCAAAAGCAAAGAGGAGTTTTGGGTGAACGAAGGCATCTCTTTACAGGAAGCGTTGGGGAAAATTTTAGGTCCGGAAAATGTCGCTTGGAAGGTGGGATAACAGCATGTCGTTTAGAAAGCCGGGATAACAGGAAATCTTTGGTTAAAAGAGGATTCTGTCAATTCACGGAGAACGTATTAAAAAATATCGTCTCGAAAGGGAGATAAGAAAGTGCGTGTTGGAATTTATCCCGGAACCTTTGACCCGGTCACATACGGACATTTGGACATCCTGCAGCGGGCAGTCGATGTGTTTGACGAAGTAATCATAGCCGTAGCAGCGGACAGTAATAAATCCCCTCTCTTTTCCCTCGGAGAAAGGATGCAGCTGCTGACAGAGGCAACCCAAGAGATGCCTACCGTGAGCGTACGCGTTTTTGAAGGATTGACCGTAGAATTCGCCCGCCGTTGCGCAGCCAAGGCCATAATCCGCGGTCTCAGGGTTATGTCTGACTTTGAGTACGAATTCCAGTTAGCTTTGATGAATAAGAAGCTGGCTCCCGATATTGAAACAGTTTTTCTAGTTGCCAAAAGTGAGTTTTCTTTTATTAGTTCAAGTGCTATTAAATGGGCCGCCAGCTTACACGGAAGCGTCTCCGACCTGGTGCCGCCACATGTGGAAAAGGCCCTGATCGAGAAATATGCGACAGCGCGGATGGAATAGGGAAAAGCCCCTCCAATTGTCGCATCTTGCGCCCCGGGGCTTTCTTGCACATTGTCCTGCCCTATGATATTATGATACCGAAAAAATGGACTTGAGGTGCTTACTATGCCCGAATCTAAAGACCTAGGGAATGATTATATAGTCGTAAAAGCTCTGGAAAATGGGGTTACCATTATCGGCCTTACCCGCGGCAAAGACACCAGGTTTCATCATTCAGAGAAGCTTGATAAAGGGGAAGTAATGATAGCTCAATTCACAGAACATACTTCTGCGATCAAAATCCGCGGCCAAGCGGTACTTTACACTAAACACGGGGAGATTACTACCGGCTCTTAATTGTGGCGCTTACCATTTGCGCAAGGGGGATCAATTTAATGTGGACTGTCATTTATATTGCTCCGAATAAAGCTATTGCCGAAAAGTACAAAAAAGTTCTTACCGATGAAGGGTTACTGGTGCAACTACGCACCATTGGATCCTCCCATCTGGGGGATCATGCCTCTGTTGAGATTTTGGTAGCGGAGTCTGAAGCGGAAGAAGCTCATGAGATAATTACCACTGTAATGGGGAGCTAATATGTTTAAGGATATGTTTCGGAAACCGAAGTATGTTACGATTCCGTCGGTAACTACTCAAGCTTCCCCAAAGCAAGAGCTTCCGCAGCAGCCTGTCAGTCGACGGGAATTGCCTGACGGGTTGTGGGTAAAGTGTCCTAAATGCGGGGAAGTACTCTTTAACAAAGATCTGAAGGAAAATAATCGTGTTTGCCTGAAGTGTAACCACCACTTTAGGATTTCGGCCCGTGAGCGTTTGGAACATTTGCTTGACACCAACAGTTTCGAGGAGTGGGATAGGGAACTGCAGTCGGCGGATCCTTTGGGCTTTCCGGGCTACCGCGATAAACTTGCCGAAGCCTCTGAAAACACCGCTATGAACGAAGGAGTCTTAACCGGACATGCTGCCATTGAAGGAAACCAAGCTGTTTTAGTATTAAATGAAGGCGGTTTTATGATGGGCAGCATGGGCTCAGTGGTCGGAGAAAAAATTACCCGTGCAGTTGAGCGCGCGCTTGAACTGCGCTTGCCTGTTATCATCTTCTCCACCTCCGGTGGGGCGCGGATGCAGGAAGGGATTCTTTCGCTCTATCAAATGGCTAAGACGAGTGCTGCGCTCGCTAAACTAGCTGAAGCAGGCCTCTTATACATTTCTGTGCTGACTGACCCGACATTTGGCGGGGTGACGGCGAGTTATGCTTCTCTTGGGGACATAATCATTGCGGAGCCAGGAGCGCTGATCGGGTTTACCGGCCCCCGGATTATCAAGCAAACCATGCGTCAGGAACTTCCTCCGGGCGCTCAGACTGCGGAGTTTAATGAAAAGCACGGTTTAATTGATCTCATTGTTGAGCGGGGCCAGATGCGTCCGACTCTGGCACGTTTGCTGCGCTATCATCGGGAAGGGGCAAAGTATGGCGCAACTGTTTGAATTTGAAAAGCCGTTGATCGAACTTGAAAATAAAATTGCCGAACTGCAAAAATTCTCTCGTGAAAAAGAGATTGATCTTTCAGACGAGATTTCGACTTTGGAACGGAAACTGGAACATCTAAAAAAAACAATTTATACTGAGCTTGAGCCTTGGCAAAAGGTGATGATAGCCAGGCATTCGGAGCGTCCTAATTTTTATGACTATGTTCCTCTTTTGTTTGAGGATTTCCTGGAACTGCACGGAGACCGCTGTTTTGCCGATGATCGTTCGGTAGTGGGCGGAATTGCTGTCTTTAGGGGAATTCCTGTGACCGTGGTGGCCCACGTTAAAGGAAAAGATACCAAAGAGAATATTCAGCGCAACTTTGGCATGCCCCATCCTGAAGGATACAGGAAGGCCCTCCGCCTGATGGACCAGGCAGAAAAATTCGCCCGCCCGATTCTTGCTTTCATTGACACTCCGGGGGCCGCCTGTGACTTGGCAGCGGAAGAAAGAGGCCAGGCTGAGGCAATTGCCCGCTGTTTGATGGCTTTGGCGGGGTATCATATCCCGGTTATCAGCACGGTGATCGGGGAAGGGGGAAGCGGCGGAGCCCTTGCCTTTGGCGTTGGCAACGTAATCTTAATGCTGGAGAACGCTTTCTACACTGTCATAGCCCCGGAGAGTTGCGCTTCTATTCTTTGGAAAGATCCAGGCAAGGCACGCGAGGCTGCCACAGCCTTGAGGTTTACCTCACAGGATCTGTTTGATCTAGGAATAGTGGATGAAATCGTGCCCGAACCTTTAGGGGGAGCGCATAGAAATATTGAACAGACAGCGGAAGCGTTGGCAGTCAGGATTGCTAAGCATTTGGACGCCTTGAAGGTTCAAACGCCGGAAGAACTCAAGAACCGGCGCTATGACAAGATCAGAACGATCGGAGTGTTTGAAAGCGGACAGCCATAAAGGAAACTTACTTCAGATGGGATTTTAATCCCACCTGAAGTTTAGTTGAACTTATCCAGGGGCTTAGCGCCACTTATCTCCCACTTAAGAAGTGGGAGTCTTAGTGGCGGTTAGCCATCGGATAAAGCTATGGAAGGTGGGGATCCGGTGGCTTACGATGAATTTCAGGGACTGATCTTAGAACAGTTTAACAGGGTTTTTGGCGAACTGGCCGACATCAACGCCAAAGTTGGCGGCCTAGAAAAGCGCTTTGACGGGCTCGAAGAGAAGGTCGATGGCCTAGAGAAAAGATTTGACGGGCTCGAAGAGAAGGTCGATGGCCTAGAGAAAAGATTTGACGGGCTCGAAGAGAAGGTCGATGGCCTAGAGAAAAGATTTGACGGGCTCGAAGAGAAGGTCGATGGCTTAGAGTCTAAGATTAGTAGGAATAGTCTACTACTTGAGCGCACTGACAAAAATGTAATGTTTATTCAAGAAGGAATAATTAGTTTTCGCCAGCAAGTAGATAAAAAGTTTGATGACTTAGAAACTGGTCTAAATGATAAGATTAATGTGCTTGAATTAGTTATTAGGAATCATAGTGCGGCTGTTGATGAACTTGAAGGAGAAGTAGAAGACCTCCATAATAAGTCGAGGCATATGCAGGGGATGATGGGAATACACGAAGTCGAAATTAAGCTTATTAAAGATAAACTTAATTCTAAATGAATAATGCTTTCAACTAAAATCTCATATAAAATCTAGCTTGACTTAATCTTTTTGCGATGTTATTATATATTAGTCACGAGTTTTTGCCGAAGTGGCGGAATTGGCAGACGCGTCGGTCTCAAAAACCGATGGCTTAACGGCCGTGCCGGTTCGACCCCGGCCTTCGGCACCAGGAATTGAAGGGTTTTATGCCCATAAAGACCGACGGGAACGTGCCCAAAACGTGCCCGCCTTTTTATTTTCACATATCCAACTTACACACCCGACAAAACAGGGTAAAGTAACATTACCGAACCACGGCGGCGATATTCCGCCAGGCACACTTAATAGCATTTGGAGGCAGGCAGGGTTGAAATAAACCTGTGCCTGCCTAGTAATAAAACAAATATAATGTTAGGGGGGATTTAACTTAAATACCTTGGGATGGAAAAACGATAACAAAAAATGTACGATTAATGCCCTCGGCGGTGCCGGGGGCATTAATCATTCCTTCTTCAATTCTGTTAACCTCAGCTTGCGCTGGGGGGATAAGTGCAACTAAACAAGTGCGTTCATTCCACTGGAATTAACGGGGCGCAAGCCAAGCATTCCTGTAGAAAAATAATGAACACATACCCTCATAAACACATCTTCTTTTGCCACGAAGGAAAATAGCCACGATTGGAGAATATACAGGGTAAGAATAAATCAGTTTTAGGTCAGGAAAGTGCGGATTTCCTTGAACGGTTAGGAAAAGTGAGGGGGAAAGCTGATGGAGTATGTCGTGGAGATGCTTAACATTCGTAAAGAGTTTCCAGGCGTAGTCGCCAACGACGATATCACCTTAGAATTAAAACAAGGGGAAATTCATGCCTTGCTGGGTGAAAACGGTGCCGGAAAATCCACGCTCATGGGGATCCTTTTTGGGCTGTATCAGGCGGAGAGCGGATCGATTCGCATCAAAGGACATGAGGTTCACATTGCTAATCCAAATATTGCCAATGACCTTGGCATCGGCATGGTTCATCAGCATTTTAAGCTGGTCCATAATTTTACGATCACGGAGAATATTATTCTGGGAATAGAGCCTAAAAAAGGTTTGAGGATTGATCTGAAATCTTCAGCCGAGCGCATTCAGTCATTGTCTGAACGATACGGACTGAATGTGGATCCGTATGAAAAAATTGAAAATGTTTCGGTGGGAATGCAACAGCGTGTTGAAATTATTAAAATGCTGTATCGTGACGCCGAGGTCTTGATTTTTGATGAACCCACTGCGGTACTAACTCCCCAAGAGATCCTTGAGTTGATGAAGATTATGAAAAACCTGGTAGCAGAAGGTAAGTCGATCATCCTCATCACGCATAAATTAAAGGAAATTAAAGCGGTAGCCGATCGTTGTACCGTGATACGGAGAGGAAAGCTTGTAGGCACGGTTGAGGTTGCGGCAACCAGTGAGGCTCAAATGGCCGAAATGATGGTCGGTCGTCAGGTATCCTTCAAAGTGGACAAGTCAGAAAGCAACCCCGGTGATATTATTCTTCAGGTGGAGAACCTCTCAGTCCTGAATAATCGCAAGGTTTTAGGATTAAAGGATTTCTCACTCAATGTGCGCGCTGGCGAGATCGTGGGCGTTGCCGGGGTAGACGGGAATGGTCAAACGGAGCTGGTAGAGGCCATCACGGGGCTGCGACGGATTGAGTCCGGAAAGGTACTGTTAAAAAAACAGGATATTACCTATTTGTCGATTCGCAAGCGCATTGAGGCAGGGATAGCCCATATTCCGGAGGATCGTCAAATGAGAGGGTTGGTTTTGGATTATACCATCGAAGAAAATATGGTATTAGAAGTTTATGATCGTGTCCCGTTTTCGAAAAAGGGATTGCTGGATCGGGAGGTCATTCGGGATTATACGGATAAGATCATGGATCATTTTGATGTACGAGCCGGGGAAGGGGCGGAATCGTTTGCCCGCTCGCTGTCAGGAGGGAATCAGCAGAAAGCGATTGTCGGCCGTGAGATTGAATTGAATCCGGATCTTTTAATCGCAGTTCAACCGACACGAGGCCTTGATGTGGGTTCAATCGAATATATGCATAAACGATTAGTGGAACAACGGGATAGCGGTAGAGCCGTTTTGCTGGTTTCTTTGGAGCTGGACGAAATTCTCAATGTTTCCGACCGGATTGCCATTGTCAGCAATGGAGAATTAATTGGGATGGTTAACGCTGCTGAGACCAATGAAAATGAGGTAGGACTGATGATGGCCGGAGTCAGAAAGGGTGAAAATAATTGAAGCTTCAATTCAGGAAAGGCTCCTTAAAAAGTGCAGTCGTTGCTGTTTTGGCGATTGTTTCAGGACTATTGGCAGGTGCGATTTTAATCGCAGTGACGGGCAGTGATCCGTTTGCCGGGTATGCCTATCTGTTCAAAGGTGGATTGATGAGCATAGAACGCCTGGGGGATACATTGGCCACTTCCACTCCTCTGATCTTATCCGGTTTATCAGTGGCTTTTGCCTTCAAGACGGGTCTTTTCAATATTGGTGCTTCAGGGCAGATGTTGATGGGTGGGTTTTGCGCGACGGCTGTTGGTTTGACCCTTTCGTTACCGTCCGTAATCCTCCTGCCGCTTGCGATTATGGCCTCAGTATTGGGTGGAGCGATTTGGGCGCTGATTCCGGGGATTTTAAAAGCTCGGTTTAATGTCCACGAAGTGGTTTCCACGATTATGATGAATTGGATTAGTTATTGGGTTGTCTATTATGCTGTGCCCGCTTATTTCAAAGGCCAATTCCTGGAAACGGAGTCCCGGACAATTCCGGATGCGGCATCTCTGAAAGTGAATTGGCTGTCTCAGCTTTTTAACGGTTCGTTTATTAATTTGGGATTGTTTTTGGCGATGGCGGCGGTTATCATTATTGCTTTTATTTTGAATAGGACAGTGATGGGCTATGAATTGAAGGCTGTTGGCTATAATCGGTTTGCCGCAGAGTATGCCGGAATCAATGTGAACCGGAATATCATTCTTTCCATGATGATTGCCGGGGCCCTGGCCGGGTTGGGAGGGGCAACTCTGTACATTGGAAATGCCAGCAACATCCAAATAGGGGTTCTGCCAACACAGGGATTCGATGGGATTGCGGTGGCCTTGCTGGGAGCGAATTCTCCTCTGGGTTCCATGTTGGCAGCCTTGTTTTTCGGACTTCTCTATTCCGGGAAGGGATTTATGAATGCCATGATCCAAATCCCCCCTGAAATTGCGGATACCATTATCGCAACCATCATTTACTTTGCGGCAACCAGTGTTTTAATTGAGAGGCTCGTCAACCTGTTAAGATTCAGAAAGAGAGGGCAATAACAATGTGGACGATCTTGGTACAAATCTTTCCGTATGCGATTGCCTTTACGATTCCGTTACTGATTACCGCACTGGGAGGACTTTTTTCAGAACGTAGTGGGGTGGTAAACATCGGACTCGAAGGTCTGATGGTCGTGGGCTCTTTTGGCGGAGCACTCGCCATAGCTAAGTTACAGCCCGCATTTCCGAATGGCGCGGTCTGGATCGGGATCATGGTTGCAATGCTTACGGGGGCAGTATTCTCTCTTTTACATGCCTTTGCCAGCATTAATTTAAGTGCCAATCAGGTAATTAGTGGCACGGCGATCAATATGCTTGCCGGTGCGCTGACCGTATTTTTAGCCAGGAACATCACGGGGAGCGGGAATATCCGCATTGCTAGCGGTCTGCCGCGCATGGATATACCTGTTTTGTCCTCTGTACCGATTGTGGGCAAGCTTTTCTTTACCCAGACCTATCCCTCAACCTGGCTAGTGCTCATTATATTGGCTCTAAGTTGGTATGGGCTTTATCAAACGGCTTTTGGGCTCAGGCTTCGAGCATGCGGGGAACATCCGCATGCCGCTGATTCGGCAGGCGTTAATGTTTTCTGGGTGCGCTACATTGCCGTGATGATATCAGGAGCCTTTGCCGGATTAGGAGGGGTCATCATCCTGATAACCTATTCCGGGGAGTTTACGGGAAGTGTATCGGGACTCGGGTTTCTTGCTTTGGCATCCCTGATTTTTGGACAATGGAAGCCCTTGGGGATCTTGGGAGCAACCTTTTTCTTTGGCTTTGCCAGCACCATAGCCAATGTGTCTCAGGTTATGCCTGCCCTTGCATCCATACCCAGTGTCATTCTGAAGGTGTTTCCCTATGTTGTCACACTAATAGCCTTGATTATTTTTTCAAAGTCCTCCCAAGCACCAAGGGCTGCCGGTGAACCGTTTGAGCATGGAAAACGCTAACGTGATTTCTTCTAATTGACTTGTGCGTGTTCAAATGATAACATAGATTTGCTGGTAAAGTTTAACTGCGTATCAAACCTTATCGTCCAAGGGACATTCTCTCTGTTGTCACATTAATTTTTCTAAAATAACAATTAAGGGGGTCTGTTGATGTTTAAGAAAGTTACGGCTATTCTACTTACAACACTGATGACAGTGACGCTGCTAGCGGGTTGCGGAGGCACGCCGAACGCTGGAAGTCCAAGCAGCGCGGGTAGTGGAGGGGCTGCTGCCGCTGCATTTAAGGTCGGAATGGTTACTGACTCCGGAACAATTGACGATAAATCGTTCAATCAGGGCACGTGGGAAGGAGTTCAGAAGGCTGGAAAAGATTTAAGCCTGGAGACCAAATACTTAAAGCCAACGGGAACAACGGAAGCAGATTATCTTAAAGAAATTGGAAATCTGCATGATGCAGGTTATAAATTTATTGTGACTCCTGGGTTCAAATTCTCCACGGCCATTTTTCAAGCGCAAGACAAATATCAAGACAGCAAGTTTGTAATCATTGATGCAAGTCCTGCAGACAAAGATGGGAAGGAAAGTATTAAACCGAACACGGTTGCGATTTTCTTTGCTGAACATGAATCCGGGTTCCTAGCCGGTGTGGCGACCGCCCTTCAACTTAAAGAAGGGGATGTCGGGTTTATTGGAGGCATGGAAATCCCACCGGTACAACGGTACAACTGGGGCTTCCAACAAGGGATTAAATACGCCAATGACAATTTCAGTACTAAAATCAATATTAAACCCGAAAATGTTGTGTACCAGGGAACCTTTACGGAGATCGCGGCCGGACAACAATTAGCTGCCCATATGTATGACGGTGGTGTCAAAGCAATATTCGCCGCCGCCGGCAGCGTTGGTCTAGGAGCCATCAATGAGGCGAAAGCCCGGGCGAAAGCCGGCAAACAAGCGTGGGTCATTGGTGTTGATGTCGATCAGTACAGCGAAGGTATTTATGATGGAACGAAATCGATCATTTTGACTTCCGCCATGAAGAAAATTGATACTGCTGCTTATGATATGGTGAAAGCAGAAAAAGACGGCAAGTTCCAAGGCGGGAAAGCCATGACCTTTGACTCCAAAAACAACGGCATCGGTATTCCTGACAAGAACCCCAATTTAAGCACCGATGTCACCACCAAAGTCGCTGATGTATTCAAGAAGATTCAAGCGGGTGAGATCAAAGTTTCAGGCGAAAAGGGAAATTTGATTAAGTAAGCGAATCAAATGCGATCCGATATCATTTGCACAAAAGGAGACGGTTTTCCGTCTCCTTTTGTTATGGCAAAAAGCGAGATTGTGTCATCAGCCCCAAATATTCGAATGTTAATCCAACTGTTATAGCCACGGGGTTCTTTTTCCTTTGTATTAAGCCTTGTCTATGATATAGTTAATAATTGAGTATGTACGTTTAAATTCGGACATCCGTACATGCATACTTAACGAGGTGTTAAGGAAATTCCGGTTAAGGGAAAGGAGTATCCTCCTGTGCCACGGATTATCATTTTGGATGGAAACAGCTTGGCTAATCGTGCCTTTTACGCCTTGCCGATGCTTACAGCTGCAGACGGACGGCCTACTAATGTCTTGCACGGGTTTATGACGATGCTGCTCAGACTCTTGCAAGAGCAAAACCCAGACTATTGGCTTGTAACTTTTGATAAAAGTAAGGCAACAGTGCGTATTGAACAATATGCCGAATATAAAGCTCAGCGCAAAGAGACTCCGGACGGTCTGCGTCCGCAGTTTGACTATCTTAAGGATGTTTTAGCCGCTTTTGCGGTTCCGATGTTAGAATTGGCCGGGTATGAAGCAGATGACCTAATTGCTTCAGTTGCCAGAAAGGCTGAGGCCCGGGGCTGGGAGGTCCTGATTTACACGGGAGACAGAGACGCCCTGCAGCTGGTTTCCCCCAAGATTAATGTTTTCCTCACGAAAAAAGGGATTAGTGAGGTCGAGTGTTATGATGAACATCACCTTTGGGAACGTTACCAGCTTCGTCCCGCCCAGATCATCGACCTTAAAGGTCTGATGGGAGACAGTTCCGATAACATTCCTGGAGTTCCGGGGGTAGGGGAGAAGACTGCTCTTAAGCTTCTCTGGGAATATGGCAGTGTGGAAGATGTTCTGGCAAATAAAGATAAAGTATCAGGCAAAAAAGTGCAGGGGGCTTTGGAACAATATGCCGAACAGGCACTATTAAGCAAGCGTCTGGCCACGATGATGACGGAGGTGCCCTTGGAGTTTGCCTTGGAAGACTTCGTTTACCGGCGGCCGGATGAGCAGGAGGCACTGGCTGTCTTAAATAAGTACAGCTTGCGTAACATTGCCCGCCTTTGGCAAGAGAAACATGGGTCCGGCACCCTCTTTGACTTCGATGGGAACTCGCCGGGGGACGAGGTGCAAGCACAGGAGCAAGCACAGGTACAACCTCCAGAACCTGCTCGCGGGCAGGCAGTTGTTACCCCTTGGCCTAAGAAAAATTTGACCGAGCAAGACTGGAGGGGGCTGTTTGAACGCTGGCAGCGGGAAGAAACTCCCTTGACCTTGGCGGTGCGCCTTGAGGGAGGAAATACCCTTACTTACAAATGGCAGGAGTGGGCAATAGCAGTCGGAACTGCAGAACCCGGAGCAGCAGGAGCAGCAGAGTCAGGGGTAACAGAGTCAAGTTCAGCAGAGTTAGATTCAACAGTGTTTGCTTTCACCCGGGAACAGGCTTCCCCGGAGCTAGTCAGTGCGTGGTTTGAGCTTTTAGCCAATCCCAAGGTTCCAAAGACGGTAGCGGACAGCAAATCGTTAAGAGCTGCCATAGCTGCCGAAAGGGCCGCTTGGGCCGAAAGCGCGATTCTTAAAGGACTAAAGCTCGATCTCAGTCTTGCGGCCTACCTCATCAATCCGGCCCGTACCAAATTTGAGCCTGTGGAATTAGTACGCGCCTATTTCCCGGGGCAAGAGCCTTTTGCGGATCTCTACGAAGAAGCGCAGGCACTGGCTGTCGTCGGACCTAAATACTTGTCTGATTTAGAAAAGCTCGGGCTAACCACTCTTTTGAGTGAGCTTGAACAGCCGCTCAGTGCTGTGCTGGTAGAGATGGAACGGCACGGGATCGCGGTTGATACTAAAACATTACGGGAGTATGGAGAAGAACTAAAAAATGCGCTTACTGTGCTGGAACAGGAGATTTACGAACTTGCATCCGGGCAGTTTAACATTAACTCCACCCAGCAGCTTGGGCACATTCTCTTTGAAAAACTGGGTCTTCCTCCGGTGAAAAAAACGAAAACCGGCTTCTCTACCGCTGCGGAGACCCTGGAAGAACTGCGCCCGGCCCACCCGATTATTGAGAAAATCCTGGATTACCGCCAGCTCAGCAAGCTCATGTCCACCTATGTCAACGGCTTGCTCGCTCAAGTGCAAGAGGGAAGGATTCATACCACTTTCCAACAGACAGTGACCGCGACCGGCCGCCTTTCGAGCACGGAGCCAAACCTACAGAACATTCCAATTAGGCTGGAATACGGACGTCAATTGCGCAAAGTATTTAAGCCTACTGAAGAGGACTGGCTCATGCTGTCAGCCGATTATTCCCAGATTGAACTGCGCATCTTAGCGCATTACTCCAACGACCCATTGCTCTGCGAGTCCTTTGCTCTTGGTCAGGATGTGCATACGCGCACGGCCGCGGAGGTTTTCGGAGTTCCTCTGGCAGAGGTGACCTCTGACCTTAGACGCAAAGCGAAAGCCGTCAATTTTGGCTTAGTCTATGGTCTCACAGATTTTGGCTTAGCACGTGATCTAGGGATTCCACGCAAAGAAGCGAAATATTATATTGACCAGTATTTTGCCCGCTATCACGGCGTTAAACTCTATTTAGAGGAAGTGGTCAAGCGGGCCAAAGAACAAGGACAAGTCCGCACGCTTCTCAACCGTTTGCGCCTGATTCCGGAAATTCACCACCCAAACCGGGTTCAGCGACAGTTTGGGGAACGTATTGCCATGAACAGCCCGGTGCAGGGCACTGCCGCCGACATCATGAAGCTGGCAATGCTGGGTGTGGCCGCAGGCCTTAAGGGTTTGCGTTCAAAAATGTTGCTCCAGGTGCATGACGAATTATTACTGCAAGTGGCGCCCGAGGAATTAGAGCAAGTTGCTGCCTTGGTTAAAGAGAAGATGGAGCAAGCTTATCCTTTATCTGTCCCGCTTACGGTAGAATGCAAAACAGGTCCGAATTGGTACGAGATGAAAAGGAGCTAAGACCATGCCTGAACTGCCGGAAGTTGAGACGATACGCCGTACTTTAGCAGGACACATTACCGGATTAGAAATAAAAGAAGTAACCCTTTTCTGGCCTCAGGCTGTGCGCGGCTCGGAAAATAGTTCCTTTGCTGAAATTGTTGCCGGGAGCCGGATTCAAAGCCTGGACCGGCGCGGAAAATATTTGCTTATCAACCTCAATAACGGCTACACTTTAGTAGCACATATGCGCATGACCGGTCGGCTGCTCTATTATCCGCAAGTGCAGGAAGTGGCACGTCACACGCATGTGGTTATTAAGCTCACTCACGGGGAGCTTCACTTTAATGATACGCGTAAATTCGGGCGCATCCAGGCTATGCTGACCGCGGAATGCTTCAGCACTTCATCTTTAAGCATTCTGGGGCCGGAACCTCTGAGTGAGGAAGTGACGCCTGTACGCCTAGGAGAACGTCTGGCCCGTAAGAAAAAGAACCTCAAGGCTGCTCTGCTCGATCAGACCGTCGTGGCAGGGTTAGGCAACATTTATGTTGACGAAGCGCTGTTCCGTGCACGTATAAGTCCTGAACGGTCTGCGTCTGCCCTGACTGAGGAAGAACTCATCGCTCTCCATCAAGCGATGAGGGAAGTGTTGGAGGCAGGAATTGAAGCAAACGGCACCTCTTTTCGCGATTACCGGGATGCGAACGGCGAGCAGGGCTCTTTTCAGAAGCTCTTACAAGCATATGGTCGTGGGGGAGAACCGTGTGTTAACTGCGGCCAGCTCCTTAAGAAAAAGCAGGTCGCCGGGCGCACCACCGTTTGTTGCGAGATGTGCCAGCAATAGAAGGATGAACGATGAGCATATTATCTTGTTATAATTGCAGCGTAGATATTGCAGGGGAATCCCTGTTTCAGAATATTACCTTTGCTATCGAGAAAGATGAGAAAGTAGGTTTAATCGGGCCCAATGGGGCCGGCAAAACCACCTTACTTAAAGCTTGTCTCGGGGAATTGCCCCTTGAATCCGGACAGATCGTTCTGTCCGGGCAAGTAGGGTACCTCGCACAGGCTCCGGAACTCTCAGATGAAGGCACAGTGTTCGAGAGCATGCTACACGAGCGCTCCGACCTTTTGCACAAGCGCAAGGAACTGCACTTGCTCGAACAGAAAATAGCCGCCACTGCGGAAAATAAAGTATTGGAACAATATGCATTGCTTACTGAGCAGTATGAGCGGGACGGCGGGTATTCGTTGGAAGCTCGGGTACGCAAGATTGTGGCTGGCCTTGGGCTTGAAGGGGAAACAGAAACTTCTGTCAGTCTCTTGAGCGGGGGCCAAAAGACCCGCCTGGCCCTGGCCAGGCTCCTCCTGCGTGCGCCCTCTTTGCTTATTCTTGACGAGCCAACGAACCATTTGGATCTTGAAGCCCTTGAATGGCTGGAAAGTTTCTTGAAGGGTTATCCTGGTGCAGTTTTGGTGGTTTCCCATGACCGCTACTTTCTTGATCGTCTGGTTTCCAAGATCCTCTGCCTGGAAAATGGCAGCCTGCTAATCTATAACGGGAATTTTTCAGATTATGAATTACAACGGGCTGTAGCGGACAAAACCCAAGCCAGAGAAGCCGAGCGTCTAGGGAAAAAGATTGCCCGCCTCGAAGAGTATATCAGGAGAAACAAGGCGGGGGTCAATGCGCGGCAAGCCCGTGGACGGGAGATTATGCTACAGAGACTAAAACCGGTAGCAGGATTCGCCCCCGGGAACGATATAAAAATCGCTCTTGCGCTCTCTGAGCGCAGCGGGGACAGAGTGATCGACGCCGAAGGAATTGAGGTTACTTTTAGCGGACGTACAGTTTTTCGCCATGTCAACCTTCATCTAAGGCGCGGGGAGCGGGTCGCTCTGCTAGGGAAAAACGGAGTTGGCAAGACTACTTTGCTTAAAGTAATCGCCGAACAGCAAGCACATGAAGGAACAATGCGCTTGGGGGCGAACGTGAAAATTTCCTACTACGCCCAAGAACATGAGAGCTTAAACCTAGCCCTGACCATAATTGACGAGCTTCGCACTACATCTTCCTTGAAAGATCCCGAGATTAGATCCCTGTTAGCGCGCTATGGTTTTCGCGGAGAAGAAGTGTTCAAACGGGTGGGAGTCCTGAGTGGTGGAGAAAAAAGCCGGCTTGCTCTGTGCAAACTTTTCCTCGCTCAAGGGAATTTGCTTCTGCTCGATGAGCCCACTAACCATCTGGATGCTCAAGTAAGAGAAGTCCTGGAAGAGACTTTGCTGGAATACGAGGGCACAGTTTTAGTAGTGTCACATGACCGTTATTTTTTAAATAAGATTGCGACCAAAATAGCCTATCTTGAACCGGAGGGGCTCACCCTATATGATGGAGACTATGCGAACTTTCGTGAAAGCCGCCAGGCTCAAACTCAGAATACTGAGGATATACCACAGTTGAGTAAATCTCAGGAAGAGCGCCTTGAGCAAAAAGCCGCTAAACGCAGGCAAAAGTCTATGCAGCAACTGGAAGAGGAGATAGAACTCCTAGAAAACCGACTGCGCGAGCTGGAACAGGAGCTGGAGCAGGCCGCAGCTGATTACGAGCAAGTACTAACACTCCATGAGGAGTATGAAGATACCAAAGAACGCCTGGATCAGGCCATGACAGCCTGGCTTGAAGTGTGTAACTGATTTCACCATTTCTTCCTTCCACCCATATATTATCCTGAAATCGCAGGGTGGAGGGATACATAATGGGAACAGCGGTTCTAATGGCAATCGCTTTAAGCTTGGATGGTTTTGGGGTGGGGTTGGCTTATGGCCTGCGCCGCATTCGGATTCCGCTCGCTTCTATGGGGGTAATTGCCTTATGCACGGTCGCAGCCATGGGTATTTCAATGTTATTCGGAAACTGGGTCGTTCGGTGGCTTGATTTATTTCCGGCTCGCTATCTCGGAGCAGGAATCCTGCTTGGATTAGGAGTCTTTCAGTTAGTTAAGGTGATCCGTCAAGACCGGCAGCAGCCGGAGACCGTACCGGCAGTAGCGCATGTTTACGAGCATGAGGACTCAGAACCGATTTTTCAGCTCGAGTTTTTAGGGTTAGTGATTCAGGTCTTGCGCACTCCGGATTTGGCAGATATGGACGGTTCCGGCGGGATCAGCCTGCGCGAAAGCATTCTCCTCGGTACCGCTCTGGCGGTGGACGCCTTTGCTTCCGGAATTGGGGCGGCCTTGGCCGGAATGACTTTTTCTCTCATTGCCATTGTGGCTTTAACTCAAATGGGGATGCTGAGGCTGGGCCAGCAGCTCGCCGGCAAAATTCCGGAAACCTTTATTAGCAAGGCAGAACTTCTACCGGGAGCAGTGCTGATTCTTGTGGGAATCGGGAAACTGTTTTGATGATCCGCATGAATTAAACGGGGAGGGGAAAAATTGTACACAGTTGGCCTTACGGGAGGAATAGGCAGCGGGAAATCCAGCGTTGCCCGCTGGCTTCAAGAACACGGGGTTCCGGTGCTTGATGCGGATAAGATGGTGCACGAACTTTTGGCAGGAGATCAGGAAACGATTTCTCTGCTTGTCCAAGAATTCGGTCGCGATATTTTCGGTGCCGACGGCGCAGTGGACCGCAGGGCATTGGGTAGAATTGTTTTTGGAGATGAGGCTCAGCGCAGGCGGCTTGAAAAAATACTGCATCCCCAAGTCTTAGTCAAAATGGAGAGAGAAAGGGAAATCTTGCAGGAACAAGGGGTAAGATTATGCGTCTGGGATATTCCCCTTTTATTTGAGGCAGGAATGGACAAGTTCGTTGATGAGGTCTGGGTCGTGTGGGTTCCGCTTGCGGTCCAGGTAGAGCGCGTATTACACAGAGACAAACTGAGCCGGGAGGAAGTTCTCGCTCGCATCCAAGCGCAGATGCTGCTCGACGACAAAGCCACTAAGGCCCAGAAAGTCATAGACAACTCGAAAACCTGGGAAAACACGGAAAACCAGCTGAAAATTCTGAGGGCAAGGCTGGTATGAAAAGAAGAAGCATTTTTTTGCTTACTATAAAAAGAATATTCGTTCTTACCCTGGCAGCCGTTCTTCTTGCCTGGGCCACGGGACAGATCGATGCGATTCAAAAAATGCTTTACCCTTATCCATACCGCGCCACAGTTGAAAAATTTTCTGCGCAATATGGGGTCGACCCACTGTTGGTTGCAGCGGTAATACGGGAGGAAAGCAGGTTCCTGCCCAAGTCCGAATCGCATAAAGGGGCAAAGGGTTTAATGCAATTGATGCCCGCCACTTCGCGCTGGATTGCGCAAAGCCTTGGAGACAAGAACTACAGTGATGAGGGTATGGTTGTCCCCGAAAAGAATATCCAGTACGGAACGTGGTATCTAGCCAATTTGCAGAAAGAGTTCAATAACGATTTGACGTTGTCATTGGCAGCCTATAACGGCGGCAGTGGGCATGTGAAAGAGTGGATTGAGTTAAAGCAGCTTGATCCTGAGAACATTCGTCAGGAAGACATACCTTTCCAAGAGACACGCGAGTATGTTGGACGGGTCTTGAAAAGTTACGCCAGATACATTAAGCTTTACTCAGGGAAGTGAGGAATAGTTATGAAACATGTTGACCCAACGGAAACAAAACAGATTTTAACCCGGCTTAAGACCGTACGGGGGCATGTGGCCGCGGTTGAGCGTATGATGGAGGAGGATAAGTCCTGCGAGGAGATCCTGTTGCAACTTGTCGCGATTCGCTCTGCTATTCATAAGGTGTCTGTGGTTGTAGCGCAGCGCTATGCCAATACCTGCATGATCGATGCCCTTGAAAAAGGTGAAGACAGAAAAGAGGTGTTAAATAAAGCGATTGAAACCTTGATGAAACTGAATCAGTAATTAACCCTTAATTATAAAAACCGCCGCTTTGTTAGTTGGCGGTTTTAACTATTTTAAGAGTTTAATCTATCAGAGGCTTATCTCCGTTTTTTCTAACCTAATGCGTTGAATTTCTGGGGTTAAGTTGTCGAAAATAGTTAGATTATACGAAAATGAACAGAGGTATAGATGCTATCTATAGGCAAAAACTTATTGACCTTGCTATAGTTTAGTTGTATGCTTAAAGCGAAAATCAATCCCGTCCAGGGGGGAGGGGTACAAATGCTGGAGTGTTCTCACTGCGGTCAACTTGTGGCGGAATTTCGCCCGAAGTTTTTCATGGTGCTCGAAAAAGTTAATCCGTTGCCTCCTAATGTGAAAACCATAACTTGCCCAAAGTGCGGGGGATTGAATTACGCCATCAACATGGATTATTGTTCCCAATGCGGCTTTTACCGACCTCTGTACAATCCGATGGAACCTGAACAGATCTTAAACTTGGGCTGCCGCGGCCAGTGCCTTAGTCAGCCGTATCAACACGGAGAATCTTAAGGCTTATGAACTCTACAGGCAGGCATTTTTTAGGGGAGCTGCGTGAATGTACAGTCAAGTACGATCTCAAGAATCAAAAATATATCTTTATTTCTTAGCGTAAAAGCAAATTTTTTGCTTAACTTTGTGAACTAATTACTTAAATTTATACTTGGGATAACTTTCCCATGGGAGGTGAACAAAATGGCGGATAATTACTTGGAGGCTTATGGCCAAGAAACCAGCCGCAATGTGGCCGCGCGTACTAACAACTATTTTAAGGAGCTTTTCAGCCTGGAGATGCCGTTGGGACGCATGATGAAGATGATGCCGGGGATGGTTAAATTTGCGATGGCCGGCAAGGACACGCGGGAGGATCTTTTCAGTTTTATGCCTCAAATGATGCCCATGATGAAACAGGCCTTCACGGGCAAGAAAGAGGAATAGGGGGGACGAGGTGTGCTCGAACAAGTCAAAGACTGGGATGACGATTTTTACGAAAAGTTTAAGCCAATTGCCATGGGGTTTGTCAATGAAGCCGAGAAATGCCTGCAGTGCGGCAAGTGTACGGGCCAGTGTCCGGCTGCAGCCATTACGCCCAGCTACAATCCCCGTAAAATCATCCGTGATCTGGTAAACGGCAACCTAAAAAGGGTTTTCTCCAGTGTGGAATTATGGCAATGCTTTTTCTGCAGCGGCTGTTTTTCCGTATGCCCGATGGACATCAACTTTCCGTTCTTTGTCTTCATGTTTCGCTTAGCCGCTATGAACGAAGGATATGGCTGGGAAGATGTCAAGCAGCTCGAGGGGTACGCGGAAAAGGATTATCTCAAGAAAGGGATTACAGTGTCGACTTCCGAGCGTAATCCTGAAGTGCTGGATAAAATCGGAGATATTAGCAAAATCCGCATGGCGGCCGGACTTCCTCCGGAACGCAAAGTGAGTGACCGGGGCATTGCTGAGATTAATATGATTTCCGACTTAAGCGGGATGACCTCCTTTATTAAGAAAATAGGTGGGGTTGAACTCTTAGATTGCAAAACCTGTGATGATGCGCAAGCGAAACGCTGCAAAACTAAGCCTCTACCCTCAAAAGTCGGCAAGATTAAGACCAAGCTGCGTTTCTACAACTATGGTGAACCAGGAGGGAAAAAACATGCCGAGGCTTGATAAAATCGCTCAGATTCCGAAACCCGAACAAATCTTTTTCTTCAAAAGCTGCGTGGCCAGCAATAAATACCCAGGGATTGAAGCCTGCGGCATGGAGACTCTTCAGATTCTGGGAGTGGAACCGGTTGACTCGGATGAACAAACCTGTTGCGGCGGTTTCGTGACCTTTGCCAATGTGGCGGCTCCGACTGCTTCCATGCCGGCTGTGGCCAGAAATCTCTCTCTGGCTGAGGAAAAGAACTTGGATACCTGTGTTGTATGCAACGGCTGCTGGACCTTTCTCAATGAGTTTGGGCATTTCATGAACCATAACGAGGAAGTTAAAGCCAGTGTCAACATGATGATGAACATGATGGGCCGCGAGTACAAGGGGACCAGTAATGTTTACCACATTGCGGAAATGTTCTACCGCTTAAAAGACGATATTGCCAAAAATGTCAAGCGTCCGCTTACAGGGATAAAAGTAGCGACCCACTATGGCTGCCATTATCTGGGCGGCGGCAAGTACACTGCGATTGATGACGCGCAAATGCCTACCTATATGGAAGAACTGATTGAAATCATGGGCGGAACCGTGGTGCCCTACACCGCTAACCGTGAGTGCTGCGGCACCGGTTTTACGCAGATTATTACCGGCAAGGATCTTTCCCTGGAGCACACTCAGCACAAACTGGATTCAGTGAAAGAAGCAGATCCGGATCTCCTGATCGTGCAATGTCCGTATTGTCACAGCCAGCTTGACCGGGTTCAGCAGCAGCTTAACTACAGGCAGGGAGCTTCATATGAAACGCCTATCATCCACATTGCCCAATTGGTGGGCCTGGCTTTAGGCTTAGCTGTCCCGAAACTGGCCTTTGCCGCGCATATCAGCGGGCGCCAACGCCTTGAAGATGTCTTAGACCGCATCGGTCGCTAGAGGGAGGAAGAAACGTGAGCAAAAAGACGTTAGTTATCGGCGGCGGAATCGCAGGGATCACTGCCGCCCAGAAAATCGCTCAAAACGGCGGGGAAGTCATTTTAATTGAAAAAGAGGCTGAGCTTGGCGGGAACTTTGCCAAATTGGCTTACACTTTTCCCGTCCTGGGCGATGCCAAAGCCCTTGTGACTAAGGAAGTAGACAGGGTAAAATCTGCAGCCGGGGTGGAGATTCTAACCAATACCACGCTTCAGTCCTGCCAGGGAAGCGCCGGTGATTTCACAGTTGAGTTAAAGACGGCTGCCGGCACCCGCACGGAAAACGTAGCCGTCATTATTGTAGCCGCCGGTTTCCATTACATGGAGCCGACCGCTTATACAGAGTACAGCTATGGCCGTTCTCCCAAAGTGGTGACCAGCCTTGAGTTTGAAAAGATGGCTGCGGAAAACCGTCTGCCCCAGGGCAAAGCACGGGTGGTATTCGTACACTGTGTGGGCTCGCGCGACAAGGCGAAAGGGTATCGTTACTGTTCCAAGATTTGCTGTTCTTACTCCGCCAAACATGCGATCATGATGAAAAAAGCCAATCCCCAATCCTTGAATTATGTCTTCTATATTGACATCCGCGCGCTCGGCAAAGGGTATGAAGAGTTCATCCGCTCGGCGATGGAAGAGTACAATGTACGCTATATCCGGGGCCGGGTGGCCAAAGTTATTGAAAGTGAAGAAAAGCTCCTGGTGCGTGCGGAAGACTCTCTTATCGGCAACCCGGTGGAAGTGGAAGCTGACTTAGTGGTTCTCGCTTCAGCCATGGAGCCGCCGGAGGGTTCGCGCGAACTGGCAGGGGTTCTGGGAATCGCCACGGATGAATACGGCTTTTTCCAAGAGGCAGAGGCCAATGTGCGCCCTGTGAACTCCTCTAAACCCGGAATCTTTCTCGCCGGAAGCTGTACCCAGCCCATGGAAATCGCAGCCTCTGTCGCAATGGGTGGTCTGGCAGCCAGTGAAGCCTTGACTTTAATCAAATAAAGGCATAAAGGAAGTGACTTCAAAATGCGTTTACGGATTGTGGAAGACGGAGTTCGCACGACAGTTGAGCAGGCAATCCATAAGTCGCTGACAGCCTGCCTTCAGTGCTCGAAATGCGGCGGCGGGTGTGCCCACACGGAAGAATTTGACCTTACACCACGCCAAGTGGTTGAGTCCCTCTTGGACTGTCAGGACGATAAAGTTCTGGACAGCCGCACCATCTGGCTTTGTGGCAAAAATTGCACCGGCTGTCAGGCGGTGTGCCCGGTGGGGCTTCCATTAAACGAAATAAATGCAGTCTTGCGGGATGAGGCTTTGGCACGCGGAATTGAACCGAAATACCTGCAGCCATCATTGGTTTATCATAAGTTTGAACACTGTGCCAAACACCGAGGAGAGGGTGAAGCGAGTGAAAGTATTTTTAGGGGAAAAGCATAGCTTTCTTGAAGAAGTCGAAGCCCGCAGCGGCCAGAAAGTTCAGGAATGCTACCAGTGCAGCAAATGTTCCGGTGGTTGTCCATTTTCCGGGATCATGGACTATGCCCCGAACTCTATCTTAGAGATGATCGTCTATAGCATGAAAGACCAACTTCTTTCCAGTAAGTCGATTCAGATGTGCATTCAGTGTGGGACTTGCGGAGCGCAATGTCCGGCCGGGTTCGAACTGTACGAAGTGATGAACGTGCTACGGGAAATGGCCAAAGAAGAAAACTATAAGACCAACGAAAAGAAAATTCCGAAGATGAACAGCATTTTCTTAGGAGAAGTGCGCAACAATGGGCGCATGCATGAAGTCGGCCTCATGGTTAAGAACATGCTCAGCCAAGGCCAACTCGTTAAAGATGTAGCAACTCTGATCCCGATCGGGCCACCCATGTTTTTGAAAGGAATTATGGGCGTGGGGGACGTCTTCCCGCATAAGATTCAAGGGCAGGCTCATGTGGCCAAGATTTTTGAGAATGTCGAGAAGGTTAAAGGAGGGCACGCCAAATGAAAACAGGATATTTTCCCGGATGCTCCCTCCACTCCACCGCCAAAAACTATGAAGCGTCCACTCAGGCTGTCTTAAACACGCTCGGAGTCCAGCTAGAAGAGATTCCGGACTGGAACTGCTGCGGCTCGACCCCGGCGCACCAGACCGACCATCTCCTGGCTTTGGCTTTGCCTGCCCGTAACCTGGCCCAGGCGGAAAAAGCAGGAATGAAGGAAGTCATGGCACCCTGTGCTGCCTGCTTTAACCACTTGCGCACGGCGGAAATTGAATGCAAAGACAAGCCTGAGACCAAGAAAAAAGTTGAAAAAGCGATCGAGATGAAGCTTAACAACTCCGTGCATGTGATGAATATCCTCGAACTCTTGGTTGACCGCCTTGGCATTGACGCCATCGCCAAGAAAGTTAAAAGGCCGCTCAAAGGCTTGAAAGTAGCTCCCTATTACGGCTGCATGCTGACCCGCCCTGCGAAAATCGCGCAATTCGACCATCCGACGAATCCGACCAGTATGGATCAACTCTTGGAGGCTCTGGGCGCGATCGTAGTTCCCTGGGGTGCCAAAACAGATTGCTGCGGGGCAGCTCATGTGCTTACCCGTCTCGATGTTGTAGTCGAGCTGAGCGGACGCATTGTCCACCAGGCTAAAGACGCCGGTGCGGACACGATCGCCACCGCCTGCCCGATGTGCATGTCTAATCTGGACCTACGCCAAGGAGCAGTAGCCAAAGCCACCGGTCGGGAAACCAAAGTTCCGGTCATGTATCTCACGGAAATCATGGGCATGGCCCTCGGTATTCCCACTTCCCAACTGGGTGTAGGCAAACACGTCGTAAGCACAGCCCCGGTTCAGGCGAAGATATGCTAACTGAATAGATACTACCCTCGCCGACCACAAAAATGTGGCCGGTTTTTATTTATCCCTCTGGGGAAGAATAAATAAAATCTCCACGTAAAGCAGTTGACAAATTCAACTGAATCGCATATATTAAAATCGTGCAATACCCCAAGGGGGTATAGGGGGTAAAATATCAGATAGCGAGCAAAGGAGAGCGAAAAAATATGAGTGAGCGCATTTTATATCTTACAAGCGGTGAACTTGACAAAGAACTTGAAAGCCAAAAAGGGTACATCGTCTTAGACTTCTTTTCGGAAGACTGCCCTCCCTGTGACCAACTGGCTCCGATCTATGAGCGCATGGCCGAGAAATTCCCCCAGGTTAAATTCGTCAAAATGATGCGCCAAGCCAACCGCCCGCTGGCTGAGCGGTTAGGTGTAAAGGGCAGCCCGACCGTGCTCTTTTTTGAAAACGGCAAAGAAGTAGGGGACCGTCTTACCGGGTATATCAGCTTATCACAAATGCGGATCGCAATGGAAAATCTCCTGGGAATTGAAAGCGAGCAAGTTGAAAAAGAACATTACCAAGCGGACGTCTTGATCTTAGGCGGGGGTCCGGCCGGACTCACCGCCGGCATTTACACCTCCCGTTCCAAGCTTAAAACCATCATTGTTGAGCAAGGACTGGCAGGGGGGCAGGCCGCTACCACCTTCCACATCGCTAATTTCCCCGGTACCAATGGGACAGTGGGCGGGAAAGATTTAATGCAAAACATGATCGCCCAGGCAAAGAGTTTCGGGGCGGACATTCAGGACCTTAAAGAAGTTGTAAGCGTTGACCTACAGGGAGATATGAAGCGGATCAGCACAGTGGATGCCGAATATAGCGCACCGGTAATGATCATTGCGACCGGAGCTGAATCCCGTCGTCTGCCGGCGGAAGGAGAGGCTGAGTTCCGCGGCAAAGGAGTGCACTATTGCGCGACCTGTGACGGTGCGATGTACCAGGATGCGGACAATGTGATTGTTGTGGGCGGCGGCAACTCCGCGGTCGAGGAAGCGAACTTCCTAACCAAGTATGCTAAACACGTCACCATCGTGCATCAGTTCGATCACTTTCAGGCATCAAAGACGGCCCAGGAAGAAGCGGAAGCGAATCCTAAGATCAGCGTGATCTGGGATTCCGAACCGCGCCGCATTGTAGGCAACGGACACTTGGCCGGCATCGAGATTGAAAACGTGAAAACCAATGAACTCAGCGTCGTCAATGCCAACGGAGCCTTTGTCTATATCGGAATGCAGCCGCGCACAGACCTCTTTAAGGATCAATTAAAGATCAATGACTGGGGTTATGTCTTAGCCGATGATGAAATGCGCACTGACATTCCGGGAGTATTCGTGGCCGGAGACGTCCGCAGTAAAACCGTGCGCCAGGTGGCGACCGCGGTCGGAGACGGCGCAGTCGCAGCCGTTAACGCCGAACGCTATTTAGCCGGCCACAAGACGCATTAATGAGAACTAGAAAAACGGGGAAAACTTACGGTGAAGAATATAATCACTTCAAAGGAGGTTTTCCCATGGCCATGATTGATTTAACGACAGACGAGTTGGAGGTCATCCGTAAATCCCTGAATAATTGTAAGAGTACCTGTCACGACGGTGGTCCGAGTACAGGCTGCCCAGACTGCCAAAAGATCGACGCCGTACTGGCTAAGATCTGAGTTGAGGTGGCAGGAATATGAAAGAAAACCTACTCGCTCTAAAAAAGCAGTATGAACTGGCGATTGTGGGTTGTGGGCCGGCAGGGATGTCTGCCGCCCTCAACGCCAAAATCCGTAAGCGAGAATTTGTCCTGCTCGGTATGGAAGAGTGCAGTCCCAAACTCGCTAAAGCCCCGCAAGTGGATAACTTCTTAGGCTTTCCCGAGATCAAAGGAGAAGAACTGCGCCTCCGTTTTTTCGAACATCTGCGCCAGATGGGCATCGAGATCGTGCCATTTAAAGTAACCAACATTTACCCCGGCCCTCCGTTCACCTTGGTCGGAAATGACAAGACCCTGGAAGCGGAGGCTGTGATATTGGCCACGGGAGTGTTTGCTCAGAAACTCTTCGCGCGCGAAGCAGACTTGCTTGGGAAAGGGCTCGGTTACTGCGCGACCTGTGACGGACCGCTGTATAAAGGTAAAAGTGTGATCATCATCTCGTACAGCTCTGAAGGGGAAGCAGAAGCGAACTTTATGGCAGATATTTGCTCGCATGTTTTTTACATTCCTTACTATGCTCATATCGTGAGACTTGATCCGCGGGTTGAAGTCAGACACGGAAAAGTAAGCGAAATTCTCGGGAGCACCGGTGTCCAAGGGATAATGCTTAACGGGGAAGCTCTGCACGCGGACGGCGTCTTTATTCTCAGGGAAAATGTCCCGGCCGAACAGCTTGTCTCAGGACTGGCACTGGCTGAGGGAACGATAGCGGTCACCCATAACCTTGAGACGAATATCCCGGGGCTTTTTGCGGCCGGGGACTGTACCGGGCAGCCTTACCAACTGGCGAAAGCTGCAGGAGAAGGGGGCACTGCCGCCCTTCAAGCCATTAAGTTTTTAGATGCTTTTCATTAGATATTGACGAACGAATTTCTATAACGTAAAATAGTCCATAGATGCAATATACCCTATGGGGGTTGGGGTTAGATGATTGAATGCTTGAGAACCAGAGAGTGGAGACCAGTGTGGGAGGGAAATCAGTTGAGCGGTGCAGTCAGCACAGCCGGGACAGAGCGAACAACCGGCCGCATCATTACGCGCTACAGCAATGAGGATGAAAACTCCAACCTAAGCTGCGGTGGGAACATCGCTTACCTGAGGCTGGAACCAGGGGAAAAGGTGTTAGACTTAGGCTGTGGGCGCGGTACGGAAACCCTCCAGGCCGCCGAAGCAGTTGGCAGGCAAGGGTTTGCCTGGGGTCTGGACCTTACTCCCCGGATGGTCGAGCTTGCCACCGAACGGGCACGCTCCGAGAAGGTCGGGAACGTGAGCTTCCTCCGGGGTTCAATGGAGGAAATCCCGCTTGCGGATTCAGCGCTCGACGCCGTCTTAAGCAACTGTGCCATTAACCACGCCGGTGACAAACTTGCCGTCTATCGTGAAATATTCCGCGTACTTAAACCCGGCGGGCGCTTTGTCGTCTCCGACATCATGACAGACACCCCGCTGCCACAGGAGATAAAGGAAGATCCGGAGGCGGTTGCAGCCTGCTTCGGCGGAGCCATCACAGTAAGGGAGTATGAAGACACTCTCGCAGCGGCCGGCTTTGCGGAGATCGATATTTTTAAGGAACGGCGCTACCTGAAAAACGGGTACGAAATGATAAGCCGTACTTTCCAGGGCCGCAAGCCCCTGCAGGGAAAGGGGGTGAATTAACCGATGCGTCCACTCACACAAACAGCTTCTACCTGCTGCACCAGCCTCGCACTTAACGTCGCGCAGTGCTGCTCCAAATCTTCGCAAATTGTCGCAGGATGCCACGACTGATCCTGGATCAGTTTCGCTTAATACTTCAGATGGAGTGAACCCTCCATCTGAAGTAAGTTCCCTGATCTTCTGGAAGTATTCTGACTCCTGCTCCGTTCGGCCGGAAGATTTCTCTTTAGGTTGGCCGAACGGCGTAAGTCTCCACTGGAGACTTACGTTCCTGACTCCTGACTACTGATTTAGGAGATGCCGTCATGTATTTTAGCCGTTACAATCTAATTCTTCCAATGAAAGAAAATCCCCAGTATCCTTACGCCATCATGAATTCCCTCGCCGGCTCGTTCGATCTGGTGCAAGAGCCGGAGTTTGAAAAGTTGACAGCCTTGCAACAGGGCAACGCTGTCTCAGATAAAGAATTTTTGGACTATCTTCTCCAGCGGGGCTATATCTATCCGTCGCAAAATGAGGAGGAGGAGCGCCTGCACAAGCGCTGGCCCGAGTTCCAACAGGCTCTTCAGGAAAGTGCGCCCCAGGTCTTATTGGTTCCCACGTATGGGTGTAATCTAGCTTGCGCCTATTGCTATCAGAATGGGATTAAGCAAAAAACCCAGCTCATGACCAAAGAAGTGGCAGACGTCTTTTTCGAGCACTTGAAAAAGCAATTCCCCCAGCAAAAACCGTTTATCACCCTTTTTGGCGGGGAAGCTCTGATCGGCTCGGAACGTCAAAAGGACATCATAGATTATATCGTGAAAAAAGCAGCCACGGGCGGGTACGCCATTTCCGCTGTAACGAATGGGTATGACTTGCTCGAATACCTCGATATCATGCAGCAGGCAGTCGTTAAAGAAATTCAGATCACGCTGGATGGGCCGCAGGCTGTACACGATCTCCGCCGCTGCACGGCCAACGGCAAGGGCACGTATGACCGCATCATGCTCGGAGTGGAAGAAGCGGTTAAAAGGCAGATCCCGATTAACCTGCGCATGGTCGTGGATAAAAGCAATTACGAAGACTTAATTACCCTGGCTGAGGACCTGGATCAGCGCGGCTGGCTTGACTTGCCGGTCCAGCGCTTTAAGACACAAATTGGGCGCAATTACGAGTTATTTGAGTGCTATGCCGCCCCCCAACACCTGTTGGACCAGGCTGAGCATTGGGCCATGTTTGTGGAGTTGGCGGAGAAACACCCGATTCTTAAAAAACTGCATCAGGCGGAATTTAAGGGAATCAATCATTTAGTGCAGACCGGGGAACTCTACCTGCCCAGCTATGACACCTGCCCCGCCTGCAAAACAGAATGGGTCTTTGACCTTTACGGAGATATCTACGGCTGTACGGCAACCACCGGACAGGATGAATATAAACTGGGAACTTTCTATCCCGAATACCACCTGCGTCAGCGGGATGTGCGCGAATGGCAGGAGCGGAGTGTACTCACGATTCCGGAATGCCATGACTGTGATGTCAGTCTGATCTGCGGCGGCGGCTGTGGCGCGGTTGCCAAGAGTAAGACAGGACAGGTGCAGGCACCCGATTGCCGTCCGATTAAAGAGATCCTCACCTTGGGGCTTAAGTATTACGGAGATAATTTACTCAAGATGGGTTATTAGGAGGAATGCTTTAATGCCGAGCTATGACTTGGTTTGCCAGGAATGTGGCCATAAATTTTCCGTATTTTGCAGTATCAGCCAACGGGAGAAACAACGTTGCCCGCAGTGTGAAAGTGACAAGGTTGGCACCCGCTTTACCGCAGTCAACATCGGTGGGAGCAAAAGCGGAGGAGGCTCCTCCTCCGGCAATGTCAGCTTTGGCTGAGCAGGGTGCTAAACGGAAACCGGGTGTTTCCTAAAATTTAGTGTAACTATACAGGAGACAGGAGACAATCAGTTTTTCCTTCTTTTACAAGAGGTTAGTAAATCTGGAAGCATATTCTCGGGGTATTCTGACTCCTGACTACTGGAACGGAGTGATAAGATGTCTGCTTTTATCTTAGAAAAACTGTGCCGGAGCTGCAAGCGTTGTGTCAATGCCTGTCCCAATCAGGCGATCAAGATGGTAGCCCATTTGCCTGTAGTGGATCCGGAACTTTGTGTAGAATGTGAAGAGTGCATGGAAGCCTGTATGCATGGAGCCATTACGTTTCGTACAGATAAGGAGGCCAAGGCTAATGGATGATCGTGAATCTTTAGAAAAACAATTGCAGCAAGTAGAAGCGGACCTGGCCGACCTGAAAGCGCGCTGGCCGGCCCATTCTGTAAAGCCAGATATGATTTTCAAGCGTGATGACCTGGAAGAAGAGCGGGACCGACTTAAAGCATTGCTGAGAGAGTAGGCAGGCTAAATCTGAAGCTGCGGCTGTTGGCGTCAAGTCCGGCACCTAATGTATTGGCCTCTGAATGGAGGGGATCCCAGTGAACATTTCGGCAGATCAGCAAAAGGTACACCTGCTTGCCAAGATTGAGGAAATTCATAGCAGGGTGGCAAGCCTGCGTGGGCAAGTGGCGGCTGATATGGAAAGTCTGACCGTAATCCAGGAAGCAGCTGTGGTCCGGACCTGCTTGGATGAACTGGAAAAGCTGGTTTTTGAGCGCTACAGCAGGGAATGCCTGCTCTCTTCGGCTGACCATAACTCGGATGAGGTAGGAAGGCTCCTGATTGTGTTGAATCGGTTATTCAAGTGAACCACATAAGGATTGCAGTGTAACATAATTCGACAACCGCAAGGTTGTTTTTTTTGTATAGTATATCAGACCCCCATGCCGCATGGCGGCACCACTGATGAATGAAAATTATGTCCATACTACTATTATGGCTGGCGAAGGTAGGTCGTACTTTCTTGGTGCCGCGAGCCCGTATATCAGACGGACCACAACGACCCGGTGCATCGCAGATTGTTGCTCCTTCGGGAAGCACGCAGGGTAGAATAACCCTTTTTGGTTTTTGCACCAGCCTTAAAACTAACCAGTCTAAGGAGAAGCAGGGTTATGGAAGTATTACACGAGCGTTGTTGTGGGCTGGATGTTCATAAGAAGAGCATTACAGCATGCATCATCACTCCCGAAGGAAAGGAGATTCGGACTTTTGAGACAATGACCCGGAACCTGATGGAACTAGTGGACTGGATCAAAAGTAAGCGTTGCTCCCATGTCGCGATGGAGAGCACGGGTGACTACTGGAAACCAATCTATAACCTCTTAGAACCGGAGGACCTTCAACCGATGGTTGTCAATGCACAGCATATAAAAGCCGTGCCTGGGCGAAAAACGGATGTCAAAGATGCCGAATGGATTGCCCGTTTATTACGTTATGGTCTGGTCCAAGGAAGCTTTATTCCAGACCGGGAACAAAGGGAATTGCGGGAGTTCGTCCGCTACCGGCGAAGCATCATTGAAGAACGAACACGGGAAGTGAATCGTCTCCAAAAGGTATTAGAGGGAGGTAATATTAAGCTATCCTCTGTAGCTTCGGATGTTCTGGGCGTGTCAGCACGAAATATGCTAGAAGCGATAATTAAGGGTGAGAAGGATACTTCGATTTTAGCGGATTTTGCGCTAAAGAGATTAAAACGTAAAAAAGAAGAATTAAAACTCGCGCTAGAAGGACGAATAGGTGACCATCAACTACAAATGATAGAGATACAGTTAGCCCATATTGATTATATAAATGGGGTGATCAACGGACTAGATGAAGAAATTGAAAAACGTATGGCTCCTTTTGCGAAAGACCTGGAGTTATTAGATTCGATACCAGGTGTCGGTAAGCAAACTGCTGAACAAATCTTAGCAGAGATCGGTACGGACATGTCACGATTTCCCACACCTGGACACCTATGTTCGTGGGCCGGGATGACTCCAGGTCATGATGAAAGCGCGGGAAAGAAAAAGTCATCAAAAACACGAAAAGGTAACAAGAAACTACGAAGTGCCTTAACTGAAGCAGCAAAAGCGGCGTCTCGTCAGAAGAACACATATCTATCTGCACAATACCATCGAATTGCTGCCCGACGAGGAAAGAATAAGGCAGCTGTAGCTGTCGGACACACTATCTTATCCCTTGTTCATATCTTGTTAACGCGAAAACAAGAATATGTAGATTTAGGATTCAATTATTTTGACGAACGCAAAAAAGAAATTGTAATTAAAAACTCGATTAAAAGATTAGAATCCTTAGGGCTTGTTGTTACTGTCCAAGAACAAACGGCATAAAGTAAGCAAATATACCTAAAATCGTTTAAATTGCCCATGGAGAATACTTTCAAGATAAAAGAGGTTAGGGTAATTCTTTAAAAGACGGGTAACCCATGGGTTTGATTTCCTATTGTCAAAATCTATATGGAGTTGCTATTTAATTTTCAGGGTAGAAAGTATAAGTTTTTGGGGTGCCCGAGTGTTTTGGGGGTACCCCTTTAGTTGTGAATTTGGTAAGCTTAGATTATGGAAGCTAATGTGCTGAAAGAGATATTTTTCGATAAACATAGGCATTGGGATGCTTTTGTACAAAATACGGTAGCCGTATCAGACCTATAGTGATCAAAGAGGTTGAGAAATTTCACAGGTGTGGAGATCCGAAAAACGGATTTAAGCTATTAGTATGTGAAGCGTGCCATGACATAAAAATCGTTCCATATCGTTGTAAAGGGAGGTTCTGCACCACATGTTCCAGTGGGGAGACAGAGGAGTGGAGTCGACTTATTGCAGATGATATGCTTCAAGTGAATCATCGCCATGTCATCTTCACGATTGATGAAGGGCTAAGAGTAATTTTCCAGAAACACCGTTAACTCTTAAAAGATTTAATGGACGAAGCCGTTCGGGTTATACAGGAGTATTTTAAGAAAAAATTCAAAGCTGTTCCGGGGGTAATAGCTGGACTACATACCTTTGGAGCCCGGATGAATTTTAATCCCCATGTCCATATGCTTGTAACAATGGGCGGAATGAAAAAAAGCGGTGAATGGAAGGTATATGACTATATACCTTTTGAGATGCTTCGTAAACAATGGCAGACTGTTGTATTGAAGCTAATCCGCCGTTCATTGAATGAGGTTGAAAAGAAGAAAGTACAGCCTTTGTTGCAGAAGGCTTACAGTGCAAATGGGGAAGGATTTTACGTCTATGCTCCAAAGCAGAAAGGGAATGTAAAAGAGCAACTAGCCTATATTGGCCGGTATATTCGTCGACCCGCCATTGCCTTACATCGGATTGAGGAATATGACGGTCAATACGTAACGTATAGGTACCATGACAAAAAGGATGGCCAAGAAAAGCGGGAAAAGCTAACAGTAGAAGAATTTATGGCCCGGTTGATCGTGCATATACCGGATGAGCAATTTAAAACTATTCGTTACTATGGAGTATATTCCCGGCGAATCAAGGCAATTTGCAAAAAGGTAATTTCAGTCTGGCAGAAGGAAATGAGGAAATGGATCGTCAAAGTAAAGAGAACCATAAGTCGAAGGAAATGGGATCAACGGATCAAAGAACAGACGGGAAAGGATCCGCTAGTATGCCCACATTGCGGGAATTATTTGAATACAAGGGAGAAGTATGCCTAAAAGATGGACAACTAGCCATAAAACACGCGAGTTGCCAAATAGCCCGAGCTTATTCTGGAAAGGATGATTTACAATTTCACCGGTATCAAAGCAGCGCAAACTCCACAAAAAGAAGAAAAAGCTCCAAAAAGGCAGGAACGTAGACGGAACCCAGAATCTAGTCAACTTTATCTGTTTGGAGTGTAACCAAACTGAAGGGATACCTCTAGACGTAGTAAGATCATTTGATGAAATGGATGAGGGAGATCCGACGGTGCCGCCGCAGTTTAGCTGTGAAAAATGTGGTGGGGCAATGTATCCGGAGTATTATAAAGGAATTCATGGGTACGAGTACAAAATAATGGATATAAAATAAAAGGACCGAGGCGCTAGCCTCGGTTTTTCTTACCGAAAACACACCGTGCTCGGGCTCGGCGTTCGCCTCGCTACGGGGACTGTCCCCCTCATATTTCGACAAAGACTGCGGCTTCGAAGAAAATCTCTTCTGAAGCCTGTCCTAATTAAGTGAATGTTGTGATAATCAGGTTGTACAACTGATTCAGGCGGATGGGTGGCTGATCCCCTTGATTTGGGGGTGAGGCTTATGAGCTACGAATGTCAAATGTACGCGGTTGCATTTGCGACGCTTGTAGTACTCGGCGTACGTTTCCCGTTGGTCACCGTTACGCGCAGGTTCCTGGAACCTCTCTTTTGTTGGATATTTCGACATTTGGCCTCAGTCGTTTTGAACCTAAAATATTGAAGCAAACTCTGCACATTTGCTATAAACCATGATAGAATTAATTGTGTGAAGATTTGGTTGAGGTGTGGAGTATGCCTAGAAAACAAAAGGTTTGGGTTCCGGGAGATACTTATCACATTATGAGTCGGGGAAATCACCAACACAATATATTTCGTGATGATGAAGATAGAGAGTTTTATCTGATTTGACTAAAGAGATTAAAGGTGATTCACCCGTTTACTAAACATAATAGTACCGTTATAATGTAATTACAAAGTAATAACTTAGCGAGGAGAAATTACAATGCAGATGGATATTGTTAAAATCGGTAATTCCAAAGGAATTCGGCTTCCTCTTGCAGTCTTAAAACAATGTGGGATAGATTCGAAAGTAGAATTGGAAATTAAAGATAATTGTATCATCATAAAACCAGTAATAGCTCCTCGCCAAGGCTGGGCTGAAGCTTTTGAACTTATGCATAAAAATAATGATGATTTTTTATTGATCTCTGAAGAAATCGATAATGAAACGTTGGAGGCTTGGGATGAACCAAAGCATTGAGCAATATTCTTTGTATTGGGTAGATCTGAATCCCACTAAAGGAGCAGAGATTAATAAAACCAGGCCTTGTGTGGTTATTTCCCCTTTGGAAATGAATGAGCATATTCGGACAATTATTATCGCTCCGGTGACAAGTCGAGGAAGAGAAGGATATCCTACTCGTATTAAAGTGACAGTGGACGATGTGAATGGTTGGATTGTATTAGACCAGATTCGGGCTATTGATAAAACCAGATTTTGCGAGAAAATCGGAAATTTAAATACTGAAGAAATTGTAGAAGTGAAAAGCATTATTAAAGAAATGTTAGTCGATTGAACTAATCGTGCTCGGCTGAAGGGTTTCCCGTTCTTCAAGTATCATGTTGTCTTTTGCATCCCACAGGTAGGAGAGTTGTGTCTGAATAGGTCTCCGAAGTTCGTCTTCGGAGGTTTTTCTTTTCATAGAAAGCTCATGGTATAATATGGCATATAAACTACCTGAGCAAAGCCAGTCATTTGGTGCTACAGCATTGTTTAGACCACAAGATCGGGCGGGTGGTTGATTTGACAAAACTAATTGTAATAATTATAATTATAATCGTAATCAAACATTACTCATTGGGTAAACAATTGAGGTGGCAAGTGAGAATCAATCAAGCGACAGATTATGCGTTTCGGACGGTGCTCTTTTTAGCAAAGCAAAGGGACAGTTACCTTGTGATGGCCCAGGATATTGCTAAAAGTGAAGTGATTCCCATGCGTTATTTACTAAAAATTATGCCTTCTTTGATTAAAGCGGGAATCGTTACATCCGTTCGAGGTGTTGGAGGGGGGTACGTCTTAGCAAAAGATGCGCGGGAAATAACTCTGCTTGAAGTGTTGGAAGCGGTCGAGGGCCCCATTGAACTTAACCGCTGTTTGCTCGATCCGGATTTGTGCAGCAAAAAGGGCTCGGCGACCTGTGAAATTCATGCTGCCATGGCAAAAATTCAGAGTAGACTGCGGCGCGATTTCCAGAGCTACGTGGTGGCTGATCTTGTCTAGGGGAGGAAAAAAATTTTTGCTAAAAACTATACTCGATGGGTAAACTTATATTCCTAAGTCATAAACTAAGGAGTGTAAGGCTACATAATTCCAGGGTTTCAGGCTTAACTGCAGTAAGATTCGCACCAGATACGGCACGGGAGGTGCCATCTATGAAAGGAGGGTCGCTTGTTTTAGTTCGGTGGTCTTATGTTTAATGAAATGAGTGTGAATGGAGGGGGATTTATGGATGGTTTATTGCTCGCTCGGCTACAATTTGCCGTGACCTCAGGCTATCATTTCCTTTTTGTCCCGTTAACCTTAGGTTTGTCCATTCTGCTGGCAATCATGGAAACCATGTATGTTCGTTCCGGGAATGAAGCGTATAAAAAAATGACCAAGTTTTGGGGTAAGCTCTTCCTCATCAATTTTGCCATGGGTGTGGTTACCGGGCTGGTTCAGGAATTTCAATTCGGCATGAACTGGTCGGAATATTCCCGCTTTATGGGGGATATTTTTGGGGCTCCTTTGGCGATTGAAGCGCTGCTGGCCTTCTTTATCGAGTCGACGTTTTTGGGACTGTGGATTTTTGGGTGGGAACGGTTTTCTCCTAAATTACATGCTCTCTTTATTTGGTTGGTGGCGCTCGCCAGCAATATTTCCGCCCTGTGGATCTTAATTGCCAATTCCTTCATGCAGGAGCCTGTCGGGTACGTTCTCCGCAACGGCCGGGCGGAAATGACGGACTTTGGCGCTTTGGTGACGAATCCCCATGTCTTTTACCAATTTCCCCACACCGTCTTAAGCGGTTATGTGACGGCGTCTTTCTTTGTTCTGGGTGTGAGTGCTTATCATCTTTTGCGAAAAAATCACCTGGAACTGTTTCGGCGTTCGGTTAAGCTGGCTCTCACGTTTGGCGTGATTGCGACGGTTTTGCTTATGGGTATCGGACATTTACAAGGACAGTATCTGGTTCAGACCCAACCGATGAAAATGGCGGCAGCTGAGGCCCATTGGGAGACGCAGAACCCTGCGGATTTCAACTTGGTTGCCGGTATTGACGAACAGAATCATACGAATACGTTCACTCTGAAAGTACCTGGCGTTTTAAGCCTCATTTCCGGCAGTCAGGAAGTTCAGGGGATCAAGGAATTGCAAGCGGCGGACGCGGCGAAATACGGCCCCGGCAATTATATTCCCCCGGTAACTTCTCTTTTCTGGAGTTTCCGTTTCATGATCTTAGCCGGCGGTTGGCTTTTCCTTATGCTGCTCTTGGGCTGGTACTATTGGCGCAAGGGCGATTTGGAAAATCGTCGGAGATATCTGAAGGTGCTCCTGTGGACGCTTGCCGTGCCTTATATTGCCAATACCGCCGGTTGGTATTTGGCTGAAGTCGGGCGTCAACCTTGGATTGTGTACGGCTTGCAAAAGACGGCTTCGGCGGTTTCTCCGGTCGTCTCCGGTGGAGCGGTTCTGACCACGTTAATCGGATTTACCGTGATTTACGGCCTTTTAGCGGTTGCCGATGTCTACTTGCTGGTTAAATTCATCAAAGCAGGACCGGAGGATTCCGCTCCGAAGCAAGTGACGGAAACTTCAGGAAAGGGGGCTTCCTTATGGACTTAAATAGTTTGTGGTTCATCCTGATTGCGATCCTGTTTGCCGGCTTCTTCTTCTTGGAAGGTTTTGATTATGGGGTCGGGATTTTACTTCCCTTCTTAGGGAAAAATGACACGGAGCGGCGGGTACTGATCAATACCATTGGCCCGGTGTGGGATGGGAACGAAGTGTGGCTGATTACCGCCGGGGGGGCGATGTTCGCTGCTTTTCCCAACTGGTATGCAACCCTTTTCAGTGGTTTTTATCTGGCGCTTTTCCTCATTTTATTTGCTTTAATTGTGCGGGGGGTGGCGTTTGAGTTCCGCAGCAGTGACCGCAGCCCGGCCTGGCGCAACCTTTGGGATTGGCTTCTCTTTCTGGGAAGTTTCCTGTCGGCTTTGCTCTGGGGCGTGGCGGTAGCCAATCTCCTGCACGGGGTGCCCATTAACGGCCAGATGCAGTACGCAGGGAACTTCTTTGACCTATTGTCTCCCTACACTCTGGTCGGCGGGCTAGCGTTTCTTGTCCTCTTCATCTGGCACGGTGCGCTCTACCTGTCCTTGAAGACGGAAGGGGAGTTAGCCCGGAGAGCGCAAGGGGTAGCGGCAAAGGTTGGGCTTCTTACCATTCTGGGTGTGGCTCTCTTAGCGATCTTAACCTTCTTCCAAACCTCTTTGTTTACGAAACCGGTCGCTGTCGTCTTCTTGGTTCTCGCTTTCCTGACCCTCCTCTTGGCCTATCTCTTCTTGCAGCGGGGACGGGCAGGTCTGGCTTTCGGGTTTAATGCGGGAACGATCTTGACCTTAACTGGCGCCGTTTTTGCCGGAATGTTCCCCCAAGTCATGATTTCCAATTTGAACCCGGCCTGGAGTTTGACCATTTATAACGCTGCTTCCAGTCCGTATACGTTAAAGATTATGACCGTGGTGGCGTTGACACTGGTACCGGTTATCCTCCTTTATCAGGGGTGGACTTATTGGGTATTCCGGAAACGGGTGACGGAAAAAGACCTCCACTATTAAAGCTGATTTTTAGGCAAGGGAACAGGATTGAGCGTGAACAGAGAGAATTAGCATAAGCAGATTACTTTTGGGGGATAGAGAGATGCTGGACAAGAGAATGTTGGGGGAGGCCAAGGGAGTTGCGGGGTATTTGGCCTTGGCTCTGGGTTTTGCCTGGCTGGTAAGCCTGGGTACGGTTTTCCAAGCAAAGTATCTGGCAATGGTTGTCAACGGGGTTTTTCTGGCCGGAAACGATTTAGCACAGCTTTGGCCTTGGCTTAAACTGACCCTCTTGTTCATGATCTTGCGGGCTCTTTGGCAATGGTTGAGTTCCGTGTGGGCGGTACGGGCGGCTGTTCGGGTTAAAGATTCCCTGCGCCGCCGTCTGCTCGACCGCTTGTTTTTCCTGGGGCCTCTTTACATGCGCGGGGAAAAGGAAGGAGAATTGATTAATCTCCTTACCGCCGGCGTTGATGCGCTTGAAGAATATTTTGCGCGTTATCTTCCCCAATTGGCTTTGGCAGCCCTTGTTCCATTAACTTTGCTTCTTTTCATCTTTCCGGTTGATTTTATTACCGGGATAATCGTGCTCCTGACTGTTCCTTTGATTCCTTTATTTATGATCCTTATCGGTAAAATGGCTGATCAAAAGGCCAAACAGCAATGGCAAAGCCTTAGCCGCATGAGCGGGCATTTTTTGGATATGCTAAAGGGACTTTCGACCTTGAAGCTTTTTGGCCGCAGTCGTGATCAAAGCCGGGTCATCGCTCGGATCAGTGATGCGTTTCGGGTTGAGACGCTCGCCGTCTTGCGGATCGCTTTTCTTTCCGCTTTAGTTCTGGAATTCATGGCAACGATCAGCACGGCGTTGGTGGCGGTTTCCCTGGGCTTGCGCTTGGTGGAAAACCGCCTTTCTTTTGTTGATGCCTTTTTCCTGCTGCAAATTATCCCGGAAGTGTACCTCCCCTTGCGCCAACTGGGCAGTTCGTTTCATTCCGCCATGTCCGGGGTGAGTGCGGCGGAAAAAGTCTTTGCCATCTTGGAGGATGAACCATCCTCTCAGGGGGGTAGAGTTAATGGAGAGGGAAGAGATGAAGCTCCTTTTAAGGTCGACGAGGTTCAGGTGGAATTCCGCGAGGTCACTTTCGCTTACGCCGGGGAGACTTTGGGGAGTCAACCCGGCCCAAGCCCTTTGGCTTTAGCTGGGGTGAGTTTTTCTCTGGGCTCCGGGCAGAAGATTGCCTTAATGGGTCCGAGTGGGGCAGGGAAGACGAGTATTGTTAATCTTCTACTGAAATTTGCGGAGCCCTTGGCCGGGGAAATCCTGGTAAACGGTAGGCTGCTCAGGGATCTATCCCGGGACGAATGGTACCGGAATGTGGCGGTGGTGTCCCAGTTTCCCAGCCTATTCAGCGCCAGTGTGAGGGATAATATTGCTTTGGGTCGGAGAGAGAGCAGCGAGGAGGAGATTAGGCAGGCAGCCCGCTTGGCTGGGGCTGAGGAGTTCATTGCCCGTTTGCCTCTGGGGTATGAAACCCAGGTGGGAGAAGGGGGCTTCAGGCTCAGCGGCGGTCAGGCCCAAAGAATCGCCTTGGCTCGGGCCTTTCTCAAAAATGCACCGCTGCTTATCCTGGATGAACCAACGGCAGGCTTAGATGTTGTTGCTGAGGCCCGGATTGAGCAGGCCTTGGAGGAGTTGTGCCGGGGGCGTACGGTGTTGGTTATAGCCCATCGCTTGTCCAACGTCCAAGGGGCGGATCGTATCCTTGTCCTTGAACAGGGAAAAATCGTGGAAGAGGGTCGAGGCGAGGGGAGGGATTGAGATGGGGGCTTTGAAACGGTTGCTGGTACTTCTGCTGCCGAATCTACCCAGGCTGACAGGGGCGCTCCTGCTTTCCTTCTGTACCGTGGCCAGTAATATCGGGCTAATGGCTGCCTCCGCTTATCTTATTGCGCGGGCCGCTCTGCATCCGCCTATTCTTGATTTAATGGCAGCCATTGTAGGGGTGCGTTTTTTTGGGATTAGTCGTGGGATTTGGCGTTATGGAGAACGCTATTTCTCCCACGATGTCACTTTCCGCAGTTTAGCCCGGTTACGGGTCGCCTTTTTCCAGGCTCTTGAACCGTTGGCCCCGGCCCGCCTCTGGCGCTACCACAGCGGGGATTTGTTTAGCCGGATCATTGCCGATGTGGAGAGAGAACAGAATTTCTTTTTGCGCGTGCTCTCGCCGCCCGTGGTCGCTTTGGCCGTTCTCTTAGCGTACGCCCTGTTCCTGAGTTTCTTTGCCCCAAGTTTGGCTGGAGTGTTCATCTTCTTTTTCCTTCTGGCCGGGTTGGGTTTACCCCTACTGGTGGATCTCCTGCTGCAAAATACAGCGCGCAAGCTGGTCGGCTTGAAAAGCTCTTACCAGAGCAGCTTGATGGAACTTTTCCACGGCCTGGGCGATGTGCTCGTTTACAGGGAAAAGGAGGCACAACAGGATTTGTTAGGCCGGTTAAACCGGGAAATTCTGAACCTGGAAGCCAGACAAGCCCGCTATTTTAGTCTTGGTTCGGCGCTCAACGGTTTGCTCATGAATTTAAGCTTGTGGTGTGTTCTGGTCGTGGCCATACCGCTCGTCATCAGCGGGAAGCTTAATGGCGTTTATGTAGCCATGCTTGCCTTAGGAACCTTGAGTGCCTTTGAAGCGGTCTTGCCCCTCCCGGGGTGGGGCCAGCATTTGCGGGAGAGCAAAGCAGCAGCGGAACGTTTGGCCGAGATCATGGGAATGGAAGAAAGCGGCCGCCAAGGGTCCGAACCCGATGCTGCCGCGAAGCAAAAGGTAAATGTTTCAGGGTCTGCTCCCAAAATCTCTTTGGAAGGGCTTTATTTTCGCTATGCCACTGAGCAACCCTGGGTGTTAACGGATGTGAGCTGTACGTTGCCGCCGGGGAGCAAGATTGCCCTCATCGGCCCCAGTGGGGCGGGAAAAAGCACCATGATTCATCTGCTTCTCCGCTTTTGGGATTATGAACGGGGGAGGATTACCTTAAACGGTCAGGATGTGCGGGAATTTGAGCCGGATGAGGTGCGGAAGTTGTTCACGGTCGTAAGTCAAGACACGCATCTCTTCCACGCCAGTATCCGGGAAAATCTTCTTTTAGCCAAATTAACGGCTGATGACGAAGAATTGGAACGAGCGGCCACAAAGGCCAAGCTCCACGAATTTATTGCCGGCCTGCCTGAGGGGTACGATACTTATGTGGGGGAAGACGGCTTTAAGCTTTCGGGAGGGCAGCGGCAGCGCTTGGCTATTGCCAGGGCGCTGTTAAAGGATGCTCCGATTCTTGTTTTGGACGAAGCCACTTCCGGGCTTGATCCGGAGCAGGAAAAGGCGGTATTGCAGGAGGTTTTTCAGCTTTTCGCCGGGAAGACCATTATTATGATCGCTCACCATGTGGTTGGGCTGGCGGAGATGGATCGGATCTTGGTTTTACAAGGAGGTTCTTTGGTTGAAGAGGGCACACCTTGGGAGTTGGGGCGGAAAAGAGAAAGATAGTTTCCTAGCGTGCCTTATAGTATAATATTTACAGGAAGGCAGGCTTTGCGATTGGAGCTATCAAACGGTACCTGTTAACTGAGCGTATGAGATTTTCAATGTCGGTACAGGGAGCGGGTATTCCTTGCGGGAAGTGATTGAGAAGGCACGTGAGGTGACGGGAAGGGAGATTCCGGTGCACGAAGATGCAAGAAGGCCGGGTGATCCGGCCTTCTTGGTGGCGAAAGTGGAGAAAGACTAAGGAACTCGTCAAGTTCATAAGGGTGAATGTACTTGCTAAATTTGGGGCGGATTGCTTCCGAGAAACGCACTCACAAAGATGTTTGTATCAACTACAACCTTATATTTTTCCATAGTTGGTACTTCTGACTTCCTCAACTTCTTCTGAGATGGCGGCCGTTAGGGAAGCAGAACTCCGGTTGAGGGAAGCGATCCAGGCAGGAGAGATTAAAGCTAGGGAAGCGGAACTTAAGGGAAGGAGGAGCTATGTCGAGGATTTTAGTCACCGGCGGAGCCGGATATATTGGGAGCCATACGGTAAGGGTGCTCAGGGAGCGGGGCTTTGAGGTGGTTGTCCTCGATAGTCTGGTTACCGGGCACCGGGAGGCTGTGCCTGCGGAGGTTCCTTTTTATCAGGGGGATATCACAGAAGCGGCTTTGCTTGAGGAGATCATGGCAAGGCATCCCTTTTCGGCGGTGGTGCATTTTGCGGCCTTAAGCCTAGTTGGGGAGTCGATGCTGAGGCCTGAGAGGTATTTTGAGGAAAACATGGGTAAGACGAATCGCTTCCTGACCCTGCTTGTGCGGCTGGGGGTAAAGCGGTTTGTCTTTTCTTCGACGGCGGCGGCCTATGGAAATCCGAAGGAGGTGCCGATTCCGGAAGGTGCGGAAACCCGTCCGGTGAATCCGTATGGGGCATCAAAGCGCATGATTGAGGAGAGCTTACACTGGATGGAGCAGGCGCATGGGCTTAAGTGGATTGCTTTGCGCTATTTCAATGCAGCCGGGGCGGCTTTGGATGGTTCGATTGGGGAGGATCATGTGACCGAGACCCATTTGATCCCGCTGGTGCTGAAGACAGCTTTGGGACAGAGGGAGAGGATCTCGGTCTTTGGTACGGATTATGATACACCGGATGGCACGTGCATCCGGGATTATGTTCATGTGCTTGATTTGGCGGAGGCCCATGTGGCGGCCTTATCGGCGCTGGATAAAGGGATAGACAGTGGGATTTTCAATGTGGGCACAGGGAGCGGGTATTCCGTGCGGGAAGTGATTGAGAAGGCGCGTCTGGTGACAGGACGGGAGATTCCGGTGCACGAAGATGCAAGAAGGCCGGGTGATCCGGCCGTGTTGGTGGCGAAAGTAGCGAAGATCAGAGAGGTGCTTGGCTGGCAGCCGAGGCTGAGTGATTTGGAAACGATCCTGGCTTCAGCTTGGAAGTGGCATGAGCGTCATCCGTATGGATATGGGGATAATGCTGTGGTCTTAGATTAGGTATTAAGATGTTGACAGAACTAATTGGGTGCTCGGGTCGGAAAATACCCGAGGCTAAAGGATCTTCATTACTCGTTTTTGCTCTTGGAAAAAGTCCGGTATTTAGAGTCGATCGAGCCGGTGCAGCTATTATTGGTGCCTCCCTGACTATTGGTACAGGAGTAATCAGTTTCGATCAGGCGGCTCAGTCTATTGAGCAAAAGATGCGCGGGAAATAACTTTGCTTGACGTATTTCAGTTTGGCATGAACCCCGGCGTGCCTTATATTGCCAATACCGCAGGTTAAAGGTTATTATCTGAAATATATAGGGCCACTTGTCCAAGAAAGCGGTCGATGTCTTTAATACTGGTCTGAAGAATTCTGTAAACGACCTCCGGTGAAATATCCCAATACACATGCACTAACCGATTGCGAAACTTGGTCATGTCAAGCATTGCCGGCTCTAAGTCTTGAGTGATTTTGTGTTTTTCTAATTCTCGAAAAACATCGGCATATGTTCTGGGAGCATCTAATTGGAGATCGACTTGGAGCATAGAAATAAGACGATTTCCGATATTAATACAGGATTCTATACATAGTTGTAGATAACGCTCAGTAGCACTTTGCAAAAGGGAATTCGCCAAATATTCCTCCTGGGAAGTTTTAGCTACTTCTTTTAATCGTCCGAGATATTTTGAAATCTGACGGATTTGAAAAGCTAGTTTTTCATCCATGAACGATCCTCCTTCTGGTCAGAGTTTCCAGTAGAGTTTTGTTGCATTCATCCAGCAGAGGTTTGAAATCCAGATAGTACTTAACCGTTTGGTCCCAAAAGTCAATGTATTCTTCTCTGTTATTAAGTAATAGAATCTTTGCACTTTTGAGAGCCCCATATTGCATAGATAATGGAGCGGTATTGAGATTAATTAAATCTAAGTCATCAGATTCGAGTAGGTCTGAGACTATTTCATAGACTTGGCTGTGAACGCTATTAAGTTGATCATCGCTAAGATTTCTTCCATATAAAACAGCCAGGTCAACATCACTTAACGGAGTTTCCTTGCCTGTGGCTAATGAGCCAAATAAGATGACGGTACTGATCTTTTGATTTAAGTGGGTTAATGAGAGTGGCAAAGTATTGAGCTTTTCCCGAACTAACTCAAAATCCAAACGTTTATTATCAAATATCATTGATTCAACCCTCCTCAAAAGGCTCATGCCAGTTATTACCTATTTAATAATAACATGGTCTAAAGGGCATGGCAATACGGTTAGAGTGTCTGAAAAGACGGAGGCCCATATGGCGGCTTTATCGGCGCTTGAAAAATAAGGCTGCACTTTCAGTCGACGAAATTATTCGACTTATGGTGGGGCGTGATGTCTTAGAAATGGAAAGGTCAGCAACTATCGTTTCAAACGAAGAAGTACTTCGAGTTGATGGGTTTACCCAGGAACCTGCATTTCGGAATATCGACCTCCGTTTAAGAAAAGGAGAAATTCTTGGAATTGCGGGGCTTGTTGGCTGTGGACGATCGGAACTTGTTGCTGCTTTAGGAGGTGCATTGCGGGCAAACTCAGATCGAATTATTTTAGATGGTAAAGAAATAAAAATATCATCTCCCGCAGTAGCGCTTAAATACGGTATAGGTTTTTTGCCGTCGGAAAGAAAGGCGGAAGGATTGGCCACTCTATTATCGGGAATGTCAATTGGTTCCACCATGGCTCTAGTTAGTATGACCGTGGGTCTAGTGGGGTTAGGGACCGGGAATATACCTTTAGGAATTATAGCCGGACTGCTGATGGGTGCACTGGTTGGCTTATTTTTCCTACAACCGAACTTTGGGAGTGGGTCTCATCTTGAGGCGATTACTGCGGCAATCATTGGAGGAATTAGCCTGGATGGTGGTCGGGGTGATGTACTGGGAGTATTGATATTGTCTATAATTATTGATCGAATGAGGCTTATTAATTTGGAAAGAAAATAATAAGTGTCGGAATGTCCCCCAATTTATGCGGAAGAGCAGTTCTAAAACTTGGTAGGAAAACTACTTACCAAGTTTTAGAACTCACGTCAAATTCAAATGGCATCTAATAAAAAATAGGGAAACCAAGCTTAAAGCTCCGGTTTCCCTAATGTTTCTTACAATTAAATTATTAGATTAATTTTATTGCTGCTCCCTCAGGATCAATTTCTAGGGTATATGCTTTAGCCATATAAGATTCTTTCTTGAGTGCGTCTAACATTTGCTTGGTTATGGATTGTGCTTCTTCAGCCGAGGTTAGCGCTATTAGTGTCGGTCCAGACCCGCTTAAAGCCGCTCCATATGCCCCAGCTTTAAGAGCGGCTGCAATTGCATCGTGCATTCCTGGAATCAGGGCAGCCCGTTGGTCTTGGTGAAGCTTGTCCCGCATTCCTTCACGCAGAAGTATGTAGTTTTCTGTGAGGAAGGCTTCGACGATCAAGCCGACATGGGCTATGTTGAAGACTGCGTCTTGTCGCGGAACCTCGGATTTAAGCACGGCTCGGGCTTTTTCTGTTTTCACCAGGATTTCGGGCACGATCGCTATGGCGGTAAGTTTGGGTGCGCGGGCGAGGACTCTGGTCTGGATGCCGTTTCCCGTAAGGACGGAAAGGGTGACCCCGCCTAAAAGCGCGGGAGCCACATTGTCCGGGTGCCCTTCCAAAGCATTCGCCATTTGCAGGAGTTCGTTTTGGGTTAAGGGGTTTCCGGCTACTGCGTTGGCAGCTAAGAGTCCGCCCACAATTGCAGTCGAACTGCTGCCGAGCCCGCGTGCGGCAGGAATATTGATATCCAGGGTGAGTGCAACTGAGGGAATAGGGAAGTTTATACTTTGCCAGAGGTAGACCATGGTTTGCCACACGAGATTGTTTTCATCGGCGGTGATTCCTTGGGCATAGGGGCCGGTACACTTGATTTGTAGGGAGTACGCAGTTTTGTTAGCCGGGCTTGCCTGATCGGGACTGACCTTTATGTTGGTTTTAGGGGCTTGGGCCGCTGCCTCTGTTTCAACCGTGATCGTATTAAATAAGGAGAGAGCAAGGCCCAGGCAGTCAAAGCCAGGGCCTAAATTCGCAGATGTTGCCGGGACGCGTACCTCAAATTTCATGATCTATAAGCCTCCATAGATAATATAAACTGCAGGAGACAGGAGACAGGAGACAGGAGACAGGAACGTAAGTCGACTGACTACTGACTACTGACTACTGACTACTGACTACTGGCTACTGGCTAGCGCCCGTTCTCGAACCGGATTACATTCTGCACGTTTAAGACTTTGCTGTAAGCGCGTACAGAATCTAAGGCTTCCTGGAGCTTGCCTTCGCGGCAGGGGTGGGTGACTAAGACGATTTCTGCTTCCTGGTGGCCGCGCGGTTTCTGGATGATGGAGGCAAAGCTGATCTCCGCTTCGGCAAAGAGGAGGGCGAGGGTAGCGAGAACCCGGGGCTCGTCTTTGACGAGCAGTCGGATATAAAAAGCAGTGGTGAAGTTGTATGTTTTCTTAAGTGGAAGGTCTTGATAGCAGGTGCAGTTAATCGCGGAAGTAGAGTTGGACTGAATGTTGCGGATGACCTGCATGATATCCGAAACGACAGCGCTTCCGGTGGGAAGAGAGCCGGCACCGCGTCCGTAGAACATGGTTTCTCCGACCGCGTCTCCTACGACATAGATCGCGTTATAGACCCCGTTTACAGATGCCAAGGGATGGCTCTTAGGGATAATGGCCGGGTGAACGCGCATTTCTATCCCTTCATCCTGGTGTTTAGCAATGGCCAGGAGCTTGATCGAGCAGTCGAGTTCACCGGCGTACTCTATATCTTCGCGGGTTATCTTCGAAATTCCTTCAACATAGACATCATCCAAAGTTACCCGCGAGTTAAAGGCAATAGAGGCGAGAATTGCCAGCTTGCGCGCGGCGTCCAAGCCATCGACATCAGATGCAGGGTCGGCTTCAGCGTATCCCAGTTTTTGTGCTTCGGCCAGGACTTCCGCATAATCCCGTCCCTGTTCTGACATGGCGGTGAGGATGTAATTCGTGGTGCCGTTGATGATTCCGACGAGAGCGGTAAGGCGGTTGGCTGCCAGAGATTGTTTGAGCGCGGCGATGATGGGGATACCCCCGGCTACGCTGGCTTCGAAGTAGAGGTCTTTTCCTGCTTCTTTGGCTGCCGTGAGCAATTCCTGGCCATGTTCGGCCAGCAGGTCTTTATTGGCAGTAATAACATTTTTTTGATTGGCTAAGGCTTTTAGAATATAAGTGCGTGCAGGCTCAATGCTGCCCATCACTTCCACGATGATGTCAATTTCCGGATCATTAAGGATATCTTCGGCGTTATCTGTCAGTTCAAAGTCACCGCTGATCTGACGCGGGGCTTTTAAGTCCCGGACGAGTACTTTTTTTACCCGAATTTTACTTTCAGTGCGGGTCTGTATATCTTCGGCGTTTTGTTGTAAAATTTGAATGACACCTGTTCCAACTGTTCCAAGTCCTAAAATTCCGATGTTAATCATATGCTTTTCCACTCCTTTGTGCGCGTACAAATGTATTTCCATAGTGGACATTATAGCGGGATTATTGTTCTTTGACAAGTGAGAAATCGAGGGTTTGCGAAATTTTTAACTTTTTCTTTGTAAAAGGTTGACACTATATTCTGTATCATATACACTAAATTTAAAATTACTTATGTATTATAACACAGCTGAAACGTGGGTACAAAAAACCCATGCGGAAGGTTCCACGTTCAATCGGAGCTACGCCTGGGTTTTTCTGTTTAGTTCTGTTTTTTGTAAACATTAATGAAGCAAATGCTAGGGAAAGGGGTTTTTGAAATGGGACTTACTATCTATTGTAATGGAGCATATGTACCGGAAGAGGAGGCGAAAGTATCGATTTTTGACCATGGCTTCCTTTACGGTGACGGAATTTTCGAAGGGATTCGCGCGTATCATGGGCGAGTGTTCAAGCTTCCCCAGCACTTAAAGCGCCTTTATGAATCTGCGCAGTCCATTCGTTTAGACATCGGAATGCCTATGGAAGAGATGCAGGAAATCGTGCTTGAAACTTTAAGGCGCAATAACCTGCGCGATGCCTATATCAGACTAGTAGTATCCCGGGGCAAAGGGGATCTGGGTCTTGACCCCAACAATTGTCCGAAGGCCGCCACGTTCTGCATCTCTGACCAGATTAAACTGTTCGCGCCCAGCATGTATGAGCAGGGTCTGGAAGTAAAGACTGTGGCAATCCGCCGTAATAACCAAGATTCATTAAATCCCCGTATTAAATCCTTGAACTACCTTAACAATATCATGGCTAAGATCGAAGCGGTACAGGCCGGAGTCATGGAAGCCATTATGCTGAACCAGGAAGGTTTTGTGGCTGAAGGGACTGGTGACAACATCTTCATGTATCGCAACGGGGTGTTGTACACTCCCCCGATTTACGCCGGTATTCTCGAAGGAATTACGCGCAACACAGTCTTGGATATTGCGCGCCGGCAGGGCATGGAAGTGCGTGAAGAACTCTTTACCCGCCATGACCTTTACACTTCGGATGAGATTTTCCTCACCGGTACAGCTGCCGAGCTGATTCCGGTCGTTAAGGCGGATGGCCGCATTATTGGTAAAGGGGCTCCGGGAGAAGTCTTTAAGAAGCTTCTGGTGGAGTTCAGAGAAGTTACTAAAGTTGACGGTCCCAAGATTTTTGCTTAAGGTATTTTTCTTAAATATTAGTTCTGAATGTTTGTTCTGCTAGTTTAAAAAAGCGAATTATATAAGAGTTTACGCAGATATTATTTCAGGAGGAGAGGGAGAGCCAGTGAACAGCGATACTGTAAAACGTGGAATAGACCGGGCACCGCACCGTTCTCTGCTTAAAGCGTTGGGACTTACAGACCGGGAAATCAACAAGCCCTTTATCGGGGTGGTTAATTCGTTTACCGAACTGGTGCCAGGGCATATGCATTTGCGCCAGATTGCGGATGCTGTCAAAGCAGGTATCCGGGAAAATGGTGGCACTCCGTTTGAGTTTTCCACAGTGGCTGTGTGTGACGGTTTGGCAATGGGACATGAAGGGATGCACTTTTCCCTGGCCAGTCGCGAACTGATTGCAGATTCGATTGAAGTGATGGCCAGAGGGCACCAGCTTGATGCGTTGGTGCTTATCCCCAGCTGTGACAAAATCGTTCCTGGGATGCTGATGGCCGCGATGCGCCTAAACTTGCCGGCGATTGTCGTCAGCGGCGGACCAATGCTCCCCGGGAAATTTGAAGGGAAGGCTGTAAGCCTGAGCACAGTGTTTGAGGGAGTGGGCAAGGTACATGCCAACCTCGAAGATGAAAGCTGGCTTAAGAATCTGGAGTTAAAAGCCTGTCCGACAGCGGGCTCCTGTGCCGGGATGTTTACCGCCAACTCCATGAACTGTCTGACGGAAGCTTTAGGCCTGGCCTTGCCTGGCAATGGCACTGTTCCTGCTGTCTATTCCGAACGCTTGATCCTGGCCAAAGAAACCGGTTACCAGGTGATGGAGCTTGTGCGCGCAAACATCAGGCCGCGTGACATTATCACCTCTAAGGCGATCGCGAACGGGGTTGCCTTAGATATGGCTCTGGGCTGCTCAACTAATACGATTTTACATCTCCCGGCGATCGCGCAGGAAGGCGGTATCGACTGGGAACTCAGCCGGGTTAACGAGATCAGTGAGCACACTCCCCAGGTGTGCAAATTAAGTCCGGCGGGGACGCATCACCTGGTTGACCTCCATGAAGCAGGCGGAGTCAGTGCAGTCTTAAAACAATTACTGGATGCCGGACTTTTTGATGGTTCAGTGCTTACCGCATCCGGTGTAACCCAGGGCGACAGGTTAAGTGAGGCTAAAGTCTTTGATCCTTCCGTGATTAAACCGATAGCTGCTCCTTATTCCAAGCAAGGCGGGCTCAAAATCCTGTTTGGTGATCTGGCTCTGGAAGGAGCAGTTATTAAACAAGGGGCACTTTCTGACCAAAACTTGGTCTTTGAAGGGGTTGCCAAAGTCTTTGACGGGGAAGTCGCCGTGACGAAAGCGATTCAAAGCGGAGAGATCGTCGCCGGAGACGTGGTGATTATCCGCTATGAAGGGCCGAAAGGCGGACCTGGAATGCGGGAGATGCTCGGACCCACATCGATGCTGGCCGGAATGGGACTGGATTCCTCAGTCGCCCTGCTTACAGACGGACGTTTCTCCGGTGCCAGCCGCGGGCTTTCCATCGGGCACGTTTCTCCGGAAGCGGCTTTGGGCGGCGAGATCGCCTATGTCGCAACCGGAGACAAGGTTAGAATTGACTTAAAAGCAGGACGGATTGACTGGCTGCTCCCGGAAGATGAAAAAGGGAAGCGGCGTCAGGGTCTTAAAGAACTCTCGAGTCGGGATGGTTATTTAGGGCGCTATGCCCAGTTTGTGCAGTCTGCATCGAAAGGTGCGGCTTTCAGATCCGGGAAGGAGGAGTAAGTGTGACCGGTGCGGAAGTCTTGCTGAAAGCCCTGGAGGATGAAGGGGTAGATCTTATTTTTGGCTATCCCGGGGGTGTGCTCCTCGCCTTATATGACGCTCTCCTCGACAGCAAAATCCGACATATAGGGGTGCGCCATGAGCAAGGGGCGGCTCATGCGGCTGATTCCTATGCCCGGGTCGCCGGCAAAGTGGGGGTGTGCCTAGGTACATCCGGGCCGGGCGCTACCAATCTCGTGACTGGAATTGCCAATGCTTATATGGATTCGATCCCGGTCGTGGTATTGACGGGGCAGGTTTCTACCGGTTTGCTCGGTTCAGACTCTTTCCAGGAAGCGGATATTACCGGCATTACCTTACCGATTACTAAACATTCATATTTGGTCAGAGACCCGCGTGAACTTCCGCGCATTGTTAAAGAAGCTTTTCACATTGCCGGGAGCGGTCGACCGGGACCGGTTTTGATCGACCTGCCGAAGGACGTGCTGGCAGCCAGGGATGTCGTACCGGCTCCGGCTGTACCCAGGCTTAAAAGCTACAAAGTATTCAGCAAAGGAAACTCCGGACAGATCGAAGAAGCGGCTAAGGCTATTGCGCACAGCAGCAAGCCTGTAGTGTATGCAGGCGGGGGGGTTATTACCTCCGGAGCGCAAGCGGTTTTGCAAGAGCTGGTCGAAGCTACTTCCCTGCCGGTGGTTACTACTTTGATGGGTATCGGCAGTCTACCGGCAGGTCATCCTAATCTCTTGGGCATGGTCGGAATGCACGGGACCGTAACTGCTAACTATGCGGTGGATGACTGCGATTTGCTTATTGCTGTGGGCGTGCGCTTTGATGATAGGGTGACAAGCGGCTTAGGACATCGTTTCGCCACTAAAGCCAAAATCGTGCACATTGATGTTGATCCGGCGGAAATCGGCAAGGTTGTGCGCACCCATGTCCCGATTGTGGGTGATGCTAAGCTCGTTGTGCAAGAATTGATGGGTTTGGTTCAGAGACAGGATAAGTCGGAATGGTGGAATCAGCTTAGGGACTGGCAGCGCGATTATCCTTTGCGCTGTGATTCTGACCGCCTGACTCCGCAGATGGTTATGCAAACGATTGGCCAAGTTGCCGGAGAAGATGCGATTATATGTACAGATGTGGGGCAGCATCAGATGTGGGCGGCTCAGTTCTATCCCGTTGCTCGTCCGCGTCACTTTATCACCAGCGGCGGCTTGGGCACGATGGGCTTCGGTCTTCCCGCTTCTGTAGGAGCGCAAATCGCTCAGCCGGACAAACTTGTATTCTTAGTTACCGGGGATGGATCGTTGCAAATGACGATTCAGGAATTGGCAACGATCGTTCAGCATAAGCTTCCGGTAAAAATTGCCCTTATGAATAACGGGGTTTTAGGAATGGTACGCCAATGGCAAAAGATGTTCTATGATGAGCGTTTTAGCCAAATCCAGCTGCACGCGAACCCTGACTTTATCAAGGTGGCTGAGGCCTACGGGCTCAAGGGTATCCGGGTCACGGACGTGCAGCAGGTGGAAGGGGCTTTAACCGAAGCCAGGGATTATCCCGGCCCCGTGCTCGTGGAATTTGTGATTTCGCCGGATGAAGATGTGCTGCCGATGGTGCCGCCGGGTAAAGAGATTACGGAAATGCTGGGGAGGTAAGAAAGATGTTGCATACATTAGCAGTGCTCGTCGAAAACCATCCCGGCGTTTTGACCAGAGTGGCCGGGTTATTTGCGCGCCGGGCTTACAATATTGAAAGCTTGTCTGTGTGTCAGACGGAAGACCCGGGCATCTCCCGCATGACCATTGTAGTGGACGGGGATGCCCAGGTCATTGAGCAAGTGAGCAAACAGCTGCACAAGCTGGTCGTTGTGCATAAAATTACGGACTTAACCGGGGAAGCGATCGTTGATCGCGAACTGGCCTTGATTCGGGTGAAAGTGAATAATGAGACGCGCCTTGAAGTGCTCCAGACCGTGGATGTGTTCCGGGGCCGGGTCGTGGACATGGGCCGCACCAACATTACGGTAGAGCTTACCGGGGATGGGGAAAAAATTGACGCCTTCGTGCGCACCGTAAGACCCTACGGTCTCATGGAACTTGTACGCACCGGTAAGATTGCGATTACCCGGTCGGACAACTAGATTATTGTGTGTATTAATGCTTGGGCCTTTGGCCCGAGCATGTTATACTTATAGCATTACAAATTAGGGAGATGAAGTTTTCAATGGCAAAAATGTATTATGATTCCGATGCAAATCTCGATCTTTTTAGGGGCAAAACAATCGCGGTCATGGGTTACGGTAGCCAAGGGCACGCTCAAGCCCAAAACTTAAAAGATTCCGGTCTTAATGTAGTGATCGGACTCCGTCCTGGCAGCAGACGCTGGGAGCTGGCTCAAGAAGCTGGTTTTGAAGTGATGACCGTAGCTGATGCCGCTGCCAAAGCTGATGTCATTCAGATTCTCCTTCCGGATGAGAAACAAGCTTCTGTTTATGAAGCAGAAATTAAGCCTAACCTTGTTGCGGGCAATGCGCTTGTCTTTTCACATGGATTTAATATTCATTTCGGCCAGATTGTTCCTCCTAAAGATGTGGATGTTTACATGGTAGCTCCCAAAGGACCTGGACATCTGGTACGCCGTACTTATACCGAGGGCGCAGGAGTTCCGGCTTTGATCGCTGTCCATCAGGACGCTACCGGCAAAGCCAGAGACATGGCCCTTGCTCATGCTAAAGGAATCGGCGCAGCCCGTGCCGGCGTCCTGGAGACTACTTTCGGGGAAGAGACTGAGACAGACCTCTTCGGCGAACAAGCCGTTCTGTGCGGCGGGGCGAGCGAACTCGTTAAAGCCGGTTTTGAAACGCTGGTGGAAGCCGGATACCAGCCTGAGATCGCTTATTTCGAGTGTCTGCATGAACTGAAACTGATCGTTGATTTGATGTACGAAGGCGGACTCACCCGCATGCGGTATTCTGTTTCCGATACGGCCCAGTATGGGGATCAAGTTGTCGGCAAACGCATCATCAATGAAGACACTCGCAAAGAGATGAAGAAAGTGTTGGCTGAGATCCAAAACGGAGATTTTGCCAAAGCCTGGCTCTTGGAAAACCAAGCCAATCGTCCGGCCTTTAATGCCATTGCCCGTCGTGAAGAGAACCAACTGATCGAAAGAGTCGGCAAGGAACTTAGGGGCATGATGAGCTGGCTGCCAAAACCGAAAGCAGATTAGAGGACTGCGAAGCCGAAGGAAGACACTAGGGGGCTAAAGGATGCGCCGGATTGAGATCTTCGATACCACCTTAAGAGACGGGGAACAGTCTCCAGGAGTGGCGCTTAATGTAGAGGAAAAATTGCAGATCGCCTTTCAATTAGCCAAATTGGGGGTAGACGTACTAGAAGCCGGATTTCCGATCGCTTCACCCGGAGATTTTCAAGGTGTGAGCCGGATTGCCACAGAGGTTCGCACGGTCGGGATCGCCGCCCTCGCCCGCACGCAAGAGCTCGATATTGAGCGGGCTTGGGAAGCCATTAAGGTAGCTGAGTATCCGCGCATCCACACCTTTATTGCGACCTCTCCCATTCACATGCGCGCCAAGCTGCAAAAGTCGCCGGAGGAAGTGCTGGAGCAGGCTGTGCAGGCGGTGCGCTTGGCCAAGTCCAAAGTAAGTGATGTTGAGTTTAGTGCGGAAGACGCTTCGCGTAGTGAAGTGGATTTCCTGGCTTTGATTTTTTCCAAGGTTATTGAGGCTGGGGCTACGGTTTTAAATATTCCGGATACCGTAGGATATGCGACTCCGGAAGAGTTTGCCGCTTTTGTCAAAGAAGTGATGGACAAAACTTCCGGCATCGAGAAAGTAAAAGTCAGCGTCCACTGCCACAATGACTTGGGTCTGGCAGTATCTAACTCTCTCGCTGCCCTTAAAGTGGGAGTGCACCAGCTTGAGTGTACGATTAACGGAATCGGAGAGCGGGCTGGGAATGCTGCCCTGGAAGAACTGGTGATGGCCCTTAGGACGAGGCGCGACCAGTATGGGATAGAAACCGGGATTGTCACGACTGAGATTGCGCGCACCAGTCTTCTTGTTGCTCGTTTAACCGGGATGATGGTGCAGCATAATAAGGCGATTGTGGGGAAAAACGCGTTTGCCCATGAATCCGGGATCCATCAGGATGGAGTGCTCAAGGAGCGTCTGACTTACGAGATCATGTCTCCTGCTTCCATCGGACTTGACGTGGATTCGATTGTTTTAGGCAAGCACTCCGGCCGCCACGCTGTGCGTCAGCGCTTAAGCGAACTCGGACTTGAACTTGATGAAAAGCGGTTTGAGGAGATGTTTACCCGCTTCAAGGTCTTGGCTGAACGGAAGCGGGAAGTGACGACGGCTGATTTGTTCTCTTTGGTTGAAACATCCGGCACGGAAGATCAGATTGCCCTTGACCATTTTCAGGTGGCAAGCGGTACGCACATGGCGCCAACAGCAACGGTTGGGCTTGTGTACCGGGAGCAGGAGTATAAAGATGCCGCTTGCGGGGACGGCCCGGTGGATGCAGCTTTCAAAGCGATCGATAAGGTGCTGGGCACGAAAGGAAAGCTTATGCACTACTCCCTGCAGGCGATTGACGGCGGAGAGGACGCCCAAGGGGAAGTTACGGTCGCCGTCCAGTTCGGGGAACATCTTGTCGGGGGCAGGGGAGTAAGCACTGATATCATTGAAGGCAGTGTCAAAGCTTATCTCCAGGCTGTTAATCGCGCAGTTGAAAGAGGATGGATTGAACTCTCTAAGTAGAGATTTGGGAGAAGGGAGATGATAGGGATGTCGATGACCATTACAGAAAAAATTATGGCGAAACATGCAGGGTTTGAGGAAGTGGTGCCAGGGCAACTCATCACCGCCAAACTTGATCTGGTTTTGGCTAATGACGTTACGGCCCCGGTTGCTGTTAAGGAATTTGTCAAGTTCGAAGTAGACGATGTGTTTGACCGGAGCAAAGTGGCCCTGGTGCTGGACCATTTTACCCCGAATAAAGACATTGCCTCGGCTGAGCAAAGTAAGCAAGTACGAGAGTTTGCGCGCCGGCACGAGATTGAGCACTTCTATGATGTGGGTAAAGTCGGGATTGAACACTGCCTCTTACCGGAGCAAGGGCTTACTTTGCCCGGGGATTTGATTATCGGGGCTGACTCCCATACTTGTACGTACGGCGCTTTAGGAGCTTTTGCCACGGGAGTCGGGAGCACCGATTTGGCGGCAGCCTTGGCGACCGGAGAAGCTTGGTTCCGTGTGCCGGAGTCGATTAAATTTGTGTTCCACGGAACGAAGTTCCAGCCGTGGGTAAGCGGCAAGGACTTAATTTTGTATGTTATCGGCAAGATCGGGGTGGACGGTGCCCGCTATCAGTCGATGGAGTTCACTGGGGAAGGGATTTCCGCTCTCTCCATGGACAGCCGCTTTACGATGTGCAATATGGCGATTGAAGCCGGTGCCAAAAACGGCATTATTGCTCCGGATGAGAAAACTTTTGCTTACCTGGAAGGACGCTCTGCGCGTCCGTATACGGTTTACACCAGTGATCCGGATGCCAAGTATGCTCAGGTGTTTGAGTTTGATGTCGCTGATATTCCGCCTCAAGTCGCTTTTCCGCATTTGCCGGAGAACGCGAAAGCTGTCCGGGAAGCGAGCGGCATTAAAATCGATCAGGTCGTGATTGGGTCCTGCACCAACGGACGCATGGAAGATCTGCGCATCGCTGCGCAAATCCTGCGCGGCAAAAAAGTGCATCCGCATGTGCGCACGCTCGTGTTCCCGGGTACGCAGGAGATTTTCCGCCAGGCCATGCGCGAGGGGATTATCGATACTTTGATTGAAGCCGGAGTGGCTGTAAGCACCCCGACCTGCGGGCCGTGCCTGGGCGGACACATGGGGATTTTAGCCAAAGGGGAGCGCGCCCTGTCCACCACTAACCGCAATTTCGTGGGGAGAATGGGCCATCCGGGAAGCGAAGTTTATCTGGCTAACCCGGCAGTGGCTGCTGCTTCTGCGATTCGCGGGGAAATTTCGCATCCAGAGGAGGTGGTCTAAGATGGGTAAAGCCTGGAAATTCGGTCATGACATCGATACGGATGTCATTATTCCGGCCCGCTATCTTAATGATTCCGATCCCGAGCATTTAGCCAAGCACTGCATGGAAGACGGGGATATTTCTTTTGCTGAGAACGTACAGGCCGGAGATATTTTAGTGGCCGGCAAGAACTTTGGCTGCGGCTCTTCCCGTGAGCATGCTCCGATTGCCATTAAGGCAGCTAAGGTTAAAGTTGTAATTGCTGAGTCCTATGCCAGGATCTTTTACCGTAATGCTTTGAATATCGGGCTTCCGATTTTGGAATGCCCGGAGGCTGTACCGGGGATTGCCGCCGGAGATGAAGTCACAGTTGATCTCGAAAGCGGCAAGATCGAAAACCTGACGCAAAAGACAAGTTTTCAAGCGCGTCCTTTCCCACCGTTTATGCAGGAGCTGATTAATACGGGCGGCTTGATACCCTATGTGCGGGGGAGGAAGAAAAATGCCTAAAGTTGTGGTTTTACCCGGTGACGGCATTGGTCAGGAAATCGTGCCTCAGGCCATGCGGGCCGTGAAAGCCGTCTTAGCGGATTCTCCGCTCAAGCTCGAGTTTGAAGAGCATTTGGCCGGGGGCGCGGCGATTGACGCTGTGGGCAAGGCTTTGCCTGCGGAGACCCTGGCAGCCTGTAAAGCGGCAGATGCTATTTTGCTCGGTGCGGTCGGGGGACCGAAATGGGATACTCTCCCGGCGGCAGAGCGTCCGGAAATGGCGGCACTTTTGCCTTTGAGGAAACATTTGGGTCTGTATGCCAACATTCGTCCGGTGCGCATGCTTCCTTCTCTGATTCACGCTTCCACGCTCAAACAGGAAGTCATTGAAAATGTAGATATGGTCGTGATCCGGGAACTGACCGGAGGGCTTTATTTCGGGGAAAAAGGCCGCAAGGAAAATCCGCGCGCTGCCTATGATGTGATGATTTATAACGAGGAAGAGATTCAGCGCATTGTGCGCTTTGGCTTTGAAACGGCGCGTAAGCGCAGTAAGAAGCTGTGCTCGGTTGATAAGGCCAATGTCATTGAAACCTCCCGTTTCTGGCGCGAAGTGACCCTGGAGGTCGCCAAGGATTACCCGGATATTGAGCTGACGCATATGTATGTGGACAATGCCGCGATGCAGTTAGTGCGTTATCCCAAGCAATTCGATGTGATCGTGACGGAGAATATGTTCGGGGATATTCTCACTGACCTAGCTTCCATGCTCGGCGGCTCGATTGGGATGTTGGCTTCAGCCAGCCTGAATGGGCAAAAAGGCTTGTACGAGCCTGCGCACGGTTCGGCTCCGGATATCGCGGGCAAGAACCTGGCTAATCCTCTGGCAACGATTTTGTCCGGGGCGATGATGCTCAGGTATACTTTTGGCTTGGAACCAGAGGCTCAGGCGATTGAAAAGGCTGTGGAAAAGGTATTGAATGACGGCTTCCGCACCGGTGACCTAGCTCAGCCCGGAGATAAAGTCCTCGGCACGGTTGAGATGGGAGACAAGGTGCTGGAGGCTTTAGGGAAGTAATTAAAAACAAAAAGTATAAACTGTTGATGACCGGTCCGGCGGTACTTCCTGCTTCAAGAGAGGGAAACAGATGGTGCGAGTTTTCCAGGCAATGAGACCGCAACCCAGCCGCGAGATGCTGATGATGAATCGGACGGAGTCCCGCCGTTAACGGGAGCTGTGGCTTAATCTTTGATTGGGCTATGGTATTGTGAGTCGGTCACTTATTGTGACAATTAAGGTGGTACCGCGAAAGACTTCTTTCGTCCTTATATAGGATGGGAGAAGTCTTTTTTGAGTTAGACACTTTGCCGCGATGATGAGATAATAACGGTAGATGTGAAGATGGCTTAAGGGGGAAACGGAATGCAGGGAAAAATTGGGTTTGTCGGAGCCGGTAATGTGGCCGAGGCAATTATTAAAGGATTAACCAGCGGGCAAAGCCCTGAGATAAGAGTGACTAACCGTTCTAAGCAAGAGCGCCTTTTAGAGCTGCAACAAAAGTATCGGGTGATCCCGGCTGAGCTGGCTGAGGTTGTACAAGCTTCAGATGTTATAATTATTGCAGTTAAGCCAAAGGATATTGTGGAAGCACTTGTAGAAATGAAGAAACTCCCGTTTGAGGGGAAATTGTTTATTAGTGTTGCCGCTGGTATCCCTCTGAAGACGATTGAGAAACATTTGCCTGGTGCAGCGGTTGTGCGCACGATGCCTAACACTGCGAGCGCAGTCCTGCAATCTGTTACAGGGATAGTCAGGGGGAGCCTAGTAAGTGAGGAACAGGGGCATATTGCAGAAGGGATTTTCAGCACGGTTGGCAAGGTGCTTTGGCTTGAAGAACATAAAATGAATGCTCTCACTGCTGTCAGCGGAAGCGGGCCGGCTTATTTTTACCTTTTTACTGAGCTTTTGCTTAAGGCTGGAATTGAGCTGGGACTATCTGAGGAGGAAGCAGAAATCCTTGTGCGCCAAACTTTGATCGGGGCCGGGCAAATGGTAGCCACAAGTGGGAAGGCACCTGGACGCCTGCGGGAAGAGGTAACTTCTCCGAATGGGACCACCTTTGCTGCGTTGCAGGTGTTCGAGCAAGCTGACTTAGGAGAAATCGTCTTGAAGGCAGCAGAAGCTGCTGCCAAGCGCGGAGAGGAGATGGAAGGAGAGTATGCGTGGTGAAGGCTGAGATCAAGCAGGGACTGGATATGAAAGGAGAGTACACCTGTTGAAAGCTGACATCAAACGGCTTGTACTAAAGATTGGAAGCAGCGGACTTAACCATCCCCAAGGTGGTTTGCATGATGCGGCCCTGGCTGAGATCGTCGATTTGATCGTTGAGTTCAACAGTCATGGGGTGGAATGTGTCTTAGTCAGTTCCGGGGCGGTAGCTGCCGGGATGGGGCAGTTAGGGCTTACTTCCAGGCCAAGTGATGTGGCAGGCAAGCAGGCCGCTGCTGCGGTAGGCCAGGGAGTTTTAATTGAAAAGTATGCCCAGCATTTTGAAAAGCACGGGATGGTCTGTGCGCAGGTGCTTTTGACGCGCACGGATTTAGCCGATGCTTCACGTTACCGCAATGCTCAGAATACGTTGGAAAGGCTGCTGCGTTTTCACGTGGTGCCGATTATCAATGAAAATGACACGGTAGCGGTTGAAGAGCTCTGTTTTGGGGATAATGACCGTTTGTCGGCTTTGGTGGCGGGATTAATCCATGCGGATTTGCTGGTGATTCTGACGGACGTTGATGGGCTTTATACAGCTAATCCGAAAAAAGATTCATCTGCCCGCTTGGTCGAAGAAGTACAGGAAGTATCCGAAGTAATGGGGATGGCCGGAGGAGTCGGTTCCCAACTGGGAAGTGGGGGCATGATCACAAAGATCAAGGCTGCGGAGATCGCCACCCGTTTCGGAATTGGGATGTTGCTTTTGAATTCCGTGCGCATGCCGGAACTCAGTGGTGTTTTACACGGGCAAAGGCCGGTGGGAACATATTTTGTGCCCTCCAAGCACCGCTTGGTCGGGCGCAAACGCTGGATCGCCTACGGGGGGCTGTCTGAAGGAAGTATCATCGTGGATGACGGGGCTGCCCGGGTTTTAACGGAAGAGGGTAAGAGCCTGCTGGCTAAAGGGATTACGGGGATCCAAGGAAGCTGGGATCGTAAAGAGCTTGTGCGGATTGTTAACAGTGAAGGGCAGGAGATCGCCCGCGGGTTGTCTGAATTAAGCAGTGCGGAAGTGGAACGCGTGAAAGGGCTGCACTCTGAGCAGATGTTGAAGCTCATTTCTGGCCTTGAAGGAGAAGAGGTTGTGCACCGGGACAATATGACGTTAATGGGGGAGCCGGGGGCAAGGTGAGATTGCGACGCGCGATTCTTCGACGCAATGAATTAAGATATGTAGGGAGGGGTATGTAATGGATTTTTTTCCTGAACTCATAAAAATTGGGGAGCGAGCCAAGCAAGCAGCGAGAAAGCTTGCGTTTGCAGGCACGGAGAGTAAGAACCAAGCTTTACTAGCGATGGCCGAAGCTTTGCTCGTACATGAGGAGGAAATCTTACAGGCTAATGCCAGCGATGTAAGTGCAGCGGAACAGAAAGGTTTGAAGACAAGCCTGGTCAACCGCCTGCGCCTTACTACTGAGGGTATCAAAGACATGAGCCAAGCTTTGCGGGAAGTCGTTTCTTTGCCTGACCCGGTTGGGGAAGGGGAGTTCTGGACCAGGCCTAACGGTTTAAGAATTCAGCAGACGCGCGTTCCGTTAGGGGTGGTGGCTATGATCTATGAGGCTAGGCCTAATGTTACTGTCGATGCGGCTGCTCTCTGCCTGAAATCCGGCAATGCGGTGGTTTTGCGCGGCGGGTCGGAAGCAATCGAGAGTAACAAAGTTTTAGCGCGCGTAATTGCGGAGGCGGCAGAGAAAAGTGGAATGCCGGAAGGCTCAATTCAGCTAGTTATGGCGACGGACCGCGAGTGGGTCAATCAACTGATACGCATGAATGGGTATGTTGACGTTATTATTCCACGGGGAGGATCTGGTCTGATTCAGACTGTGGTGCGGGAAGCAACTGTGCCGGTTATTGAGACCGGCACTGGAATTTGTCATGCTTTTGTGGATCGTGATGCAGATTTTGAGAAAGCAGTGCCCATTGTGGTCAACAGCAAGACGCAAAAACCTGGAGTTTGTAATGCACTTGAGACGCTGTTGGTCGATGAACAGGTTGCACAAGAATTCCTTCCAATAATGGGTGAGGAATTACTTAAGCACAAGGTGGAGATCCGTGGCTGTGCTAAGACCAGAGAGATTCTGCCTTATGCTGCTGAGGCGACTGAAGAAGATTGGGCTATGGAATATCTCGACCTGATTATAAGTGTGAAGGTTGTAAAAGATCTTGATGAAGCCTTGGACCACATTTACCGGTACAGTACTAAACACTCGGAAACGATAATTACAGAAAACTATTCAAGAGCCCAGCGCTTTTTGCGCGAAATCGATGCCGCTGCTGTGTATGCAAATGCGTCTACCCGTTTTACAGACGGAGGAAGGTTTGGTTTTGGCGCGGAAATAGGAATCAGCACCCAGAAGCTGCATGCTCGCGGACCTATGGGACTGCGCGAATTGACCACGGTCAAATATATGGTGTATGGGGATGGCCAAATTGTCAAGTAGACAAAAACTCCCGCTTGGCGGGAGTTTTTCAAGCAATTAGCCGTAATTTTGGGGTAAAATTTATTGACGGTTTTATTCAGCGGTTTTACTTTGTTGCTCAGCGTTTTCGCATTTTTGTTCTTTGGGAACATGTTTGTGGTTAATAGTCTTCTCAATCCGGGTTTTGAGATTGGCTTTTATTTTGTCGGCCTTCTCAGGAGTTAGTTTTCCGTCCTTAACGGCTTGGTCAATTCTCGCTTCCATTGAAGTTTGCATTTTTGCTGCAAGATCCGCTGACGCAATTCCTTTTGCTTGGGCTATTTCTGCTAAAGATTTGCCGCTTTTTAGTTCTTCTTTGAGGGTAGCAGAATCAACCCCGAGAATCGATTGCAGGTCATTCCAGTTTCCTTTGTGACCATGTTCTTTGGAATGTTTGTGGTGAAGCTGTTGAGTTTTAACCGGATCGATTGTGTTCTTATTATAAGAAGAAGGATTTGAATCTGCGAAAGCTATACTTGTTGCACCTAACGCCAGAGACAATGAGATAACCGCTGTTAACGCCAAATTTTTTACCTGCACGCATAATCACACTCCTTTTTTCGTTTTGATTTTAATCTTTTCTGGAAACAAAAGTGGACTGTGCTATAAACCAATATACGGCTAACCTACATTAGTATTAGCTGTTTTGGACTAATTATTTGTAATCATATTGTCAGCCATCTCTCTGATCCTTTCTCTTCGGGTAAAATCAATTTCTCCCAAAAAACATCTCAGCCGGTTTTGCCACTCCTTTTCATTTTCCGTGATGTGCAGGCTTGAGTCTATAGTATATTTGGGTAACTTTTTTAAGAGAAGGGCAAGTTCCATATCCCCCAGTGATTGAAAAATCTCGGCAAATTCATCGTCAAAGATACAGTACCCTTCGAGAAGGTCAACTAAATCGGCAAAGCTATGAATCTCCCTTTGGATGATTGCGATTTTATCTGATACAAATCTACATTCTCTAATCTCATCCACAATACTGCGAAATGATTCATCACTCAGTTTCTCGCCATCCTCAAATTGGAAAACAGGCAGTGGGTCATTTTCCTTGAAACTAATAAATATTGATTCCAATTGGTTGATTTCTAAAGCATTAGTGACTCTTTCCGATAAGTCCAGGACCGTGGCCGCAATATGGTCTTGTAATACCCTATTTAAAATATTAAGCTGTTGGCAGAGTTTTGTTGCTGCATCCTGCAACATAGTATCCAGTTTGGCCTTGGGTAGATTTAATAATTTTTGCTGCAAGTACTGCCTGTCTAATGGTTCAATCTTAAGCTCGAAAGCATTTTTTTTTGCCAAGACTGAGCCGATGGCGTTGGTTAATACCAGCCCGAAGATGTTAATAAGCAGGTCTTGATAATGCTCGTCATAGCTGCGTAATAAACACTCAATATCATACATGGGAAAAAGATTGCAAAACTGATTTTCTAAGAAGAGTTTTTGCAGATAACTGTAGATGTACTCGATGCCGACTAAGTTCATTTGCTCGTTGCTTAAGGGATAATCAATGGAGCCGGGGGTATCGTGGGCAGCAAAATCTATATCATAGGCAGAGAAAAAATCTGGTATTCCATTTTGAATAGTATCGTTATAAGCCTGATTGTCTGTGACAAAGCCATCATGTTGTATTGCGTAAAGCAGTTTGTTGGCATTGCCCATTCGCTCTCGCATCATTTGTTTGCCGCTTCGGTACAGTTCCAATAACGGTTTTTGTTTAAGCGCCTCGATGCTCATGTCGATATCTGGGAAGCTCTTCAAATAGAATCCGATACAATAAAGGATCGAGTGCATGATATTTTCAGCGGTTTCAACTTTCACAGAGCTACTTTCTCCACCTGTAAAGCGCTCGGTTTGTTTAGCCAACAGCTTGATGCTTTGCAGCTGAATACTCTCAAATTCAGAAACAGTGAATAAGTTAAGACGATGGCATTCCTGTAAAAGCGATGGAAAGTAAAATGCCTCATTAAGATTTTCCTTTTGAATTAAGTGTGGTTTACTTAGATTATTCATCAAAACTCTCCTCGATAAAGAATTGTTTAATCTCTTCATAGACGTCATCTATATCTTCATAATCAGTAATTCCATAGCGGATATTTCGGGCCAAGGCTTCTAAGTCCCGGTTTTGCAGCAGTTCAATGGAACCTTGACAGTTTTGATCAAAATACTTCTTCATAAATGAAATTAATTCATCATCACTAATTTCATCAAGTGTTTCATTCTTGAAATAGTAAAAAGTCTCGATTAAATCATTTAACGTGGTGACATAGTTGAATTGAGAAATGAAGGGCGAGTCAGAGAATTTCATAATCAGTTTATTGATAATACCCCCTGCAAACTCAATACGCCCGTTGCTGCTTAGTGCCACTGCCCGTGTTTCAATTAGTTCCTGGGCCTCAGCTTCGGAAAGAATTAACCCATAGCGGGCTGTTACTTCATTGCATTTTATAAGTTCACTAATTGCCAGTTTGTTTATGATAGAAGTTGGAATCAACATAAAATTAGTCGCCATCTTTTCACCACCCTAAAATTATTTCTCTAAAGGTATTGACAAAGGGAATTATGCGTGATATAGTATAGTTAGATCTCATCTTTGACAGTTAAAAACTATAAAAAGCTTGAAAGCCCTGTATTTGCAAGGTGTTCAAGCTTTTTTTGTATTTTAAAAAAGTGAGTAATTTTTTTATTTCTTAGTCGTGCTTAGAATTTTTTTCATCTGTGTCTTTTTTATAATCTCGAAATCTGTTCGAAAGCAGAAAGATTCATGCAGAGCATCTGTAAAATCAGTTCTTGTGTAGGTCGGTATATATCCCTCGCCCTTGATCTCATAGAAATTCATTTCTCTCAATCCGTTGACGATTTCACTGCATGTAAACTTATTTCCTAGTTTCTTTTCCAATAATCGATAAATGATGAGGGCCATAAAGCAGGTAGTAAAATGTGCTTTAATTCTATCTTCGCGACTTAAGTACACTGGTCGGGCTTTAAACTCGCTTTTCATGATCCGGAAACATTCTTCAATCTCCCAGCGCCGCTGGTTAATTCGGATGATTTCCTGAGCACTACCTTCGAGGTTCGTGCAAACGGCATAAAATCCGTCATAGGCTTCTTCGGCAACGATGGTTTCGTTATTTAAGGCATAGAGTTCATTGTCGGCTATTTCGCCATCAGACGTACAGCTGGTTTTCTTGATAAAACGTTTATAGTCGTTCTGATTGCTTTTTGAAATTTTAGTCGGATTCGAATCAAGTAATTTCTGAGCACGTTCGATTTGTGAATTACGAATTTGACGTTGATAGTTTTTATACTTGATGGAGTAAGTGACAATAAGTTTTTGTTCTAGGCCATTTTCTTTAATCCAGCGTTCTTTGAAGAAGCATTTGTCTTTATAGGTTTCCTCGTCAAGCTGGGCGATATCATAAGTTTTATCATGATCTGCAAGATGCCAGTCTTTTGAATCAAGAGACCATTCTTTTAAATGCTTTTTTAGTTTTTTAATCGATTGGGTCGTGATAAATGCGCGTTCGCCTTCGTTGTTGAACCTTCTGTTCTTTTCAGAAGCCAGTCCGGCATCTGTACAGACAACAAATTTGGAAAGTTTAAAATCGGAAAGTATTTTTTGCTCTAAGGGTTTAAGCGTAATCTGTTCATTCGTGTTGCCGCTGTTGAGATTAAAAGCAAGAGGAATACCGTCTCCATCCATGAACAGACCCATTTGGATGATAGGGTTCGGTCGGTGTTCTTTTGAAGCGCCATACTGTTTAAGGCCTTCTTCTTGCTCGATTTCAAAGAAATAATTGGTACAGTCATAATAGAGAATACCCGTGTTTCTCTTTGAAATTTTGAGGCTGTTGCTATAAAGAGAAGACTGAATGAAGTCCATTTCTTTGGAAATGACTTCAAGTGCTCTGTACACATGCTGCAATTCAAAGTCAGTTTGTTCAATGAACTTTGAGGAATGCTTGTAGGTAGCGAGTTTGGAAGAAGGAAAAAGGATCCGTCCGTAAAGGAGCCGTGACAGTATAGCATTCAGATCAAAAAAGAACTTATACTTTTTTGATATCTCAGCGGAAACCTTATGAAGATTGAGTTCGTGATAGATCTGCTGGAGAAAAAGATAACCACCGTTGAAGAAGTGTTGTTGATCCTTGGAGATTACTTTAGATGGAGAGTATTTAACGATGACTTCTCGCGATTGCTCTTTCTCTTTTTTGTTAAGGTCTTCTATGTATGATTTAGCCCATTCAATAGGATCTCGCCCATTTAGTTTTTGCTGTAATTCAGCAAGCGTCCCTAACTTTTCAACAACTTTTGTGGAACGCCTACCGTTCTCGTAAATAGATTGTATGACATAAAGCGAAGTAGCATTTTTAGACTTGGATATACTAAGTCGCATAGTAACAATCTCCTCCAATCCCTTACATTATAACACATTACGCTAAATTACGCACTAAGGATTGGAGAAAATTTGACATTTTTCCAATAAAAAAAGCCCTGTTTTCAAGGCTTGTAGAAATTTCTATATAAGCGCAAGTG
>NZ_BAAHYT010000003.1:0-3455 GCF_054657415.1 Paradesulfitobacterium aromaticivorans | reverse complement strand
CATCTTTGACAGTTAAAAACTATAAAAAGCTTGAAAGCCCTGTATTTGCAAGGTGTTCAAGCTTTTTTTGTATTTTAAAAAAGTGAGTAATTTTTTTATTTCTTAGTCGTGCTTAGAATTTTTTTCATCTGTGTCTTTTTTATAATCTCGAAATCTGTTCGAAAGCAGAAAGATTCATGCAGAGCATCTGTAAAATCAGTTCTTGTGTAGGTCGGTATATATCCCTCGCCCTTGATCTCATAGAAATTCATTTCTCTCAATCCGTTGACGATTTCACTGCATGTAAACTTATTTCCTAGTTTCTTTTCCAATAATCGATAAATGATGAGGGCCATAAAGCAGGTAGTAAAATGTGCTTTAATTCTATCTTCGCGACTTAAGTACACTGGTCGGGCTTTAAACTCGCTTTTCATGATCCGGAAACATTCTTCAATCTCCCAGCGCCGCTGGTTAATTCGGATGATTTCCTGAGCACTACCTTCGAGGTTCGTGCAAACGGCATAAAATCCGTCATAGGCTTCTTCGGCAACGATGGTTTCGTTATTTAAGGCATAGAGTTCATTGTCGGCTATTTCGCCATCAGACGTACAGCTGGTTTTCTTGATAAAACGTTTATAGTCGTTCTGATTGCTTTTTGAAATTTTAGTCGGATTCGAATCAAGTAATTTCTGAGCACGTTCGATTTGTGAATTACGAATTTGACGTTGATAGTTTTTATACTTGATGGAGTAAGTGACAATAAGTTTTTGTTCTAGGCCATTTTCTTTAATCCAGCGTTCTTTGAAGAAGCATTTGTCTTTATAGGTTTCCTCGTCAAGCTGGGCGATATCATAAGTTTTATCATGATCTGCAAGATGCCAGTCTTTTGAATCAAGAGACCATTCTTTTAAATGCTTTTTTAGTTTTTTAATCGATTGGGTCGTGATAAATGCGCGTTCGCCTTCGTTGTTGAACCTTCTGTTCTTTTCAGAAGCCAGTCCGGCATCTGTACAGACAACAAATTTGGAAAGTTTAAAATCGGAAAGTATTTTTTGCTCTAAGGGTTTAAGCGTAATCTGTTCATTCGTGTTGCCGCTGTTGAGATTAAAAGCAAGAGGAATACCGTCTCCATCCATGAACAGACCCATTTGGATGATAGGGTTCGGTCGGTGTTCTTTTGAAGCGCCATACTGTTTAAGGCCTTCTTCTTGCTCGATTTCAAAGAAATAATTGGTACAGTCATAATAGAGAATACCCGTGTTTCTCTTTGAAATTTTGAGGCTGTTGCTATAAAGAGAAGACTGAATGAAGTCCATTTCTTTGGAAATGACTTCAAGTGCTCTGTACACATGCTGCAATTCAAAGTCAGTTTGTTCAATGAACTTTGAGGAATGCTTGTAGGTAGCGAGTTTGGAAGAAGGAAAAAGGATCCGTCCGTAAAGGAGCCGTGACAGTATAGCATTCAGATCAAAAAAGAACTTATACTTTTTTGATATCTCAGCGGAAACCTTATGAAGATTGAGTTCGTGATAGATCTGCTGGAGAAAAAGATAACCACCGTTGAAGAAGTGTTGTTGATCCTTGGAGATTACTTTAGATGGAGAGTATTTAACGATGACTTCTCGCGATTGCTCTTTCTCTTTTTTGTTAAGGTCTTCTATGTATGATTTAGCCCATTCAATAGGATCTCGCCCATTTAGTTTTTGCTGTAATTCAGCAAGCGTCCCTAACTTTTCAACAACTTTTGTGGAACGCCTACCGTTCTCGTAAATAGATTGTATGACATAAAGCGAAGTAGCATTTTTAGACTTGGATATACTAAGTCGCATAGTAACAATCTCCTCCAATCCCTTACATTATAACACATTACGCTAAATTACGCACTAAGGATTGGAGAAAATTTGACATTTTTCCAATAAAAAAAGCCCTGTTTTCAAGGCTTGTAGAAATTTCTATATAAGCGCAAGTGTCAAAGACCCGGTATTGACAAAGGGAATTATGCGTGATATAGTATAGTTAGATTAGTGTCTGTAAATTATATTTGCTGTCTCAAATTTTACTTTACCATTAATTTTTTTACGAGTCAATGGTTTTTTTAATTAGGATTTAAAATTAAGAGGAAACGGTCAAGAGAGCTAACTCCTGGCCATTTTTGTTTATCGCTTAAGGTTATGAAATCTGGCTAAGCCAGAAACGACAGGTGATGGTAAAATGGCATATGGGTTGGGTATTTATCTCCTATGGAACCTAGTGACGATGGCGGTGGTCGGCTTGGACAAGTTCAAAGCCCGTCACAACCAGTGGCGCGTTCGTGAAAGCACGCTGCTAGGCCTCGCTTTCGCCATGGGAGGGGTAGGGGTTTTTATAGGCATGCAGCTGTTTCGTCATAAGACGCAGCATGTAAAGTTTAAGGTGGGTGTCCCTTTGTTTATCGGATTAAATATAGCTACGGTTATTCTGACGTGGAGATATGTTGTTTAGAGAAAAAGTTGATAGGAGTAGCGTTTAATGTTCATGTATGTTTTTTCGATCGTGCTGATCGTAGCATCCAATGTTTTGTATAATGTAGCACAGAAATCCACGCACGAAAGAGCAAACCCGTTTTTGGCCTTGCTTATAACCTAGCCAACATCGCTCTGGCACTCATACTCATTCCTGTTGGAGTTTTTTTCCATAAGGAGGGCTTCGGAGGAACCAAACTTATCGGTGCTGCTTTATGTATTCTTGGCTTGATACTTTTCAACAAGTAATTCGAGGCTGAACCCGTATGCAAAAAATATTAAATAATTAGGATATTTTATCCATCTGAGGAATATAATAAGTTATTGACGTCAATGGATATTGATGATAAGATGACATTCGTCTCCGGTTGAGGCGGCAAACCCAATCAGGGATAACTCTTGAAAAGCTTTAATAAAAGATGACGGAGGAAAACAAAAGCAGTTGACATCAAAAAGGTGTTATGCTAATATAAGATTCCGTCAGTCGCCAATACGGCGATGATCTTTGGTCTTTGGTCGCTCTCGGACATCCAACACCTTGCCATCCCGATAGTCCCAGTGGACTGTCGCACTTGTTTGGCGGTGTCTAATCTCAAACATCGTGTTTGAGTCATGTCCTTCGCGACACTCAGATCGTCCTGATCTTTGAAAACTAAACAACAAGACGCCAATGTAACTCGTCAGTTTAGCTGAGCAATCAGCCGTAACTGAGAAATTGATTTTGAGCGATCGAAATCTCTTAAGAAGAATCGAACTTCCTATGGAAGTGAGATAAATTTTATGGAGAGTTTGATCCTGGCTCAGGACGAACGCTGGCGGCGTGCCTAACACATGCAAGTCGAACGGTTCAGTGTCTAACACCGAGTGTTTAAGGGAGAAAATGTTGGAGCCATGCGAGAGCGCGAAGAATGAGCGCTCCACGCATTTAATAAGTGCCAACACAACTTCAAGTGAATGTTCGGTGTTAGATGCTGG
>NZ_BAAHYT010000002.1:0-14205 GCF_054657415.1 Paradesulfitobacterium aromaticivorans | reverse complement strand
TGTTCTTTGTGTCGCGTAGGACATGACTCAAACACGATGTTTGAGATTAGACACCGCCACGGATGGCAAGGTGTCGGATGTCCGAGAGCGACCAAAGACCAAAAACCACATCGCCGTATTGGCGACTGACGGAATTTTATATTAGCATGACATCTTTTTGATGTCAACTACTTTTTTATTCCGCCCGCTGTTACCGGCATTTTTTGGCATCGCTTGCCGTGACGCTTAATTATAATATCATGCAGGTTTATCGCTGTCAATACTTTTCATTTAGTTTAATTTATAGTTTTCTTTACCATTTTTTGCGCCGCTACCACGTCAAAATACTGCTAATGTTTTTGTCGAACTACCCCCGTTTGCGGTTCACTTAGAAGTGGAGCTTCCCGGCGAAACACAAGCCTAATTAGCCTATTACCCATATATATTTGATTTAGATCATTGTTTAAATTAAACTAGAAACAATGAATCTAAATCAATAAAAGGAGGTTTCTTTAATGGCGGTTGACATGCAAGAATTTCTCAAACAGGATAATTGGGCCGTGGTCGGGGTATCCGCTGACCCCAGCAAATACGGAAACAAAGTCTACCTCCAACTCAAAAAAGCAGGATATAATGTCTATGGAGTAAATCCGAACCTCGATAGTTTTGACGGAGATAAAATTTACCCTAATCTTGGAGCACTTCCGATTGTACCCGACGCCGTAAGTGTAGTAGTGCCTCCCAAAGTTACCGAGCAAGTAGTTAAAAACTGCATTGACTTGGGAATCAAGAGGGTTTGGATGCAGCCAGGAAGCGAAAATGAAGAAGCTGTTCGAAACGGAGAAGAGCACGGAATAGACGTTGTTTATAACCAATGTGTTCTAATTCAAACCAGGGACAAAATTTAGAACTAATATGTAGAACTTTACAGAGAATTTCTTTCCTCAACACTATTAAAACCGCACCCCAAGAAGGTGCGGTTTATTATCATTTTATGGAGCGGGTGATGGGAATCGAACCCACGTAGCTAGCTTGGAAGGCTAGTGCTCTACCATTGAGCTACACCCGCAGCTTTGGTAGCAGGGGGGGGATTTGAACCCTCGAATGAGCGGGTATGAACCGCTTGCCTTAGACCACTTGGCTACCCTGCCGTGGCTCCCCGAGCAGGACTCGAACCTGCAACCTACCGGTTAACAGCCGGTTGCTCCACCATTGAGCTATCGAGGAATATATCTGGCGGAGAAGGAGGGATTTGAACCCTCGCGGCAGTTACCCACCCTAACGGTTTAGCAAACCGTCCTCTTCAGCCACTTGAGTACTTCTCCGTAAATATTCTGGTGCGGAAGACGGGACTTGAACCCGTACGGTGTTACCCACACGCCCCTCAAACGTGCGCGTCTGCCAGTTCCGCCACTCCCGCTTCAATGGAGCCGTTAACCGGGATTGAACCGGTGACCTTATCCTTACCAAGGATACGCTCTACCAACTGAGCTATAACGGCATTTTCAACTACTCACTCACAGTTTCTCACACTTATTAATTTTTGCAGCTCTCTTTTGAAAAAATGGTGCGCTCGGAGGGATTCGAACCCCCGGCCTTCTGATTCGTAGTCAGACGCTCTATCCAGCTGAGCTACGAGCGCATTCTCCTGGAGCGGGTGACGAGATTCGAACTCGCGACTTTCACCTTGGCAAGGTGACACTCTACCACTGAGTTACACCCGCATGTCATGGTGAGCCATCCGCGACTCGAACGCGGGACACCCTGATTAAAAGTCAGGTGCTCTACCGACTGAGCTAATGGCTCACAAAAAAAATGGCTGGGGTGGCTGGATTCGAACCAACGCATGCCAGAGTCAAAGTCTGGTGCCTTACCGCTTGGCGACACCCCACTGTTAAATATATTAAATCATCAGAACTTCCGTTCGATGATTTAATGACTTGGTTGCGGGGGCCGGATTTGAACCGACGACCTTCGGGTTATGAGCCCGACGAGCTACCACTGCTCCACCCCGCGACGATATTGAGTTATTTAATTAGTGGTGGGCAGGGATGGATTCGAACCACCGTACCTTTCGGAACAGATTTACAGTCTGCCGCCTTTAACCACTCGGCCACCTACCCACTATATGGCGACCCCGATCGGACTTGAACCGACGATCTCCTGCGTGACAGGCAGGCATGTTAACCACTACACCACGGGGCCGGATTCGATATTGGTGGGCGATGACAGGATCGAACTGCCGACATCCTGCTTGTAAGGCAGGCGCTCTCCCAGCTGAGCTAATCGCCCGTATTCGATGCGAGACGCACGATTAAGATTAATATTCGGGCTTCTGGCTTCGTACCTCGGATTTCGAAATGGTGACCCGTACGGGATTCGAACCCGTGTTACCGCCGTGAAAGGGCGGTGTCTTAGGCCGCTTGACCAACGGGCCATTTTTAACGAGAACATTTGTTAGTATATCCGAATCAAAATAAAAAGTCAATACTTATTTCAAAATCCGAAAATAATTCTCAAGTTATTTAGGCTATTTTCAAGTTGATTTCTAAACACTTTGTTGTGAAAATACCACAGGAAAACCGCACCCCAAGAAGGTGCGGTTTATTATCATTTTATGGAGCGGGTGATGGGAATCGAACCCACGTAGCTAGCTTGGAAGGCTAGTGCTCTACCATTGAGCTACACCCGCAGCTTTGGTAGCAGGGGGGGGATTTGAACCCTCGAATGAGCGGGTATGAACCGCTTGCCTTAGACCACTTGGCTACCCTGCCGTGGCTCCCCGAGCAGGACTCGAACCTGCAACCTACCGGTTAACAGCCGGTTGCTCCACCATTGAGCTATCGAGGAATATATCTGGCGGAGAAGGAGGGATTTGAACCCTCGCGGCAGTTACCCACCCTAACGGTTTAGCAAACCGTCCTCTTCAGCCACTTGAGTACTTCTCCGTAAATATTCTGGTGCGGAAGACGGGACTTGAACCCGTACGGTGTTACCCACACGCCCCTCAAACGTGCGCGTCTGCCAGTTCCGCCACTCCCGCTTCAATGGAGCCGTTAACCGGGATTGAACCGGTGACCTTATCCTTACCAAGGATACGCTCTACCAACTGAGCTATAACGGCATTTTCAACTACTCACTCACAGTTTCTCACACTTATTAATTTTTGCAGCTCTCTTTTGAAAAAATGGTGCGCTCGGAGGGATTCGAACCCCCGGCCTTCTGATTCGTAGTCAGACGCTCTATCCAGCTGAGCTACGAGCGCATTCTCCTGGAGCGGGTGACGAGATTCGAACTCGCGACTTTCACCTTGGCAAGGTGACACTCTACCACTGAGTTACACCCGCATGTCATGGTGAGCCATCCGCGACTCGAACGCGGGACACCCTGATTAAAAGTCAGGTGCTCTACCGACTGAGCTAATGGCTCACAAAAAAAATGGCTGGGGTGGCTGGATTCGAACCAACGCATGCCAGAGTCAAAGTCTGGTGCCTTACCGCTTGGCGACACCCCACTGTTAAATATATTAAATCATCAGAACTTCCGTTCGATGATTTAATGACTTGGTTGCGGGGGCCGGATTTGAACCGACGACCTTCGGGTTATGAGCCCGACGAGCTACCACTGCTCCACCCCGCGACGATATTTGAGGTGTGAAGCGTAGATTTGTTATTAAGACCGCCTCAGCTATCCTCTTTTAGATTAATGTTCTTGTCCCGAACTTCTAACCAAATGTCGAAATTAGTATTTGGTGACCCGTACGGGATTCGAACCCGTGTTACCGCCGTGAAAGGGCGGTGTCTTAGGCCGCTTGACCAACGGGCCACGCTCACAGTGCATTATATATGATAATGTACCGCAATCATCTTGTCAAATGTTTTTTTGAGGAATATCTTTTTGATATTTTATAGTACTATGGACAAAATATATTAAGAAATTTTACCTAGGAGAGAATTAGTTTGACTAAAGCGAGACTGTTTTTGATAAGCCACAATTTAACGAAACGAGTGTAAATAAAGTTCCAATTTCATGTCTTCAGCATATCTGGCAGATCTCCCCAGGTAAGAACGCACGTTTTCACTCCATCTATCTGCAAAATTTACATCGTCCGCTTCGGATAGTTTTGAACCTCCTGTTCAAGTCATGGCGCGTGCGGAACTTCCAACGTCCTGTTGGTCGGCCATTTCAGATTTTTGTTCTCTCAAAACTGCACAGATTATTTTTTAAACTGTCTTTAGATTCTTAATCAACTTTAGTGCCTGCTGAAAATCCTTTCGTCCTTAGCATTTCAATCCTTACTTTTCTGTTTTTAAACCTTTCAGCATACCCGTAAGCGACAACCTGGAATTAACCTTCACCTCAACTTCAGCTTGAGGAAACTCCTCCTCCCACTGCTCCATTACCTTATTCCACTCCTTGGGAAATTCTCGCATGGTTGCCTCGCCCAGGCCCAAAATATCTAATTTGTATTCTTCCTGGGCTTTCCGTATTAAAGCAACTATTTCTTTTTCAACAGCTTGGCGTTCTTCATCTTCCAAAACAGCAATCATTTCCGAGTTCAAATCTTCAATACACATTTGCTCTCCAAGATTGCTGTTAACATCCACTTCTATGGTATATTTTAGCATACCCATTTCCAACCTGGGTTTAATCTTGCTTTTAGCCCTTATAATTTCCAGAGATATCGATTTATCCGGATGTTCCGGACACGGAATGATAATAACCCCGCTTTTTACTTTATCCTTTATCCATAAATATCCCCTGGTTTCTAAAGGGTTAAGCCAGTCGATCAGCCTATCTTTCCGAAAAACCCCAGCTCCTTTCAGAATTAGTTCTTCTTCGTCATCCTGCCCGGATTTATTTTTGCTGATTCTGCCGATGACCGGATGGCTCGACTGTGAAGTTAGCATATTAGTAACGTCCAAAAGATTAACCGCTACGCTTTTCGATAAAGCACCAGAATCTTTAATCATCCGCTCTAAATGACTGGCCGGGATTTTTTCTAATCCTGCATCACCAGAGATAATTTCTGAAGCCTCTCCTGGGGTTACTAAAACCCAGGTTTGAAGACGCATTTCATGATCCCGGATAAACCAGTCAATAACTGGTAGAATCCCATCCTTAGCCATATTTTCTCCAATGACAATAACCATGGTATGTGGCCAAAAAAGCTTGCGCCCCGATTTTTCCACATAATTCCTGACGGCTTCAAAAACAGTATTGCCGCTGCTCTTTACGATCCATACCCCTTTTTCTTTTCCTGATCCGCCTTCTGAGGGGCTTTTGAGTGCTCCTGGTTTAATAATCTGAACGGTAAGCTTAATCTTTTGATCTTGTCCTTTATCAACCCCAACTGCCGCAACAATCGCCAACCGGTCTAGTTCTTTGCGATTCCAACACCCCGTTGTTAAAAGGGTGACGAATAAAATGCATAGGAGAAAAACAATTCCCCTCTTTCCCCTCATGATCCCTCATTCCTTTGATCTTTATTCGGAGACGGTTTACCTGAACTCCCCCTAACCTGGTTTTTGCCCCTTAAAAGCCTGGAACGGAAAATTTGAGTCCAGAGGGGGGCCCGGATGAACACATCTTTTAATTCTTCAAAATTCATTGGAGCCACAGGGGATAGGTAAGGAATACCAAAAGAACGTAATTTCATCAGGTGAATAGTGATGAACAAAATTCCCATTAACAAGCCAAAAAAACCAAGGCTGCTGGCACAAAACAAAAAAAATAACCGCATGAGCGCCATCGCATCCGCTATGGCAGTAACTACAAAACCAGCAATAGCAGTAAGTGCCACGACAATTACCATCGGGTTGCTGATAAACCCAGCACGTACCGCCGCTTCTCCCAATACCAAAGAACCTACAATGCTTACAGATTGGCCGATCGGCCTGGGCATCCGAACACCTGCTTCCCGCATGATTTCAAAAACCAATCCCATCACAAAGACTTCGATATAGGCAGGGAAAGGAACCCCCTCCCTTGCACCGGCCATGCTGATGAGCAAAGGCGTTGGGATCATCTCCGGATGAAAACTCTGCAAAGCAACATATAGAGCCGGAGACAAAGTTGAAATAAAAAAGGCGGTATAGCGAATGATCCGAATAACCGTTGAATAATAAGGCCTTGAATAATAATCTTCAGCGCTTTGAAACCCTTCAATCAGCAAATAGGGAACGGTTAATACAAAAGGTGTCCCGTCAACCAAGATCCCTACTCTGCCCTCGAGCAGTTTAGCTGCCAGAATATCCGGTTTTTCCGTGTTGCCAATGGTTGGGAAAATCGAAGTTGGGGCATCCTCAATCAGTTGTTCGATATAACCGCTTTCCAAAATAGCATCAATCTCAATCCTTTGAAGGCGTTTTTTTACTTCCGTAAGCATTTTTTCATTGACGATTCCTTCTATATAGGCAATATAAACTGGGGTTTTGGTTTGCCGACCTAAGTTCAAGCTGTCAAAACGCAACTTCTCATTTATAATTTTGCGGCGCAACAGTGCTGTATTAACCCCTATAGTTTCTGTAAAACCCTCACGAGGGCCCCGAACGACTGCTTCAGTATCCGGTTCCTCTACCCCCCTCGCTTCAAAACCCCTGGTCCCGATGATCAACAAGGCAGTGTGAAAACCATCCAGTAGTAAAGCCGTATCCCCGGACAAAATCCCGTTGATCACTTCTTGTAAAGCCGTGGCCTCCCGAACACCGCTATTCGGTAAGGCACAACTTTTAATTTTCTCAAAAAAATTTCCCTGCTCCATGTTTTTCAGCTCTTCATTTTGAACAAGCTCAGACATCAAAGGCTTTAAAATTGTGGTATTGGTAATTTCCGAGCTGATCAAACCGTCAATATAAATGAGACCTGCCTTCTTGTTAAGATCAAAGCCGAGTGAAAATTCCCGATACACCACATCGACACTGCCTTTAAACCGTTCTTTGATTTGCGACAGGTTTACCTCCAGCCGGGAGTCCAGATCGGAAGATTCTGATAGAGCGGTCTCCGAAATTCTATTTTCGGTTGATATATTTTTTTTTGCCGAATTCCAAAGCTGAGTTAATATTTTTAGCATCTTTATCCCTTCTTCTTGATCCAGATCGGTTTCTTTCGATGTCTAAGGAGGCTGACAAAGAAAAGCAGAGTTGTTAAACCTCCTTCTACCGGTAAAGCAAGATAAGGAAAAATCTTTTCAAAAAGAGTATCCGTTTCGGTAATATTACGAAACAATAGTATCGTTATGATGAAAACCGCAACCCCAATGAACGGGGTAAGAGGCTTATAATCTGGCAGGTTTAACAGTTGTGCAAACCCAAGCGTACTAACATAATAAAGCATAGTTATACTTAGAAAACCGGCTGCAACCCAAAAAATCATAACCAACGGTTCTAATCGTTCAAAAAAATCTCCTACTTCGATCATTTGGGCAAGGCTGTACAAAGGAAAACGCAATTCGGAACACAGGTTGGCTCCGAAGACCATGATCACAACTAACAAATTTATAATGATCAGAAGGGTTCCCGTAACCACCCCTCCTAATTTTGCTTTTAAGGTATCTTTGGGGTTGTTATGATAAGCCATAAAGACACCCATAATGATACAGATCCCATATAAGCTCCCGGGCAAAAGGCTGTTCTGTAAATCTTCCCACATACTCATTTGAAATACCGGTTTTAGGTTTTCGAGTTTAATATTGTTAACATTAAAAGCAAAGGATATTAGTAATGTAATTAGGACCAACGGGCCAATCAGTTCACTTAACCTCCCTATGGGCTCCAAACCTGCGTTTACTGCGTAAGCAGCCACTATGAGCATAATAAGATAAAAAACACTCTGCGGCGTTTCAGGCATAACTGCTGTGGTCAGTAAACCGATTATGATATTCAAACCAAAACTAGTAGTTAACAAAAAAAATAACACAAAAATTAACCCAACTCCCTTGCCCAAAAACCTCCCCAAGATCTCCTCACTGTACTCAAACATGGTTTGATTAGGATACCTGAGTCCGAGGACGTAGAGAACGACGGCGACCACCGCGTCAATCCCCAGGGCAATGAGCATGACAATCCAAACATCCTGTTTCGTACGAGAGATAATAATAGAAGGAAGATTAAAAAGAGAAATACTTAAAATCAAAGCAAGAATTAAAAAAAAGAATTGCCGACTAGATATCTTTCCCTTTTCCAACATTTCTTCATCCACCAATTTCGACTATTGTTAACAATATTAGTCTGCCCCTAATCCACTTCTATATGTGCATCCTGTTTCAGGACTAGCTGGCAAACTTCCAAATGCTCCTTAGTAAGAAAAGAAGAAAGAGCATCATGTTTCGGTGCTCTTTCTTGCTTACCGGACAACTATCTGCGAAGGCTGACTAACGCCACACGGCAAACTCACAACGAATACTTTCGCCGTGTGACGATAGTGTCCGGTGGACATTATCGCCGAGGGCGCTTCTCCATATTTAACTTACCGCCCGAGGATCGATCGGGTGGAACAGACCCCATAGAATCTTTCACAGATTAAGTTTTCACGCAGTGAAAAGCAAAGAGACTACCAAAAGATAGTCTCTTCACATGTCACCTGGCAACGACCTACTTTCCCAGGATTCTGCAATCCAAGTATCATCGGCCCTGGAGGTCTTAACTTCCGAGTTCGGGATGAGATCGGGTGGAACCCCTCCGGCATTGTCACCAGATTAAGTTTGAGTTAGAACGTTGTTCCTTGCGAACTCTGTTCTCTCAAAACTGCACAGATCTTTTTGTCTTAGGATCATTTACTCACTTTAGTTTGAGCCCAAGTGAGCCTAACCTCTTGTGTGGCTTAATTTTAGGTCAAGCCCTCGACCGATTAGTACCAGTCAGCTCCACACGTCACCGTGCTTCCACATCTGGCCTATCAACCTGATCATCATTCAGGGGTCTTACCAGCTTATGCTGTGGGAAATCTCATCTTGAGGCCGGTTTCGCGCTTAGATGCTTTCAGCGCTTATCCGATCCGGATATAGCTACCCAGCGGTGCCTCTGGCGAGACAACTGGTACACCAGTGATCCGTCCATCCCGGTCCTCTCGTACTAGGGACAGATCCTCTCAAATTTCCTGCGCCTGCGACGGATAGGGACCGAACTGTCTCACGACGTTCTGAACCCAGCTCACGTACCGCTTTAATGGGCGAACAGCCCAACCCTTGGGACCTACTACAGCCCCAGGATGCGATGAGCCGACATCGAGGTGCCAAACCTCCCCGTCGATATGGACTCTTGGGGGAGATAAGCCTGTTATCCCCAGGGTAGCTTTTATCCGTTGAGCGATGGCCCTTCCACTCGGTACCACCGGATCACTAAGCCCGACTTTCGTCCCTGCTCGACTTGTAAGTCTCGCAGTCAAGCTCCCTTCTGCCTTTACACTCTGCGAATGATTTCCAACCATTCTGAGGGAACCTTTGGGCGCCTCCGTTACTCTTTAGGAGGCGACCGCCCCAGTCAAACTGCCCACCTGACACTGTCCTCAACCCCGATTCAGGGGCCTAAGTTAGAACTTCAGTACGAAAAGAGTGGTATCCCACCGGCGACTCCACCAAGGCTGGCGCCCTAGCTTCTTAGTCTCCCACCTATCCTGTACATTCCTTACCAAAATCCAATGTCAAGCTACAGTAAAGCTCCATGGGGTCTTTCTGTCCTGTCGCAGGTAACCCGCATCTTCACGGGTATTACAATTTCGCCGAGTCCCTCGTTGAGACAGTGTCCAGATCGTTACGCCTTTCGTGCGGGTCAGAACTTACCTGACAAGGAATTTCGCTACCTTAGGACCGTTATAGTTACGGCCGCCGTTTACTGGGGCTTCAATTCAAAGCTTCGCTTGCGCTAACCTCTCCTCTTAACCTTCCAGCACCGGGCAGGCGTCAGCCCCTATACTTCTTCTTTCGAATTTGCAGGGACCTGTGTTTTTGTTAAACAGTCGCCTGGACCTCTTCTCTGCGACTCCTATTCCTAGGAGCACCCCTTCTCCCGAAGTTACGGGGTCATTTTGCCGAGTTCCTTAACGAGGGTTTTCTCGCGCGCCTTAGGATTCTCTCCTTACCTACCTGTGTCGGTTTACGGTACGGGCACTCTCTCGCTCGCTAGAGGCTTTTCTTGACAGCTTGGAGTCAGTTACTTCGCTACTTAATTTCGCTCCCCTTAACCTCTCAGGACTTAGCGAGGCGGATTTGCCTACCTCACTCCCTACTGGCTTGGACGTGCTCAACCAACGGCACGCTTAACTTATCCTTCTGTGTCACCCCTTCACTCAAACGCTTAAGAGTGGTACTGGAATTTCAACCAGTTGTCCATCACCTACGCTTATCGCCTCGGCTTAGGTCCCGACTTACCCTGGGCGGACGAGCCTTCCCCAGGAATCCTTAGGTTTTCGGCGGGAGGGATTCTCACCCTCCTTTTCGCATACTCATACCGGCATTCTCTCTTCCAAGCGCTCCACCATTCTTTACAGAATAACTTCGCTGCACTTGGAATGCTCCCCTACCCCTGCCACTATAAGTGGCAAGCCATAGCTTCGGTGATACGCTTGAGCCCCGTTACATTTTCGGCGCAGAACCACTCGACCAGTGAGCTATTACGCACTCTTTGAATGGTGGCTGCTTCTAAGCCAACATCCTGGTTGTCTGGGCAATTCCACATCCTTTTCCACTTAGCGTATACTTTGGGACCTTAGCTGATGGTCTGGGCTGTTTCCCTCTCGACTATGAAGCTTATCCCCCACAGTCTGACTCCCAATCTAAATTATTTGGCATTCGGAGTTTGATAAGGTTCGGTAACCTGGTAAGGCCCCTAGCCTATTCAGTGCTCTACCGCCAATAATCATCAATTGAGGCTAGCCCTAAAGCTATTTCGGGGAGAACCAGCTATCTCCGTGTTCGATTGGCATTTCACCCCTACCCACAGCTCATCCCCTGCCTTTTCAACGACAGTGAGTTCGGGCCTCCATCCGGTTTTACCCGGACTTCACCCTGGCCATGGGTAGATCACACGGTTTCGGGTCTACAGCATGTAACTCGTCGCCCTCTTCAGACTCGCTTTCGCTTCGGCTCCGGCTTCTCGCCTTAACCTCGCTACATACCGTAACTCGCCGGTTCATTCTACAAAAGGCACGCCATCACTCCTAAGAGCTCTGACTGCTTGTAAGCGTACGGTTTCAGGTTCTTTTTCACTCCCCTCCCGGGGTGCTTTTCACCTTTCCCTCACGGTACTGGTTCACTATCGGTCGCTAAGGAGTATTTAGCCTTGGGAGGTGGTCCTCCCTGCTTCCCACGGGGTTTCTCGTGTCCCGCGGTACTCAGGATACTTTCACAGCAAGTCTATCTTTCACCTACAGGAGTGTTACCTTCTCTGCTGGGCCTTTCCAGACCGCTTCGATTAGATTTCCTTGCTTAATAGAAAGTCCTACAACCCCGGCTTCCGAAGAATCCGGTTTGGGCTCTTCCCTCTTCGCTCGCCGCTACTACGGGAATCGATTATTCTTTCTCTTCCTCCGGGTACTTAGATGTTTCAGTTCCCCGGGTTGTCCTCTCTAACCTATGTATTCAGTTAGAGATAGCTGGATATGACTCCAACTGGGTTGCCCCATTCGGGTATCCACGGATCAAAGCCTGCTTGCGACTCCCCGTGGCGTTTCGCCGTTGACCGCGCCCTTCTTCGACTCTTAGCGCCTAGGCATCCACCGTACGCCCTTATTAGCTTGACCTATTTTCGCCAACACTTTAAGGTTCGTTCTTTATGAATCCTTTGACAAAAAGATCTCTCTGTGCAGTTTTCAAAGAACAGGATCGAGGTCAGATGCACGATGCACGACTTCGGCGTTCCCTTACGGGCCTCCGGCTTCGTGCCTCGCACTTGGATAATCTGGTCCCTCAAAACTAAACAACAAGACTTAAGCAGATTGCCAAAGCAATCACGCCGCCAATGGTTTTGCCGTTTCCGGCTTGAAGTCTGTTATAACTTCATTAAACTCTCATCCAGTTTTCTTTCCTTCGTCCGAAAACTAAGGAGCAGAACTTCGATTTGAGTCTCGACCATAGGATTAGTTTAGCAATAGCTTGCTAAACATGTCTCCTTAGAAAGGAGGTGATCCAGCCGCACCTTCCGATACGGCTACCTTGTTACGACTTCACCCCAATCATCTACCCCACCTTCGACGGCTGCCTCTCTTGCGAGTTAGCCCACCGGCTTCGGGTGTTGCAAACTTTCGTGGTGTGACGGGCGGTGTGTACAAGGCCCGGGAACGTATTCACCGCAGTGTGCTGACCTGCGATTACTAGCGATTCCGACTTCATGCTCTCGAGTTGCAGAGAACAATCCGAACTGAGACCGGCTTTCTCGGATTTGCTTCACCTCGCGGCTTCGCGTCCGTCTGTACCGGCCATTGTAGCACGTGTGTAGCCCAGAACATAAGGGGCATGATGATTTGACGTCATCCCCACCTTCCTCCGGTTTGTCACCGGCAGTCTCTCTAGAGTGCTCATCTTTCATGTTAGCAACTAAAGATAGGGGTTGCGCTCGTTGCGGGACTTAACCCAACATCTCACGACACGAGCTGACGACAACCATGCACCACCTGTCTCACAGTTCCCTTTCGGGCACTCCCATGTTTCCACGGGATCCTGTGGATGTCAAGCCCTGGTAAGGTTCTTCGCGTTGCGTCGAATTAAACCACATGCTCCACCGCTTGTGCGGGCCCCCGTCAATTCCTTTGAGTTTCAACCTTGCGGCCGTACTCCCCAGGCGGAGTGCTTATTGTGTTAACTGCGGCACAGAAGGGGTCGATACCCTCTACACCTAGCACTCATCGTTTACGGCGTGGACTACCAGGGTATCTAATCCTGTTTGCTCCCCACGCTTTCGCGCCTCAGCGTCAGTTACAGTCCAGAAAGCCGCCTTCGCCACTGGTGTTCCTCCACATATCTACGCATTTCACCGCTACACGTGGAATTCCGCTTTCCTCTCCTGTCCTCAAGATAACCAGTTTCCGGTGCAATCCAGAGGTTGAGCCTCTGCCTTTCACACCAGACTTAATTACCCGCCTACGCGCCCTTTACGCCCAATGATTCCGGACAACGCTTGCCCCCTACGTATTACCGCGGCTGCTGGCACGTAGTTAGCCGGGGCTTCCTCCTTGGGTACCGTCATGTAGCTACAATGTTTTCATAACTACCGTTCGTCCCCAAAGACAGTACTTTACAACCCGAAGGCCTTCATCATACACGCGGCGTTGCTCCGTCAGACTTTCGTCCATTGCGGAAGATTCCCCACTGCTGCCTCCCGTAGGAGTCTGGGCCGTGTCTCAGTCCCAGTGTGGCCGTTCACCCTCTCAGGCCGGCTACTGATCGTTGCCTTGGTAGGCCTTTACCCCACCAACTAGCTAATCAGACGCGGGTCCATCCATAAACGGTAGCATGTTCAGAGGCCACCTTTCCTTAAAGCCCGATGCCGAGCCCTAAGCTTATCCGGTATTAGCCCTCGTTTCCAAGGGTTGTCCCGGTCTTATGGGTAGGTTACCCACGCGTTACTCACCCGTCCGCCACTAAAAATCTTTCTAAGCAAGCTTATTAAGATTCTCCGTTCGACTTGCATGTGTTAGGCACGCCGCCAGCGTTCGTCCTGAGCCAGGATCAAACTCTCCATAAAAGTTTTATCTTACTTCTTTAAAAGTTTGTCTTGTCAACTTACTTCTTTAGAAGTTCGATTCTTCTTAAGAGATTTTGATCGCTCAAAATCAATTTCTCAGTTACGGCTGATTGCTCAGCTAAACTGACGAGTTACATTGGCGTCTTGTTGTTTAGTTTTCAAAGATCAGGATGTTCTTTGTGTCGCGTAGGACATGACTCAAACACGATGTTTGAGATTAGACACCGCCAAACAAGTGCGACAGTCCCACTGGGACTATCGGGATGGCAAGGTGTCGGATGTCCGAGAGCGACCAAAGACCAAAAACCACATCGCCGTATTGGCGACTGACGGAATCTTATATTAGCATGACATCTTTTTGATGTCAACTACTTTTTTATTCCGTCTTAAATCTTTATTTGTTGAACTACCGTATAGAGTTCAACAAGTTCGCAAGATTCATCAGCCTTACAGTTACCCGCTTGCGTGATGCTTAGTTATAATAGCACTACTTTTATAGGATTGTCAACACCTCTTAAATTCATCTTATTACTTCCTCAAATCCTATATT
>NZ_BAAHYT010000001.1:0-52718 GCF_054657415.1 Paradesulfitobacterium aromaticivorans | reverse complement strand
ATCGGCCTCATCCTGGCAATACCAAATTACGAACAGCGCAAACAGACGCTCAGCGAGTATTACGAGCGGCTGAGGCGCAAGCGGATAGCTTAGAGGGAAAGGAGGCGAGAAAGCATGAAAACAGGGCAACTTATACCGCGCAAATATCTAAGCCAGTACAGCACAGAGCAAGGGCGATTTACTTCCAGGTGGTGGATGTGGTTAGGAAGAGTGTTCTTCCACAGGATCCAAAAATCCTTATAATAGAACACCCTTCCAGCGAGACTAGCCTATTTTTCTAAAGTTTGTCCCATTGCATCTTGGGCATGGCGGTAGGGTATCAGTGTTGTCATCCAGTCTTATAATTTGGCCGCATTTAGTGCACTGATAACTTCCTTTACCTGGTTTTTCGCCAGTACTTGGCATAAGAGGCACCTCCCTTCGTCAAAAGATGATAGTCTGGACAACTACCATTTCGACGCGAAAGAGGAAAACCCTGTCAAAAAGTGAGGTGATATCGGTGGCAGAACAAACCCCTAAATCCCCGCTAGAATCCTGGCTCGAAAAGTGGGGTATCAACCTGGACTGGGAAGCAAAGGCAGCCCTTCGTGAAGCTGTGCATGCCATGGTTACGGCGGAACCGGAACGCAAGACCCTTGAGGTGTGCTCGAACTGCATGATCGAAGTTGAAATTCCGGCTTACCGCGCGTCACTCTGCCCGGAGTGCGGAGAGCGCATCCTGCCATGCAACGAGTGCCAGGCAGCATGCGACTGGATGGAGGAGAGTGGCTGCTCGAGATTCCCCAGGTAGGAGAGAAAGGAGAATAAAGATATGAACATCAAGAACCTCCTTCGCACCGCGCTCCGCGCGCTGATCGGCGACCAGCGCATCCAGGAGAGCGTCCGCCGGATCCGCGAGGAGCGGTATGGCCGGCACTGGAACGCGACGTATTTTGCCGCCGGGCGGACGATACGCCGGGAGCCGAAGCGGTGGCCGGTGTAGGTGGACAAGCATCTAAGGGAGGTAGAAGCCAGTATGACAAACTATGAGCTGATTAAGAGCATGTCTATTGAGGAGATGGCAGTTACTATTATGTGCCCCAATGAAATGGGCTTAGCAGATATCGAGTGCACAAAATCCGATACTGCTAATTGCTACGAATGCTGCCTTAATTGGCTGAAACAAGAAGAGGTTAAATGATGACAAACTATGCCGAAATCGCCGATTATTTTGAACGGTCGCTTGGCGATGCGAAGATACCTCCGCCTTTTGCCGGGGCTATCAAGGCCATGAAGATAAGGCCCGATCTATGCGCTAGGATACCAGGGTTTGACGATACGGTTTTCAGTATCATTGAAGATTTCTTAAATGCTGGTGGGGCGCCTGTAGATTTAGACTATTTTATACATGCGGTTGCTCTTTTAGAAAATCGGAGGTGATAAGCCAAAATGCATAAATGGTGCAACTACTACGGCTGCTGGTGCTCAGATGCTAAGGACATAACGGATGGTCTTGGTGACTGTGATTACAATTGCCAGGATTGTGATTATTGCGAAGAAATAAAGCCGGGAATGAGGTGAAAGCTTAATGCAAAGAGAAACACCGCCAGCAAACCTTAAAGCGCTTGAGATGTACTTAGCAGAACTCGAAAAGCTCCAAGGCAAAGCAATAGCCAAGCGGGCCAAGGAGATTGCCAAAATCGAAAAAAGAACAGCCGTCCTGAGTGACTACGAAACCGAGGACGAAATCCAGGAAGCTTACGGCTGGGAAGCTATCACAGCCAAGGAACGAGATCAATTGATGGATGACCTCAAGGCTGCAAAGGCCGCAGGACAAAGTGCATTAGATGAACCTACAATGCTAACTGAGTATTTACGGATGCTCCGGAATGACATCAGGCAAATGGTGACTGAGATTGCTGAGTTGAAGGAGGAAGAAACGAGTTGACCAGGTTCGAACGAATCAAGGCTATGTCAATCGCGGAAGTAGCAGAACAGATTATTAGCCGAGATATTACAGACAAATATTGCAAGAGCGACTGTAGCGTAGCTGACAACTTTGTATGCGAGGGAAATAAAGAGTTGCAATGCTGTATCAGATGGCTTAAGGAGGATGAACTCAATGCTCCGCAAACTCCTTGAATCCTGACTTAGCAAGCTCACGGACCGCGAATTCCGCGAGATCATGGAGCTCACGACTTTAGACATCATGGTCAATCGCGTGGGCTATAAGCAGAGGACAAGCCCCGGCGAAGCGGTCGAGATCGCGGTGAGATGTTGGATTGTGATGCAGAGAGTGGCGTAGGGAGGGGAGGTGAGTTGTAATGGTAAGCAAAGTCATTCGATATGCCAGCGATAAGCAAGCTGCAAAAGGTGGGCGTGAAACATACGTTTTTTATTTCCACCCGTTGAAGTTAAAAATAAACTTGCCGCGCTTCATTGGTAGAGTATTTTGGAGTAAAGCCTAACACTGATACGATGCAAAGGAGAATAAGGAGGCAACAACCATGCAACATCGCACATGCCCACACTGCGGGCAAACATTCCATTCCTCTGCTCAAGAATTGGACTGGACCTGCCCGAACTGCGGCTACACAATTCCCGTAAAACAAAACGGTCCGCTGACTCTGCAAAGCCAAACGGACCTAGAAAAAATTACTCTTGACAATAGTATAGCATACTCGACCGAAAATATACCATATCATAACCAGATCGTCCTAGACAGCTTCAGTGGGACGGTCCGGGATTTCCGGATTTACCTCAAAGCCATACGCCGGTTCCTATGGGCCGGAGTTATTGCCCCTTAAAGAGAGGAGACGAAAACAGATGAAAGCTACAGGCATAATTCGTCGCATTGACGATCTTGGAAGAATTGTTATCGCTAAAGAGCTTCGGCGCACCCTGGGGATTGAAGAAGGCGATCCACTTGAGGCCTTTACTCAGGACGATCAAATCATCCTCAAGAAATATCAGCCCGGTTGTGTGCTTTGTGGTAATGTCGAGCATCTTGTAGAGATCAGAGGGAAGCAGGTTTGCCGAGAGTGCATTGATTCATTGGCAGCCAGGAGGGATCGGTGACGATGACCAAAAGTGAACGCCAGAAGCGCCAACAATGCCGGGATAGCGGCTGCCGGTATTATGCCCAAGCATGCGAAGTTTTCCACGGCGCTGAGTGCAAGCAGCTGGGCGGGAACAAGATTCCGCGGATGAGGTACTACGAAAAAGGGCGGCCTGACTTTGTGCCCGAGAGGCCGTTGGGGAGTTTGATGAAGCCACATTTTCTGCAGGCGTGAAGGATGAGGATGCTGAGCGCGTTCCTCCTGGCTCTGGCCTTGTTGGCCTCAAGCCTGGTTCCAGTCCATGGACAAGCCTTTGCTCCGGAGTCTAAGGAGAAACCGATAGCGGCTCCAGTAGTACGGGATAGCCCGCACCAGATCAGCCGGGGCGCGCCGCAGATCGAGCGCCGGGTGATGGAATGCACTGGTTACACAGACGGCAAAGAGTCAACAGGCAAAACACCTGCAGATCCAGCTTATGGGCAAACAGCAAGTCAAACCAAAACCGAAGAGTGGTACACGGTGGCTGCCGGTCCTGAGCTTCCATTTGGAACTAAAGTTTATATTCCTTACTTCAAGGACAAGCCTAACCGCGGAATCTTTGTTGTTGAAGATAGGGGAGTCGGGAGCGGGCACATGGATATTTACCTTGGCGATCCGTCGGTGGATGAGACGGCGGTAATACGAGCGTTGGAGTTTGGCCGGAGGCAACTAGAGGTTTGGATTCTACAATAGGAGGTCGTATGCAAAAGCACTATCGCCAATATGAAGACCGGATATGTGTTAATTGTGGCAAGGCGTTCATTGCCCGAAAAGATCAAAAACAAAAATTCTGCTCACACGGATGTTATTCAATGTCTTTGATAAAGCCAGTTGAGGAAAGATTTATGTCCAATGTACAAAAGACAGATAGTTGCTGGATATGGACAGGCCACAAAGCAAACGGCGGATACGGTATTTTCCATGCTAATCACAAATCTTATATTGCTCACAGATTTTATTATGCGCTGCATCATGGTCCTATTCCCGAACACATCAAAGCCTGTCATAAATGTGATAACCCCGCATGCGTGAATCCGGATCATATCTTTCTTGGAACTCAATCGGAAAATCTTCGTGATGCCGTAATGAAGGGTAGGAGAAACATGTTAGGCGAAGATAATCCATTTTCAAAATTAACCGAGGACAATGTTTTGAGTTTAAGAAGATTATACGCAAATGGAATAACCAAAGCAGAATTGGCAAGAAGATTTCAATTAAGCAAAACTCATGTTGGTAGAATTATCAGCCGAGAAGTTTGGGCACATATTTGACATCTTGGAGAGAGCCGGGAGAATGCGCTGGAATTTGGGGTGCAGGAGATGGAGGTGTGGATTATACGGTGAAAAGGATATTCGTCTCTCACCCTTTTAGGGGTAATGAGACTGAGAACTTCCGCGAGGTTACGGTAATCTGCCGGCGCTTGATGAAAATAGGGATTATGCCTATAAGCCCACTGCATGCTTTCAGTTTTATGCACGAGCATGCGCCAGGGGAAAGAGAAACCGCGCTTAGATTTGGGAGAGAACTTATGGAGCAAAACGCTCATGAACACTGGTTATTCGGCGCGTGGGAGAGGTCAGATGGTTGCGGGGACGAACTAAGATGGGCTCATGAACTGATCATTCCTGTTCGGATTGTAGTTGACTGGGATGGGGATTATCCCATATTCAAAGGCCCAGCACCGGAGTGGCTCAAGAAGCCAGGAGGCCTATCATGAAGGCCCGCTTTATTGAACTCTGGCAGAACGTCAAGCGTGAAGGCGTCCAGGACTTGCTTAACTGGCTGGAGACTACCGATTTTTATACGGCACCCTGCAGCACAAAGTATCACTTATCCCGGGAAGACGGCTTATTGGAGCACTCGCTAAACGTCTTTGATTGTCTGGCAAAAAGGGAAGCAGTAAACATTGAATCCGCCACTATAACAGCCTTATCTCACGACTTCTGCAAGATAAACTTCTATACCCAAGAAATGCGAAATGTCAAAGAGAATGGTGTATGGGTCCAAAAACCTTTCTACACCATCAAAGACCAATTTCCCTATGGACATGGCGAAAAGTCGGCTCTGTTGCTTAATCGTTATGTAAAACTCAAAACCAGTGAATTCATGGCTATTCGGTGGCATATGGGGGGCTTTACTCCGGGTATTCAAGACTATTCCATGATTCAGGCCATGGGAGAGGCATTCAGAAAGTATCCGCTGGCAGTTTTACTCCACATGGCGGACCTGGAAGCAACTTATATCCTTGAGAATCAAGAAAGGATGGGGACATTTTGAGTATTAAAATCAACAAGCTTGAAATTGAAAACGTTAAGCGAGTCAAGGCCGTAAAAATCGAGCCTTCTGCTAATGGCTTAACGATAGTTGGCGGTAAAAACAACCAGGGGAAAACTTCTGTACTTGATTCTATTGCCTGGGCCTTAGGCGGAGAGAAGTATCGCCCTTCTGAGGCGCAACGTGCCGGCTCCGTGATTCCACCGACATTACACATTGTAATGTCAAACGGCCTGGTTGTTGAGCGTAAGGGCAAAAACAGTGATCTCAAAGTTATCGATCCAAATGGCCAGAAGGGCGGTCAGCAGCTCCTTAATGAATTCGTGGAGCAGTTAGCTCTTGATCTTCCCAAGTTTATGCAAGCCAGCCCCAAAGAAAAGGCTAATACTCTTCTGCAGATTATTGGCGTAGGTGACAAGCTTTACGAACTAGATCATAAAGAGCAGGAAGTTTATAACCGCCGTACAACAATTGGCCAAATTGCTGATCAAAAGAAGAAGTTTGCCAAAGAGCAACCGTATTATCCGGATGCGCCGAAAGAACCTGTTTCAGCATCAGAGCTGATTAGGCAACAGCAGGATATCCTTGCGAGGAATGGCGAGAACCAGCGGAAACGGCAGAACTTGCAGTACCTTCAGGGCGAGGCTGATCGTATAAAGAGACAGATAGATGATCTATTAGAAAAGCAGACGCTAATCCTGGCTGATTTAGAAATGGCTCAGAAGTCTGCCCTTGATCTGCACGACGAATCCACAGAAGAACTGGAAAACAATATCAAGAATATTGAAGAGATCAATATTAAGGTTCGAGCCAATCTCGATAAAGACAAAGCCGAGGATGATTCACTCGATTATGCAAACCAGTATGCCAAACTTACTGCTGACATCAATGAGATCAGAAAGCAAAAAACTGACTTATTGAATGGTGCTGATCTGCCTCTACCTGGCTTATCTGTTGTTGATGGTGAGTTAACCTATAACGGATTTAAGTGGGATAACATGTCAGGGTCTGATCAGCTCAAGGTATCCACTGCCATCGTTAGAAAACTGAATCCTAATTGCGGTTTTGTCCTACTTGACAAGCTTGAGCAGATGGACCTGGATACACTCCAAGAGTTCGGTCAGTGGCTGGAGGCCGAGGGGCTTCAGGCTATAGCAACGCGGGTAAGCACGGGGCCTGAATGTTCCATAGTGATTTCTGATGGATATGTAGTAGGTGAAGAGGAACCTGTTCAAAGTACTCCTACCTGGAAAGCTGGCGAGTTTTGATATCATGGGCAAATTTATTGATTTAACCTGGCAGCGCTTTGGCAAGCTTACGGTTATAGAGAGAGCAGGAACCCGAAACCGAGAGGCATTATGGCACTGTAAATGTGACTGTGGGAAAGACACCTTTTCACGTTCGGCCAGTCTTCGTAACGGGATGCTCCTTGGAACTGTCGATGGGTTGATGCAAAGACGCAGGCCAACAATAAAAGAAGCCATAAGGAGGAGGTAGTTTAATGGAAATCACAAGAGGAAAAATCGCCAGTGCTCAAAAGTGCGTAATTTTCGGCCCTGAAGGTATCGGAAAATCTACCTTTGCGGCTCAGTTTCCAAATCCAGTGTTTATTGACACCGAGGGCAGCACTAAGCACATGGATGTAGCAAGGACACCAAGACCCAGTAGCTGGGCGATGCTCCTGGAGCAAGTCAAATACTTCAAAGCCCATCCGCAGAAATGCGATTCCCTGATCATTGATACCGCAGACTGGGCAGAACAACTGTGTATCATTGAAATATGCGCCAAAGCCAATAAAGGAGGGATCGAGGACTTTGGCTACGGCAAAGGCTATGTGTACTTGGCCGAAGAGTTTGGCAAGCTTCTAAACTACCTCGAGGAGCTCATTGAGTTAGGTATCAATGTAGTATTAACTGCTCACGCCCAAATGAGAAAGTTTGAGCAACCTGATGAGATGGGAGCTTATGACCGGTGGGAGATGAAGCTACAGAAAAAAACAGCTCCACTGGTCAAGGAGTGGGCTGACATGGTCCTCTTCGCGAACTATGAAACCTATGTCGTCAAAACAGACGACAAAAAGAACAAGGCCCAGGGTGGCAAACGGGTCATAAATACGGCTCATCATCCTTGCTGGGACGCAAAGAACCGGCACGGACTGGATCTAAAATTACCGCTTGATTATAAAGCAATTGCCCATTGCATTCCTAGTGAACCAGGTCAACAAACTCAACAAACTCAACAAACTCACCAATCTGAAGTTGCTTTCCTGGGAGATGAACAACCAAAATCTCCGGACGTTAAGCGGGAACATCCAAAGCAGCAGGAGCCTAAATCAATTCCACCGACCGGAGGATCTAATGTCAGTCCTGCACCCGCACAAAAGCAAGAAATTACGGTTGAACTTAAGGGAGTACCAAAGCCACTAGCTGACCTCATGCTAGCCAACGATGTAACAGTCGAAGAGATCCAGCAGGCCGTATCAAGTCGGGGATACTATCCGAAAAATACACCGATTGAAAATTATGACCCGAACTTTATCACTGGAGTGCTTGTTGGAGCCTGGGTGCAAGTATTCCAGATGATTAAAGATTTCAGGGATGATGTGCCTTTCTAGGAGGTGTACGAGTTGAAAGTCAGTGAACGCATCGAGTTAATGTATCTGCAAAAGTATGCTCAGAAACCTAGAGTGAGAGTTGAACGCCCAGCCGAAATAGCAGAGATTTGTACATCGTGCAAAGGTCAATGTAAAGCAGCCGTTGGATTAAAAGTTTGTGGATGGCAAACAAAAGAAAAGGATAAACACCTAAATAATAAAAAATCAGGAGGAAAAAGAAATGAATGAAGGACGCGAATTAAATTGGGATGATCAAATTGAGAATGATAGTCCGGAATTTGTGACACTCCCAGAAGGTGATTATAATTTCGAGGTCATTGATTTCGAGAGAGCCCGACATGCTGGTAGTGATAAATTACCGCCATGCAACAAGGCGATAGTTCACATTAAGGTTCAAGGGCCTGAAGGAGTTACGGTTATTAAGCATAACCTATTCCTGCATTCAATAACCGAAGGTATGCTCTGCTCCTTCTTTACAGCAATTGGCCAGCGCAAAAAAGGTGAAAAGGTCAGCATGAACTGGGGGCAAGTGATCGGCTCCGGAGGAAGGGCCAAGATCGGGGTTCGCAAATGGAAAAATGATCAGGGAGAAGAAAAAGTTTTTAATGAAATCAAACGATTCTATGAACCTGAAGAAGGTCCCCAGAACAGTAATAAAGGTTTTGAGCCTGGGAGGTTCTAATGCAATTAAGACCGTACCAGCTTGAAGCGAAAGCAGCCATACAGCAGGAATGGATTAACGGAAAACTTAAAACCCTTCTAGTGCTGCCAACCGGGACTGGGAAAACGATCGTGTTTTCTAAGCTAATTGAGGATTGTGTTCGTGACGGTGAGCGAGTCTTAGTGCTTGCTCACCGGGGCGAGCTCCTTGATCAAGCAGCAGACAAGCTATCAAAATCTACCGGTTTGGGATGTGCTACGGAAAAGGCAGAAGAGACTTGTCTAGGGAGTTGGTACCGGGTAGTTGTTGGATCCGTGCAATCGCTAATGAGAGAGAAAAGGCTTAATCAGTTTTCGGACAACTACTTTGACACAATTATCGTCGATGAAGCCCACCACTGCATAAGTGACGGTTATCAGCGAGTCCTTAGCCATTTTGATCAGGCAAAGGTGCTGGGTGTCACGGCTACTCCAGACCGTGGAGACATGCGGAACCTTGGACAATACTTTGAGAGCCTAGCTTATGAGTATACTTTGCCCAAGGCCATAAAAGAGGGTTTCTTGAGTCCAATCAAAGCACTGACAATACCACTGAAACTTGATCTAACAGGAGTTGGATCCCAGGCTGGGGATTTTAAGTCGAGCGATCTTGGCACAGCCCTAGATCCGTACCTGTACCAAATAGCCGATGAAATGACCAAATACTGTATGGACAGAAAAACGGTTGTCTTCCTTCCCCTCATCAAAACCAGCCAGAAATTCCGGGATATCTTAAACATCAAAGGTTTTTCTGCAGCCGAAGTGAACGGCAGCAGCGATGACCGGGCCCAGGTGTTAGCTGACTTCGAAGGCGGAAAATATAACGTCTTATGCAATTCGATGCTGCTTACTGAGGGCTGGGACTGTCCGGCCGTAGATTGTATCGTTGTCCTTCGGCCGACAAAAATCAGGAGCCTTTACAGCCAAATGGTGGGACGTGGGACCCGACTCCACCCTGGCAAAGATCATTTACTCTTACTTGATTTCCTGTGGCATACCGAACGCCACGAACTTTGTCATCCAGCTCATTTAATCTGCGAGTCTCCGGAAGTTGCCGAGATCATGACCAAGAACATTGAGGAAGCTGGTTGTCCGGTAGATATCCAAGAGGCTGAGGTCAAGGCCACAGAAGACGCAGTGGCAGCTCGTGAAGAAGCCTTGGCCAAACAACTGCAGGAAATGAGAAATCGTAAGCGTAAGCTCGTGGATCCTCTACAGTTTGAGATGAGTATCCAGGCTGAAGATTTGGCGAGTTATGTCCCGGCGTTTGGCTGGGAAATGGGACCGCCCTCAGACAAGCAGGTTAAGACTCTTGAGAAATTAGGGATATTACCTGACCAGATCGAATCGGCCGGCAAGGCTGCAAAGCTACTAGATAGGCTTGACAAACGGCGATATGAAGGGCTAACTACTCCAAAGCAAATCCGCCTCTTGGAAGGTAAGGGATTTCAGCATGTAGGTTCTTGGCAATTCGAAGCAGCTAAGCATCTTATTGACCGGATAGCGGCGAATGGGTGGCGGGTGCCGCACGATATTATGCCAAATGAATACAAGCCTGAAGCCCAAACAACAAATAGCGCATTTGAATGGGGTGCGTAATATGAGTAAATTTGACTACATGAATTTTAGTGATGGTAGCAGAAGTACTGAGTTTGTTACAAACGCAAAGATTTTTACAAAAGAACAGACTATTGAATTATGCGTTTCAGAAAATGACTGGAGATTTGAACCGGAATATTGTGACGGGAATCTCCTGAGAAAACCTAACATTGAAGACGTTGTTCAACGTTATGTTAGATGGTATGTCAAAGTCCCTGAATGGTGTGGTTATGATGATAACAATGGCGGCGGGTGTTATACCTTTTGCAAGGAAGGCGAACGTGGAAGCTTCCCAGTTTGGGTGATTGAATTTGAGGAGTTACGCTCATGAATGATAAGCAGTATGACTTGCTTGAAATATTAAATTATATCGACCCCTCAATCCTCGATTACCAGAACTGGCTAAACGTAGGTATGGCCCTAAAAGAGGCAGGTCATACTGCTGCCGATTGGGATGCTTGGAGCCGTCGTGATGTAGGCCGTTACCATGCCGGTGAGTGCTTCAAGAAATGGGATAGTTTTCGCGGTGCATCTAAGCCGGTTACTGCCGGAACTGTTGTGCAGTTGGCCAAGGACCAGGGATGGAAGCCAGAGCGATCCGATGACAGTTACGAGCTCGAATGGAATGCTATCATCGGTAAAAAAGATGAGCTCGTGGTCGTTAATAAGAACTGGGTAGAAGGCCGAGAAGTCATTGAACCCGATCAATGGAATTCAGCATCTCAGCTGGTTAAATATCTCGAGATTCTATTTGAAGCATCGGAAAACGTTGGATACGTCACAGAGAGCTGGGAAAAAGACGGCAAGTATCTACCGACAAAAGGCTGCTGGGACCGGACGGCTGGAGAGTTAATTCAGCAGCTCAATAAATGTAATGGGGATATTGGCTCAGTCATTGGAGACTGTAAGCCGAATGCGGGTGCATGGATCCGGTTCAATCCACTCGATGGCCAGGGCGTAAAGAATGAGAACGTTTCGGATTTTCGTTATGCTCTCGTCGAGTCTGACAACATGGATATTGACCATCAAAACTCGATCATCCGTGAGTTGGAATTGCCGGTGGCGTGCCTAGTCCATTCCGGAGGGAAAAGCCTTCATGCCATCGTCAGGGTGGAGGCCGATACTTACGAGGAGTACAGAAAACGGGTCGATTATCTTTACACCGTATGTCAAAAAAACGGTCTAAAAATAGACAGCCAAAACCGCAATCCATCGCGCTTAAGCCGGATGCCCGGGATCATGCGTAATGGGCACAAGCAGTTCTTGGTGGATACCAACATTGGTAAGGAATCATGGAAAGCATGGCAGGAATGGATCGAGGGGATCAATGACGATCTCCCAGAACCCGAAAGCCTCACCAACGTGTGGGATAACCTTCCTGAGCTTGCAGATCCCCTAATTGATGGATTACTAAGACAGGGTCACAAAATGCTTATAGCTGGACCATCGAAGGCGGGTAAGTCATATGCGCTCATAGAGCTGTGTTGTGCCATAGCAGAGGGGCGGAAGTGGTTATTAAATTGGGATTGCGCTCAGGGTAGAGTGATGTATGTCAACCTAGAGTTAGACCGCGCAAGTTGCCTCCATCGCTTCAAAGATGTTTATACCGCATTAGGATGGGAGCCCAGGAATCTAGGAAATATTGATATCTGGAACTTGCGTGGAAAGTCTGTCCCCATGGATAAGCTGGCCCCGAAACTCATTCGTAGAGCAACTAAGAAGAACTATACCGCAATTGTCATTGACCCAATCTATAAGGTTATCACAGGCGACGAGAACTCAGCAGACCAGATGGCCCACTTTACGAACCAATTTGACATCATATGTCATGAACTGAATGCGGCCGTGATTTATTGCCACCATCACAGTAAAGGTAGTCAGGGAAGTAAGCGAAGCATGGACCGAGCATCAGGCTCCGGAGTGTTTGCACGCGATCCAGACGCTTTACTCGACCTTATAGAACTGGAATTAACAGAAGATCTACTAAAGCAAGAAGAAAATAAGTCTGTTGCACACGTCTGTAAGGATTGGCTAAACAGACATTTTGATGACTGGGAAGATAAAGTGTCTCAAGATGATTTATGCAGCGAAAAAGCTATGCTGGAAGCTTGCAAGAAGCTTTTAGACTCCGATGCGTATCATTCTATGCAGAAGGATGTCAGCGTGGCTAGGAAGGCTGTACAGCAGCGGTCAGCGTGGAGGATTGACGGGACTTTAAGGGAGTTCCCGAAGTTCAGCCCGGTGAATTTATGGTTTTCTTACCCTATACATTATGTGGATGATATTGGAAGTCTTAGGGATGTCGACGCAGAAGGGTCTGTTCCGTCATGGAAAAGGGCAATTGGGAAACGCAAACCAAAGGAAGTTAAGGAAAAGGAACGCAAGGTCTCAGTCGAAGTTGCTTATGAAAATTGTAATTTTGGAGACAAGGTAACAGTCGAAGAAGTAGCAAGATACATGAGCGTCAGTGAAAAAACTGCAAGAAGAAGGCTAAGTGAACATGGGGAATTTACCATTTTTGAAGGGATTGTCACTAGGACTGGGACAGGGACAAAAACGGAAAAATAACTTTCTGTCCCTGTGGGACATGAGGGACAAAAACGTATTTTGTCCGTGTCCCTAACAATTTTCGATAGGGACAAAATGAGGGACAAAAACGTAAATCACGTATTTGTCCGTAAAAATGTCCCTAGGGACAAAATGAGGGACAAAAACGTAAATTAGCGTTTTTGTCCTTAGGGACAAAGTGAGGGACAAAAACGTATATAAATATACATTTCTGTCTGTCCCTCACGCGCGGGTCACGGATGGGGGAAAGTAGTCGTGCGTTAAGCTGGCGCACGACGACTCCTTCCCCTATCCATCCCGTGACAAGAGCAGCTAATGAGAAATCTAAAAAGGAGTGGATAGAAATGGAATCTCAAAATAATCTGGTTGTTGTTGAAGAGTTTGGCGGTAAACACAAAATAAATGAGGACTACCGGCCAATCGCAAAGGCCTTGGTCGAAAAGTTCTGGGAGCTCCAATATGTGCCGGTTGCCAATATCCTCTTCATCGAGAACATGGAAGACAAACGCAAGAAAAACAATGCCACCGTGTATGCGCAAATAAGCAAGATGCCTGGCAAGTGGGAAGAGATCATCTTCCAGATAACCAAACGACACTTTGAGTACGTGCTGGAGATTTTTAAGGAGAACACATCGCTAATGAGTCGGCAGCAGATCGTGGCGCTAATCTATCACGAGCTCAAACACATCCAGTTGGTTAAAAGCGAACATGGGCCTAAGATTGACATCGTAAGTCACGATGTCGAAGACTGGTTCAATATGGTCGAGAAGCTTGGGGTAAATTGGGCCAGCATGAAAGGTCAGATACCTAATCTCCTGGACGAAAACATTAACTGGGAGAGCATCGAGGGTCCGGCTAATCTGTTTCCTGCTGAAACGTCGCTGAAGCTGGTGAAATAATGCGGATTGCATTTTTCGTCCCGATGATACCGCCGACTAAAACACACCAGGAGAAGAGAGCCAAATGCGTCAATGGCAAGCCCCAGTTCTACGAGCCAACAGAACTTAAGGCTGTTCGTTCAAAACTCCAGGCTTATTTGGCGCCTTATAGGCCAGGGGGAAAGTACACTGGTCCAGTCAGGCTGATGGTGAAGTGGTGTTTTCCGCTGACGGACAAGCATCAGGATGGCGAGTATAAAGCCACTAAGCCAGATACCGATAACCTGCAAAAGATGCTCAAGGATGTTATGACAGACCTAGGATATTGGACCGATGATGCGCTGGTGGCCAGCGAGATTGTCGAGAAGTTCTGGGCGAAGATACCGGGGATCTACGTGGCGATAGAAAGCCTTTGAGAGCTGGTGACAATATGCAAGAAAAGAAACGACATCCCGGGGATCCACGAACAGACCTGGTTGGCGATCATCGACTTTGGAGAGACCTGCTTTGGAATTGCTGGCATTTGAACATGGAGCTGTATGGGCTGATGCACGGAATCCGGTGCGGAGGGGCTGAGCTTACACTGACACAAAACAGTTACCGGCTGATGCCTGGTGAGTGGAACGATGCCGAATGGGAAGACATCAAGCGAAAATATCTTAGTCCGGTACGGGAAAAAGTTGCAAATATGCTTAGGCTAACTCGGTTTGGTAAGGTGACAGAGGGAGATATGTCACCCGGGATATTCGAAGATAAACCTGAGCCGATCCCGGTTGAACAAGAAAGGTTATTTGGATAATATGAGCAAATGCAAATTTTGTGGGAAAAAACTGTTAGGGGTAATTCTTTTCATGCAGAATGCCTTGTCAAAGATGTGCTTATCAGTTATCCGGAGACATCTTTAGCAGGTATGATTCAAAGGATGTATCCAGAAGAAGTTGTACGATTTGAAAAGAAAAATAGAGGTGAAAAGTGATGCAAGCGATTGATATAGCAGCTGCAATGCTAAAAGAATTGGAACGAGCAAATAAAAATTACCCGGGATTTAATTCAGCCCATGAAGGCTACGCTGTGATCCTTGAGGAACTGGATGAACTTTGGGCTGAAGTGAAGAAAAAGCACCCGGATAAAGACAGATTACGAGATGAGGCTATTCAAGTGGGCGCCATGGCGATGAAGTTTGTCGCGTCGATGGAGCATGGCTGGAGATTAGGGCCACTGAAAGAAGAAATTTCTCAAGCGGAGTTTGAAATTAAATGTTCTCAATGCCAGTACAACGTCATGACTGCTCAAGAAATCCAAGAACACGGCAGTGATCCTTGCGAAACGTGCAGTCTTGACCATCGTAACTGGAAACCGAAGGAGGCGAAGAGCTAAATGCCATGCAAAGGCCAAGCTTGTCAGTGCAATGCTTGCCCAGAAAAGGGCAAATTCCTATACGTTTACACAGATGATTGTCGCTGGGAGCGAATCAAAGGAGGTATGCAGCGTGCCACCAAAAGCTAAAGAAAAACCTGCCCCATACGCCAATACAACAGTTCACTTTGCCAAAACCCAGGGCGATATTATAGAACTATTCGATAAATACGGGATTCAGGATGTGCGATTCACCAGCATGGGTAGCCAGGGGCAATTGATTCTTGAGTTCACTAACTACGTTGAGGTGAATAGGCAATCGGTACCGGCCAGCGTCCGGATTGTCATCCCCAACATCACTGAAAAGAACAGAAACCAGTTGCACCGAGCTTTGTTTTATTACCTAAAATCAAAGATGGAAGCACTCAGTTTTGAGTTTGTGGAGTTCGTGAAAGAGTTCTTTCCGTACCTGGTTACCCGGGATGAGTTTGGCCGGCCGACAACGATTTATGATTACCTAGGCCCACAGTATAAGTTAGCGCTGGCCAGCGGGCAGAATCATGTACTGAATTTGTTGCCGGAGGGGATGGAGCAATGAAAAAGCACTTTGCCTTAAAACTCGGATTATTAATTATCCTGATAGTCTTGATTTTCAATTTAGCTGAGTCGGCTTATTTTGGGTGGAATATGACGGCGCAAAGCTTTGCGGAAGCATTCTGGGATAATGTTGCTGCTATTGGGATTGGAATAGGCCTAGCAATAATTTTGGGTTGGGCAATTGGGATTACTGCTAAAATTCGGGTTAATGAACCCGGATGGAAGGAGGACGAGTAGATGTCATACCATCGAGTGTCTTACGGTCAAGTCGCCGTTCGTCAAGCCATAGATGCAAAGGATATGCCGGATGCAGGTCCGGTGAGAACCTACCGTATTGAGGAAGAGGAGTTTGAGACCAAGATAGCCCGAAACCTGCAGACTATTATCCGGATCGGGAAGCCGCAAATGGTGGTTGAGAAAGAAGCGAGGCAGGATGCGATTAGGGAAATCATAAAAGCGTGTCTAAGGGAGCTGGACAAGTATGAAACAACTCAAGTTTGAAGCCGAATTATATAGCGCCTGTGCCCCACGGCATCTAGGAAACGGCATGTACACATGTGATGCGTGGAGGGAGCGAACCGGACGGGTTGTGAAAAGTGCCAGAATCCTGAACGCATTAGGCTGGATGCTGGTGCGCGGAAAAGACAGAAGGCTGAAACCGGCGGGGCCATCAGGCGGGAAAACAGAATCCATTAGTAACGGAGATTAGAGGTGATACCTTGGACGCAGTAACGACCACAAAGAACTTCCTTGATATTCTGAACACCATTGAGAAGGACTGGGGCTCATGGGTTGACGAGCTGAAGCGATGCGAGGAAGAGACGCAGGATCTGCTGCACGAAATAGAGCTTACGAAGTTCGACGCCAGCCGGGGCTATCGGCTGTGCAGAGACCTGCAAGAGGTTAGACAGCGCCGGCGGCAACTAAAGGATGAGATGGATGTTGCACGGGTTTTGAAAGAGTTTTTGGATATTAACAAGCAGCTGAAAATCAATTTGTTCAAAGTGCTGACCAGCATGGAAAGGGTTGAAGAGGGCCAGGGCCGGAGGATGTACACCCCAAGGGTTAGGACGGATTTGACTTTGAATGAGAGAGGTGAAGCAGGTTGAAATTAAATAATGAAATTCTGAAAATAATCGAAACAGCGGTAAATAAAGCAGCCCAAGAGAGTGCAAAAGCAGTGGCACACGAGTCACCTGAGGAACGTAACTACTTCAGGAAAACCGAGATCCTGCTTTACAATTATCCAGCTCTCAAGCTCAAAGTAGAACAGGACGAAGAATTTCTATATGACCCAGATTCTTATACAACTCCTGTGAATAATCGGTCAAAAGACATTGTCAGTTTTTCAACCCGGAATACAGGCAGTCATGGCTTAGATATTGACCGATATACGCAGAGTGTGAAGTCAAGTATGATGCGCACAAGGCAAGAGGTGCTGCGGATTGAAAGAGCGCTTGAGACCATAATGGATGACGGATACTATGAAATTATCCCGATGAAATACTGGGACAGTATGACGATTGAGGATATCGCTGATAGTTTCGGGTGCGATGAAAAAACCATCAGAAGGAACAAGAACCGCTTAGTTAATAAGCTTAAGATTATGCTATTTGGTGCTGAGGCTTTAGGTTAAATGTCCGAAACCATGTCCGGTTGATGCCCGAAAGTGTGCCCTGTTGTATCCCTTTTCTATGTGCTATAATTTCTACAATGCGAAAATTATATCAAGCAAGGTGTCCCAAATGGGGCACCTAATCTATTTTGGCGGAGGCGCACGATATGAATACTCCTCAATGGGTCATTAACAAAGAGGCTTGCAGAGAACTGATCGAGAATAAGTTCAGCGATGAGCAGCAAGCACTTCTGCAAAAGATGACCGAAGAGTTTGAGCAGGAAATCGAGGGAGCGAGTTTATGCGATTAGCAATCTTAGTGGTGCTTATTCTTTTAGTCCTGGGTGCAATGATCCCGGGGCTTTATATTTCTGCTTGGAGAGGGGGCCGGCTAACATGGCGAAGGTGGGAGATATTATCTGGAGGAAGCAGCCGGAGATATATCGACAGCTTATGCTTACGTATACCCAGCGCCGCCGAGAGCCAAGGAGGATGATGTCGGCTTTCGGGAGATTGAGAGCCTCATGCGTGCAGATAGTTATACTCGTGGTCGCGGTGGTGCTGTTAGGCAAGTGAGGCGGGGATGAGGCCACGGTGCAAACATTTTATTGAGATAGAGTTCGGGTGCAAGGAAAATTGTGCTAATTGTAAGCGGTGGACCAGCGAGAGATGCGGGATTGAAGGGTTGTGGAAAGATGCCGAGTAAGCCATTGCGACACTGTTCTAAGCCTGGGTGTCCAAACCTAACAGCAGAGCGTTTCTGTCCTGAGCATGCCAAACAGGAGCGCCAACGTTATGATAGGCAACGTGGCTCAGCTCATGAGCGCGGGTATACTTACCGCTGGTATAAGTATTCGAAGTGGTTCCTAAGCCAGCCTGAAAATGTGTTCTGTAAGTTACAACTGCCGGGATGCACTAACTTGTCTGAGTGTGTGGATCATATTCAAGCGCATAACGGTCCGAATGACCCACTATTCTGGGACTCTAACAACCACCAAGCTGCTTGTATTCACTGCAATTCAGTTAAAGGACACAGGAAGATAGTGGGAAAAGAAAAACCGTTTAGATCAATGGGGTAGGGGGGGGGTAGTGGGTACGACCTAGGAAGTAAATTGCAGGACGAAATAGAAATCCAGTACCCTGATTACTCCTTGTATGGCATTGACTACGCTATGGGATTCACAAGTCGGGGGTGCATCCGCAATTGCGGATTCTGTATCGTGCCACAAAAAGAGGGTCGTTGGCACGCAGTGGCAGATATTGACCAATTCTGGCGCGGCCAAAAACATCTCATGCTGCTGGACGGCAATCTTACGGGGGATCACGAGCATTTCATGCACACCTGTAAGAGGTTGGTTGATAACAAAATCAGGACCTTCTTCAGCCAGGGGTTAGATATTAGGCTCATGGATGATGAAAAGGCCGCAATTCTGGCCCAGGTAAAAGATTGGGACTCAAAAAGAATCCACTTCGCACGGGATAGCCTGGCTGACGAGCAAGATATCCGGCGCGGGATCGAGATTGTCACTAAACATGTTAAACCGCACAGAATCATGTTTTATATCATCATTGGCTGGGATACCACAATGGAGGAGGATCTTTACCGAGTTGAAATGCTCAGAAGTTTTGGGATTGAGCCGTTTGCTATGCCATACGACAAAGCCGATCCATATCAATCAGACTTTACGCGATGGGTAAACGTCAAAAAGGCTTTCAAAAATGTTCCATGGGGCAAATACGAGCGTAGAAGTTAAGGGAGGAGAAACTATGAAATTCTCATGCGACAAAACACTTTTACTCGACGGCATCAACACAGTGCAAAAGGCCGTCGCTACGAAAACACCTACACCTATTTTGCAGGGTATCCTATTGCGAGCCGAATCCGGATACCTACTCTTTGCGGCCACGGACTTGGAAATTGGCATACAAACCAAGCGAACAATCATCGACCAAGAGGAAGAGGGAGGCGCTGTTATCCCAGCCAAAGTTTTTTCGGAGATCGTCAGGAAGCTTCCGGACGGATTGATCCAATGTGAGACGCGGGATAACAAGCTGCTCATAAAATATCGAGGCTCACAGGTTGAGCTTACGATCATGAACCCCGATGAGTTTCCGCTGCTTCCGGACACAGAGACTGATATTGCCACACTGCCGACAGAAATTCTAAAGAACGGCATCAAACGAACAATCACGGCAGTATCCATAGAATTTGCACGGCCGGTATTCACTGGGTTATTATTTTCACTCGCAAACGGGACCTTGGACATGGTAGGAACCGACACTCATAGACTTGCGATATTCTCCCGCCAGACTGAAACCCAAAGCGATTTTACGGCCATTATCCCATCTAAGACTGCATTGGAAATTCTTCGGCTAGTTCCGGAGGGGAACATCAACATCAAGGGCTCAGAAAATCTTGTGAGTTTTGAATGGGGAGAGACGCGAATCATCACCCGGACTATCGAAGGGACTTTCCCGGATTTTAAGAAGGTTATACCAAAAGGATGGACAAGCCGGGTATATCTCAATGTGTCAGAATTCAAGGGAGTAATTGAGAGAGCCAATATCCTTGCAGAAGGTGAAAGTAAAATAATTAAACTATCCGGGGATTCCGGAGAGTTCGATGTTGCTTCGCTAGGAAGTCAATCAGGGCGACTGAATGAGCGCATCGATGCAGAGGTCGAAGGAGAAAAAATAGAGGTATCAGCCAATTCAAAATTCTTTCTGAATGGCTTATCAGCGCTGGAAGGTGAGAATGTGTACGTTGAATTTAACGGATCCAATAATCCAATGGTGCTTAAGGAAGAAGGCTATACTCACATTATTTTGCCGGTGAGAACAGCATGAGGTATGAGGAGTTTTTAGAGAGTAAGCGGATTAAACCGACAAGTGCGGGATTTGATGTACTGATTGAAAGCATTAGTCGGCAACTCTTTCCTTTCCAAAGGGACATTGTTAAGTGGGCCTTAAAACGTGGGAGAGCGGCACTCTTTGAGGACTGCGGTCTCGGCAAAACACCTCAACAGTTGGAATGGGCAAAGCATGTATACGCTCATACCGGGAAAGACGTTTTAATTATGGCGCCGCTGGCAGTCAGCAAACAAACTAAACGGGAAGGGGGCATAAGGTTGGAAGAAAAGAAAAAACGGCCTGCCTGGTACTATGAAACAGTAAAACGCCTTTATCAATATCCCTTAGATAAAAAACGGCTAGCAGTTCTTAATGCAAGACTAGAAACAGAGATGCCAAGTGCCACGGCTCAATACTCCTTAGCTCCCGCATATACCGGTCCAGGAGATCAAACCGGGAACATCGTTTCTAAACGCTGGGAAACATCAGAGGAAATAAACGAACTCCGGATAAAAATACGAGAAATAGAAATAGCAAGTAATGGGTTTGGGGTTGATGAGAAAAGAATCATCGACCTTCGTTATTTTCAGAGGCACAATAAAGACTGGTGGGTAGCAAGACAAGTTGATATCCCGCTAAGAACCTATTACCGAATCAGGGATGAACTCGTGGCCGAAATAGCCGTTTCACTTGGGATAATTAAGCGTGACCAAATAAGCTTCGAGGAAATGGGTTGGTTGGTCTAGGAGTTTGGCACTTTTTTGGCATCTTTTTGGCACTTTATTTGGGTTTGGACGTGGTAAGATAGTAGTGTGCAAGGTGGCGGAATAGGTAGACGCTATGGTGACGGGTAGAACCACACGCATTATCCTGTTGACGGCTAGGCCATTAAGTGACCACGGATTGACAGGCCAGAGAAATCTGCGAACGGCGTTAGATGGCAATTGGTTTATGTAAGGCGCAAATCCTTACCCTTGCAAAGTTAATCTGAAGGGCCAAGTAACTTTATCATACAGTGCCCACAACTTAATATTTTCCCGTCAAGAGAGGCTAGCTAGAGGCCTCTCTTTTCGCTAATTAAGGCGAAAGCCTTGACTTATATTTGACGTTTGAGTTTCTCCTCATCTCTTTTACCCTCACTTAGAGGCCTGGATAAAACCGGGCCTCAATTCTTTTAAGGGTGTGATTCCGGATGTTGACGATAGGTGAATATGTAGAATATACGCAGCCGGAAGTGTTTATGCGGTTATCGAAATTTGTTAAGCCGGTGAAGAAAGAACGGAAAGTCTGGATTACGGTAAAGGAAGCAGAGGAATTAATGCGCCACGACACTTACAGGAGAATTGGTGGAGCAATAAGACAAGTAGGGAAAAGGATATGAACGAAAAGGCAATCGAAGCAATCAAACAGTTGCTTAGAATAATTAAACAGGCGGTTAAGGAAGGATACGATATACCGTATGAACAAGTGGAAGTGCTACGGAGTATAAACTCCCTTGTAGGTATTGCAAATGCGGCAGATACGACTAAGTTTTAGATTGTTTCCTAAATCGATAGCAAAGTAGGCAAAAGGTAAGTGCTCTGTACACGGGTGCAAATCCCGTCAGGTCCACTATTAACTCCTGGAGGTGGTGACAATGTAATGCCAAGGCAACGAAGTGACAAGCGAGATAAAGCCTTCGAAATCTGGCGGCAAAGCGGTGGCAAAACAAAACTTAAAGACATCGCAGCTACGCTGGAAGTTCAAGATACACAAATTCGGAAGTGGAAAAATCAGGACAAATGGGATGAACGAATAAATAGTAACGTTACTAAACCAAACAGTAACGTTACTAAAAAACGTGGGGCACCGAAGGGTAGTAAAAACGCAAAAGGGAACAAGGGAAACCGTGAAGCCGCTGCACCTGAGAGGAACAAAAACGCCGAACGGCACGGCTTCTTTTCGCGTATTATGCCTGACGATCCAGAGACCATGGCCATTGTAAAATCCATCGAAATAAAGAGTCCATTAGATATCCTTTGGGAAAACATCGTCATCCAGTACACGGCGATTGCCCGCGCTCAGAAGTTAATGTTTGTGAGAGACCAAAATGACACAACGGAACACTTGAAACGCGAGAAAGAATCGAGCGGTCCCCAAAGCGATAGTTGGGAGAAGGAGTATGAACTCCAATTTGCTTGGGATAAACACGCGAACTTTCTCCAAGCCCAGGCCAGAGCGATGCAGTCGCTGGAGAAATTGATTGCCCGTTATGATGAGATGTTACCTGGAGCCTTAAAATACGAAGAGCAACGACAGAGGGTTGAAAAAATAAAAGCAGAGATCGGCAAAATCAAACAGCCGGAAAATCCAGAAACTGATGATGGATTTATTGATGCCCTAAAATCTGATGCGTCTAATACGTGGTCAGGTGAGCACGATGACAGAGATAATTAAAAGAGTCGTTAAAGCTGCCCTGTATTTCGTTTCTTTTTCTCTCAAACAAAAAAAGATTCTCCAATGGTGGTGCGATGGAAGCCCATATAAAAACTACAACGGTATCATCGCAGATGGGGCGATTAGAGCAGGAAAGACGGTGCCAATGGCATTGTCTTTTATATTTTGGGCCATGGACACCTTCGATGAACAGAACTTTGCCATGTGTGGAAAATCCATAGGTTCATTTCATCGTAACGTGTGGAAATGGCTAAAACCGACGTTGACCATCCGGGGCTATAGGGTCCAAGAAGTTCGAACCGTTAACTTTATCACGATAACCTTCCGGGGGAAAACGAACTACTTTTATATTTTCGGGGGCAAGGATGAAAGCAGTCAGGATCTGATCCAAGGTATCACATTGGCTGGAATCCTCTTTGATGAAGTTGCATTAATGCCGGAGTCATTTGTCAACCAAGGTACAGGTCGTTGTAGTGTTAAGGGCGCTAAATGGTGGTTTAACTGTAACCCAGATGCCCCGTTGCATTGGTTCAAAATTCAATGGTTAGATAAGGCCAGAGAAAAGAAAATCCTCCATCTACATTTCATCATGGACGATAATCCCAGCCTGGATGAAGAAACCAAAGAAAAATATAAATTGATGTACTTTGGTGTTTTCTTCAAAAGGTTTATCCTCGGACTTTGGCTCATTGCTGAAGGCGCCATCTATGATATGTGGAGCGACGAGGAGAATCTTTTTAACGATGACGAAATGCCACTGGGACTAAAATACCTTGCCAGAAGATCAATAGCAATTGACTATGGCACCACAAATCCCATGGTCTTCCTGGATATTTGGGATGACGGAAAAACGGTCTGGCAGGTTGACGAGTATTATTATGACAGTAAGGAAAAAGGGGCGCAGAAAACAGATTCTCAGTATGCCGATGATCTTATTGAATTTATCGGTAATGACATACCGGATGAAATCATCCTTGACCCTTCAGCAGCCAGTTTTAAGGCCGAATTACGGCAGAGAGGACTACGTGTAAAAGATGCCGATAACGAGGTAAACGATGGCATTAGGGTAACGTCCTCGATGATTGGCCTAAGGTTATATCGGGTGCATGAGAAATGTATCCACACTCGCGAGGAGATCACATCTTATGCATGGGATGAAAAAGCCAGACTGCGCGGCGAAGAAAAGCCTGTCAAAGTTAAAGACCACACTTGTGATGGTGTACGGTATTTCTGCAAGACGAAAATCAAAGCACGGAGGTTAGTAAGTTGAGTAAAAGAAATAAAGACAAACAAGCGGTAAAACCTCAGCCTAAACCTCCAGCTATGCAAACAAGAGACGGCATAATGACTCGTGATGCATTTCAAAATACCCTGGCTCGTACGGGTTGGGGTATGCCCAATATGCTTGAGGGAACACAGTACCCGTTAACCAGGCTCACAAAAGACTATCAGCTCATGAACAGCCTTTACCGCAGTCACTGGGTAGTACGCCGGATCATCGACGTTATTCCTGAAGATATGTGCAAGAACTGGTATCAAGTACAAAGTCAGATCCAACCGGAGTATATTGACCGACTTACTAAGATGGAGCGTCAAACCAACGTAAAAGCAAAGATACTTGAGGGCCTAAAATGGGGCCGCCTTTACGGTGGAGCTGCGGCAATCATCATGATCGAGGGACACGAGGGAATACTCGAACAACCCCTTGATTATGACACCATTATGCCGGGTGCATTTAAGGGGCTTTTAGTCGTTGATAGATGGTCCGGGATATATCCTGAACTTGAACTTGTGACTGACCCTTCGGACTCAGAATTTGGATTACCCAATATGTATCAAGTGACAAGCGAAGCAATCCGGGGAACAATTCGGATACACCATAGCAGACTCCTCCGCTTTACTGGTCGAGAGTTGCCATTCTGGGAACGACAAGCCGAAGTGTATTGGGGAGCATCAGAGATAGAACATACCTTCGATGAATTGAAGAAACGTGATAACACAAGCTGGAATATTGCCAATCTTGTATTTAGGGCTAATCTTAACGTTCTCTCCATGGAGGGTATGGATCAGATTCTGGCTGTAGGAAATGAGAAAGCACAGCAGGATCTATACAACACGGTACAGGCTCAGAATTGGTTATTAAACAACTTCAGTATGTATGTTTTAGGGGAAAAGGATAAATTTGAAAGCAAACAATATTCCTTCTCCGGCCTTTCAGATATCTATGAAAACTTCATGATGGATGTCGCAGGAGCAGCAGAAATGCCGGTGACTAAACTGTTTGGCCGGAGTCCTGCAGGAATGAATGCCACAGGCGAAAGCGACATGCAAAACTATTACGATTCCATTGAAACAAAGCAAGAGTCGTATCTTAAACCAGTATTAAATAAGCTTTTGCCGATTATGTGTGTCAGTGAATTCGGGGTTATACCGGATGACCTGGACTTTGAATTTAATCCAGTGCGCAGGCCAAATAACGGTGAGAAATCTGACTTAGCGGGTAAAACAGCGACGGCAATTATTGATGTATTTAACGCTGGGCTCATTAGTCAAAGGGTGGCACTCAAGGAGCTACGCCAAACATCTGATATGACTGGACTCTTTAGCAATATTACGGATCAGGACATAGAACAGGCGAACGATGCAATTAATCCCCCTGGAGAAGATTTGACTGGGCTGCTTGGAGGATTTGACATACCTCTCACGCAAATACCGAATAACACATCTCGTGTTGCTTCTAAAGAAAGTCCAAATAGCGCACAATCTACCGCCTCTCGACAAATCACGCCTGAGCCGAATGGGGGGGGTAAAGAACGGGGCTTAAAACCAGGACTGCAAACGGGAACTTCAGTAGCTGGCAAGGCAGATAATACTAGTGAAATGAGCGACGAGGAGTACCTTAAGCGTTATGGACATAGCAGGTAGATGGGGTGTAGTTTATGGCATTAGGGAAAGACCAATGGAGCCCCAAGAGAATAACCGAAACCCAATATCAGAAGGCATTAAGTGAGATAGCTGATAATATCCAAGAATCAATTACAGATATGAGTGATCCCTTTGATATCACTGCCAAAATAAAGAACCTCATTAAAAATATGGGGTTCCATCGCTATGCCGAGTCTACTGCTACAAGAATAGTTACACGTATCTTAACTGATTCAAGCCAAACCTGGAGGATGGCAGCCAGGGAGAGCACTCTAGGGAGGTCAATTTATGAGGCACTAAGGAAAGAACTGCAAGGTCCAGTCGGCGGCATGGTGGTGCATCAAGTCCAGAGAAATGCCGAAATAATCAAGTCACTACCTTTAGATTTAGCTCGACAGGTAACTGATTATATCCAGGAAGAGACATTCAAGGGACGTAGGGCATCGGAAATTGCAAAAGATATTCAACTGAAACTTCCCGATATCAGCAGAATTAAAGCTAATCTGATAGCCCGAACTGAAACGAGCAAAACCTCAACCGCACTTACAAGAGCCCGCGCCGAGAATATCGGGTTAGACTGGTATATCTGGCGCACATCCAAGGACTCCCGGGTGCGCGATAGCCATGAACTGATGGAAGGTATTTTGGTCAAGTGGACAGACCCTCCTTCGCCAGAAAGATTAGACGGTCAGAAGAATCCACCGGCACCGTACAATCCGGGCGAAATTTATAATTGCAGGTGTTATCCGGAACCGGTAATAAGCCTTGATTATGTGAAATGGCCTCATAAGGTGTTCAGAAACGGTGCAATTACCATGATGACAAGAAACCAGTTTGAACAGTTGGTGGCATAGGAATTAAGTTAGAAAAGGGGTGATGCACTACTAGTATAAGATACTTAGAATCAATAATAATCAAGTAAAATAAGGGGGTTTGTAAAATGATTGATTCAAACGAACAAATTATAGTTAATGGTGCAGCGGTAGGAACCTCTAATCCAATGCCGGTTAATACCGAATTACCAACAGCGGCTGCTTTGGCGGATGGAGTCGCTAACCCGACCACACCTATTGTTGGCGCAGCAGAATTACTTTTTAACGGAACAACCTTTGATCGCAAACGCACTCCAATAGTATTCAAGACTGTTGCGGCTGTTGCTGTTACCGCCAATACTCCTGTGGATTTATGGACACCAACTGCAGGGAAAAAGTTCCGCTTGATGGGATGGGCGCTCAGTTTATCAGTAGCAGGTAGCGTTATTCTTAAAGATGGAGCAAACGAAGCTATTCGCACGCCATTAATGGCTGCCGGAGTCGGCCTGGCAAGCCAAAACATAGGGAATGGAATTCTTTCTGCTGCAGCTGATAACGTACTGAAAATAGACGTAACGGCTACAGGTGCAGTTAGTGGATATGTTTTTGGATGCGAAGAGTAAGGTGATTAAAGGATGAAGGCTTTTTACGGCTCTCGGTTCAGTCCGAACATGACACGGACCCCCGAGGGCTTTTTAATTTGTCATAATGTACCGATAACCCGGACTGGCTGGTATGACTATCTAGGGCAAGAGCTCAAGCTTAACGACATGATTGACAAAATAGTCAAAGTCTATAAGAGCCCAGAGGAGATATTCTCCCCAGCTACTATGGCCTCCTTTGAGGGCAAATCTGTTACGGATAACCATCCTAGCTCAGAGGTCAGACCGGACAATTACTCCTCTTTTGAAAAAGGTCAAGTAACAAATGTTGGGCCCGGAACTGGAGAGGAATCAGATTGCCTGATTGCAGATTTGATCATAAAAGATCCAAATCTCATATCGGAAATAGAAGCTGGTAAGCGTGAAGTTTCTTGTGGTTATGATGTCGATTATGAACCAATCGGAGACGGCAAATACCAACAAGTGAACATTCGAGGCAACCATGTAGCGGTTGTAAGTGCGGGCCGAGCTGGTGACCGCGTTGCAATAAAAGATGAAAAACCTAAACCAATCGAAAGGAGCAAAAAAATGAAGGTAGACCGCAATACCCTATGGGGCAAAATGCTTTCTGCTTTTGCCAAAGACGCAGAACCCGAAGAACTGGCTGAAGCCTCAAAAATGGGGCCTGGATCGGAGGACAAAACGAAGGATTCCTTAGTGACTCCTACCGCGGAACCGCCGAAAGCCGTAGACAACCCCCCTCAGACCGCCGAGAATCCGGCCATTGCCGCACTTGCCAAGCAAATCGAGGGATTGACTGCAGTTGTACAACAACTTGTCCAGAGCGATAAGCAAGTACATCAAGAAGTGCCTAAAGATGCCCTGGATTCCCTTGCTGCTGAATTGGAAGCCCCTGGCGAACAAGCCAGTGAAGAAAATTCTGTCACGATTCCCGCTGAAACAATGGGAGATGGGGCACCTGTCGCGAATCCTGAAGAAAGGCCAAGGAATCCAATTCCCGGAGCTGACCGGAACGCAATCTTAACAGCCATTAAGGCTGTCAGACCGATTATCGCCAGTATCCCTGACGCTGGAGAACGCAAGAAAGCCTCTGATGCCCTAGCTAAGACCTTCCGGGATCAGATCGCTGCGCCAGCGCAACCAAATGCCGGATATGCTGGGATTCTGGCTGCTCAACAAGCGGCCGTCGCCAAAGCGAAGGACGCTCAACCCAAACCCGAAGACCTTACGCAACTTGGCAAAGACATTGCCAAAAAACACAACCCGCACTACAAGGAGGCGAAGTAAACATGCCTGGACAAGCAATCGGAATTGCAATGAACCTGGGGTATCCCGGTAGTTTTGCTCGTAATGGTGATTGCATCATCATGAACCGGTTAGTCAAAGCCACCGATGCCGCAGGGCCGGCCTTTGGTGATCCTGCGGTCTTAAACACTGACAATACCTACAGTAAATTTGGCGCTGCGAATGTGTCCGCTGATTTAGCAGGTATTGCTGTCCGCGAAGTTAAACAAACCGCGGACTATTACAGTTCTGCAGGAGTTTATAATCCTGGAGAGCCATGCGATGTAATCGAGCGTGGGAATGTTGCGGTATTGTGTAATGTTGGAACACCAACAGCGGGCGGCAAAGTATATGTCCGGATTACCGCAAATGTCGCAATCCCAGCTGGAGTTGTTGGAGGTCTTGAGGCTGCTGCTGATGGTGTCAACACACTTGAGCTAACAAACTGCAAATGGGCAACCGGCAAGATTGATTCTAACAATGTAGCTGAGTTGTCTATCCTAACTCGGAATAAACCATAAGGAGGCGTAAAGAATTGAGCGCAGTACAAACCTACCCGATCAAAGACATCAAAACGATTGATTCAATGGTTGCAAGCGGTGGAAGCTTCGCAATGATGACCATGGACGCGGCTACAGCTGGAGGCATGGCCTTTTTAGTTGGTGAACTCGAGAAGCGTGATCCTAAGGTCCGCGAACCATTAGCCTCTGTCACCTGGGCGCGTGATATCGTTGCTAAAACCGGTGGCGGATGGGTTGAGTTCACCTCTACCATGAATGTCAGTTATGCCACTGCTGGTTCCAATGAAAGCGGCATCATCGGCGGGGAATCGACTGCTATTCCAGTAATGCAAGCGGATATCGGTAAGGATATCTACAAGGTGTTTACGTGGGGCAATATCCTGAAGATTCCTTTCGTTGACCAAGCTAAGTTGCAGAACATTGGTCGGTCATTGGATGATATCTTGGACAAAGGTATTCGTCTTAACTACAACAAGACCATTGACAAAAACGTGTACACTGGACTAGCTGGGAACACCGGCATTGTCAATGATCCCGGCGTAACTGCTGCCAGCGTAGCAAATGGTGCGGCTGGCACTCCTGCGTGGAGCACCAAGACTCCGGATGAAATCTTAAACGACATCAACCAAGCCATGGTAGCTGGCTGGGCGGCTTCCGAATACGATCTCACGGGTATGCCGAATCATATCCTGATTCCGCCTTCTCAATATGCTTACTTGGTAGCTACGAAAATCAGTTCAGCGGGCAACATCTCTATTCTGCAGTTCCTTTTGGAAAATAACATCGGTAAGAATCAGGGTGTTGATCTCGCGATTATGCCTTCCCGGTGGTGTATCGGAGCTGGTGCGGGCGGGACAGACCGGATGGTAGCTTATGCCAATGATGAGGACAAAGTTTACTTTGACCTCACAGTTCCGCTTTCCCGTGTCATGACTCAACCCGTAGTTACGGAAATGTCCTATCTTACGGCTTATGCTGCTCAAATGGGCGTGGTTAAATTCCTTTACTTCCAACCCGTGAGATATTACGACGGCATTTAATGCCTGACGTTTAAGGAGGAAAAAGTTTCATGCGAGTATTTGCAAAGAAAGCGTTTGAATTTACCAGACGCGAATCAAAAGATGGTCAACAAGTCGTGGCTGAAAAGGTCACGACTTCTCCTTTGAAATTCTGCGATCTGCCCGACTGGGTACAAAAAGATCCGATGTTTGCCTGGGCGAGGCAAGATGGAGATATCGAACTCATCCAGACGGCGGCAGATCAGAAAAACGCTGAGTTGACTGCCAACGTAAGGGGAAAGGGTAATAAGGTTGGGTCAAAATCATTGACCAAAGGAGAACCCTCAAATCCCGGCGATACTGTCGAAGACGCAACTCAAAAGCCTGTTGAATAGGCGGTGGTCCTATGGTTGATATCGATGTCAATAGCATAGTGTCAAACGCTTCGAATCTGCGCGCAGGAGAGAATCCCTCATATGCACTGGGGGATTTTCTTTCTGTTTATCCGCAATTTGGACCTGACACAAACGGTAATTATGTTGTGCCCACGACCATCCTTCAGATGTTTATCAATTTAGCCAATGCCAGCCTTCAGGAGTCACGTTATCATGACGCTTGGGCTTTGTGCATGGGCTATTTCGTTGCTCATTTTGCGACTCTCTGGCTCCAAGGAACAGTGAATGCCGGAAGCTCTGCCGCGCAAGTTTTGGCTGCTGGGAAAGCGCAGGGACTTGATACCTCAGAATCTGTTGGGGATGTATCGGTCAGCACGGATTATTCGGCCATAGCTAACGATCTGAACGGATGGGCGGCATGGAAATTGACTATCTATGGGACCCAACTAGCTACTATTGGTAAATTAGTGTCAAGAGGTGGCATGATGGTGTGGTAGAGGGCTACGCAAGGGTTAGCGTTTCAAGTGACAAAACTAAAGAGATGTTCGAAAACCTCAAAGCATTGACCCAAGTGGATGTTCTAGTAGGCATTCCCGAAGAAAAAAGTAGCCGCGAAGACGAGGGAATTAATAATGCAGAGTTAGCTTTTATTCATACCCAAGGGATACGTAGCAAGTCGATGAGAAATGAGATGGACGAAAGCAAACCATATAACGAAGCTCTTCAAATGTATCTTGAGGAACACGGTTCCCCTCTCTGGCATTCTCCCCCAAGGCCAATGATTGAACCAGCTATCGAAGACCCGGACAACCAAAAGATTCTGTCCGAACAGCTTAGACAGGCCGCAGACGATGCGCTTTCGGGGGACTTTGATGCAATGAACACGGATTTAGAAAAGGCGGGAATGCTCGGTCAAAATCTTGTCCGGGATTGGTTTACGAATCCGAAAAACGGATGGGAGCCCAATTCTCCGTTAACGGTGGAACAAAAGGGAAGCGATAACCCCATGATTGACACCGGAGAGCTACGCAAAAGTATTTCCTATGTCGTACGAAAGAAGTGATTAAATGCTGGATGTATCAAGAGTTCTATCTAACCCAAAACTTAATCAATCTTTCGTCGTCTATAGGAGAATGGGATCATGGGATCATGGTCGCTTTGTAGAAACTGAAAACCCGTTGCCCTTTGATGGGGTTATCATGCCAGCTAACGCGAACGAAATTATGCAACTCCCTGAAGGGGACCGAGTGACAGGGGTTATGGTTTTCTATACCTTTCAGGAAATCTTCGCCACTCGAGCTTCCACAGAACCGGGCACATCAGACCAAATCGAATGGAATGGCAAAAGGTACAGGGTTTTTAATATTATCCCCTATAAAGATTACGGTTACTTTAAATCTTTCGGTATAATGATGGAGGGCAAATGATGGATACTATTCTAACCCTTCAGCAAATAGAAAACGCTCTCTATGCATTCACGTGTCAACTGTTAGGACTTAATCCTGATGATCCGGGAAGTTTTGATAAGGTCCGTATGTCTTGGCCGACTGGAGGGGCTCCAGCCTGGGGGATTGATGAAGATGTGGTTTTTCTTCGCATCAAATCGTCAAATGATCCTTACGTTCAGCAGCGAGACACAACCTATTCACAAAATACGGTAGATCTTGCCGATGAGATTATATCGTATACACGCGCTCATCAAATCTACTGGATTATCTACGGTCCAAATAGCTATGAGAACGCTGAAGCTATCAGAAATGGGCTATATAAGGCAAACTTGAGCGCAAGTAATTTATATCTTCAATTGGGTATTTCAGCTCCGACCCGCATTCCTGAATTATTTAGTGGCCGTTGGTGGTCCAGAACCGATCTTGTAGCAGAGTCTTTCGAAAAGGTTACAAGGCAAGGAACCGTACCATATATCAAGAGCACAAATATTCAAATCAAAACGGAAGGAGGAATAACAGAAGATGCCAACCCTACCACTTAGTGATATTGTCAATGTATTAGTGCAAGTTTCCCCGGTGGCTGCGGTGAGGTCGGGATTTAATCTCGGGTTAATCATCGGGACGAGTGCGGTTATTTCGGCAATAGACAGGGTGAAGGTATATACAGGCACTGATGATATGATTGAAGCCGGATTTGCCGCAGGTGATGCGGAATATAAGGCGGCACAATTGTATTTCAGTCAGAAACCTGCGCCGACTCAAGTTGCAATAGGCCGATGGGATACAACAGTTGTACCCGCAGAAACGGCTTTACAGGCAATTCAGGCTTGCCGGGCAGCAAATACCGATTGGTATGCCTGCATGGTTTGTGGAGCGGTAAAAGCTGATATCTTGGCGATTGCACCGTACATCGAAACGGCTAAACCAAGCTCAGCCTTTGGCTATACTACTGCTGATGCTGATGTCTTAGCGGGCACGGCGGGCAATGTCATGGAGACGCTTAAAACGGCCAAATACCGACGCACCTTTGGACAATATTCAACCTATTCTGATGCCATTGCGGCCATTCTCGGTTATGCCATGGGGGCAAATACTGGGCTTGCCAATAGCGCCTATACTCTGGCGTATAAGCAGGAAGTCGGGGTCACACCGGAGGCTCTTACGGCTGCACAGGCGACAACTATCAAAGGCTTGAACGGAAACATCTACATCAACCGAGGCAATACTTACAACCTCTTTGAGCAAGGAGTTATGGCTGATGGGACTCATTTCGATGAGGTTATCGGTCTGGACATGCTGGCAAATGATATTCAGCTCTCTGTGATGGATCTCCTTACAAGTGTAACCAAAGTGCCTCAAACCGAAGGTGGCGTAGCGCTTTTGGTATCGGCAATTACAGACCCATGCGACAAAGCCAGGACAAGGGAATTCATCGCTCCAGGAGTGTGGAATGCACCGCCAATCCTCGGCCTTAATACCGGCGATATGCTTTCCCAGGGGTATTTAATTCTCTCTGAGACAATTGACAGCCAAGGTGAAATAGATCGGGCGAATCGAATTGCACCGCCTATCTATGTACCGATTAAACTCGCTGGGGCTATTGAATCTGTTGTGATTCAAGTCCAGGTAAATAGGTAAGGAGGATTAGGATGTACTCGACTTACAGTTTTGAAGATGTATCAGTGATCATTTCTAATCCCAACTTCGGTCAATTCATCGCCAACGGTGCGGGGGTTGGAAGCATTTCGGTGAACATGACTACAGACCGTACAGCGCACGAACTAGCAGCTGATGGCAGTGTGATGGTATCGAAGATTAAAGGCAGAAATGGTTCACTGGCGCTCAGCATTCAACAGACCTCTTCTCTACAGAAGTGGCTTTTGCGACTTTACAATTATCTGGAAAGCGCGGCCGCAAGCGCTTGGGCGTCCACGACGATTGTCGTAAGGTCACCAATGATGCAGGATCTTCACATTGCGATGGGAGTGTCGTTCCAAAAGCTCCCTGATAGGCCTTATCAGGCACAAGGGCAAAACGTCAACTGGACGCTCATGGCTGCCGACATTCAGCAATATGTTGCGTAATTTAGGGAGGCTTTATGGATAAGAGAGAACTAAGCAAACTCTTTGAGTTTAAGGAACGCAAATTCCGTATCGGGAAATTTGATGCCATGACCGGATCTTATATAGCCTATAAGTTGATGGCCGAGGTATTGCCGATGGGCATAGGGGCTAAACTTGGGTTTTCTGCCCCAACCGGTAGCCCCACTATGAGCAAACAAGACTTTATGGATTTGCAGAAGGATTGTTTGGGCGTTTGTGCGGAACTATTGCCCGCTGGGCCCACACCAGTGCTGAATGAAAATGGGAGTTGGGGCGTGATGGACATCGAAAACAATGCGCCTCTTGTTATGGCACTGACGATACAGGCATTAATGTGGAATGTATCTGATTTTTTTACCGAAGACCTCTTAGCTTCTCTGAGCGAGGTATTGAATTTATCCCTGCCCACTGCGAAAATATAAACGAATTCTTGTACGCCCCAGTGATAGCGGGGATGTGGCAGCAATGTCAGCTTTGGGACGGGACCTATACGTTCCGGGATTTGTTAGATGCTCATGAGATTCTAAGAGTAAAATCCGAAAATGAACTGAGAGCCTATGAAGCAGGGAGGAAGCAAAGTGATTAATGTTATCCGTCAATACCTTGTTAGCTTAGGATTTCACGTCGATACTCCCTCCCTGAACACGGCTCAACATGCCATGAACACGGTTGAAAAATCCATTGCTAGCTTTTCCGATACCGCTCTAAAAAGGTTCGCTGTTGCAGGTACTGCGGTGACGGCTTTTTTTCTGGCCGCTGAAGTGGGAACTGCGAAGTTTATCATGAACCTCGGTCAAGCAGATTTGCAGACTCAAATCTTTGCCCGGCGCATGTGGATGTCGGTTGACAGCGCGCGGGCTTATCAGAACGCTATTGAAGCACTCGGAGTGAGCCTGCAGGATTTATATCTAAGTCCTGAGCTGATGCAAAGGTATATTGAGCTACGTAAAGAAGCTTTCGAACTGCAGATGCCAAGCAAAGAATATGAACAAGAAATGAAGGCCATACGAGATATTACTTTCGAGTTTCAACGGCTTAAACTCGAAGGTACCTATGCTCTCCAATGGATTGGATATTATCTTAATAAATATCTTGAACCCGTATTGGGTAAGTCGGGAACCAATCTAAAAAATATAAATGATCTTATACAGCAAAAGATGCCTCAATGGACTGAGAAAGTAGCTCAATTCGTGAGTTGGTTTGCACGAATGGGTGTAGCCGCCTGGGATATCCGGGGGGCGCTGGGGGCAATTGTGGCTGTGTTTGCCGGGTTTAAGTTGATTAATATGGGGCCACTGGGGTTGATGATAGCGGGGTTGACCGCACTGCTATTGCTACTGGATGACTTCAACACATATAAGAATGGCGGTCAATCAGCACTACCTCAACTTTGGGAATGGGTTGATAAAACCGAGGGAAAGGTCAAGGAGTTCTTCGATTCTTTTAAGGACTCTGGTGAGCTGGATAAATTCATTCAGGCTCTTGCAGGTTTAGTAACTTCCTTTAAGGACGTATCAAAGGCTACAACGGAAGCCTTAGATGAATTAGCTAAATTGGCTGGATATGAAGATTTTGGAGATATGCTTACCAAGAATACATTGACTTTTATTAAACGGATGGTCTATATGCTGGAAGGTGTGGTCTATCTCTTGAAGGCAACAGTGGACCTTATCAAAGGGTTGATAACTGGCGACTTTTCGCAATGGTTCCAGGACTTGAAGGATGAATTCGGAGCATTCAATAAAGGTATTTTTGGTGATGATGCGTTACCTGGAGGTGCACAACGTACCGCATTCAGAGCCCCGAATTATCTTTATCCCCAAAGAAGTATTGCAACTACCAATAATGTAACCATGAAACCTACCTACAATATTTACGGCGCTGCGCAACGTACCGCATTCAGAGCCCCGAATTATCTTTATCCCCAAAGAAGTATTGCAACTACCAATAATGTAACCATGAAACCTACCTACAATATTTACGGCGCTGCGCAACCAGATTCGGTGGTGAGAACCGTTCATCGCAGCAATGTCGATTTGATGACCAGGACGTTCCAGGGGGTAGTAAGATGATTACTTTACCATCCAACGATCCCAATCTGCAACAACTTATCTACGCTAAAACAAATATAGGTGGTTTCTTTTTTGATGCCTTTTTGCAAGTGGATTATTCGAGATCACTAACAATAACAGAGCATCCGGTCGAAACCGGTGCCTCGATTTCTGACCACGCATACATCAACCCAGTACAACTAATTATGCAGATAGGAATGTCCGATGCGGTTAAAGGAGTGGTTAGCGGGCAATTTTCCCAAGGGGTATCAAGGTCACTCACTGCGTTTCAGGTCCTGGCGGAACTGCAGCAACAGAGAATCCCGCTTAACGTCATGACGAGGATGGGATCTTTCGGAAATATGCTTGTGGAGACCATTTCTGTGCCAGATGACTATACCACACTTTACGGTCTTAAGGCCACGGTGTCCCTTAGGGAAGTTTTTGTGGCAACCGTAAAAACGGTAAAAATAAGTGCCAGACCACAAGTCACAGATAGTACCAATAGGGGAACCGTTGAGCCCGTTAAACCTGATGAGAGCTTTTTGTATCAGGCCGAAAAAATACTTAAAGGGGTTTGGCGGTAGGAAATATTCCTCTCAAATGCGAATATGTGTTATTATATTAGCGGAGGGAGGGGAAAATTATGAGATTTCTTAAAAATAAGTGGGTTTGGGCACTTGGAATTTTTATCATTTTCTCCGTATCTTGGAATGCATATATTTCATTTGCTAAGTCCAGTACTGATATGCAATCTGCCGAAAAACAATCTCCAGAAAGGATCGTGTCAAATCAACAACAGACACAGAGTAATGCCAGTCAAGGAAGCGCCGCCATTGAACCTGTAAAATTGAACGACAACCAAGATTCGCAAGATAGTGGTACCTATGAAAAGGCGATGCAAAAAATAAGGGCGGTTGCCAAAAACCCTATTATCCAAGCTGAAGAAGATAAGATATATAGTTCTCAGACAGATGTAGTCGTCGGAAAAAGTCAACTACTTGTATTGAAAGGGTACACCACTTCTATTGGTAAAGTATTTTATCTTGGAAAGTATTATTTAATTGTTGATTTTGGTATTTATAATCTTTCAGAACAAGATTATGTTAGCCTTTGGGATAATTTTTCGTTAAGGGATGCAAGTGGCTATTCCTACTTGCCGTCATATAAGTACCCGTACCTAAATGGTGATGTTGAAGGAATAATCAAACCAGGAGAAAGTAGAAGGGGACAGATAGCTTTTGAAATTACTACTAATGATCAAGTATTCTCATTGGACTTTTCTACTAACGTCAAATCCCCCAATACAGTTCATTTTCTAATAGATTTAACTCAATATATGAAACAGTTTCAATCTAACCCAAGTACACAAGGGTAATGTTTTTAGTTACCAACCTGAACCTCCTTACCCAAGGAGGTTATTTGTTTTACCGGGCGAACGTCTCCTCCTGCGTTCGGCCCGGTTTTAATTTTAGGGAGGAATCTTCAAGTGGGAGGTAAGCCGTCATGGGATATGTAGTCATACCTCTAACAAATGAACCCAACCAGAACTTTATAACAACAATCCCGGTAGACGGTAAAAATATAACTCTGAAGCTGAGGATTCGCTTCAACTCAGCGGGGAACTATTGGATGATGTCTATAACTGATCCGAAGACAGGCAGTCTCATCCTAGACGGGATTCCATTACTCTCTGGCGAATATCCAGCCGCCGACCTGCTGGGCCAATACAAATACCTGGGGCTTGGAAGTGCGGCCATAGTCAATGCCGGTAATAGTTCTATGGATAGTCCAGATTCCACAAACCTAGGGACGGACTTCTTGCTGGTCTGGGGGGACACCGTATGAGCGATTGGAAATCACTCGCGATACAAGAGGCCAACAGACAAAATTGTCCCGTGGATATCGTGTTTGCCACGGTCGAAGCAGAGACGGGTGGTAGAAACACAACTGGGGACAATGGCCATGCCCTCGGCTATGGGCAAGTGTGGTCTAAATGGCACATGGATGCTTTTGAATATGCGGCTCAACTTTTAGGTTTGCCCACACCTCCATCTGACTTGACTTCACTAACGAATTACACCCTTGCAAACGATCAATTTAGTATGGCCGTGGCGGTACGAGTTATTAAACAATATTGGGACAGCGCACAAGGCGTATGGGCAAACTTTACTTACTCATATGTTGGTCCTGGAATTTCTGTTTCTGATTTTAAAAGGCGAGAGAATATCTGGATTAAATACCACAATTCGAGCTTTGATTATACAGACCAAGCGGCCTTTATGGGAGCGGGCAACGGTTTAGTCATCCCGGCCACAAATTACGGTATTGTCCCTGGAAGTGCACAATCTGGGGAAATCTTATATGGCCGAAGATATCGGGTCATAGTTAGCAGCCTAGATGGAGAAAAAGCTGTTGACGTGTCGCAGCTGAGATGTACTTTTAACTGCGTGAAGATCATCCAGATGCAACCGCAATTTTCCGAGATCGTCATCTATAATCTTTCAGCCCAAACTGAAAACGCAATTATCAAAGAAGGGGACAGGGTAGTCGTAGAGGCTGGCTATGAAGGAAAGCAATACGGGCTCATCTTTGATGGGAATGTGGTACAAGTCATCCGGAATAAAGAAGGCGGGACAACCTATACACTGACTTTAGTTGCTGCGGATTCGGACGTGTTTTTGAATTATAGCTTATCGGCTTTCTCGATGATCCGAGGGCAGAATTCGAGAGCGGTCGTTGACAATCTCACGAACAAGGCGACAATCTCAACTCAGCTCGGAAATATCTCAGCAACATTATCGGATTCTGCACTCACCCGGGGAAAGGTTTTCTTTGGACTCACCCGGGATTATTTACGCCAAATCGCTCAATCCGAGAATGCAACCTACTACATGGAAGATGGAAAAGTAAATATTATTAGGGCCGAGGACATTCCGGAAGGCGAAATCATTGAGCTTTCTCCCGAATCCGGGTTAATCGGCGTACCGGAGCAGTCGGACTTCGGAGTAAAAATCAAGTGCCTTTTGAACCCGCGTATAAAGATAAATTCCTTGGTACACGTGGACAACAGCTTGATTCGGAATCAACAGTTCGATCAGGGACAACCTATTTCACTAGATCACGACGGGATTTATCGAGCTATCAAGGTAACGCATATAGGGGATTCACGTGGGAACGATTGGTACACGGAGATTGAAACTGTAACTCAATCTGGTATACTCCCGGCCATGGTAGCAAACGGAGGACAAGTTCCTTGGTGAGGTGATTATGTGAGAACCATTGGCGAAAGAAGTAATAGTGAGTATGAACTCTACCAACGCATGGGGGAAAAATGGGGAACCGATATTAGAGTGGCTATGCCGGGAATCATTCAGAGCTTTGATCCAGCGGAGCAGACGGTGATGGTTCAGCCGGCAATCAAAGAGAGAGTGGTTGATCAATCTGGAAACATCCAAATGGTTAGCCTTCCTCTGCTTCTTGACGTGCCTATCGTCATACCGAGAGCCGGGGGTATCGTACTAACGATGGCCATACAGCAAGGAGATGAATGCCTTGTAATCTTCGCTGACTCGTGCATCGATGCGTGGTGGGTTTATGGAGACGTGCAGACACAAGCAGAGAAGCGCCGGCATGATTTAAGCGATGCCTTCGCCATCTTGGGGACATGGAGCCAGCCGAAGCGAATAACGAATTACAGCACAACTTCAGCACAACTCAGAACCGAAGATGGAGCCCAGTGCATTGACATTTCGTCAAGCGGAATCGACCTCAGAGGAAATATAACAAAGAATGGGGTGCCGCTATGAAATACCGGGCTTTAGATTCAAATGGTGATTACTCATTTGGCAAGGGGATACAAGATTTTCTTTTTGATGCCGATGCAGTAGCACAAGCGATAAAAACAAATCTGCTTCTGTTCAAAGCGGAGTGGTGGGAAAATCAATCAGAAGGATTGCCTTTATTCCAAAACATCCTCGGCCAATCCGGAACACCCGAACACCTTAATGCTGCCGATTTACTCATTAAGGAAAGAATACTTGCCACGGAAGGAGTTGCTGAGGTAACCGACTTCAAAAGCGCTTACGAGAACAGAAAATACACAATAACCAGTTGTACTGTAAAAACAACGACCGGCCAGAATGTTATTGTATCGGGGGTGAATTTGTAGATGGCCTATTTTGCACCCTATATTGATGCGACAGGACTTCATTTGCCGACATATCAAGACATCCTCGATAATTTAATCCAGCAGGCTAAAAACATCTTTGGACAAGATATTTATTTGGGTGTCGATTCACAAGACTACCAATGGATCTCTGTGGTGGCCGCAAAAATCAATGACACTCTTCAAACTATTCAATTTGCATATGATAGCCATAGTCCGGTTACGGCGATAGGGGCTGGATTGGATACGCTTGTAAAACTCAATGGAATTGCAAGAATCGCCTCGACATATTCAACTGCAGTAGTCACTCTAACGGGGACTCCAAATACTGTAATAAACAATGGTGTTGCTCAAGATAAAAGCAATTATAAATGGAATCTGCCATCAAGTATCACAATAGGAACAGGGGGCACGGTTGATGCCACCGTTACCTGCCAGGCTGCAGGCGCTATATACGCGAATCCAGGAGATATAAATGTTATTACAACTCCGACTTATGGCTGGGCCTCAGTGACGAACGCTAACGCAGCAACCCCAGGAGTAGCAACTGAAAAAGATTCCCAACTTAAATCACGGCAGGCCATTAGTACAGCGTTGCCGAGCCGGACGGTCCTGGAAGGTACAAAAGGAGCCATAGCTGCAGTTAGTAATGTGACCAGGTTCCAGGTCTATGAAAATGACACTAATGTTGCTGATGTAAACGGGCTCCCACCTCACAGTATTACCGCGCTTGTCGAAGGAGGAGCAGATGCCGACATAGCTCAAGCGATATTCAACAAAAAAGGACCTGGAGGCTATACGAATGGTACAACTTCGGTCAATGTAACAGATCAATATGGGCAGGTGAACGCTATTAGATTTTATCGACCTACCTATGTAGACATAGATGTAGTAGTCAATGTCAAGCAACTATCCGGATATACAACAGCAACGACCTTAGCAATTCAAGCGGCAATAGCCGCCTTTTTAAATGGGATGAGCATGGGCGTCAACGATATCCCGGTAAACAATTTCTTTGGACCAGCATTATCGGCGCAAAATCTATCTAGCTCGGTTTTCAGTGTGACTTCGATCACTGCAGCAAGACATGGAGGGGTTCAGGGAACTGCAGACATCACAACAGCGTTTAACGAGGCTGTCCGGGGCAATACGGCGTATGTCACAGTGAATATAACTTAGGAGGTAGTTATGCCGGATGTTCAAAGATATCTCAATTTAATTACTTCTGAGCACCAGAATAAACAAAAGTTCATGGACTGGTTAACAGCTCCTCTAAGCATCTTAGATGATGGAGTGACTTTGGCGGCTAATCTCAGTTTATATTTTGATCTCGATACTGCAGTGGGAGTACAATTGGATACCCTTGGTGAAATCGTTGGAGTAAAAAGGACGGTAAATTTTCAACCTACTGACGGTTCTAGCCCTGTCCTGGACGACACTACCTATAGACTCATCCTGCAAGCGAAGATCCTGCAAAACCTGTGGGATGGGACAATTCCACAGATATATGATCTCTGGAATACCCTTTTCACTGATGCCTATCTTATCCTTCAAGATAACCAGGACATGACGATGAATGCTCTAATTATCGGGTTAACTTCGCAAATACAAAAAGACTTAACATCGAACGGGTATATTGTACCAAAACCCCAAGGCGTGAATATCAGTTTCGCTTATTCCTCTAATCCATTCTTTGCCTATGGAATCGAAGCCACAGACTTGAAGGGCTATGGTGAAGGATATTGGGCTCAATACTTCTAAAAGGAGGGATTTAATTGCCTGGAAGTACTAACTTTTTAGTTTTTAATCCCACGGATGTGGCTAACACCCAAGATGATGCGACTTATACTGCCGAAACCCAGAGAACTGGCGGCCTTCAAAACGGTATAGCTAAAACGGCCATGCATAATAAGCTTTTTAGACAAGTGACCGTGATGGTGGCGGCCATAGCGCAATACATGGCTAACCAAGGTCAGACTGTAAGTGATGCTGATGCTTCGGCCTTAACTACGGTAATTCAAAATTCATTCGCTCAAAGAGGGGCAACTGCCCTAGACACAGGAATAGATGCCAATACTTATGTGTGGCAAAATGGAGTCTACACCTGCACTGCTAACGTCGCAAATATGCCGATAGCAGGACATACCTGGATCGTAAAGGCTGCTGTAGCCGATGCGAATAATGTTTATCTCTATGCTATAGATCTGACTTCAGCCGGTAGCTATTATGTCCGGGAAAAGATAGCTGGGGTTTGGCAAGCTTGGGTATCCCAAGCCTTTGCGCTACAAAGTGACCTTGCTACGCACGAGGCGGAAAATGCGACACAGGCACATGGCGGCTTAATTTTAGGCACACTCAATACCGACCTCAATAAGATCAAAGCTCTCTCGCTCAAAACCGACACTCGCACAACCACTCTCACCTACACAAGCGGAGCCTTAACATCCGTAGTGGATGCAGACGGAGCAACAACCGTCAAAACAACTACACTTAACTACACAAGCGGTGTCTTAACATCTGTTTCGGAAGTAGCAGGTGGAACAACAGTCACAACCACGCTTAATTACACATCTGGCGTTCTTACCTCAGTGACAAAGGCGGTGTCATAATGGATGCGATTGGGTATGCATTAGCAAAAGCACAAAATGTTAGGTCTTTTGATGAATGGTTGGCGGCGAAAGCACTCATGCCAACAGCACGATATAATTTAGCCGCAGGAGTAGCCAATGGGATTCTGTACGCTGTTGGTGGAGTTACAACTGCCACTGTAGCCACAAATGAAGCTTACGACCCAGTAGCTAATACTTGGTCAACGAAAGCTTTAATGCCAACAGCTAGGTATGGTTTAGCCGCAGGAGTAATTAATGGAATCCTCTACTCGGTTGGGGGTTATTCAGCTAGTGTATTAGCCACAAATGAAGCTTACGACCCAGTAGCTAATACTTGGTCAACGAAAGCTTTAATGCCAACAGCTAGGTATGGTTTAGCCGCAGGAGTAGCCAATGGGATTCTGTATGCGGTAGGAGGATATACAACAGCAGCTGTAGCCACCAATGAAGCCTATGATCCTGTGGCGAATACTTGGTCAACGAAAGCTTTAATGCCAACAGCTAGGTATTGTTTAGCCGCAGGAGTAATCAATGCCATACTCTATGCGGTAGGAGGATATACAACAGCAGCTGTAGCCACCAATGAAGCCTATGATCCTGTGGCGAATACTTGGTCAACGAAAGCTTTAATGCCAACAGCTAGGTATTGTTTAGCCGCAGGAGTAATCAATGCCATACTCTATGCGGTAGGAGGATATACAACAGCAGCTGTAGCCACCAATGAAGCCTATGATCCTGTGGCGAATACTTGGTCAACAAAAGCCTTAATGCCAACAGCACGGCGACTATTAGCCTCAGGAGTAGTCAATGAGACTCTGTATGCAGTTGGGGGTGATAACGGTGGTACTAATATACTAGCCATAAACGAAGCCTATCTATCCACGCCAACAATAAACGGTCTTTCAAATCTACTTGGTTGGTTAGCCACACAATAAGGAGGAAATTTTATGTTAAACAATTTAACTATTCTCAAGGAAGCTCGCGAATTAGGTTCGCTCAAAACTCTAGCTGATGTCGACCTTCTGCTCGCTGGTTATGATTATCCCACACTTAGAACGGCTGAGAAGCCTAACTATAGTATCTCACTATACGATAAGGTATCTCCAATCAATGGTATCCCTGCGAGCACAATCATGACGAACGACCACCCAATCGGTGAAGTATATCTTATTTATATTGGCGGCAGACTTGTCTACTTGCAAAAGCACGACCCTGAACAAATCGGTTTTGTACCGATGGATGCAACTAGGGCAATGGAAGCGGCTAACACTATTGTAAGTAATCATATCGAAAGCGTGATTGACGCTAGGGTACATCAAGAGGTTATGGCTAAACTGTTAGCTTAGGGGGAAATATGATGCATAAACCAGAGGATCTATTCGATGAAGCGGTAAAATTGGGGAGCAAAAAGACACTTGCACATGCAAAAAATGAGTTAAATAAGCACGATAGACGGACGCTGGAAGATACAGAAAAAGCTCAAAAAGGTAAAAACGGTAAGCCTAAGCATCGGGTAGAAATATGGGATAAAGTTAGTCCTGTAAACGGTATCCCTGCTGATGTTTTAGCAAAAGATGTGCCTGAAGGTGGAGAAGTTTATATTCTCTATTTAGATGGTAAGGCAGTACAAATACAGAAGCAAGATCCCGAATTAGCCGGAAATGTTGCTATGGATAAGGCAACTGCACTCGCTAAAGGCGGCAAGATGATTGATGAGCATGTGGGGAGAATCGTGGATGAGGAAGTTAGAGAAAAAGTGTTGAGGGCATTGTTGAGTTGATGAACTATAGACCCATTTTGCGCAGTAAGACTTTTGGGGGTATCCAAATGATCCAGATAAAAGTCTATAAAAACGGGTATGAAATTACGGGGCATGCTAAACCGAAGATATGCAGTGAAGTATCGTTTTGGCATTGGTTAACCAGTGGCATGATTGTGGGACTCGATAAAAGCGCTAGAAGGTATGATACTTTTAACGATAATCCTCAAAACCTAAATGAAGGTTTAAGCTGGGCAATTTATGATCCGGAGGTTAATAATCTGGAATGGCTAATTGAGGATCTTGTTATTAGCGCAGAGACATGGGGAAAAGGACTTTGGGGAAATCAAGTGAGCATTAAGCGCGTGGATGGAGTATTTTTGCCAAAGTGACCCAAAATGCGCAGTAAAAAATCGATTCTAAATACCCCCTCTCTTCAAGAGGAATACCCAAAATCAAGAGAAATAGAAAGGAATCGTGAAGCTATTACAGATTAGAAACGATATTCGCTTAGAATAGAACATTTGTTTGGAAATTGACTATTATTAGGAGACATAGTATGGTAGGATATAAGTAGGCAGGGTAGGAGTAATTAACCTACCTAGAGCGCTCCTGGAGGCGCTGCCTGCTTATATTTATCTCCAGGGAAAACACACTTTCCAGGAGGTGTCATACTATGTTGGCAACCCTTAGCGCCACGGCTGAGCTCATGCTCAACGAGGTAATGGGTGCTATTTTAGCATCCACGTACAATCAGGACATCAAGGAGAAACTGGCCAGTATCTTTTCCATATACGACATTAAGCCGGCCGCTCTACCAAACGGCCACCCGGACTTACGAGAGAAGATTCAACTCTTTTTGGCCGGGAAGCGTCTCGAAGGCCTCAGCGAGCTCACGCTCAAAGGGTATGCCTTAGACCTCAGGATCTTCGCAGAACACGTCCAGAAGGCCGCAGCCGACATCACGACAGCAGATATTCGTATGTATCTGGGAGAGTTTGATAATCTAAAAACAAGTTCACTCTCAGGCAAACTATCTGTGCTTAAAAGCTTCTTCGGATGGCTTACATCAGAGGGAATCCTACTCAATGACCAGTCACGGAAAATCAAGTCTCCGAAGAAAGAGAAGCGCTTGCCGAAAGCGCTGAACATCGAAGAAGTCGAGATGATCCGCGAAGCCTGTGTCACTCCCAGAGAGCGGGCTATGATCGAAGTTTACTATGCGACCGGCTGCCGACTCTCAGAAGTGCAGCAGATGGATCGCGATGATATCAACTACCAGGCCATGTCCGCGAAGGTGATTGGAAAAGGCAACAAGGAAAGGATCGTTTACTTTAGCCACAAGGCGATTTACCACTTGAAAAAATACCTCATGCGGAGGACAGATGATGAACCGGCACTTTTTATTACTGAGCGCAAACCATACCGGCGGCTCTCAAATCGGGGAATCCAGCGTGAGGTTAAGATCATAGCAGATCGGTCCGGAGTAAAGAAAAACGTCCATCCGCATGTGCTTAGGCATACCTTTGCTACGTTGCTCTTGAATAATGGAGCTGACCTGGTAAGTGTCCAGGGGCTCCTGGGACACGAGGATCCTGCTACAACACAAATCTACGCTCAAGTAACTGACGAAAAGCGCAAGAGCGCTCACAAACAATTTTTAGTTCAATAACGCCTTCAGGGCGTTATTTTTATGCTACGAAAGAGGTGAGCTCGAACGGTACAAGATAAGACCTACTCCGACGTTCGCCCCAGGGAGGGAGGACCGTACTCTCTCTTTTGTTATACTTGCCGCCGGTGGATACCAAACACCGCGAATCATGAGATGCGGAAAGAGGGGGTATTTGCCCATGGGCATTTCTGTGTGAAGGAGCCCGACGGGCAGGTGCGGGTGGTATTCGAAAAGGGGATACCAGAATAATAATTTTATGTCTGAAAGGAGCGGTGGGAGTTGGAAGACAATGAAATAATTAAAATTTTACTTGAAGTCAAGTCTGACGTTTCAAGGATAAACGGCAAGCTTGACTCCTATAACGGGTTAAGGGAAAAAGTTGATACTATCGATACTAAAGCAACCGAAACCGATGCCCGGGCAAAATCAAACACCCACCGCATTAATAAGCTTGAAGAAAGCAACACGTGGCTCTGGCGGACAGTTGCAAGCACCTTTATTGCCGCCGGTATTGCCGCGCGGGCAATTTTTAAGTGAAAGGAGTCTTCTAAGTGAGTTATCCAGTTCAAGAACAACTCATACGGTACAACCGCCCTGGCACGTCTCTCTATCCCCAGGGCTTTGTGATTCACAGTACCGCAACTCCTGGAGCTACAGCGCAGAATGAGCATGATTACTTCAACTCCGGGGACAGAGGAGCATCTGCCCATTATTTCGTGGACTGGGAGACAATTATCCGGTGTATCCCGGAAAACGAGCAAGCCTGGCACGCGGGCAAGACGGCCAACAGCCGGTTTCTTTCAGTGGAAATGTGCGAACCCAAGGGCACAGACCAGGCTAAGTTTGAGCAGGTCTGGCAGCGGACCGTTTGGCTCGTGGCTGACGCCTGTGTGCGGTACGGCTGGAATACCAAGGACAACGTATTTTCGCACCGCGGCATATCGGCCATGTACGGTGAAACAGATCACACTGACCCGATCGGGTACCTGGCCCGATATGGGCGCACGTGGGAGCAACTGCTTGCGGCGATTGATGCGGAGATAACCCGTATTAGGGGAGGGGGTGAAGACGTGTTAGATCATGCGGTGGTTTATTTTACGGACCGTGATTTTTCAAGCGCAAGGATCGTTTCGGATAAGCTTGGCGGATGTGCGATGTTCTGCCGAAATGGCCAGTCTGCAGTTCATCCGGAAGCGAAGTCGGCAAAGCATCTGGTGATTATCGGCGGGCCTGAAGTCAAGGACCACCCGAATGTCACAAATTGCTGCGGAGCTGGGGCACCTGAGACGGCGATCCTGGCGGCACAGTATGCTCAAACATTATAAGGAGGGAAAAGTTTATGCCTAGTGATTTATTTACGACCTCGTATTTGGGCTCCTTTGCCGGCCTGGTGGCCGCAACCTACTTGCTGGTGCAATTCTTCAAGGAACCGATTCGCCAGCACCTGAGTGACTGGTGGGTGCGCCTGCTTTCCGTATTTATCGCAGCAGCCATTCAGTTGTTCGTGCTGTATGTCGGCGGCAATTTCACGGTAGAGGCCATCGGCTTGGCCGTGCTTAATGCGTTTCTTATAGCAATAACTGCAGCAGGGATGCATGATTTGAGTCAGCCCAGCACGCAACAACTTACCGCCACTCTTAATACATTTGAGCCAATTATAAGTAAGCCACAAGTTTATGAGGTGAACCCGCCAGTTATTGTGCCCGGGGCGAGTTCTCAGGCGGCTGGAGACCGGGGAGAAGAACCGCCCGGGGAAAATAGTATAAGTATGTAACTTAGTAGAGCCCTCTCTCGCTTAGGCGGGGGAGGGTTTTTTGCTTAATAAAAGAATTATTTTGTTCAATTGTGTGAGCAGGTAAAGTGAATTAAATATAGAATATATAAGCAAATATTTTATGTGAGGTGAAGTAACATGGCCTTTAAGCGGTTGAAGAAGTACTGGTGGGTTTTATTGTTACTTCTGTATTGTGTTATTTTGGTGTACAGACTAGCCGTCGTTGTCCCTGTTAATGGTTATGATGTGGCAACGGTAACAGTTTTCATAGCGATTCTTCAGACACTAATTCAAAATCTTGAACCATTAAAAAGGTTGTTACTTTTTATGTATTTTTGGTTTACTAACATTCAATTTTCTTGGAATTATACTGCTGATTTTTTAGTCCCATCGGCTTCTCTGAGAATTATTAATGAAAGATTTTTGAGAAATTTAATTACAACGGCAATCAGTCAAAATAAGAATCTTAAAAATAATAAGCAAGATATTCAGTATTTTTCTCGCAAAAATGGTATGGAAAGTATTATTACCTTTGATCCTATAGGGGTAAATCTTGAATTTATTAAATCTCAAGGAGATAGCATAGAAGATTTTGAAAATAACACTGCGATGCATTTAACAGTTAAGGGTAAAACGCTTGTTAGATATCGAAAAACTAAAGATGTGCTGGATGAGTTTATAACAAGCGTTTTCTCTGGTTTAGAGGAATCGCTTCAAGATATCCGACATAAAAAATTCGCACTTGAAATAAAATCGGGAGAGCAAGATCACGATTATTTTAAGAGACTCTTTATAAAAGGAATAGAGGGTCAAGAAGTTGATAAATTTAATCTGCAAAAAAAACCAGGCCGATGCTCTGTGCACGCTAGCGAAAAAAGAATATACGTATATTCTTCTAACAGGCAGGATTTAGTTATAAGCGTGAAGAACCTTCTTTTCAAATTGTCAATTTAAGGAGAAGGGGGTAATGTTTTGCCAATTTCAGCAAAACTATTTCACATTGAGCGCTATCCTGTTAATTTACCAATCGAGACTATGCCTACAACAGCTAACTCACAGACCAATATTACCTTAAGAACAAAAGTTGAATTGCTGGGGCATAGTGAGTACGGAACCTTAACCAAACTACAAATCACACACGATTTAGGGCACGATTTTGAAGGAGTTGGGTATTCAAAAGAACAAGGAAGGATTGATGACCTAATACACATTGCGAGTGAAAATGCATTTCCAGCTTTTGTGGACGATGGGCGACAATGGCTAATTAGTGCCTATTCTTCTAAACAAGTTTTTAATGCAGCATTCAAACGCTTACGGGCATGGATGCCAATAGACGCCAATGAGAGTCAGTTGCGAGCAAAGCCAGTAGGTATAGACCTCCTAAGAATGAAAGATTCATATGACCAACAAGCAGAGGGTCCGCAAATAAAAGGTGGTTGGTTTAGTCGCATACAGCTGTTAAATGTAGACGTCGCTTATATAGGAGGTAGTGACGTGGCTACCAGTGAGGATTGGGATCGTTATGAAACTAATGGTCTTATATCAGCAATGCGAGTAGATTATCCTAATGACGACCCTGACCAAGAGCCTTTTAGACTTCTTCTGACTAAAGATGGATCAGTGTTTAGCTACAAGGTTTTCCCGGAGGGGGAGTTCCTAAAACTTATCTTACCGATATTTGATTTTGCTAAGCAGTTTATAACTGAAGATTAGCAATGCTCTCATGCCCCGGTTACCGCGCCGGGGTTTTTATTTTTCAAAGATCAGATATATGTAAAGGCCGACTTTGCAAAGCCAGCTCGATGCGGGTTCCCGCGACCTCCCCGGCATAACGCCGGATCATCGGTTTCGACCAGTTCCCAGCCGGTCCGTAGGCGCTGGTGCGCTCATCAGGCGGGGCTATTTATTTGCCTTGCGAAGATGATATCTTGCACGCCAGTTAGCGTTTATATACGCTCTGCGACACTCATCACTGCAACAGATCCTTTTACTACGGGTATCAAATTGCGTTTTACATATGGGACACTGTCTTAATCCTTTGCGACGCTTGAGATTTCGAGCTGGATTAATGGCATCCTTGTTAACATGATAGTAACTTAATCCCTGACTCCTATCGATTGCCTTTACTGCCCCTACAGCGCATCTAGGGCAGTATCGCTGTTGTCCGGCATTCACGGTATAATCCTGGCCACAGATGACACACTGATCTATGCTGCCAAGAGGACGGTGAGCACCAGTACGTTTACGGCGTTTATAATCCTTATCATGCTTAGCACGCCTTTCTTCCCGGCATGCCGGACAGTACCAGGCGCGTGGACCGCCGGAGAAGGTTTTGCCACACTGTTTACAAGTCTTTGCCGTCAGCATCGTCATCACTCCCGGAGTTACCGAAGACACGCTGCATACCTTGACGCGTCACTAACCAACTCCCTCTGGCCTTACGGGCTTCATTTCCCGCAAATCGTCCTCCGGCCAGTTGGCGCTTAAGCGTGGGCTCTGTGACATTGCCCCATTCTTCCGCCGCCTCCGGGACGGTTATTACATCGTCTATTGTTATAATATCAGCTGGCCCAAATACTTGCCCTTGTGGGCTAACTAAGACGGGTTGATCGTAGCTGCTTTGGGCGTGGTCGGGAGTAAGCCGCCAGCCCCGCCATGGTCCTGTGCCTTGCCATATGTCACTCATAATTCGCGCCTCCTAATAGGAGCCGGGATTGCTCCCGGCCCTTCTCTTTCGCTTAGATCCGGGATATAAGGGACTCATCAAAGACAACTGCTCCATTACCGGTAATCACTGCATCGATCCCGCGCTCGGACAAAATGCGTTCCCAGAGCCAGACAACTAGGGTATCATCATAAGCCTCAGCACTATCGACTATGTCCTCGGGGTCAAAGCTGTCGGCGACTTCCTCGCCTGTCATGTCATAGTACGCGCTGCCCTCAAACACTTGGTTGCCAAAGTCTCCGGTAAATCCTTGCTCTCTGTCTAGCTCCCATGCCTCTATGATTGCATCCCTAATGTCTGCGATATTGACGCCGTTATTCTCGTCAAACGCCCATCCATATTCGCCGTAATTTTCGACGCGCTCCTGGTCGTTGCAAAACATTGCGTGCCCCCAGTCTGACATCGGATTGTCTCGTTTCGTGTATCTGTAGTACATTTTCATTCTCCTTTCGGCTCCGGCGGGGAACTGATATCTCTTGAGATAATAATAAGCGAATTCGCTCATAATGTCAAGCGAATTCGCTTAAGTTTTATAGAAAAAACTTTTGTGGTGGCTGGGATCATAGCCTTTTTTGTTTCGGGCAAAAATTCATATAGACTTGCACAGCAAAATTTTGTCCGATCATAATAATAAAGTGAGATTGGAAATAAAAGGGATACTATAAAACTAGAAGGAGAGACTGCAAAATGCATCACATTGTTCGGCATGGAGATAGCCTGCATAAAATAGCTAGACGTCACGGAAGACGTGTCCACCATCTTTTACGCATAAATCCTCATCTTCGCCGCCGGCCTCATCTTATCTATCCTGGCGAAAGAATTAGAGTTTGGTAGATTTGTATATCCGGATATGCAGGTTAAAAACAACCCCGGGATCACTCCCGGGGCTTTTCGTATTGGGCTTTGGCACTAGCCTGCACTAGGTCGCGGATCTCTTCAATGGATTGCTGCGTCTTTTCGGTAGCTTCGCGAACTCCATTACGGACGGCCACTTTGACGATAAAGTAAAAGAGCAAAAGGCCCAGGCCATAAAGCAGCAGGGCGGCCATTGCAGCGCCGCTCATAAATGTATCACCTCTCCTATTTCCTGGAGACCACTTCCCCCTGGGCGTTGTACAGCGCCGCTGGGTCTCCGTCATTGTTCCATATATACGACTTGGTCCAGACTAGTATTCCTGGTCCTGCCTGGGCTTTGTTACCGCTAACCACCTTGAGAGTTCCTCCAGCTGGTATTGAAGTCCCGGCTGGGAAGTTATAGGTCTGATTGCCTTCTACGCTGACTAATTTCCACCCGGTTAGATCCACTGCAGATCCGCTGCTATTGGAGATCGTGACAACCTCGGCGCTCAGGTCCACGCTCGCAATGCTGACAGATCCGGACGAAGAAACCGGGGCAGATGGGGCAGGAGTTGGAGCCGGTGTAGGACTCGGACTAGGGGACGGAGGAGCTTGCGGTTTGATCGGAGATGCGTTTTTATCAATCGTAATCGTACTACCATCACTCGTAGCGACAATGGTCCCGGCCTGGTCAGTACGATATACCGTAACCCCTGCAGATGCTAACTTATCCAGTGTTGCCTGGGCTGGGTGGCCGTATTTGTTCCCAGCGCCGACTGAGATAACGGCGTATTTCGGAGATACGGCCTTAAGAAACGAGTCACCGGTGGAGGTATTACTTCCATGGTGCCCAACTTTAAGGAGTGTTGCTTTTAAGCTGTTGCCACTTCTCAGCATCTCATTTTCTGAGTCAAAAGCAGCGTCACCGGTCAAAAGAAATGATGTGCTGCCGTAGGTTATCTTGAGTACCGCACTGTAGTTATTTGTATCACTGTAGCTAGAACTGTTAGGTGCCAAGAATACTTCGGATATTCCGGGTACATCGAGAACTACACCGGCTTTCGTCTGGATCCGCTTTGCGCCGCTTGCATTAATGGCCGCAATCATGTCCTCGAATGTTTTTGTGTTAGAGGTCGCGTTTGGCATGTAAACTTGTTTAACCGGGAAACTCTTAATCACCGTATCCATCCCGCCGATATGATCCTCATGCGGATGGGTGGCCACGACGGCGGCAAGTTCTTTGACGCCCTGAGCCTTGAGGTAATTGACCACCTCAGTACCATCAGCATTGTTGCCGGCGTCGACCAAAACTGCGGTGCCGGAAGGCGATTGGATGAGGATGCTGTCCGCCTGGCCAACGTCGATAAAATGCACCTTGAGATTGCCGCTTAGCGGGGTGGATTGAGCTGCCGATGTATTGGAGCTATTACTGGTATTTGAATCAGTGGCACC